>CAJTNY010000017.1 GCA_910577875.1 uncultured Christensenella sp.
GCAAGTAACAGATGCATGACTGGCAGGTCTACAATATGCGCACTTGTGCGCTGCCAGTAATGATTAGGGCTAATTGCCCGAAAATGAAATACCACCCGCTACGCGGGTGGATTATTATTTCGTCAAAAAAACGGTATATATTTAAAAAATATTTAAAATGCAATAAACTTCAAAAAAATTTGCAATTGAAGAGCTCGTTAAAAAGTGGTAATCTATTATTACGAATTACTATCAGAGTTGACGCGCGCAGTTTAAAGATTACGAACAGGGCTACGGCGAACTTGCCTGGGCGATGCGCGAATCCGCGCACGGTATTTTGTATACCGTCGTAAACAGTAATGCAATGAACGGGGTTACGGGCGACTCTTCGTTCGACAGCTTGGTTCCCGCTTGGCAGATTGCTTTGCCCGTAATGACGAGAGTAATGCTCGTATTGTTTATTTGGAGTGCCATTGGTTATGTTGCCGTTTGGACGGTAAGTTTAATTAAAGACCGCAAAAAAACGCCGAGCGTTTCCGATGCCGAAATAGAGCCAGAAGAAATTCAGGTTGAAGAACGCGGTTCGGTGTCCGACGGAGAAGAAAACGGTGAGGACGGTTCCTGAAATTAAATTCAAGCGGTTACGGATAAAAATGTTTGTCGTGCCGAATTCCAGAAAAATTAAATTTAAGCCGATATGCCTAAAAATGTTTGACATACCGCTCAATAAAAAGTAAAATGTAAGGGTGACCGTATAGGTTGCCCTTACAACATTTTCGGCAGGGAAAAGCAATGGCAAAAAAAATCAAATGCGCTTTAATTACGTTAGCACTCGCTTCGGTCGTCACGCTTTCGGCGGCAATGTCGGCGTGTACAATAAAAACAGACCATCCTCAGGCTAAAATTACTATAAAGTTCAATGACGTTACGTACAATATCGATTATACTTTGTACAGAAATATGTATCCACAGACGGTACAGCACTTTATAGAGCTTGCGGACGAGGGCTTCTATAACAATATGATAGTTCACGATTATAAATCGGGAAGCGACTGGTTCACGGGTTCTTATAAATACACAGGCGAAGACGATTCGCTTTACAGCCCGTCTACTTTTAGCGAGTATCTTGAAAATAATTATAAAGAAGCCGAGTATTATGACTTATTCAACAACGGCAAGCTTTCTCCTTCGGTTTATACGAGCATTTCGTACGAAAACGATAAAAAGACCGTAAAACCCGAAAATGCTCTTCCTACGCTTATAGGCGAATTTTCGGACAACCAGCACAATATCGAAAAGAACGCGCTTTCGGCTAAGTTCGGTGCGCTTAAAATGTTCTATTACGATAAGGGAAAGTCCAATCAGCAAGCGATAGTTAAAAACTGGGCGGGACAAATTCTTACGCAGAACTACAAGTACAACTGTGCGACGAGCATATTCTCTATGCAGGTAGGAACGAGCAGCTATACGGCATCTAAATACTGCGTGTTCGGCGAACTTAAAAACGATGGAGCGAGAAACGAGCTCGAAGATTTAATCGAGGCAATAGACGATTATACCAACGAAGTCGGTTCAAGCAAATTCATTACTTCAAACGTAAAGACAAGAATAGACTTGCTTGATAAGTATGCCGTTGACGAAGACAGAGATATAGAAGTTTCGTTTGCAATGACTTCGATTCCCATCATTATCGAGTCTGTTAAAATAACAAAGTATTGATTTAATTAATATTTTAAACCGCGCACCGTAACGGTGTGCGGTTTATTTTTACTGTTTTATTTTGCTTAATAAATAATTTATGTAATCGAAAAGAAATTCTCGTTCTTTTTTCCCGAGTTTAGCATATGCGGAAAGAAGCTTGCGCTCGTTTTCCGTGATTTCCAGAACAATGGATACGTTGCCGAAATCGTCTTCGCGTCCCAATAAATAGTCGGCAGAACACTCGAAAGCGTCTGCAAGCGCTATTACTATCTCGGCTTTCGGATCGGTTACACCCTTTTCCCAAAGGTCTATGGCTTTCTGGCTCGACTTGATTTTAGTTGCCAAAGCGCGTTGACTCATATTGTTTTCGAGCCTTAATTGTTTTATTCTGAGCATAGTTTTTCTTTCCATATGTTTTAATTATAGAAAAAACTTACTCAAAATACTTGACTTGGTAATTTTTTACTCTTATAATATCGTTAATGAGTATATTTATACTCAAATAAAAAATATAGGAGTATGGAAAATGAAAAAGACAATTGCAGGCGCATTATTGGTTGCCGTTGCTACCGTGATTCTTTGCGTATGCCTGACTGCTTGTTCAACCAACATTGTCGGTAGTTACAAGTTTTACTCGATGAAGGGTAATGAAGGTGGCATAGAAATCAACTATAAAGTCGGCGACGATATTTTAGGAATCGGCAAAATAACGGAAGATTTTATGACTTTGACGGTTAACGAAGACAATACCTTTGCGATTTCCGCTATGGGTAGCGAAACGAAGGGAACTTGGAAAGAAGAAGGCGGTAAGTATATCCTTACTATCGCTGGTCAGGATCAGGAAGTCAGCGTAAGCGGTAATAAGCTTACAATGAAACAAGGTGAAAATCAGATAACTTTTAAAAAGTAATAAATTTTAAATAAAAAACGCGCCCGTTTAATACGGGCGCGTTTTTTGCTTGCCGGAAGCACTTTACGATTTTTACACCGGATAAATATTGCTTATTTTATCCCCGTTAAATTCTACTGCGAAATACTTAACTTCGTATAAGTTGCCAGATTTCGGATAGACGAGTCCCGCGGCGGGAATATTTCCGTGCAACATAAAAAATTTTTCGGGAGGTACGGCGACGCTTACGAACTCGCCGAGGTAGCTTTTCAAATCTCCTGCCCTTGATTGAAGTTCGTTGTCGAGATATTTTACGAAATCGCCGCGAGTCATTATACTTTCGAAGAATGCAAAATGTAGAATTTCTTTTTCGGGTGTTCTCGTTTCGACGGTTCGGCTAGATATTAGAGTTAAAGATTCACCGTCGTAAGAATAATCGCATACCGCTTTTGCCGCCGTACATGTTTCAAACGGCACTGTAACCGTCAGATTTTGTTTAAATTCAGCCGATTCGGCGGTGTTTAAAAATATCGTCTTACCGTTTTCGGATATTATGAGAAGCGAATTGCCGCCGTAAATCGCGAGTACTTCCCGTCCAGCTAAGGTTTGCCGTCCAGCGCGGACGGAAGAAAAACACAGGGGAAGAGGAGAAAGAGAGTATTCCGCGCCTTCCGCCGACAGATAAACCCCGCCTTGCGAAAAGATTGTGATGAGGTTGCCGTAAAAACGCGTTTGATAGATGATGTCGAGCTTTACGTCCTTTACCGCATATTCCCTTATAAAAATAAGCGCGTCGCCTTCCGTAAGGTAAACGTCTGCAAATTTCGGAGGTGTTTTGAAAAACTTTTCTTCAAGAAAAAAATTGAGTGGTTGAAGGTTGTCGCATGGTACGATTTCGGCGAGAACTCCGTCTTCGGGGTCAAGTTCGATATGACGCTCGAATCCGTCGATCGTGCCGATATACATTCCGTTAAGCTTTAAAACCGCGGGCAGATATGATAAAAAATAGATACGCATATATAATTTCCGTTTACTGACAAGGAATATTATATTTAATGTATAAGCCGTTGAAATTATGTCAATATAAATGCTGTGATTAAATTGTAACGGAGGTCTTTATGAATAAGATTAACGGCTACACCGAAGAAGAAGCGAGAAATTTGATACAATACGTTTGCGAAGGACGGAATTCGGGGAAGACGCTTTCGGGAATTTTCGCCGGCTACGCACAGAAGACGGGCAGAGCAAAAGGGAGCGTGAGAAATTATTATTACGCGTTGCTGCGTTCGAGCGGCGACGAGCGCGTAAAAAAACTTCTGAGCGGGACGGACCTTAAAGCGGAAAGCATCGTCCAGTTCTCCGAAGAAGAAACTGATAAAATGCTGAAAGCGATACTCGAACAGAAGAGCAGGGGAGTATCCGTAAGGAAGGCTGTTTTAAAACTTTCGGGCGGCGACGATAAACTTATGCTCAGGTATCAGAACAAGTACAGAAACGTACTTGCGAAGCAGCCCGACAGAATCGATAAGCTTATGCGCGAATGCGGGCTTGACCCGGACGGTGCAGACGGTGCGCGCAGAAAGCTCGAAGACGAAATTAACGGACTCTACGACCGTCTTGCAAGCGGGTTAAAGGAAGAAAATAAACGGCTTACGATGATTATAAAAAAGCTTACCGATGAAAATTCTTTATTGAAATTACAGGTTAAAAATCTGCGTTGAATGAAAATGCGCCGTGCGGATTGTCCGCACGGCGCGTTCTGTTAAACTTTAATTGTTTCCCGTCCAAAGCGTAGACTCGACTTCTTTTAAGGTATAATTAAGAGTTCCGAGATTATAGCTCAAAGGTATGGAAATTTTAAGCATAGTGGCGCGGGAAACGTTGTTATCGGGGTTTTCGATTGCCGCGTACCATACAGTCTGCGTAGTTCCCGAAAGAACTCCGCCCGTATAATTTATATTCATTGCAACGGAATTGATTCCCGCGTCTTCAACGGGATTACCGTTCTCATCGGTTGAATTTTTGGGCACGTACAGTCCTTTATCGGCAAGTTTTAAAGAAATTTCTTTTCTTTCTTCGTTATTTAGTCCCGCAGGAGAACCCGATATAAGATAGGAGGAAACTCCGTCTGCAGCGGCAGAGAACAGGCTTATCGTCTGGGAATAGCTTGGACTAAGCTTCATACTGCGTACTGCTATATACAGCGACGAATTATCGAATAAAGTGCTTTTAACTTTTTTGAAACTGTAAGTTTCGGTAGTTTCTGCTCTATCGGCTTCTTTGGTTATGCAGGTGACTTCATTACAGTCGGGACTGTAAAAGTTTTCGTAGATCGCTTCTATATGTTTGTACGCGTCTTCGAGAGTTTTTGCTTTGTTTTTATTCGGCGAAGTGCTTTTTATCTGCTGTCTGCTGAAAACCGGCTGTAAATTACTGCCAGCCGCGCGGAAATAACTTTCTGTTATAACGCTGTCGTCAAACCAGTCGCTTTCTCCGCCAGATTTTAATGCGTACTTTACGGAAATGTTGAACTCGGTTTTGTAGCAGTAGACGAGTTCGGTTTTGTCGGATTTATAACTTTCCGTCGAATTCTGCCAGTCGTAACGCGTCGCATAAAATTCCGTAGAATAGTTTCCGTTTCTGTATTCTACCGAATACGAAGAGTTTTTTGCGGCGGAACCGTCGAAGTTCACGTTGTAAGAAATCTTTTCTTTATATTTCTCGAATTCGCCTTCCGCGATAAACGACGGCTGAATACCTTTATAACTTGTGCCGGTATACCAGTTGGAGTTAGTTACGGTTGAATTCACGGTATTCCCCGAACAGCCCGAACAACCTCCGCACCCCGCAAGCGTTATTGCCATACCGACGGCGGCAACCGCCGTGGAAATTTTAAAAAACTTTTTCATTTAAAACCTCTGTTGCGCAGATTATTATAGCATATTATTTCTTAATTGTAAAAAGTTTTGTGCCTAAATTATTTAAAAATTGCATCAGACTGTGATATAATGTACGTATGATAAGAGCAATCGTCTGTCCTGCGCTCAGCGCAGCGCTTGAAAAACTTAAAGAAATAATAACCTTAAACGAAACCAACGGTAAAAACACCGTAATTTTTTGCGAGGACAGATTGACGCTTGCGGCGGAACGTACGGTTTGTTCGGCTGTCGGGGGTACGTTTTCGACGTCTGTATTCACCTTTGCCCGGTTTCTCGCTTCGGAACGCGGAAAGCGTAACGACGTTCTGTCAAGCCAGGGTTCCGCTATGGCTATACGCGCGATTATAGAGCAGAACAGGGGCAATCTCAAACTTTTCGGTAAGTTTTCAGCTTCTTCCGCCGCGGAAGCCGTTTACGATACAATCGCGCTTTTATATTCTTCGAAAATATCCGCAGAGGACGTAGCAAAAGCCGGAGCGAACGGACTGCTGGAAAGCAAACTGCACGACATATCGGTTATATATTCGGCTTACAATAATTATCTGAAAGAAAACGGCAAGACCGACCGCAATGCGTATCTTAGCGAGCTTCCCGAAGTAATATGCAAGAGCGCGAGACTGGCGCATAGCGAAGTTATATTTCTGGGCTTTCAGTCTTTTACGCGTTCGTCGCTCGAATGCGTACGCGCGGCGTTCGAAACTGCGGAAAACGTTCATGGACTGTTTATAGGCGGAGCGGAAGAAATTTACGTAAACGAGGGGGCGGCAGCGTTCATAGCTGCAGCGAGAGGGTTTGGTGGAGCAGTGTCCGAGAGCGTACCGAGCACGCTCATTCCCGAGGCGGAAGCTCTGAGAAAAAATCTTTTCGATCCCGATTGTTTTTATTCGGGCGAAAAAACGCAGTGCTCGAACGTAAGTGTTTTCGAGGCGGCGGACGAAGAAGAGGAACTCGAATTTATCGCGGCGAGCATAAAAAAACATGTGCTTGACGGAGGTGAGAGATACGCTAAGATATCTGTTATGGTGCCCGACGTCGCATCGGCTGAACGAGATATAAACAGAGTATTTTCGGAATACCGGATCCCCTATTACGCAGACAGGCGGCGTAAACTTTCGGAGCATCCCGTCTGCGCTTTTATCTGCGATTACCTCGGCTGTGCTGTTTCGGGCTGTTCTTTTAAGGATTGCGAAGGAGTAATATCTTCGCCTATGTTCCCCGCCGAAAGGGCGGATAAGGACGAGTACCGCAATTATGCTTTGCGCCTTGTCAACTTCCGCGGCGGAATAAAACGCGAACCGAAGCGCGAGATTCTCGAAACTATGAATTTCGATTACGGCGCAGTGCAGCGCGTCAGGGAAAAATTTTTGCGCGGTCTTGATTTTATATCGCAAAAGGGCGGTATCCGCGGCATATGCGCGGGGCTAAGAAGCCTTTTATCTGATTTTAAGGTTGAGGAAAAACTTAAATCGCTTTCGGAAAATTTCAAAGACAGTTATCCGACGGTATCGGAGTTCAGTAAAAGAGTTTACGACGCGGCACTGAAAGTTATAGGTGAAGCGGAGGAAATTGCGGGAGCGGACGTAACGATTAAGGAATTTATAAAAATTCTTAAAAGCGGATTCGCCGCGCTCGAAATTTCGCTCATACCCCCGAAAGCCGACGCGGTGTTTGTAGGAGATTTGGCGGCGACGGCTAATACGGGCAGCAATGTCGTATTCGCTGCCCGGCTTACAGGCGACGTGCCCGCTTCGAGTTCCGACACGTCGCTTCTGACCGACAGAGAAATATCTGCGCTCGAAAGCGTTAACCTCGATATATCTCCTAAGATACGGCAGGTAAATATGCGTAGGCGCGAGTTGACGGCTCTGAATATTTGCGCTTTCAGGAAAAGTCTGTATCTGACATATCCGGTGCGCTCCGGCGGAGAAGAGTGCGGTGTTAGCGAAATAGTTTCTTACGCTTGCGCGGTTTTCTCCACGAAAAGCAACGCGCGTATTAAAGCTTTGAATTTCAGACTACTTGAAAAAGACGGAAGGGCTTTGCCGTATTATTGCAGCGAAAAACTGCCTGCGCTTAAAAGGCTTTCCGCAGACTGCAAGCCTGAAACACTTGCTTCCTTGTACGGCGTTTTAAAAGACGCGGGGTACGGCAGGGATGCGGACATTGCCGTGAAACCGCCCGAAAAAAAGTCGGTATCGGACGGACGCGCGCTATTCGTGACTTACAATTCCGTATCGCCGACTGCGCTTGAAACTTATTTTTCCTGTCCATTCCGCAATTTTATGCAACAGGGATTAAAGCTCAAAGAACGGGAAGAGGGCGCAATGCGTCCGCTCGATACGGGCAACTTTATTCATACTGTACTTCAAACGCTCGCTCCTGAAATATGTACGCTTAAAGATGGGGATTCGGTGCTGTCACGCTCGCGCGAAATTTCCGAAGAATTACTGAAAACCCCTGCATATTGCGCACTCAACGACTCTAAGAGCGGAGAATATACCGCTTCCGAACTTATAAAAGAAGCAGCTGCGGTGAGTCTCGGTATGTATGAACAGATTATAAACTCCGGATTTAAAGTCGAGAAATGCGAGAGCAGATGCGAGATTGCGCTCGGCGGAGGAATTAAGATAAACGGACGAATCGACAGAGTCGATTCGTACGGGGATATGGTGCGGATAATCGATTATAAGACAGGTTCCGTGGACGCTTCCGCTACCAATTATTACACGGGTCTTAAATTACAGCTTCCGTTGTATTTGTCTGCGGAAGCCAAGGGAAGGCGCGCGGCGGCTGCGTATTATTTCCCTGCGGCGACGGAGTATAAGACGAAGGCGGACGGGGTTTTCAGACTGCAAGGCTTTATGGACGGAAGCGACGAGGTGGTTTCTGCTTCGGACTTAACCTTGCAACCAAAAAAGAAGAGCGAATATTTCGACGCTTATCTCGGCGGAAAAAAAATCGACGGAGCTATGGAGCCGGAAGTGTTTGCGGACTTTTTAAAGTATTCCGTACTTGTCGCGTCAAAGGGTGCTGAGGAAATGCTTGAGGGCAATGTTTCTCCGTCGCCTGTCGCCGATGCTTGTAAGTATTGCAGAATGGGCGGGAGTTGCGGATTTGCCGCCGGAGCGGATGGAGCGGAACGGACTTGCCGTACGGTTAAGTGCGCGGACATAGCGGAAATCGTAAGAAGAGCGGGAGGCGGCGAAAAATGAAATTAACCGAACAACAACGTGCCGCAATCGAAAGCGCGGGGAAGACTATCGTATCGGCTTCCGCCGGAAGCGGAAAGACTTTCGTTATGATAAAAAAGTTAGCTGCCGCGATAGAAAACGGGATAGATTTGGACAGAGTGCTTGCAGTAACGTTTACGAAAAAAGCGGCGGCACAGATGAAAGACAAGCTCCGCTCGGCTTTGATAGAGAGTTTGGAAAAAGCTGACGAAGGTAAACGAGCTCTCCTTAAAATACAGTTGTCCAAAATCTCATCGGCGGGCATTTCTACTATTCACGCATTCTGCGCGAAACTGCTCAGAACATACTTTTATGCTGTCGGCATAGACGGCGCTTTTGATATTATTTCGGCGGACGATGCGGCGGCTAAAGAATTGAAGTCGCGTGCAGTCGACGCGGTTTTCGAAAGATGCTATGCAGAGGACGATAAAGAGTTTAAGGTTCTTTTAAAATGTTACAGAAAAAAACGCGGCGATGCGTATCTGAAAAATCTTATTCTTTCCTCTTACGAAAAACTGCGCATAAACGCGCGTTATTTGAAACTTTTGGACGGGGTAGATAAAGTATTTACCGAAGATGGATTTACCCGCATACGCTGCGCACTTAACGACTTCGCCGCGCAGAAGTACAGAACGTTAAAAAATGCAGTCGAAAAATTTGCCGAAGAATTCGATAGTCCTCGTCCGGAATACGGAAAAATTTTCGGCGAAATGATTTCGGCACTGGAACAGGCGGAAAACACGGATATATTTGAGCCTCAGCCGCCGTTGACAGTAACCCGTAAGCCCGTAGATAAGACGGAAGACGAAAAATTTACAGGCGAGAAATATAAAAAATTCAGAGAAGATATTGCTTCGGGATACAAAGCCGTGAAGGGCGATTTGTCCGACGAGCAGACTGAAAAGGAATATTTCTTTAAAAGCGGCGAAACCGCGACGGCGTTTGCTAAGATATTAAAGGATTTCGACGCGGAATATACCGCTGTCAAACGCGAAGAAAACAAACTCGACTATAACGATTTGGAGCATCTTACGCTCGAACTTTTAAACGACGAAGAAGTGCGGCGCGAAATAGGTTGCGCGTATTCCTGTGTGTTCGTAGACGAATATCAAGACGTCAATCCCGTTCAGGAAGAAATAATATCTCTTGTCGGCGGAGAAAATTTGTTTTTGGTCGGCGACGTAAAACAGGCTATATACGGTTTCCGCGGTAGCAAGTCGCTTTTTTTCGCGGAGAAGTATAACCGTTTCGAAAACGGTGCGGGATGTGCGCTTAGATTATCGAATAATTTCCGTTCGTCGGACGGTGTGCTCTCATTCGTCAATTCTTTATTTTCACGGATAATGACAGAAGATAGCTGCGGTTTCGATTATTCCAAAGGTAGTATAATGCTCGGCGGAGGCGGCTATCCTTGCGGTTTCGGCTCTGCGGAAATTCACGTTTTCGGTAAAGACGAAGAGGAAAGAGGCGGGCTTTCGGTATATTCCGTACATTCCGTCGGAGACGGGTATAATAAGCATACGCGCGAAGGTCTTGCGGTTCTCGAAATTGTCAAGCGCGAGCTTAAATCGAAACATTTCGATTTAAAGTCGGGCGAATACGTGGATACGCAGACGGGCGATATATGTATTCTCACAAGAAAGAGAAATAAGAACGCCGCGGGAATAGTGCGTGCATTGACGGACGCCGGATACGAGGTTTCCGGCGCGCAGGAAGCGAATATTTTTACCCGTCCCGAAGTAAAACAAATGCTCGATATTCTGTCTTTTATAGATAACGCAAACCAGGATATTCCGCTTACGAGCGCTCTTTTGTCTCCGCTTGGCAGCTTTAACTGCGACGAACTCGCGTCTGTGAGAATTGCATTAAAAGGCTTTGCAAAACTGCCTTTCAGAGAGTGTTGTAAAATGTATGCGGAAAGGTACGATAATCGAATATCCGAAAAGCTCAGAAGATTTTACAAAAAGACGGAGCATTTGCGCGATTTGGCGGAAGTATTCGACGCGGCGGAAATAACCGATAAAATATTACAGGGTACGGGGCTCGAAGCGACCTATTCCGCGGGGGGCGGCGAGAAGCTGAAAAATATCCGCCGATTCGCTTCGGAAGGCGTGGGGTTGAGCGTTTCGGCTTTTCTCGGAAAACTCAAAGAAGGCGGTTACAATCTTTCTGCGCCGTCGTCGGCTTCGTCGGACAGTATTAAGATAATGACGATGCACGCGAGCAAGGGACTCGAATTTCCCGTGGTAATCATAACCGACATTTGTGCTTCTTACAAAGGCAGGGAACAAAGCGAACTGCCGCTTGACGAGCGGTTCGGTTTTGCTCCGAAATATTTCGATTCCGAAAAAAAGCTTACTCATACGACGGTATTAAGAAGACTCGTTTCGGAGCGCGAGGGGCGCGAGGAACTTAAAAACGAGTTCAATTTGTTTTACGTTGCCTGTACGCGGGCTATGTGCCGTCTTCATATTATGGCTAAGGAAGTTACGCAATTCAATTTTTCGGACGCATATTCGGCAGGTAGTTATTCCAAATTTTTCGATATGTCTCGATACCCGCTCGAAATAATGCAGGACGTCGAAGACAAGCCCAAGGAAGAAACAACAGCGTTTATTTCTTCGCCCGACGAGCAACTGAAAAAAAAGATAGAAGAACGTTTTATGCGGGAATATGCGCGGGCGAACAGCGTTAATCTGCCTGTTAAGAGTTCAGCGTCGGCAATTTTGCGACTTCAAGACGAAGACAGCTGTTTTCGTCCGCACAAGCTTTTCAACGGCGAGGAGGAGACGGGAACGGACCGCGGAACCGCTTACCACAGGTTTCTCGAACTTTGCGATTTTGCGATTAAGGATAATGACGGCATAGAAGCCGAATTAAATAAATTCGTGCTTGACGGGCGCATATCCTCAGGTCAACGCGAACTTTTGCAAGTTGACGCGCTAGTTGAAATTCTTAATATGCCCGTTTTTAAAGAATTGGAAGGCGCGGCGCTTTACCGAGAACGCGAATTTTTATGCCGTCTGCCTGCGAACGAAATTTTCGAGACTGATGCGGACGACGCAATTCTTGTTCAGGGTGCTATCGACCTTTTGGCGCAGACTGACGACGGCTATCTGATAATAGACTATAAATATTCGCGCAAGAGCGATAACGAACTAATCGGTTCGTATTCCCGTCAGCTCGAACTTTATAAGAAGGCTGTCGGGATTATAACTCGCACGGACGTGAAAAACATAAAAACGATACTGGTGAATATTTACGGCAAAAGACAGATTCTTTTAAATTAGCTATAAAACGACAAAATATCCGCTCTTATTCGCTATAAGGGCGGATATAATTGTAAATAATTCACTTATGTTTTCGCAGTTGATTGATAAAATGTTTTCCACTATCTCATCAGTACCGTTTGACACCCTTATTTGGATAATCTGGGGCTCGTTTGCGGGAATATTTTTACTCGTCTTAATATTAAGCTTGGCTTTGCCGAAAATGCGTTCGGCTTCTAAACGTCCGTTTCTCTGCCTTGTCAATGCGTACTCGGCTGTTACTCTTGCGGCGTTTCTTACGGACAGCGAACTTCCGCAGTCTGTGCTCGCTGCCGCGCTTTTCTGGTGCGCGGGTTATGTTCTGTACGGTCTTTTGTGCGCTGTTACGCGCCCCGTTATAGTAAGGCAGTCGACGGTGTCGCAAGTCGCGCTTTCGGCTCTGCCCGTACAGACGCCTCAGAAAAGCTCGAACCTGCCCGTTCCCGCCGTAAAGAACAGCGTCCGTTTAGAACACGCGATGTCCGTTACCGATAAGCTGTTGATGAAAAACATAGGCAAGGGCGACAGGCAGGAACTTGAAAAACTCAAAAACACTCTCACCGTTCTTCAAATGAAAGGAACGCTTTCGCCTACGGAATCGGATATTCTTAATGACAACTTTAACGCGTTGTTGAAGCTGATGGCTAAATACAACATTTAAAATTGCGTATGCCGCGCTGTTAAATTGTTTTCAGCTTTGTTTGAACGTACTCGCCCTTTTTACGTGCTTTTTCCAAAATCTCGGAGGTGAGAGGGGTTCCGCGTTTTATAATAACCCTGTTACCCTTTTTAACGTCGCTCTTTATAATGCGCGCGCTGTTTTTAATAATTACTGCATCTCCTACGGCTATATCGCCGCAGGAGAATTTTTTGTTTCCTATATGCGCGTATACCAGTTTATTGTTTTCCACGGTGAAATCCGTCAGATTACCGTAATATTCTCCCTCGCAGTCGAAAACCGGTTTGCCGAGAGCTAATGGTTTGCCGTTAATTTTTGCCGACGGAACGTCCTTATAAGAGATATTGGTTTTGACGCTCTTTATGCTATCCGCTCCGACTAAAAATTCGTTTTCGTTTTCGTCGGCGCAGCCAAAACCGCCTATTTTAATCCCGTCCGTGTAAACCGATATCACATATCCCGATTTTCCTGCCGTGCTTATTATTTTTTTTCCGTATATTGATGATAATTTCATATTTGCACCTCACGGTTTATTTTATTGCGGTCTGTAAAATTACAGCACAAATTAAACTGTATATTTTTGTCGATAAACTAAAAAAACGGACGCGGGCAGTTTTTGCCTGCGTCAGCCATAAAAAATATTCCGACAGAAAATTTAAAAACCGTTAATGTCATGAGCGTGGAAAGTATACCTGAAAGCGCGTTCTATAATTCTAAGAATTTAAAGAGCGTGTCGATGTCCTCAATCAAAGAGATAGGAGAGTCGGCTTTCCGAAGTTGCAGCGGGCTTACGGAAACTACTATATCCGAAAAAAGCGCTTCAATCGGATATAACGAATTTTATGAGTATGTAAACTTTATAAAAATGAATATTAAAGATATAAGGTTTTTGCCATAACTTGGAAAGGACTGCTATTCCGTCAACTATAACTGATATTGATAACTGGGCTTTTGGCGAATGTGAAAAACTTACGAGTATAAAATCCGGCGGAACTATTGCGCAACGGCCGGAAATAGAGAAAGGTTCACAGCGGGACTACAAAACAGGAAATTATACCGTACAATGCACGGACGGAGAAATAACGAAAAGCGATGTTTCAAAATAATTAAACAATAAAGCGCGGAGCAAATTTTGCTCCGCGCTTTATTTTTGCAAAAAAGTTGCAAAACCTTTTAATAACTCTCACTTTACATAAACCTTTACATATGCATTGACAGGTGTAAACTTTTAGTGTAAACTTTGAATACATTATGGTTATGAAAGAAAGGTATGACGTAATAATAATCGGTACCGGAGTTGCCGGGCTTAACTGTGCGCTTCATCTGTCGGAAGACAAGAGCATACTCGTTATCTGCAAAGGCACGCCCGACAAAAGCGACAGTTACCTTGCCCAGGGCGGTATATGCCGTTTACAGGGCGAGGATGATTACGAGAGTTTTTTTGAAGACACTATGCGCGCGGGGCATGGCGAAAACAATCCTGCGGCAGTGGAGTGTATGATCCGTTCTTCGCAGGAGGTAACGGACGAACTTGTTGCGCTCGGAGTCGAATTTGCGCGCAATGGGGACGGTTCGCTTGCCGCAACGCGCGAAGGCGGACATTCTAAAAACCGAATCTGTTTTCACGAGGACTGCACGGGCAAAGAGATTACGTCGCGGCTTATGCAAAAGGTTTCAAAGCTTAGTAACGTCGAAATAGTTCCCGAAACGGTTATGCTCGATATAATCTGTTCGGATAAGGGTTGTTTCGGGATTGCTGCGCTCGAAAAACAGACGGGCGGAATAAAAATAATAAGCTCGGATTATACGGTACTCGCTTCGGGCGGGATAGGCGGAGTTTTCGAAAAGTCTACAAACTTCCGTCTTTTGACCGGCGACGGCGTTGCGGTATGCTTAAAACACGGAATAGCGGTCGACAACCTGAATTATATTCAGATACACCCGACCACGCTGTATTCGGAAAAACAGGGCAGGAGCTTTTTAATATCCGAGTCCGTGCGCGGCGAGGGTGCTGTTCTGCTCGATAAAAATTTCAAGCGCTTTACCGACGAACTTCAACCGCGCGACGTGGTAACGGCGGAAATTCTGAGACAGATGAAAAAGGACAAAACTCCCTTTGTGTGGCTGGATATGAGGACGATTCCCGAAGAAGAAATAAAAGGGCATTTTCCCACGATAGTGCAAAGGTGCGCGGAGGAGGGCATAGACGTGTTTAAAGAGTGCGTGCCCGTAGTTCCGGCACAGCATTATTTTATGGGCGGAGTCAGGAGCGATTTAAACGGCAGGACTGCTTTGAACCGTCTGTATGCCGTAGGCGAAACATGTTGTAACGGCGTTCACGGAGCAAACAGACTCGCTTCGAATTCGCTTTTGGAAAGTCTGCTTTTCGCAAAACGAGCGGCTTTGGATATAAACAGTAATTATAAAAAGGCAGACGGACGCGAAACTGAAAACGCGGTAAGTTTAATAAAAAAGTCCGAATACGAGGACGCCGATAAGATACTCGAAGAAAACAAACAATTATTATTAAACGCAATAAAGGAGGCGGAAAATGTTAAACCCCGTAACAAACGCGATTAACGCTGACGAACTTATTAAAATGGCTTTAAGGGAGGATATTACGAGCGAGGACGTGACCACCAACGCAGTAATGCCTGAAAAAGTTTTCGGAAAGGTCGAGCTTATATGCAAGCAGGACGGCATAATCTGCGGACTGCCTGTTTTTGAACGCGTATTTAAAATTCTGGACGAAAGCACCGAAATAAATTTTAAAGTCAAAGACGGCGACGCCGTTAAAAAGGGCGAACTGCTTGCCGAAATTAACGGAGATATAAGAGTTCTGCTGTCGGGTGAGAGAACGGCGTTGAATTATTTACAGAGAATGAGCGGTATTGCGACGTATACTTCGGAAATAGTCAAAATTCTCGAAGGCGGTAAAACTAAGCTATTGGACACGCGCAAGACGACGCCGAATATGCGCCTTTTCGAAAAGTATGCGGTAAAAGTCGGAGGCGGCGTAAACCACCGTTACAATCTTTCGGACGGAATACTTTTAAAGGACAATCATATCGGTGCGGCGGGAGGAGTTAAAAAAGCTATTGAACTTGCCAGAAAATATTCTCCGTTCGTGCGCAAAATAGAAATAGAGGTTGAGAATCTAGATATGTGCAAAGAAGCCTTGGAGTCTGGCGCGGACATAATTATGTTAGATAATATGTCTTCCGAAGATATGAAAGAAGCGGTAAGGCTCATTGACGGAAGAGCCGTTACGGAGTGCAGCGGAAATATTACGAAAGAAAACGTAGGTAAAATTTCGGAAACGGGCGTAGACTTTGTATCGAGCGGAGCACTGACCCACTCGGCGCCGATACTCGATTTGTCTTTGAAAAATCTGCGTCCTTCGGAGCAGAAATGAAATCTGCGGAAAGAAGAAAGGAAATACTCCGATTTCTCGGCGATACCGAAACTCCCGTACCTGCGAACGTTATAAAAGAGAAGTTCGGAGTTTCGCGTCAGGTGATTGTACAGGATATTGCAATTCTCCGCGCTAACGGTTACGGCATTATTTCCACCAACAAAGGTTACGTTCTGGATTTAAAAGCTCGTTTATCGCGCGTTTTCAAATGCCGTCATTCTTTGGAGGAACTTATAGAGGAAGGCGAAATAATTATTTCCTCGGGAGGGATAATAGACGATATATCCGTCAATCACAGGCTTTACGGAAAGATTTCAGCCAATCTTATGCTTAGTAACCGCATACATGTTGAGGAATTGTACCGTTCTCTCGCTTCTGGCGCGTCCAAGCCGCTTATGTCGGTTACCGACGGTTATCACTATCACGCCGTTTCGGCAGACAGCGAAAAAGCGCTCGACGAAATAGAGAATAAACTTCGGGAACGCGGGTTTCTTATCGAAAATTAATGAAAAGTTTATTTTTTGAAATGCCTTGACACGGATATATGCGAAGTGATAGAATAAATTGAGATATTATCTAAAAAAGGTAATTCACCAAAATGGAGAATATGCAGATGAAACAAGCATTTATCAAGAACCGCGTATATTTCGCGGCATTGCTCGCAATACTTCTTTCGTTGTGTCTTGCTTTGGCATTCGGCTATGCTTTGCCGCGCTCGGCTTATGCCGAAGACGGCGAAGAAATCGTACCAAAGGAAAACCACTGGGTTACTCAATCCGCTTTTTTACTTGTTGTCGAGGCAGAAGAGCGCGTAATCGAAATAAAAGAATGGGAGCAGGGTAAATTTCACGGCGACGAATATCTCGTCTCTGCGGAAGCCGAGTACGGAAACGAAGACCTTTATTTCAGAATTTACGAACAAGTCGGAAACGAACTTTCCGTTATCGAGTTCGATAAATCCGTCCCCGTGAACGGTGAAATGGATAAAGAAGCGTTCAGAACGGAAGAAAACGGATTGGTTCTTTCCTATGTTGCGGACAAACTCTCGTCACTTAAAGCCGGTACATATTATCTTCTTGCGGTTGTCGAAGAAGAGTACGGCGAATATACGGGACTCAACAACGGTTATCTTAACGACGCTGAAATTATAGCAAAAAGTTTCGAATTCAAAGTAACGGAACCGGCGCCGTCGGAAGAATCTACGCTTACGGCAGTTTCGATAATCGAATGGACTTTGGGGAACTATGACAACGCACACAATTTAATTAAGGCTGAAACCAACGTCGGGCTCGAAAACGTGACGTATGCCGTTTATAACGATAAAGACGGAGTAAAAGGTTCGGCGGTCATAAATCTTGCGTCGTTCAATACAGATGCAAACGGCGCGGTGGTCGATATTTATACAATAGATTCCCTCGGTAAGCTCGGCGCGGGAAAATACTGGCTTGTCGCTTATATAATCGACAGTGAAGGCGAATATTTGTCGGTTATGATTTCTTTCCACGTGAGAATACAGAATTACTGGGTGGTCATACCTTCTCTGACAAGCTGGAACGAAGGTCGTTTCAGCGTAAAAGATAATATTTTACACGGCGCAGCGAATAATGGAAACGTAAAGTTTACCATTCTCGACGAAAAAGATAACGTGCTTTATACTGCGGTTAAAGACGACGAAAGCAACATAACTTCCCTGTTTGACGCCGACGGCGCCGTTATGCACGTCAGTGCGCTCAACAAGCTCACCGTAGGTTCTTATAAAATAATAGCGGAAGTGGAAAGCACGGACAAATATTCTTCTTTAAAGACAACCGCGTATTTCGCGGTGTTCGAAGATTCTGTTGCGCTCGGCGGAATAATCGCCGCGACCGTCACGTTCGCCGTTATCGATTTGATTGCCGCGGGGCTTTGCATAGCTCTTCTTATAATCAGAAGAAAAAAGATTGGCGACCGTTTCAATAAAATGGTTTCCAAGGAATTGCATAGGGGGTAAATATGGGAAATGCGATATTGATTTCCGCCGCTTACGGCTGGTTCATCGGTCTGCTTGTGATGATGATTGTGTTATCCGCGCTATTTGTAGTTATAGCGCTGGTTGCTTTGAAGCCGTATAAAATCGACGACGACACGGACGAATCTGCGGCGTTAAGACTTCTCAATGCGAGAGAAGCGGAACTTATTACTTTGCTGTTGAATAATCCAAACAACGTTGAATATTGGAATTTTCTCAGAGAAGTCGCGACCGCCAAGATAATAGTGCAGGAACTGCTCGATAAGGAAAACGGAGTCGAGCGTACCGAAGCGAAACCGCTCGGCGTTGATGCGAACCTTACCGAAGACGAAGCAATGAGTCTTGACGACGAAGAAAAAGTTTCGATTGAACAAACTTTCGGCGAACAGCCCGAAAACAGCGGAAACGAGCTCGAAAAGAGTTTTACCGCCAAGCTTATGCAGTCGAGCGACGATACAAAGGTTTGGTATTTCGAACTCAAAAACTGTATTCTGTGTTATGAAAAGACTAAAGTGCGTATGCGCTGGGATAACGAAAAGTTCTATATAGGCAGAAATAACGTTGCGACTATTACTATGCGCGGCAAACAGCTTTGTCTGTATCTTGCTGTGACTGCTGAGGAATATTCGGCACGTTTTCCCGTTAAAAATTCCACTTCCAAAAAGTATCGTGAAATCACGCCTTGCCTTTTCCGCATCAAAAACGCGAAATCCGTCAAGCAGGCTAAAGAGCTTATCGCTCTTATGATGTCGGATTACGGCGTATTATATGTTAAAACAAACCACTCGATATACGCTTTGCCTTACGAGGACGACGACGCGTTGGTTGCGAAGGGACTCGCAAGACAGGCGCAGGAAAAACAAGAATTTTAAAGAAATAAAAAATCGGCGTATTAGAAGCGTACTTTCCATAGGGAATAAAAATACTGATTATTTAAGAGTTGCGCTATAAGCGATGACAAAAAAGCCTTCGGACAATTTGTCCGAAGGCTTTTAGCTGCACATTTAAAAAAATAAATTGAAATTTAACTTACTTTCTTTTAGAATATTTTTCCTTTGCGTACTCATAAGCCTCTTGAATTAGCGGCTTTAACTTTTCAAAGGTTATATCGGACGGATTGAGCACACATATCCAACTCATCCAAGCATAAACGGGTGTGGCAATATTTTATCCGTCTGCGTAAAGTCATACGGCATATCCGCAACTCCACCTTTTGACGGGCGCTCAGGAACAAAACCGAACATATTTATAAAAGTGTTTTTGCGAATACCTACATTTACGCGGTAAATATTTTTCCTGTTCAAATCTGAACCCTTATCGTTGTCGCCGTCTTTCTCTTTGACGGTCAATACGTAAATTCCGCGTTTTAGCGTATTATTCGGATTATAGAAAATTCCGTTCTCGCCCCAACTACTTACTAAAACCGTATCGGGTAAATTATCAAGGCAGTATTTGAGTAAATCGTTAGGTTGCATTTTATATTTTCCTTATGTAAATTACTTTTTATTATATATTCATTATATCATATTGATAATTGGAAAACAAGCTTAAATAAATTCCATATGGCAACTACGTTAAAGAGCCGTTTTTTTATTGAAATTGCAGTAATTTCATATTTTACGCGCCTTTCGCGCCGACGGTTCGAAGATAAAATATCGGTTATGAAAATAAAAATTTTTTAGCTATTTGTCAAAAATTCCCAAAATAAATACTTTCCTTATCTAAAAATATATAGTATAATCGTAGACGGTAAATAGGAAATTGCTGTATCGAAGCTTTATTCCTGTTAATTCGCCTTTTTTAAACAAAGGAGTTTTATATGAACGCTTTATCAAAAAAACTTTGCGTTGCGCTTTTGGCGGTATTATCTGCGGTATGTTTGTCGGCGGGAATTTTTTTCACCGCCCGTTTAAACGTTTCCGCCGAAACGACCGTCGTTCTCAGCGACGCGAAATATTATGAAATCAGCGGCGGAACTTGCGCGGGGTTGTCGACGGAAGGGGAAAACGTGGCGGCTGTCGAGAAGGTCGTTCTCGAAATTCCGGAAGGGGTAACGACAATAGGTATGGGCGCGTTTAAGCTTTGTTACAACGTTACGGAAATCAGGATTCCCGATACGGTGCAGAATATTAATACGGGCGCATTCAACGGTTGTACTTCTTTGTCAAAGATAAATCTTCCGGAAGGCTTGACTGACCTTAACGCGCTCTTGTTCAATAACTGTACTTCTCTTTTTTCGATTACGATACCTTCAAGCGTGGAATATCTGGGAAGTTCGGTGTTTGGAGGCTGTAACAGGCTTATAGAGGTTTACAATAAATCTTCCGTTACAATAGACAATACGGTTGTGCCTAGCGTCAAAAACGTTTACACGACGGAAGGCGGTTCGAAATTACAAGAAGCGGACGCCGACGGTTTTGTATTCTATGCCGACGAAAGCAAAGCCGTAGCGGAAATTTATCTGCTCGATTATACGGGAGCGCAGCCTAATCCCGTTTTGCCCGCCGATTATAACGGAAAAAATTACGCGATTTTTAACGATGCGTTTAAAAACGATAACTTTCTTGCGGGCGTGACTTTCCCCGAAAACGCAAAAATAACCGCAATCGGAGATTACGCATTTTACGGTTGTTCGGAAATTACCGCGATTGTTATACCGAATTCGGTAACGGCTATCGGTAATTATGCATTTTACGGTTGTTCTTCGCTCGAAACTATAACTTTCAGCGAAAACGAGATTTCGACTATCAGCGCTTCCGCGTTCGAGGGTTGTTCTTCTCTTAAAAGCATTGACGTGCCCGCGGCGGTAAGTTCTTTACAGTCAGGCGCGTTCAAAGGATGTTCTTCGCTCGAAAGCGTGACGTTCAATAAATACAGAAGAGAAGTCGGCGCCGTTATAGAAGAATATCTTCTTACCGCCGTTTATTCTAGCGCGTTCGAGGGTTGCCGTTCTCTCAAATACATAGAAATTCCCGGAACAGTGCAGAACATACAGCGCGACGCGTTTGCAGGCTGTACCGAGCTACAAACAGTATACCTGCCGGATAACGCTGAATTCGGAGAGAACGTTTTCGACAGCTTTAATTGCCCCGTTTTGATTGCACCAAACGATACGGGTTATGAAGCGTATGAAACAAAGCTTTCGGATTATTCCGACAGTCTTACTTATAAAATCGAACTCACGCTTGTATACGGCAGTGAAAATCATACGGATTACAGGCTCTATAATTTAGATTACCGTTATGTTTTGCAGGAGGACGGAAAGACATGGACTCAAAACGGCGGTATGCCCGTTCAGGAAGGATATAAAACTTCCGTGTGGTTCAAAAATTCCTCGTATTCCTCAGCGTCAAAGGTGGACGGGGTTGAACTCAACAAAATGCTTAAAGTCGGCGGAAGCGTAACGCTATACGCCAGAACGGTTGAAAAACCTTCTCTTACTGCGGCGGAGGGACTTGTATACGACACAGCGGAGAAAAGTTATGCCGATGCGGTCGGCTGGACAGACGAACTTGAAACGAAGTGCGATATTTCCATAACGGAATACGTTCCTTTCATAGGTTCGGCGGTAGTTCCCGACGTTATAAAGGACGCAGGCACATATACGCTCGGCGTGACGCTTAAAGAAGAGTACGGCGAATGGGATGAAACATGCGAAGTAATCGTAAAGGTCGAACGCGCAAAGACGGACATTGCGAAATTCCACTGGGTTAATCTTATAGATAACGGTGACGGGTCTTTCGACTATTCGGAGCTTGCTTCGACAGACACAGATAAACCTTATATCTATCTCTATGCCGACGAAAGCGGAAAAACGGTACCCTATCTTGACGAAGATCCTTCGAAAACACCTTTGAGCGACCCTAAACGCGTCATTACTTCTTATTTGTTTTACAGCGGTAAACCGCACACAATAGTGTTAAGGGAAGATGAGAATTACGGCGGAGATATAAATGTAAATTACGTATCGGACTATTCGGCGACAAAGGCGGGAGTATATACGTTAAAGGCTGAAATTCCAGCGGATAATAACTATATATTCGATTTCACAAATGACGAAGACGCGATTTTACGCGGACTCGGAGTAAGCGGACAGATTGTTACTGGTTCGGATAAGATTACATTGATGAAGACCTGGTACATAGTATCCGCAACGTCGAACGGGCTTGTGATAGGCGGTTCGCCGTATACGGTGCCGTCGGTATGGACTTACAGGGGAGGCGCGTTCAATGCGCCCGAAGTGAATTTCGGCAATGCGGAAGATTTGGTGACGTTTACGCTAAGACGTAAAGATTTGGACGAAAGCGAATTTAAACTCGTTTGCGGAAATATGCCCTATTCGGAGTTCGCACACGTAATCAATAACTCGATTCCCGTAGGCGATTACGAACTTACTATTTCCATAAAAGATTATACTAGCGATAAAGGAACCACTTACGCGGGCAGTACGCAGACTTTTGAGTTTACCGTTATGAACGCCGTATACCGTAACGAAGAAGGTTTAAAACTCGAAGATATTCTCGGAATAGAAGAAGTAAGCGAGATTAAATATACTCCGTCGGTAAGGTTCGCCGATGTTTCCGGCTGGGATGAACTTAAAGAAAAAGAGCTTCACGACAAGCCCGTCGCTCCGAATATTTGGGCGGGTTCGGATTTTAAGAATTATTACGGCGGTTTTGAAATTTACTACTACGTAATTTCGAAGACCGGCAACTCGGGCGGTTACTTCACTTACGATGATTATGCCGGAAAAACCGATAATAAACCGAAAATAATTCCCAATGCTGTCGGTGTATATACCGTTTATTACAGGGTGAGCGCGCCCGGTTACGCTCCGCTTTCCAATAAAAGTTATACGCTTATAGTTTACGACGAGCTCAATCTCGAAGATATTCAGAATACCGTAGACGGAATGAGCGTTGTTTACAACGGAGAAGCAAGAAAACCCAATCTGGATACGGATATTTACCGCGCCGTATACTTGGACGACGTCTCGAACCCAGAAGTCAAATCGGCTATGGCGGCGCTCGGCATAGAAGAGACTTACGCTTATACGGACGCCGGTATTTATCCAGTTGCGCTCACCGTTCGCGACGCTCATTATGTGGAAAGTAATGGATGCTATCTTTACAGATGGTCGGGAGCCGTTAGTCCCGCCGACGTTTATGCGGAGATTTCGCTTAACATAGAAAAAGCCGAAAATAATACGAGAACGCTTTCCGTCGCCGAATGGCAGTGGAACTCGTACGACCCCGAAAAAAATAAAATATCGTGGACTACCGACTGGGTAACGGACGCATCCGAATTTACTTTCGAGCTCGTTGCGAGCGACGGAAGCGGCAAAAAATATTCGTACGCCGATTTCGGCAAGGCAGACAGCGGATTTTATACTCTCGTCGCAACTTGTTCCGAAGGGTTGAATTATAAAGAAGGCAGAGCGGAAAGGACGCTGTTCATCAGTCCCGCCGAAATAGTCTGGCAGACAGCTCCCTATATAGAGAGTTGGAAATACGGCGATTTCGAAAAGATGTATTCTTTGCCCGAACCCGTACTCGGTTCTGCGGTCGGTGCTATACAGAACGAAGTTCTCGAAAACGCGTATTTCCGTAAAAACGGAAGCGCGGCGAAATATGCTTCGATAGATGAATTGATAGACGCAAACGGCGAACTGCCCGCAGGCAGATATTCCCTCGTTTATTTCCGCGCGGCGCAGGGCAATTACGGAAAACTCGACTATACGGTCAATTTCCAGGTTCTTAAAGCAGACAACTACTGGGATATAACCCCTGTCGTATACGGTTGGGAATACGGCGATAAATCTATTGATTATCTTACCTACAAGCCCGAATACGCTCCTCATTTCGGCGATGCTAAGAAGGTTGTTATTCAATATAGAGCGCTCGATGAAAACAACGTTTCTCTGAGCGCTTGGGAATACACACTCGCTGATTTGGGTCTTGACGAATACGGAAAACTCAACGTCGGTAATTACGAGATAAAAGCTACGATGTCGGGCTCCGACGATTACGAGAGTATGGAATTCTCTATGCGGTTCAAAGTTGTCAAGGCTCAGAACAGCTGGGACGAAATACCCAACGTCATTAGCTGGAACGCGGGCAGAATCAAATCGATAGAGGACGTTTTATCGGTTGTTCCCGCTAACGGCACAGTCGTTATCACGATTACGGACAAAAACGGAAAAATAATAGTCGAGGACGAACTCCCCGAAAACATAAACGTCAACAAGCTCAAATCTCTCGGCGCAGGTGCTTACGTATTGAAAGCTTATGTCGGAAGCTCCGACAGATTCGAAGAAATGGTCGCTTACGTTGACTTTGCGGTATTCGAAGATACCGTCAGCCAAACCGCCATTATTGCGCTGACAATAGTATTCGCTGTTGTTGCGATAGCGCTTGCAATCGTCGGGGTAGTGCTGCTCAACCGCAGAGACAAGATGATAGAAGCAGAGTTCCGCAAGATGATTAAATCGGAACTTAACAGGAGGTAAGGTATGATAAAATTTACTCTTTCGCCCGCGTTGCTCTCTGCAACGGGTTGGTTTGTCGGTTTGCTTGTGGTAATGATTATCGTAACCGCGCTCTTTGCAATGGTTCTCGTCATCGCGCTTAAACCTATCAAAAAATTCGAAACCGACGAAAACGATATGTCTAAGAAACTCGAACGCAGGGAAACCGAACTGACTATCAAGCTTCTTAAAAACAGCAATGACCCCAAGAGAACGGAACTTCTTTTGAAAGAACTTCGCGAGGTAACGGCGGCAGAAAAATTGGTAAACAGAATTATCGAAGAGGAAAACGCAGCGGAGAAAGCAGCCGCGCAAAAAGCTGTAAAGCCTCAGCAACCTACCCAGCGTAAAGCCAATCAACCGCGACCTGCACAGGCGCAGCAGCCTGCGCCCGCCCGCAGACAGGTTAACCCCGAACAGGCGGCTCCCGCACAGTCAAGACCGGCGGCAGGACAGCCAAGATCTGCGCAGCCTGCGCCCGCCCGCAGACAGGTTAATCCCGAACAGGCGGCTCCCGCACAGTCAAGACCGGCGGCGGGACAGCAGAAGCCCGCAAAGCCCGCGTCTGCCCGCAGACAGGTTAACCCCGAACAGGCGGTCCCCGCACAGCCAAGACCGGCGGCAGGACAGCAGAAACCCGCGCAGCCTGCGCCTCCCCGCAGACCGGAGCAGCCCGAGCGTCAGCCGGTTCAGCAAAAACAGAACGCTTCGCAAACCGTGCAAGAAAAGACGGATGCTGGAGTTGAAAAGAAATAATTACGGCAGACTCCGAACGTCGGTTCGGGGTCTGTTTTCGGCTTGCCAATATTTGACTTTAAACCAATATTTTCCTTTAATTAAAATACCGACACGCCAAAAAAATTCAATATTAGCGCATTTTCGCGGACAAAAAGAGCAAAATACACAATATATTGTGTTATGAGCCTTGGGCAGACACTATTTTAAAAATTTTGTCAAAAAGGCTTGTAAATGAGTTTCCGATTTGATATAATGAGATAACCATAATAGGCAAAGTGAAACATTATGCCCGAATTATGCGTTGACGTGTTTTTACTAATTACAATATTCCAAACCGTTAGAAAACGCTCTGTCGGCGCGCTTCTAGCGGTGAATGAGGTTTTGGTGTGAGAATTTATAAATACAGCAGAAAATATATACTTTCTTCGCTATTAATAATTTTTATGAGCTGTTTTATGCTAGGTTATGCGTTTTTGGACACTAAATCCGCGGACGCTTTGCCTCAGGTCCCGAGTTCTACGACGGTAAGCAAACAGCTGTATGATTTCGATAATTACTGTTACAATCAGGATGCGCTCGACGACCTTGCGAAACAGATTTTAGCTCAACAGGGCGGAGCGTTCGGGAATAACGCAACTTTTAACAATCTTATATCTTACACGCAGGGAACTGCCGGAAGAGCGGGCAGACCGCTTGTAAACAAATCCATAACGCTTAAATTGGGAAGATTCCGTTACACAGAGCAAAGCACTTCGTATAACGACCTTGTTTGGATGCCGGTTTATTTATCGACGAATACCAGCGGCGAGGCGATACTTACGCTGTATCTTGCCGCTACGGAAACTCATAAAGGAACTTCCCAGCAGGAACAAGGTTATTTTACGGCGCAGGGTCTTTATACCGCAGATTACGATATAGGCGGGCCAAGCAATTCGTACGGCACAAGCCATATGAGGTCCATTTCGCTCGGCGCGATGAGACCTTACGCGACTTATCCCGGCGGCTCTTACCGTCTTAAAGAGGACCCTTCGATTACGCAAAGCAACTGCAATAAATTCAGCGACTTTATTCAGGGAACAGATTTTAAAGGTGCGCTTTACGACGATATCGAGAGCCCTTCGGGAATTTTATGGCAGGCGCACGAAACTTTCGCCGATTATTCGGGCGATTTCGTAACGAGCGGTTTTTCCACGACTTATAAAGATTATTGCTGGCCTAACGAGGCTTACGATACGCCCACGAGCGGTTCCAATTATTATCTGCCCGGCTATTTCGATTACGCGCAGAAGAACAGAACGCAGTACGACGAATGGAAGAACGATAAAGTCTGGCTTCCAAGCCTTACCGAAGTCGGCGACGGCGATTTGGACCCCAACGGCGCAAATACGACGAACGGCGTATGGGGACTTACATTAAGCCAGAGAAGCAATAAAAAGAAATCCTGGCTACGTACCGCGAAAACCGATTCGCCGAAATCAACGGATGTTTACAACAATAAATACAGTACGTACACTATGTTCTGTATTCAAGAAGACGGAACAATCGGCGAGGGCGACGTAAGCGAAATTTGCGCTATCCGACCCGCAATTCATCTCAATCTCAGCAAAATCACGGGCAAGACCACTCCTGCGGTAAAACTTCCCGAATTAATCACTTCGCCCTACAACGGCAACCCTCTCGGACAGACAATCGATGATATTCCTGCGGATCAGCGAACCTGGTATGACGCAAACGATATGGAAATCGCTTTCTATTCCGACGAAGCTTGCTCGCGCGGCGTCGCGCCTATCGACGCGGGCGAGTATTATATGATGGTCACCCTGAAAGGTACCAGCCCCAAGCGATTTTTCGGAGAGGACGAAAGTACTCGGTATAAGTCCACTAAGTTTGTTATAGAAAAGATTAAACTAAACGTCGTATGGACGTATAACGAAGACGCCACCGTCAAAAAAGTCGAGTTTGCGCCCGAAACCCAGTTCTTCGACAGAGACCTTATTCCGGAAGTGAGCTTTTATTATAAAAGCATAATGAACTCGGGCGATATTTACTACGATTACCCCGACGTTATGGGACATTACAGGGCATATGCGTACATCGTCGACGAGGATATGTACAAGTATAATTACGAACTTTCGGATGATTTGCGTTCCAACCAGTTTTATGTAAGCGAACGTATTCTTCCTTTGCCGGAGTTCTGTTACGGTCCCGCGGACGATATTTCTGCCGACCATAGGTCTTTGACGCTTCCTTATAAAGGCAAAAACTTCGTACAGATAAAAAATATTTCGCCGACTATGATAGTTACCGTTTCGGCTACTCCTTCGAGCGCGCTTGACAAGGTTGTCGATTTGGGGCTTAACGAAGACGGAGTGCGGACATATATAGTCGAAAACGTCGCGCGGTATACTTTCAACGTCGCGCTTTCGGATAAAGATAAAGCCAACGCGAAGTGGGAAAGCAGTACGGATGTTTCCAAGGATATTGGCGACAAACAGCTCGTTCTGAGCGTAAATCAGGCTATAATCACCGTTTCTTTCGATGGCGTTCTCAGCAGTTGGGATACGCTTACGGATATGCCGTTCAGTCTTAATATAGTGGGTATTCAGGCGAACGACGTCGTGAATATGCGCGTATATTATCAGCCTTCGAGGGGTGGAAATCAGGTAGACCTGAGACCCGACGAAAACGGCAGATATAAAATTCCCAAGGGTTTGGCCGTGGGTGAATATACTCTCGCCGCGGTTATCGCAGGCGACGGTCAGTATACAGGACCCTATCAGATGAATAAGGCGGCTACGCAGAAATTCACTATCACGCAGGCTAAATCGACGTTCGGTCCCGACCTCGTGTCCTGGCAGTACACTGTTAACGGGCAAGTGACGAGGCTGAGCGATTTGGGTTCGGGAAATACTTCCGGAACCGCGGTCGAACTTGATTTCGTAAACGATTATTATCAGTTTACTCTGCAAATGGAAGAAGGACGTCTGCAACAGTATTATTACGTAAAGGCGACCTATTCCGGAGCGACTTACGTCAAAGACGCGGGAGTGTACAGCATAACCGTTACGATTTCCGCATATGACAAAAACGTTTCGTTCGAAACGCAGACTTATACGGTTCATTTCAGAATTAAAAAAGCTTCGTTCGATATGAGCGGAGTGTTATGGGACTATCAAAGCGCGTTCAAGCACACCGGCAACGATTACGAAGTATTGCTTAAAAACGTTCCCGACGGGCTTACCGTAACGTATTCGGGCAATGTTGCCAGGGACATAGGTTCTTATACAGCCCAAGCGGTTTTCAACGTTTCGGGAGATTACGCTAACAATTACGACGCTCCCGAAGCTATGACGCTTACCTGGGAAATAGCGGCAAACGGTGTAGAGAACGGTAAAATCGATTACGATACGTCCTCGCTCGTCCTGCGTTATACCCACGGAACAGACGTAAAGACGGCTACTTGGAACAAGCAGCAGAAAAAGTGGTTCGATTCCGAAGGAAACGAATTTGTTTTGTCGTTCCCTTACGACGGTGAAACGTATACTCTCGAACTGTCCGGTTCAGTGCCCGATTTGACGATAGGAACGCCGAGCAACAATTCATATAAAAACGCTGGCAAGTACACTGCCGATTTTAATCTGAGCGGAAACGATGATGTTTACAATCAGCCCGAATTCGGACAGATTAAGTGGACTATCGAGAAAGCCGAAATTAATTTCGATAACGTAAGATGGGGTTATATCGACAACAACGGAAACGAATACGAAAACGATTTCGATAACAACCCGTTTGTTTTCACACGCGACGCGAACGGTCCCGTTAGATTCACCGTAGGACTTATCAACCTTCCCGAAGGTATGAATATAAACTATTCTACTTCGTGTCTTACCAAACCGAATACCGCGGCCGTTCCCGGGAATTCGTTTTCCGAGGCTGGCGATTATCAGACTTCGTTCAACCGAACGGTATCTTTCAACGACCCCAACTATGTTTCTGTAAGTTCTATTCCTACGTTTATACCTTCGTTCCAGTACTGGAAGATACAGGAAAGAGTATTTACGGAGATTTCTTACGACGGTTCGTGGGAAGAGTTTGACAGCAGAACGCACGATTTGATAGAACTTTGCGGTATGCCCAGAGAAGAACTCTTATATTTCAGAGTCGAAATAGCGTTCCTTGACGGCGGAAACAACCTCGACAACTATTACGAAGGATACGACGGCGTTGAATATGCGGCTTACCACGCGGGCACTTATATTATAAGATTTTTCGAACTCAGAGGCGATGCCGAAACCGAATATTTCTGGGGTTCTATAGAAATCGAAGTCGGCAAAGCGAACCTTGAAATTACCTGGGACTCCAAAGGTTCTATTCCTGTCGCAAGAGTTACCGGTTTGTACGTTACCGAAATGATAGGTACGAGATACACGACCGAAAGCGGTGACGAAGTAAAGGTAGAATATATAAAAGCTACGGACGGCGTTAAATTCTTTGCCGAACCGTATATTATGAAAGAATATTCCAACGACCTTCAAATCGTTATGGCGCCCAATCAGGACGAAAAAATCGAATTCGTTTACTGGCGTTATACGTCGACCCCCGGGGTTTCTCACGAGGTTGACAAATCCCAGATTAAGTTCAGATACGATTCGTTGGAGTTTACTGGCGAGCCTATAACATTCGAACTTCTTTATTGGGATATGGATTTTGCTGCTTATCTCTATTACGAAGGCGACAGTCTAACCCAGACCGAAGTCGGTAAATACAGCATAGACATAAGTTTTATCAAATACGACTCGAACACTGGGGCGGGTGACGCATATTGGAAGGGTACGGACGACGACAGAAGTTCTTTGACGCTTAATTTCGAGATAACAAAACCCACGAGTTCCGCGCTCGATTATCCCAGACTTGAAAAAAACAGCGTCACTTACGACGGCAATATACACAAAATCAACATCACCAATCTCGCGGCTTTAAACGAATACGTGACTTACGAAGTAACGTTCGAGGGAAGAAACTTCGGACAGCAGCTGTCTTTCAGAGAAGCGGGCAATTATACTATTGCGTTCACGCTTATACCGGAAAAAGGCGGATACTGGAAAGAGGACCCTTCGAACCCGAACAAGACTTATACTTTGACTTTCAGAATCATAGACTCTTCGACCTCTACGCCGCTTGCTCTTCCTCATCTCGTAACGGATAGTATGAAAGCGACAGGACAGGAGCTTAAATTCGAAATCGCGGACTGGGACAGCTATTACAGCGGATATTGTGAAATTACGAGCGGAAGTCTTACCCAGACGGCGGTCGGAACTTACACGGTTACCGTCACCATTAAAGACGAATTCGGCGACTTAAAGTTCTCGAACGGAGCAAGGTCTTACGTATTAACGTTTAACGTCACCGAAGGCGACAAACCCGTGGACCCCGACAAAATTCCTTTACCGATTTTACTTGCCGAAACAAAGGAATATACGGGCTACGAGATTTCGTTCATTACCAACTGGTCCGAAATGTCAGAACATATCATAATTGTCGATGAAAACGGCAGCCAGTCGGGAACACTTTTGGGTCATGTAAGAAAAGAAGTCGGCGAATACACGATATATCTGCGTATCAAAGACGAATCGAAGAGAAAAGGCATATTGTGGGCTGACGGAACCGACGGAGATATAATGCTTAAATTCCGCATTATTCCCGCAACCGTCGATACGGACAACATAACCGCGGATAGCGACGGTTCGCTCAAAGGTCCGAACGGAATGGGCGACGATGTCAATTTAGACGATTTCCTGGATTACGAGTATTTCGACAAAGACGGTAACCCCGTTTCGAAAGAAGACCTCAAAGACGGCGAAGAATACAACGTAACCATTAAATGGAAACCCGAATTGTCCGACCCTGACAGCGACTTGTATAAAAAGTTTTATGAATCGTTTGTTAACGCAGACGCAATCAAAAAGTTTTTGACTGAGAACAATTCGTTTACTTTCACTTACGACAGCGGAAGCAAAGATAATAAACTGCTTATCATCATTACGATAGCGGAAGTGGTCGTGCTTGTGTTCCTCATAATCGCAACAATTATAGTTCTTGCTATTCAGCACAAAATATATGATACGGAAGAAGATGAATACGATAACTATGAAGATTACGAAGAAGACGACGAATATTAAGGAGTTTTTACTATGAAACAGCTTTTAGCAAACTGGATAGCAGACAATATGCCTATTTCCGCCATAATAATCGGCGTAGGCGTCTTGGCTGTAATAATGTTTATCATTTTGATAGTCGCGCTTACGACTTACAAAAAGAAAAAACAGAAAGCTCAGAAAGCCCGCAGACAAAAAAAGGCTAAAACGGCTAAACCTAAGGCGGCTAAGAGTGTTAAGACTAAAAAGGGCGGACCCGCAATAGTCATCAACTCTAAAAAAGACGACAACAGCGATTTAATACGCGCAAAAGCCGATGCTGAGGTGGCGAAAGCCCGCGCCGAAGCCCAGGCTGAAATTGAGCGCGAAAGGTCTAAGTCGCAAGCCGAAATAGAAAGAGCCCGCGCCGACGCCGAAATAGCGAGAGCGCGCGAACAGGCGGCAATGATGGGACGCGGAAACCGCGTCAGCGTAGTCGCGCCTCCTGCCGTTATCGGCGAAGCTCCCGAAAAGCTTTCCAAAAAGGAAGAGGCGGCGCGTAAGAAGGAAGAAGCGGAGCGTCAGCGTATTCTTGAAGAGAAACATCGCGCCGAACTTGCGGCTCAGCAAGCCAAGAACGATAAACAGAGAGCCCGCGCGGAAGCCGAGATTGCAAGGCTTAACGCTGCGCTTGCCGCAAGAAGCCGTTACCAGCCTGTCATTAACGTACAATCCGATAACAGCGACGCTATGAGAACTCAGCTTGAAACCGAACGTCAGCGCTTGCTTGAAGAAAGACACCGCGCGGAAATGGTGGCAGAAGCGGCTAAGAACGATAAACAGAGGGCTCGCGCAGAAGCCGAGATTGCAAGGCTTAACGCAGAACTTGCAATGCGCAACCAACAGCTTCAACAGCCTCAGCAGACAATAATAGACAACAGTGCGCTCGTAAAAGCGCAGATGGAAGCCGAGCTTGCGAAAGCACAGGCAAAGAACGACGTGGAACGTGCGAAGGCGGAAGCAGAGCTCGAAAGAATAAAAGCCGAAATGGCGCACCAACAGCAGTTGCAGCAGTTACAGCGTCAACAGGCGGGTATGCTCGACGACAGAGCCCGCGCCCAAATGGAGGCCGAGCGTCAGAAGCTTCTCGAAGCGCGGCACCGCGCAGAAATGGCAGCGGAAGCGGCTAAAAATAATAAGCAAAGAGAACGCGCGGAAGCCGAGATTGCAAGGCTTAACGCAGAACTTGCAATGCGCAACCAACAGCTTCAACAGCCTCAGCAGGTAATGGTGGACAACAGTGCGCTTATAAAAGCGCAGATGGAAGCCGAGCTTGCGAAAGCGCAGGCAAAGAACGACGTGGAACGTGCGAAAGCGGAAGCAGAGCTCGAAAGAATAAAAGCCGAAATGGCACACCAACAGCAATTGCAGCAGTTGCAACAGTCTGCCGCACAGCAGCCTCAGAATCAAGCTCAACATCAGCCGCACGCGTTTGCGGATAGCAACGCGCTTGTTATGGCACAGGTCAATGCCGAACTTGCCCGTGCTCGTGCCGAAATGGAAGCGGAAAACGCAAAGGCAAAAGCGCAACAGGAAATCGACAGGGTCAAAGCAGAGGCAGAAATCGCTCAGCTTAGAGCTCAGGCAATGGCTACACAGCCTTCCAAAGCTGACAACGGCGAATTGTTGAAAGCGCAGATGGAAGCGGAAATTGCCCGTGCTCGTGCCGAAATGGAAGCGGAAAGAGCTAGAGCACAGGCACAGCAGGAAATCGAGAAAGCGAAAGCAGAAGCGGAAATCGCGCAGTTAAGAGCGCGTCAGGCAATGGCGGCGAACGAAGGACAGCAGACGGCCAATTCCGACGATTTAAAAGCTCGTATAGAGAGAGAAGTGGCTCTCGCCCGTGCCGAAATGCAGGCGGAGCGCGACAGAGCGCAGTCGGCTGCACAAATTGAAAAGGCGAGAACCGAAGCGGAAATCGCTCAGCTCAGAGCCCAGATTGCATCGCATCCCGCGCCCGCGGTTCAGCCGCAGTTCGATAACAGTGCGGTAGTCAAAGCTCAGATAGAAGCCGAACTTGCCAAAACGCAGGCAAGAAACGAAGTCGAGCGTGCCAAAGCCGATGCGGAAATCGAGCGCCTTAAATCGGAAATCGCGGCGGCGCGTGCAGGACAGTCGTCCGCGGCGCCCGCACCCGTCGACAACAGTGAAATTATCAAAGCAAAAGTAGAGGCAGAGCTTGCGAAAGCAAAAGCCGAAATGGAAGCCGAGCGCGCAAAAGCTCAGGTACAGGCTGAAATAGACAAAATGAAAGCCGAAGCCGAAATAGCAAAGCTTAAAGCGGAAGCGCTCGCGCTTAAACCTGCGGAAACCAAGCAGGATAATGCGGAACTAGTAAAAGCGCAGGTTGACGCGGAATTGGCGGCTGCACGCGCTCAAATGGAAGCCGAGCGCGTAAAAGCTCAGGCACAAGCTGAAATAGAAAAAGTAAAAGCAGAAGCGGAGATAGCTAAAATGAGAGCGGATTTGTTTTCATCACAACCTCAATCACAATCACAGTCAAGAGATAATAACGACCTTATCAGAGCTCAGGTGGAAGTCGAGCTTGCCCGCGTAAGAGCGGAAATGGAAGCGGAAAGGGCGAGAGCGAAGGCGCAGCAGGAAATAGAAAAAGCGCGCGCCGACGCGGAAATCGAACGGCTTAAAGCCCAGATTGCGGCATCGCCCGCGCAGTCGCGCGTACAGACGGACAACAGCGACCTTGTAAGAGCAAAAGTCGAAATGGAGCTTGCGAAAGCCCGCGCAGAACTTGAAGCGGAGCGTATGAGAATGCAGGCACAGCAGGAAATAGAGAAGGCGCGTACGGAAGCCGAGCTTGCGCGTATGAAAGCGGAACTTGCGGCGCATCAGCCTGCTCAGCCTTATGCTCAGCCCTATGGGATGTCTCCATACGGTATGCCTTACGGAATGAATCCCTATGGTATGCCCTACGGTCAGCCTTACGGTCAGCCTATGCAGCAGAACGACAACCAGATTGCAATGATGAAAATGGAAGTCGAGTTTGAAAAAATGCGTGCCGAACAGCGTTCCGCGCAGGAAGCGAACCGTGCACAGGCAGAAATCGCCGCTGCCAACCAGCGCGCATTACAGGAAGCGAACCGTGCGCAAGCCGAAATTAACGCAGTTAAAATGCAGGCTGCTCAGGAAGCTGCCAATATGAAGATGTCGAACGAATTTATGCGTCTTAAAGCAGACCAGAACAACGACCATAACAATTTGTACAATCAGCCTTACGGAATAAATCCCTACGGTCAGCCTGTTCAGTCTTACGGAATGAATCCTTACGGTCAGCCCGTTCAGCCCTACGGTATGAATCCTTACGCGCAGCCTGTTCAGCAGCAGGCACAGCAGCTGCCTCCTCCGCAGGTTCAGCCCATAATAATAAATACCGTTCCCGAACAGCCGAAAAAGGAAAATGTCAAAGTCATAGACGTTCATCCTCAACAACAGCATTCGAATACGGCAGCTCCGGTTCCCAACTGTCCTCCCGACTCGGTAATGACGACTACTACGACTACGCGCGTCGATAGGACTAAGCCCTTGTCTCACGCGCAGACTGACGAAAATGATTTTTACGATATAGACGGTTTTTACGATAATTACGAAGGCAATAAATAAGCTGAATAATACGAAATAATATTCCGTCCGCGGCACGCCGCGGACGGAATATTTTACTAATAATAATTCGTTGACAATACACAAATAGTATAGTATAATCATATACGGTAAAATAGACTAATAGTGTAATCTGTACGAAAAATGCAAAAAAAAGTACGGAAAA
>CAJTNY010000018.1 GCA_910577875.1 uncultured Christensenella sp.
AGCAAAAGCAGAAGTAGGAATAGGAGTAATTATGCGGCGTTCACACTTTTTGTTAAGCTCTATTACGCCGAAAGTACTGATTTGGACACGAATCGGGAGGATAGGGAATTGCCGGATTTCAAAGAAATAAAGAAGTGCTTTTGCACTTCTTTATTTCGTTTTAAATAAAGTCTTAACGTTATAATTTAAGTACTTAACTTCTGCGTGCTCAAAAGTTTAAACTGTATAAAATATTGTTTTGCTTTGTAGAAAATAATTTAAAAACAAATTCCATACACTTAAATTAGAGAATATTTTTTGCTGAAAACGCGTTATTTTGATACTTTTCGCACTTTTTCAACAAATTCCCAATCTTTTAATCTCATAATTACTTGCTTTTGCTAATAAAAGGTAATATAATCAACTTGAAATAAGATACTGCCATAATATATTTATAAGGAAAGAAAGGCAGTGCATTTAACCGGGCAATTTACTAATCGGGCTTATTAAACTTGTTAATAGCATTCGATTTGTATTTGACTTTTTGTGGTTTACGGTTTTGTCTTTGGACAGTCGTAGCAATTTCTTTGTTAACAAGGAGGAAAATAATAAATGATGAACCTTTTAGATATTAACTTTTCACTTAACGATAAAACGACGCAAATTATTTTAATCTGCGTACTTGTTGCATTCATTGTGTTGCTAGCGGTTATATCGATAGTTATTGTATCTTTACATAAGAAACGCAAGTCCGCAGTTGCAGAGCCTGAGGCGGAAATTGTGCCAGAGGTTGAGCCTTTGCCTGAATCCGGTACAGAGATTGTACCAGAGGTTGAGCCTTTGCCCGAAGCCGAGACAGAGATTGTGCCAGAGGTTGAGCCTTTGCCCGAAGCCGATACGGAAATTATACCCGAATTGAAGCCTTTGTCTGAAACCGATACAGAAATTATAAACGAAATCGAGGCGGAAACAGCTTGCGAACCCGTTTTTGTTCCGTTGAATACCGAGGAAGAGGAAGAAGATGAGGAGGAAGATAACGTTCCGGAAGAAGAGGAAGTTGTCGAGGAAGTCCGCGTTGATGAAAAGACTGGCGTTTCGTTTGTTGTCAGATACAGAAAATCGTTCACTGCTAAATATATACAATCCGGCGATATAAACAAATCGTACTATACGATGCTGAAAAATGCGCTTCTGTCATATAAAAAAGTAAAAACGCGTTTGGGCTGGGGTCAGGAGAATTTTAATTTCGGCAGAGTGAATATCGCAAGATTTACTATGCGCGGTAAATCGCTTTGCGTTTATTTCGCACTCAATCCTGACGATTATGCGGATACAAAATATAAAGTAGAACGCTCAGAAAGTAAAAAATACGAGGCTGTGCCCTGTATGTACAGGATAAAGAACGGACGCCGTGCAAAATACGCGTTAGATTTAATCTCTGCGCTTGCGGAGAAATTCGGTTTAATCAAGAGCGAAGATATGAACGAAAATTATTATCTTCCTTATGAAGAAACACAAGCTCTCATAGACAGGGGACTTATAAAAGAAACGGTATTTAAAAAAGGTGAAGAGTCTCTCTCCGAAACTGAAACTTTAGAGGAAACCGCTGTAACGGAGACTGAAATTCAGCCCGAAGAAATTAAAAAAGAAGTAATCCGTCAGCAGAGTTTTGAAGAAGTAAAAGAAAAGCAGAGGGAAGAAGTTAATGCTTACGAAGCCGACGAAATAATAACCGACGAAGTTGCAACCGTTCTGATAGAAGTTAAAAGAAAGACAAAGCGCGAAGATAAATTTTCTTCCGGCAAGAAGGGAATAATCAATATCGACGTGCTTTCCGAAAATTTCGAAAGCGGCGAAACCGTTACGTTGGAAACTTTGAAAGACAAGAAACTGTTAAAGGCTAACGTTGCGAGTTATAAAGTTTTGGCACGCGGTTCTATTACAAAACCTTTAATAGTAGAAGCTAACGAGTTCTCGATAGAAGCGGTAAAAATGATAGTGCTTACAGGCGGAAGAGCAATAAAAATACATTAAAATAAATCGTAAATGGTTTTTAACTGTAAATATATTAACCCCGCTCCCGAATATACTTCGGGAGCGGGGTTTGCGTATAATTACAGGATTTTATTGCCTTTTACAAGGCTGTAGCCTGAAAAGTCAAGCAATTTTTTAGAATTTTTTTACGATTTCAAAAAAAATTTTTAAAGCGTGATAAAATACCCGTCGAAAGGCTTGTTTCGGCGGGTTTTGCTTATCTGTCTTTCACGAAAGACAGACGGGACAGGCGTTTAAGTTCGACAGCACTCAATAACACTGAACGCCAAAACAGCCGTCTTTCGGCGGCTTGCATTGTTTTTGAAAGTGTATTTTCAAATTATATTAAATTGCGGCTAACTGCGTTTGAAACAGTTCTGCGCTCGTCGCATACCCAAAGATTTCACGGGGATAATCGTTTACCCACGTTTCAACCGCCTTAATGCGATTATCGCTTATAGTGGACAAGTCCGTACCTTTCGGTATCAGACGGCGTATCTCACGGTTTAGTCGTTCATTGCTTCCACGCTCACAGGAAGTGTACGGGTGGCAGTAATAAACGTTAGTCCGCTTGCCGCCATAGATAGACTTTTCAAGCCCCTTGAAGTCGCTGAACTCAACACCGTTATCAACCGTAATACTTTTGAAAAGTTTACGGAACTGCTTGCCGTATCGCTTTTCAAGTTTATTGACGAAGCGGACAACAGTCGCCGCCTTATGGTCGGGCATTTTAAACACAATTTCATAACGTGTTAATCGCTCGGTAAAGGCAAGTATCGTTTCTTTCGTTCCTTGCTTGCCTACAACGCAGTCCATTTCCCAATGACCGAAAGTGTTGCGCTCGGCTATCTCAACAGGGCGTTCCTCAATGCTCGTTCCTTTCGGCGCACGTTTAATCGTTGCCTTTTGGTTGCGTTTCGGCTTAATCTTCACGTCCTGCATTGTCAGACGGGTAAATATGTAACCCGTCCGTATGTACCGATACAGCGTTGTTTTACTGATTATAGTACGGCAAGCATTTTCACGCTTGATACGTCCCAATGCGGCACACGCTGAAATCTTTTCGTTTATAACACGGTTTTCAATTTCCCGTATAAGTTCAAAGTCGTTGCCGATTTTTAAAGGCGCACCGTGTGCAGACTGATTAAGGCGGTAGTTATATTCCGCTATATCTGCGCTGTATGCCGTAACCTGCTTGTAATGCCTTTCACCCCAATAGTCGGTATAGCTGTAAACCTTTTGCGTACACTCGCCACGTTTAAGCTCGTTATACACAGTCGCAAGACACACGCCTAATTGCTCGGCTATCTGCTTTTTCGTTGCGCCTATCGCAAGCCAATCTTCAATTTTTCGCCGTTGCGTAAGCGTTAAATCTTTCGTTCCTTTCCGTTTCATTTCCGTAACCGTCCTTTTCCGTAATATTTTCCTATAAAAGCCGTTAAAATTCAAGTGTTTTGCCCTCTAAAAAGGCAGAAAGAGTATTAGGCGACACCTTGCACTAAAACGAGCCGCGGGCTTGCGCCCGCGGGTGCAAGGTGTCGCCTTTTGACAGACAAACAGACCGCTTTTTCGGGGTAAAAAGGGGGCGGTTTTGCGCTAAACCGCTTGCAAAACTCGCCCCTATGTCTTATTTACGTGGTACGAAAAGGCGAAGTGAAGAAGTTTACCTTTCTTTATTCGTTTGTCGAACACGCCAAAAAACGCCGTATGTAAGCCATAGGCGCAAGACCGTTTGTTATTCAGTTTTCACAAGGTTACGCAACTAAATTTGGTGAATTTGCAAGCGCATTCCAAATTGTAAGTTGCTGTTTACTTGAATACCGTCTTATGTCGTTTTCCCAATTCACGACGTTATCAAAGAGAACGTATTTTGTCGCAAAGTCCGTAAATTCCGTTATTATGTCGTCGTCCGTCAATGCCTTGTAAATTTCCGTCGGTATTCCCCGTGAATAACATATCTTTTCGTTCGTCTTGCCTATATACTTTACTATGTAGTCTATTGTGTGTCCGTACTTTAATTGCATTTCGCTTAACCCCGTAAAATCGTTTCTACCGAAAGCCTTTTCAAAAAAGCTGTTCTCGTTCCGTGTTTGCATTTTTTGTTGTGCCGTGCTGTAATCTGTCTTTTCCGTAACCGTACCTATCATTTCACCGTCAGGGACGTACAACAGCCCGTGAAAGTGTAACCGTCCCGTTTCAGGCGCACACTCAAATACGCCCATATATCGCCACCCACGCCGTGTATGCAAATTTGACAGACATTTACGCAGTTTGTTACGGAAGCTGTCAGGCGTCTGCTTTTCGTCGTCGTAAGTGAACGTTACAAAATAGTTCCAAATGTTCAAATTTGCCTTGCGGCGAAAACGCTTTTTGCGTACCGCAAGGTTATGACGTTTCGCCTTGATTTTCTTTTCAATAAACCCGTCCACGTCGGCACAGTCAGGGTACAGTTTGAGAATACCCGCCCGTATGTAGTCCGTCATTGCCTGTTCTATTGCGCCGTCTTTCAGCCCGTCTTTCAACGCCTGAACGTACAGGCTATCGAACAGAATGTCAATGCCGTTTGCCCCGTGTCTAATATCAGCTTTTTTAACACGGGTTTTACTGTAACCGCCATTCTCTAATTTGCGGGTTATACGGGCAAACGACGGGGACGGGCGGGTTGCTATTGTAGCAACGTAATTACTGCCGTCGTTGTAGATTTTATAAACCTTTTTATCAGGCTGTGCCGGCACGTTAAAGAACGGGAACGGACAGCCTGATAAATCGTCCAAAGGAATAAGGTTTGTGGCGTTCATTGTTTATTACCTCGCTTGATAGATTTTTAACACCCCTGCGGGGAAGCAACACCCCTGACGGGGATAGAGCTGATAAAGGAAAGGGTTAGTTTTTCTTTCGCTTACGCTCGTTTGCGGCATCTCGAATACCGCACATAAAACCCTTACTGATTTTATCGCCCGCTACGGCAGTTTCCCTAAAATTATCTATAAGCCGTTTAGTTTCAAGTTTGCCCATTTCAGTTTCTTTCGGATAATTCTTATAAATATCAACCCCCATACGATAACCGAATGAGAAATCTGTATTTTGACTTTTATTATAGTTTAACTTTTCGTCTAACGTTTTCATTTTCAATACCTCACTTTTTGAAAGTGTATTTTCAAAAATCCCAAATATGAAAAAGGCGGCGGGGTAAACCGCCTTTCCTTAATCGTTATTTGTTTTTTGAATTTAATGTTTGAATTGTGTTATTTACTAATTCTTTGCCTTGCCCGTCAAGTTTTCGATATTCTGATATAACCTGTAATTCGTTTTCAGATAAATCATTCCTTGACGGCTCAAAAGATTGTAATTCTAATTGCTGTAATCGCTTACGGCTTTTCAAATACAAAAAAAGCAGAGTAATTAAGACTGCAATTAAAACCACAACAGCGACAGCCAAGACAACTATAATAGTTGTAGTGGTATTTACATATTGCCGTTCAAGTTCCGTATGGGGAAAAAAGTCCATATTAAATACCTCACAATAAAAAATGCGTTCCCAAAAGGAAACGCACCAAAAACGCACTTCCTTTCTTTTTGTAGCCATACAAAATTTTATCATAGGTAAAGAGAAATACCGCTTTTGTAATGTGATATTTCCTATGATAAATCTTAAATTGTATGGCTATTAAGAATTATACAACATATCATTTTTATTGTCAAGGCTAATTAAATTACAGACCGTTTAAAAGGTCATTTATAAAGTAGCTGTTTTGCGCCCGCAACTCGTCAAAAGTTGCTTTTTCGGTTGCGTATTCCCGCAAATCGTCAATGCCAACAGGGGAACGCAACGCCTTTTCCGTAAAGAAGTCCGAAAAACAGTCCGTACTGAAACGTTTACTGTAAATCTTTTTCGACATTATGAAATACTTGTTTTCGTCAAACTGTCCGTCCTGCGTTCCGCTTTCAACCTGCACCTGAAGCGTACAGAAGCCGAAGCGGTTATATATGCCCGTATAATAATGGTGTATCTTTGCCGTAACCGCTTTAAGCAGATACATAGGCAAAGTGTTATCAGAACGCACGAAGCGGTAGCGGTAATACAGCCCTGCGAACTTCCCGAACAGCCAACTATACAGCAATTCCGCAAGAGAGAAGAAAGGCATTGCAAGGCACGTTTCACCGCTTTCACGAATATGGACGATTTCGCATAAATCACGGGCGTCTGCGCCCCAACTTTCAGGGCGTTGCTCGTCCGTAATTACCCGCACGAACGGAAAATTATCTACTGTCGCAGAATGCCTAACCATTTTCAGCCAACTGTTAAATAAATCGTTCTTTTGATTTGCGGTATCGTCTTTCTTTTTCTTTTCCTGCAATTCAAGACTGTTTCCTCGTTCCTTACCGACTTCCGTTATAATGACTACACCGAACTCGAAGTTATCCGCATTACGGTTATTCTCTATAACCTTGCGCCCAAGCCGTAAGCTGTCAAAGTCAAGTATATGAGCGTGGCGGGAATAGCTGTCTATCAGGCGGCTATCGCTTTTGAAAAAGTCGCTGTTCCACATAGGGAAGTTGCCTAAATCAGCAAGCAAGTTATCAACTCTTACAGAGTAGTTTGCAATTAAGAGCGACGACTGAATTATGTAAATGAAATACAACTGCGCATAGATTTCAATTACTTCCCAAATATCAACGACCTTTAATTTATCGTCGTATGTAAGCCCGTAACGCTCATAATCGTAGTTGAATATCTTTTCACGGGTTTGTGTCTTAAACCACCGTACAGCCTTTTTATGCACCCAAATTTTGCACGTTGCGAGGTTGTAAACTTCGTGGTATTCCATAGCCCGTTTAAGCTCGTTTTCAAGATTTATCCAAGAGAACGACGGGAACTTTAAATCGTTTTCAAGTATCTTTTCAAACGCCTTGTCCCTGAACATTACTTCCTGCGAAAGTGCCATATCCGTTATAGCCGTAGTTTTCTTTTTACCCATAGTACCGCAGACCATAAGCACAATAGGACGGGCGTTTATAAAACCCCTGTTCCGCATTTCGCAATGGTGTAAGCGGGCGTATGCAATTTTCTTTCTAAATCTATCAAAGATAATTAAGCCGATAATCACCCACGCCCAAGCAGGGATAAAGTCTATCGCCGTCCATAAGTCCAAGAACAGCTTGTACACCTGACGATAGATATTCAACACGTCAAACGACATTACAAAGTAGAAGTAAAACGCAAGAAATTCAAGCAGTATCGTAAACACATTGAAGTAGTACAGCCACAGGCATAGCCACGTTACCCAATAGCCCTTACGTTGCCGTATAAAGCCATAAAGGCAAATAAACCACAATTTAACGGGCATATAGATATGTGCCGTAAGCCACTTAAAAACCCGAAGCGGACGGCTGTCCTTGCCGTAATCGTTGTTCTGCTTTTTTAAATAACGGTTTAAACCGATATATAAAATAAGCACAAACGGCAGAGCGATTACAAGCACTTTACAGAGCGTGAAAAGCACATTGCCGAGATAGGACAGATAACCCGTAAAATTATCCATAGTCGCCCATAATTGCCAATATGTCACCCAATTTGCCTTGAAGCCGTCCCACGTATCAGGTAAAGGTGTTACAGGCGCAGAGGGCATATCAGGTATGGACGGGAAGAATGGTACTTTCGGTAAATCATTTACTGTCGGTGTAAAACTATATTCTATTCCAAACATTTCACAGAAGTAGTATGCGATAGATAAGCCGAAGTCCCGCCCGCCCTCGATAATTCTACCGAGAGCGGCGGGGAACATAAACACGCCACAGGCGAGAAAGCCAATAGTGATAAGTATGCAGAGTATGTGCCGATAGTCAAACCGTCTATTCATAACTGCACCGCCGTATAAATAAAGTAACCGATAACCACAAAAATCAAAATGCCGAACAATACCCACATAATGCGTTTAAACGTTTTCATATCACAAATCCCAAATTCAAAAATGTGCGTTTGCCTTTTAAGTCCGAGCGTTCCTCTATCAAATACAGATAATAAACGCCTTTTCGCTTTACTCTATAACACGTACGACTTCCGTCCGTTCTACGTATCACGTCCTCAATTTCAATAAATCGCCGTTGCGTATGTATTGCACCTGCTAAATTGCTTAACAACCGTTCATACTCAACCTGCGTTAAACCTTTCGTTATTTCCGCTACCGTTAATTTCATTTACCTTACGCCCCTTTTTTGAAAGTGTATTTTCAATTTTATTTTATCCGTTAAAATCGGTTGACTATTGCCGCGAAGTGGTATATACTCTTATTACTGAACGCGATAAGGTATATTGATAGTAACTACAATACGCCCCGCATAGTAAGCACCGCTTCCTATAAGCGGTGAGTGGGAATAAGTCCACCAACAGCGACCTAATAAGTCGCTGTTATTTTTTGCCGTGAATTGCCTTTAACCGTTTTATATCGCCCTTTGTCAATGTCGCTAAACCGTTTATGTACTTTGTTTCGTACACGTCGGAACGGTCAAGCGGCTTTGCTGTACTTTCTACTTGCCGCGAAGTGTCATTTTCAAGAATAACGGTTTTTGCCGTTCTTTTATGCACGGGGCAAGCAAGTAAACGATTTTTACTATCTTGCCCTACAACAACACACGCACGGGGTTTTGACATTTTATGCCCAAAATGCTTATCGTCTGTAACAATCATTGTCGGCTCGTCATATTTACAGCTATCTATCGCTTTTAATTCGTCAAGCCTTTGCAATGCGTGTTTCTTTTGTGCAGACGTTGCTAATTTATCGTTATAAGCAATTTTACTATAATGTTTAATCTTTTCCCGAACAGAATAAATCTTTTCGCCTGTTCTACCGTGTATAAACATAATTTTTTACCTCACATATTTCAAAGTCGCAGAGGGGTTTTCGCCCCTCAACGGCTTTTATTTTTTATAACAAGCTTTACCGCCTGTTATAATCTTTAACCTTTGCAGAATAACCCGATAGCTCGCCTTTACAATACGAAATACTTTCGATAATACCTTGTCTATCTGCTTCATTCTTTACAGTCTTTAATTCGCCGTATAAATACGATAATTCCTTTTTAACTTCCGTATTATGCCACTTTGTATGATTAACAGAAGACCCATTCACAAAGCCACGGGCAAAACCGCTTTTATTACGGTCAGGTAAATTATATCTTGATTTGTAATACTTGATTTTTTCCATTAAATTAAACATAATTGTCTATTCCTTTTTCCTTTTAAATAGTTTTCCTATTGCCTTGAACGGGGCAGTAATCAGCCACAGTAAACCATTTACAATAAAGCCAAGAATAGGACTTAAAATAGGGTAAAACAGAACTATAATCAGTATTGCAAATATTAACCCAAGAATAAGTTTAATAATATTCTTTTCTTTATCGTTATGATAGTCCTCGTCAAGCGGGGGAGTTATCCCCGCTATTACGTCTTGCGGCGACATTACAACAGGTACTTCCGTTTCTGTTCCGTCCTCTGCGGTAAACCAAAGGGATATAATGTCAAAGTCAAGGTAAACCGTTTCCTGCGCAACGTAAGCGTTAAAATCGCCACCGTTCCACATTTCAGCATTGTTTTTGACAATTGTTTTCCCACCGTCAATTTTATCCTTGTTACAATACGAAGCTGTGCAGGGAGCGCACATATATTTCGTAGTGCTATAACGGAATAAAACTAATTGTTCATTATTTGCCGTTGCCTTTGAATATTCTGCTTTAAGTCTTTTTACGTCGTTTTCGTTTATATACAGGCTTCCCGCAATTTCACTATCAGTACCCGCTAAATCACTACTTGAAATAATTTCAATAGCTTTCTTACTGTCATACACCGTTTCAACGTCAAAACCGCCAAAAATTGTTTGCCATAAACTTTTTGTCGTGATATTCCAGAACACGTCAAGCATATCGTCGGCATTTATTTCCTTGCGGTTATAACCATATTCATAGCCTTGCTGTACATAGTTTTCAAACAGATACTTACTGTATCTATCGTTAAGTTTTTCACCGCCAAGATAATTACTATTAGTTAATAACTTTGACTTTAAAACTTCACCGTCAATGTCGTAGTCCTCACAAGGCTTACCGCCGGTATAGAATGCCGCCGCAAAATTAGTAAAATCGTCATATTGCACTTGCGCACCATTAAGCCATAAAAAGCCCCAATGGTAGGTGTCCCCAACCTCATAATCGTAGTTTGAAGTCCAATCACTTATACCCGATTTTGAAAACCAAGAAGAATAAGCATTTTCCCAAAACACGTTAAACAAAAAATACATATCGTCGGATAAAGTATTTGTATCTGCACCGTGTAAAGCGTTTATCTTGTTGTAAATATAATTATCCTCTGTTACAAGAATAGGTTTAGTAAAATATTCGTACCATTCACAAGCAATTTTAGATAATTCGCCATAGTCCTCAAAATACTTGTTAGGAACACGAAAATAACAACTGTTTAACTGCGATTGTTCGCCATTATAGTAATCGCCGTCAGGACGGTAAAAAGTATGTTTTACGTCCAATTCGACGTATTTTTCAAAACCGTCAACAGTACAATTTAATGTGTCGGTTTCCGCTAATTCAGAGCCATAGCCCTTTACATAGCCTGTATATGTATATTTTTGCGCACAAGGATATTCAGTCGCCACACCGTTGACACAAAGAGTAATACCACTTATTTCATAAGTACGATTATCCACGGGTAAAGCCTTTAAAATTGTTTTACGTTCATTTTCCGTAAGGTTAACTTTGAACTTGTAAAAACGCCCCTCATAACCCGCACGGGTAGAATAGTTTAGAAACTGCAACGGATAAGTTGAATAACTTGAATTACCGTATTTAAGCTGTATTCTGTTTCGTTCCGTCCTCGTATCAAAAATTAAATCTTGCGGGTTATAAACATAAACGTACAAGCCGTAATCGTTCTGTTTGCTTGTATAATAGGAATAGCAAAATTCTACAAACGTTATAACTTGAAGCTTATCCCTATCATTATGCGGGTAGTCTTTTATGTCAAATAATTCGCCGCCAATTATTGCACCGTCTAAATTGTCTAATACATTTGTCTGTTCATACACAGCTTGTATATCATTAGTGGAAGTGGCGGCGTAGCCGACAGCCGCACCGCCACCCACGAAAGAGGAAAATATGAATACAACCACGGCAAATATTGCCGCCAAAGTATATGTAATTTTATTTACTTTTTGCATATTGCACCACCTTAAAACACTATGTGGTCAGGAGTAAATTCAAAGTAACTTGAAACCAAATTGAACGAAATTTTAATAGACGTAGAATTGTCCTCATTTGAAATTACAAGCAAAAAATAATCTTTACCACCGTCGATAGTCGTAGGTATAGTCGAAAGAGCTTTATCCTGATGTAGACTTTGAATTATTGCGGGTAAATCTTTATCCGCTGTCAAAGTGAAATAACTGTCATAACACCTTACATTAAAGCAAGCAGTTAAATCTTTAATATCTGAATACAAATATCTTTCGTCGCCCGCCGTAAATTCAAAATTTGTTTCGTCCGTAATATTTGGTAACACCTGAACAGAAAAACCGTTTTTTCCGTCTTTATTTAAAAAAGCCAACGAATACCCCACGTCAAAACGATATTCGCTATCTTTTTCAAACACATAACTGTCCTTATCGTTTGTTATTTGCTTATCGCCAAACTCAACGTAAAACGTACTAAAACCACTTGTAAAGTTATTAGTAAACCGAGCAAAAAAGCCGACTACACCGAGCAATAATGCGACTAAAAGCAACCAAACAACAACAGATAAAATAGATTTTCCTGTGTTCTTTTTCTTATTGCTCATAAACTATACCCCCAATTAGAACAGAAAACTTGAATTGTTAAGCGATACGCCCGTAGCACTTATCGTTAAAGAACTTGCCGCAAAATATACAGGAACTGAATATGTATAAGTAGAATTTGTACCCGTACAAGTAATAGTCCAATTATAAGCGGCAACGTTGGTATGTTGTTTTGCAATGTTCACAGCTTGATTTGCTTGTGTGTCAGAAAAGCCACAGAAAGAACGATTTTTTATAACTGTGTCATTAGGCAAAGCGGCAGAATGATAGAAGAAAGCCGCACCGCCCCACACAAAATTACCCTCAATAGTATCATTTTTAGGGGTTAAACCTGCGGCGGTCAAATAACTCTTATAACCCGCATTTATCGTTGACTTATACGAAATAGTGAATGTATCGTCAACCGTATAATCTGAATAAGTTAAGCTTTCCTGAAAGCCGTAATAGCGGAAATAATAATTAGTAACAGTAAGTGTTAAATTATCTGTTTTTTCAGTAAAAGAAAAAGAATCAAAAGTATTAGTATAGGTACGAGAATAATTTTGTACGGTAAACCCGACAACCTTTTTACTGTAATCGCAAACACAGTTCGCGGAATAAGTGGAATTATCACGGCTTGTAACGGTAATTTTAATTTTTTCGCCAAAAGCTTTTTTACACGTTACCGTTGCGGTTAATGCACCGTCCGAAGCAGGGGTAACGGTAACGTAATCAGTTACAGTTTTACCGCTTGCCCAAGTGCTTGAAGCACTGTTCCAAGCAACCGACCAATCAACACTTTGATTAGTTGCATTTGACGGGGTTATAGTCGCCGTAAGAGTGTAACTATTTGTATTTGCATAAGTTGATGCGTCAGAGTTTACATAATTATCCTCGTCGGCACTTGCCGTCATAGGGGTTGCAGTAAGTTTCATTAACCTTGTACTTACAGGCTTTACTACAAGACCACTACCGTCCGCCGTTGTATTTTCGTCTTTATCGTCGGGCATATCCTTTTTGCATTTGTCGCATTTGCCGTCGGCGTCCTCGTCGATATGTACGCATTCAGTTTTCTTAAACCAATTCGACGGTTTAAGTTTATCGTTGCCGAACAACTGCATACAGATACCCGCTATCATTACGAAAGCAAGCACGAACGCTATGCCCGTAATTATCCATTTAATCTTGTCGCTTTTTTTGTGCTGATAAAATTCGTTTTTCATTTTAATTTACCTTTCCTTTTAATATTTTCTTTTTTTGTCGTGATATTTTACGGTTGTTTTTACCCAACCTTTTGCGTCGTTTTTCCATAAATCAAAAAGCGTTTCCTTTGCGGAACGGTAGCCGTAAGTGATTTCCGTACAGCCTGACCCTATACCACGAAAACCTTTACCGTCCTTACGGCGTTTGCCTGTCAACTGTACCTGATAACCGCCGTATGCTTGCTGTATGCGCAGTTCGTTTCCCGATTTTGCACAATACTTTTTATTTAGTATGTCAACTTCTGCCTGTAAATCTTTTCTTGTAATTGCCATAATTGCACCTCGTTAATTTACCCAACCACGACCGTAACGGTACGTAGCGGTTTTACTGTGTTTGGTATCGTGAAATTTAACGCAGTCCTTACGTCCCAAATCGTTTGTAACACAGGTTGCGTTTTTCATAATCTCGCGTTCCCGATAACCGCCCTCACGGAACATTTGGTACCGAGCCGAGCGGGAAACTTTTATAAATGCCATTTTAACCCTCGCATTTGCTTAATTTTTGTTTGATAGTATCGTAACTTTCCGCTACGCAAATTCCCGTACTTTTGCCTTTCCCGTCAAAACCCGTTTCGATAAACACACCGTCGCCCGTATCTACAACCGCCGTAATTTTCCCGATAGGACACAGCACCGTGCAATTTTCCATACGTTCCGTTACTTCAATAAAACCTTTCATTTCCGTTACCTCGCTTTTAATCACCCTTGCAGGGAACAACACCCCATACGGGGAAGCTTACTGTTAAAAGAGTAAGAGGGGACAGATTTCCACCCGCCCCCGCAAAAACTTCTTTATATTTACGCCGCTGCTTTCTTTGCCTGCTTGCCGAGTTCGATAAGCAAGAATTTTAACAACGCCTTGTCGCTATCTCTTTGAGGCTTTACGCCGCATTCCCAAATTTCGCCGTCCTCGTCAACGACCTGTACCTTATAGGAAACGTAGGACGTTTTGTTACCATTTTCGTCCGTAATAACCTCGTCGGTCATAAACAATTCTGCCTTGTCGTTTATGTCGAACAGAATATCCAAAGGCTCGTAACCGCCCTTATCTTTCGGTGCAAAATCGACTTTCTTTTCCTGACCTCTTATAACGCCACGCACGATATAAGCAAAATACGGTCTGCCGTCTTTCGTTATAAGCTGTTTGCCGTCTTTGCCGATAATCGCTTCGCGTACAACTACAAGGTTGCCGTTAAGTGTTTCCGTCGCTACATTTGCCGTCTTTTTCGTTTCGTTTGCCATTTTAATATTTACCTCACTTTGCCGTCTTTCCGCGCTGTCTGAATATTTTATTTACCCGTTAAGGGTATGGTCGGGAACGACGGGACTTGAACCCATATCTCGTCTATAAACGCGCGTCATTGATTAAAAGTCAACCGCTTTACCATTAAGCTACATTCCCGATATAAAGCGGGGACGGAGGTTTCCCCGCTTGATTTATTTACGCCGTAAGGAGTAACGGCGGGGAGTGAGCTATCTGCGCTTTCTTGCACCGTAAAAGTCTTTTTTAGCCGCTTTTTCAGCGTCGTTACCCCAACCGTAATAACCGCCCTGTTCCCAACACTTGTTTTTAGTGTCCCAACCGTGAGCAATTATAAATTGACCGCCCTTTGACTGAATAAGATAGTCATTAGGTTGCTTTGTGGACGATTTACGAACGCCCAAAATCTTGTAACTTTCACCGTTTCTGTTTCTTAAAAATGCCATTTTAAAACCTCACTTTTTTATTCTGTCGATATAATCTTTCGCTTCCGTCAAAGACAAAAACTCATAATCGTTGCCGTCAACACGATAATTATAAGAGGTACCAAACCGCCCTAAATAATATCGAATACGGACAATTTTAAAACCTTTATAGATAAAGAAAACACGAATGCCGTCATATCCTCGTTTAACGCCTTTCATTGCTGAAACCATACCGACACCTCGTTATTCCTTGTCGTCCAACATAACCTGATTACAGTCGCCGCAGACTATGTTCAGTTGCTTTGTCGCCCTCACGCTGTTATGACAGCAAGGGCATTCATATTTACGTGTGCTTGTAGTTTTCACCGTTTGCCCCTTAAAGACGGGGGAACGGTATATAAGCGTTTCGGGGTTATCCTTGACAAATGTTTCAATAAGTTTTGCCGTGTCTTTCGTCAACGTGGTATGCGCCCAACCGATAGTGGGCATACACTCAACGTTAAGTCCGTGCATTTCGGCAAGACGTTTGAACAGCTTATTATGGTACGTTCCTGAACGTGAACAGTCTTGCATATTGTTGACTTTCGCATAGTGGTGTACCATTTCGTGTATCATTGTTGCCGCTATTTCGTTAATAGGACGGTTAAGCTGTTGCGCTGTTATGTTCAGTTCATAATCTTCATAATCAGCAAGACGATAGCAGTCCGTATAACTTGAACAATTATCCCTGTCGTCGCATTCTGTACAATTAGCAGGAACTTTATCTTGCCACTTCCAAACCTTTTGCAAAGAAAACCAACCGTTAGTTTTGTTACGCTCGTCCCGCTGTACCGTGATTACAGGCTTTTGCAACTCGCCTTTAAACAGGTTGTCGTTGCAATAGTCATAAAGTTTAGCAAGGTATTTGACCGTTTCAATGTACTTTTCAGTTCCGTTAATCACTATCCGTCACCTCGTTTTCGACATATTCAAAAATACCCGCCGCAAGAAGTTTAGCTATCAGATTAAGCGCATTACCAACCCCATAACCGTCTTGTCGTGCAACTACCTCACGGGCGTTGTAAACAATTTCGTCATAAGCATTGATAAACGGCTCAATATAAACCTCAACTGATTGAAAATTGCCCTTTTTAAACTTATAAAAATAAAAGACATAAACTGTTCGATAATAAACGCAACGCCGTTTACTGTCCCATTGACGGTCAGACCTTTTTATAAAACCGTGCTGTTCAAGTTTCTTTTCGTCAAAACTTTCTTTTAATCGTATCATTATTATTCCGTCCTTTGCGTAATGCCGCCGCCCGTATTTGAACAATAAAAAAAACGGTTTAAAACAGTTAATCTACTGTTCTAAACCATTGTAAAACTTTACATACAAGGCTGTAGCCTAAGAAAAATTTTCTTGACAATCAACTCTGTAAATTATATAATAAAAATGTATAGATATATTCTAAATTTCTATTAAGGAGAAATGCTATGAGAAATAAAATTCTCACAATGCGTAATACGTTGCCGGTATTTTTAACGGTCCTGTTTGCGCTTTGTCTTACTTTCGGCATAATATTGCTGACAGGACAGGGCAGCGCGGAGGGAAGCGCAGACTTAAGCGTCTGGGACGGCGACCTTAAAAAGGCCGGCTGGGCGGATACCGAAGAATCAATAACGCCCGCGCCCGACACATATGTTTTCAATGCTGAAAATAAGACGCTTGAAATCGGTTCGGCTGAAGCGTTTGCTTATTTTGCACATCAGATTTTTTCGGATAATATCCGTGCGTTTGACGGCATTAACGTCAAACTTGTATGCGATATAGATTTGGGTGGAGATGCTAATATATGGATACCGATAGGGACAACTGAGAGTTTCGCATTTTCCGGAACTTTCGACGGCAACGGACATACTATTTATAATTTATCTTCGACGGCTTTTTACGATAATATTTCTTATGACGCTTCTTACGGCGAAGCGGACGGATATTACATAGAGTGCGGTAACGGATTAAAGGTTCCGTTTTATACAGACGGGGGAAAATTCTGCTACGGACTTTTCGGTGTTACGTCTGATATAACTGTTAAAAATCTTACGATTTCGGGGCTAAAATTCGAACTTTCCGATAAAAGGGTGAACGATGCGGATATTTTTGCGGGCAGCGTCGGAGCGATTATAGGATATAACGAAGGCAGTCTCAATATTGCTGATTGCGTTATCGGTATTGTTAATGACGATATTCAAGAGGATAGCATCATAAACGTTTACACAAACGGAGATTGTGCAGTCGGAGGTATAATCGGCGCCGCATACGCAGGTAATGCAGATGTTACCGATGAAAATCTTTTAAAAAATATTATTATAGAACGTAGTGTGAACGGTGCCGCAATAAGTTACGCGTCGTCGGCGGACGAAAGCGCAATACTTGGAAAGACGAGCGGTATAATAGGATACGCAGATAGCTTTAAAGATTTTAAATTAATCGATTGTAAGAATTACGGAAATGTAAACGGCGTTAATTTTACGGGCGGTATTTTAGGCTATTTCCGTCCTTCCGAAACCGGAATAAACGAAATTGCCGATTGCTATAACTATGGCGACGTTACGGGCGGGATTAGCGATAATACAGAAGTTTATTCTCCTGTTACGGGCGGTTTTATCGGTTGGCTTGACTATTCCGATGAAGACAATGTCGGCGGTTCGGCGCCTGAAAGAGAAATAGATCTTACTCTTACGGGAGGTAATTGCGGCAAAATATACGCCGATGCCGCAAGTGATACCGTAAGCGGACTTATCGGTAAAATTACATATCCCGATAAACCCATAAAATTAATTGATTTAACCGATGCTTGCGGAGTCGCGGTTACGGAAGAGGCGGCTTCGGTATCTGTTTTAAAAACTGCGCGTACATCGGCTGAATTAATTTACGACGAAAACGATAATACCGTAATCAAAGGAATTAACGTTAACGGAATCGACGCGTTTGAAATAGAAATTCCGTCGGAAGTTACAAAGATAGATTTTGCGGCGTTCCGAGGTGTGAAAAATCTGAGCGGAATTAAGTTTGCGAAAGACGGTGCTCTTACGGAAATATGCGACTGGGCGTTTGCGGGTACCGGAATCAAAGAAATCGAAATTCCTGCGAAAGTTGAGAAAATAGGCGCGGCTGCGTTCGGCGATTGCGCCAACCTTATAAGCGTCAAATTTATAGGAGATAAGGTCTCGCGCGTCGGAAAATCCGCGTTCGGCAATTGTTCGGAACTCAACTTTGTGGAATTGCCTTCAAACGCGTCAGAAATCGTTTACGGCGAATATGTATTCGATAAACAGGGCGGTGACAGTGCATATCTGATAACAAAAGACAGAGAGCATTACGACGCATTGACGGAAAACGCGTTAAACCTTGCGATATATTCGGATAAAATCACTTATCCCGTAACTATTTACTATTATCGCGGAAGCGTTAAGCTCGGCGAAGAATTGCGGTTATGCAACGCAGACTATAAAGTTAAACTTGTCGGAGATAAATGGATAATTACCGATACAGAGAAGGTAGGTCCGAGCGGTTTGGCAGACCTGAGATGGTACTATGAATCAAAGTTAATCGACGTGGACGGCGCTTCGGAACTTTTAACGGGTACGGATTCGTTAGGCGATCATATAACTTTCTATACGTTTGATGATAACGGAGAAAAATATTTTATTGCGCGTGAAGATATAGTATACAACGAAAACATTTCGTATGAAATGTCTGATTTGAACGATTTGCTTGCCTCCGACAGCAGTAAAATCGAAAATGGAATGGCAGTCGAGATTACTGGTTATAAAACCCCTGACGGTATCGAAGGTCAAATTTCGGGCGTTATACATAACGCAGGGGACTATACGCTCAAAATCACGTTCGGCTCCGAGGTTTATAAATTGTTTATTAAGGTCAAGCAACAGGTTGTTAACCTCGGCGACTACAATAAGCTTGCCTGGAAAGTTATGGGCGAGGACGGAAACACCGACCTTAACGGAATGACGTTATATATTTACACCAAAGACGGAAGAGAATATCCCTCTAATGCAGTTCTTACAAACGAGCAAACCGAAGCTTTGGGAGTAAGCAGAACTTATAAAACAAGACAGGTTCTTTATTCAGCGGTAAGATACAGCGGATCTCCCGTTACGCTTTGCGTTGAAAACAATCCCGCATACGACGTTTCTTATCCGAACGGTATGGGCACTTATACGAACGTCGGCACTTACGAATCAACCGCGATACTTACATTAAAAGAAAACTATTATTTTGAAAACAGTTCGGCAAGCGCATTGCGCGGTCTGGATATCAAGTTTAACGGCGACGGTACTGTTACGGTAAAGAAGACCTGGTATATCGTTAATATAAACAACTGGCTTGTTAATGCTTCGGGTGCGGAGTATACGATACAGAATTTCATATACGGCAATAACCCCGGCGTGAGCGCGCCTTTGCTTAAATTTAATAATTACGACCCCGATGCGCCGCTTACTTTCTGGCTTGAACTTCAATTCAACGGAGCGACGGTAGGTACGAGATTTACTCCCGATGAAATCGGGGATTACATCAATAAAACTATGCCTGCGGGCGAATATAAACTTATCGTCACGGTAGGCGAAGTAACGAGCAAAGAATGGGACGAGGAAAAGGACCCTGCACACGAGTATGAACCGACTGTTATAGTTTATCACGCAGGTTTTACCGAATCTCGCGTATTCTCGGTCGAGAAAAAAGGTTTGCAGTCTCTTACGGCTTTCGATACGGCGTTGAAAGGCCAGGTGTTCTATTATGAATGGGACGGCAAAGCGCATTTCTACGAGCAGTCGGAAACTGTAAAAACTGCTTACGATTCCTTCCTTAGTAAATTCTATCTCCCTGCAAGATTGGGAATATGGGCGGATACGAAGTATAGCGAATATTACGGCGCACCCGTCATTAGCTATAACCTTGACAGAATGCAGAGCGCGGAATATCATTCGGCTGAAACGGTGTTTACGGGCGATGCGGACACTTATACGGTTTATTATAAAGTTTCCGCTCCGAATTATTACGATTCACTTGAAAGGCTTGCGAGCGGTTCGAGAAAAGATTACTATTTCAAAGTTATAAACGTAAAGGAAATCGCGCTTCCCGTCGTCAGCGGCAAGACTTTTGACGGAAACGTTCTGACGGCTGATACTTTCGTTCCCTCCGACGACGAAGGTAATCCTTTGTACTATTCGGTAAAGACGAATGACGGCGGAAAGAACGCTGGCGATTACGACGTTGTATTCTCGTTATTAGATGCCGAACACTATATGTGGGCGGGACAGACGATAGACAGCAAAACCGAAGATATAACCGTAAAATTTACTATAAACAAGAGCGCGGATAACTATTTTACTACAACGCTCAGTATTACTACATGGGTTGTCGGGAAATACTCGGAACTCGAAGAGTTTCCCGTATCCGCGGAGGCAAATTTCGGAAAAGTCGTTATTACGCTTTCTTATTCGGACGATATAGAAAATGTAATTTATTTTGGAGAAAACGGTACGGAAGAATTTGCGAAAGCATTGTCCGAGTTGAAAGCAGGCAGCTATATTATGACGGCATCCGTAGCCGATTCAGCCGATTTCAACGGCATTACAGGCGTAATTACTTTCCGAGTGTTCGATAAAGACGGCTTGCCTTGGTGGGCGGTATTGCTTATCGCGGCGGGCGCGCTCGGCGTAGTGGCGTTAATATTCTTTATTCTTCATCAGAAAGGCGTATTGCAGATGCTTACCGGCAAGGTTATCGTCGCTATGCGCGCGAAAGCGACGGTAGACGCGACTATCGCGGCTGTAAGGGCAAACAAGGTGGCGGCAGAGGCGAGAAAGAGCGTTGCTAGGGCGGAAGAGGAAGACAGACTTGCGGAGCTTAAAGAAAAGCAGTCCCGAAAGGAAAATTCCGAAACAGGTCCGGAAGACGAAAACAAGTAATTTATTAAAGGAGATAAATAAATATGTTGCAGAGGAACAAAATAGCCAAAGAGATTCACGCTCTTGAAGAAGAAATAAAGATATTAGAAATTAAGCGTTCTCGTTCGATAGCCGTAATTTTGGAGGCGCTTATCAGTCGCACGACTCCGAACGACGAAGACGTACAGTATTTCAGAACGTTTACGGCAGAAATCGAAATTAAACGCGAACAGCTTCAAAAACTCACAAAACAGCTTGAAGGTCTTATCTGACGTATGAAAAAGAACTCCGCCCTTTACGGGCGGAGTTCTTTATATTTGACGCTGGCGTCGTTTTATCTTCTGCCAACTTATGAAACAATATGTATCGTTTATCAAAAACATACTGAACGCGATTACGCTCGGCAATACTTCGGTGCCTACCGACGCGAGTTTCATAGACCAAAGCACAATCAATACTATATCGTTCAAAATAAAAAGAATAGAAAAGAACTCGCTTCGGCGGAGCATAAGATAAGCCGCCGTAATGCTTGTCGTCAGCGAAATAGTGCTTACGATAAGGTTATCAGTGTTAAGCGCGCGCAGAATAAAATAAAAAGCCGCCGTCGCTGCCGCCGCACCTATACCAGTTAAAACATATTCCGCAGGACATAGAGAGTTGATTTTGACCTCGTGCGATTTACCGTCGAATTTATTTCTCATCCATGTAATTACGGAAACGATATGTATGGGTAACATAAGTAAAAGATATATAAGCATTTCTCCGTAATAGCGCTGTTGATATGCGTAAACCGCATACAGTATCGCAAAAACTATGCTTACGAACTGTCCTAACGCGTTTCCCTTTGCGTTTACGATAACGCAGGTAACTCCCGCAAGCGACGAGAGATATGATAAAACGCTCTTATCCTTGCCCAATATAAAACCTACGGTTATTACGGCGATGCTTGTAAGCCACAATATCCATTCCGTGAGAGTGAAGTATTTAAAAAACTTTTTCAACATTTTAAAGCGTATCTCTGAAACCTTTTCCGACAATTCCGTTTGTGTCTGTAAGAATAACGAACGCTTCTGGGTCTGCGGCGTGTATGCGCGTTTTAAGCTTTAACGCTTCTCCGCGCTTGCAGACCGTAATTATAAGGGTTCGTTCTTCGCCTGTGTAACCGCCTTCGGCTTTCACGGAAGTATATCCGCGGTGTAATCCTTCGAGAATGAAAGGCGCGATAAGTTCGGGCTTTGTCGTGATAATTTGAACGTATTTACTTTTACCGATACTTTCGATTACGCTGTCTACGACGAAAGCTTTCGTGAACAGGCCGAGCAGTGAAAATAATCCGGTCTGAATATCGAAAATAAAGAAGGTGGAAGCGGCGATTAAAAAATCGGTTATCAAGAGTGCAGTCCCGACGTCCTTTATGCGCGTATACTTTTTGATTATAAGCGCTATAATATCGGTCCCTCCGGAAGAAGCTCGGCAGTTGAAAATAATCGCGCTTCCGGCTGCCGATAAAAGCATAGCGAAGACGAATTCGAGGAATACCGAGTCCGTAAGCGGCAGTTCAAGCGGTATAAGCTTAAAAAGTTGCATTTCCGCAGTATATACAAGACTGCAATAAGCTGTCTTGAAAGTACAGCCTTTGCCGAGGAAAATAAATCCTATAACTAGCAAAATTACGTTGAGAACCTGTATTAAAAACGCGGCGTCAAGCCAGGCGACGTACTTGGTCGTGAACTTGCTTAAAATTATGGCGATACCGCTCACGCCGCCTGTGGCGAAATTATTCGGGTTTTTAAAAAAATATATTCCCGCCGCCAACAGCAGAGTGCCGAGATTGAGTACAACCCAATACAGAACGGAAGAACGCGTAATTTTAATTTTGCCTTTCAATTAAATAGTTCCTCCGAACCCTTTTCCGAGAATTTCATTGGCGTCCGTTATTATTACGAACGCTTCGGGGTCGAGTTCTTTTACTTTGGTTTTAAGCTTTAACGCTTCTCCGCGTTTGCATACCGTTACGAGCACTTTTTTATCTTCGCCCGTGTAACCGCCCTGCGCGTCGTATTTGGTATATCCGTGCTGAATTACTTCGAGTATGTATTTCGCAATTTCGTCTGGCGACTTGGTTATGATTGTTATATACTTTGTCTTGCCTATGCTCTCTATGACGCTGTCCAAAAGGAAAGATTTGGCAAACAAGCCCATAAATGAGAACAGCGCGATTTCGACGTTTTTGAAAGTGAATATGGATACGCACACGACTATAAGGTCGATAATCATAAGCGCCATACCGACGTTGATTTTCGTATATTTTTTTAATATCAGCGCGATTATATCGGTTCCGCCTGACGACGCTCCGCAGTTGAATACGAGCGCGCCGCCTACGCCGAATAAAAGTATTGCGTACACCATTTCAAGGAACGGTTGTTCGGTCAAAGTATGCATACCGAATTCGTTTTCGGGCAAATCCGGAATATGTCCGAGAATATCCGTGAACTCGAAAAGCCAGATTATAAACGTGTAAAGGAGAGAACAGTATATCGTCTTGATTGTGCACTGTTTGCCCAATATTATAAGTCCGAGAATAAGAAGCAGGACGTTTATAATCGCCATTATTACAGACTGCGAAAAGAATTCGAGCGGTATTAGGTTCGATAAAAGAATTGCAATACCCGCGACTCCGCCTAACGTGAAATTATTCGGCGTCTGGAAAAAATAGACGCTTAAAGACATCATAAAAATGCCTACGTTCAAAAGCAGAAACCTTACCGCCGTGCGGATACGCTTTTGTTTGGGAGTAAGCAGTTTTTCTTTCGGGAGCTCGGTTTTTTCAGTGTGCTCCGCCGTGTTTAAAACGGGTTGTTCTTCGGCTTCCGCAACGGCGGACACGGCGGTTTCTTCCGTTGATTCTTTTGCAATTGCGATTTCTAATTCTTCGGTTTTTCTTGATTTTTTCCTCATATTATTCCTGTACAAAAATCGAATATTTTCAAAGCGTTTAAATCATAACATATGCTCTAAACGTTGTCAATGAAATTCATAAAAATGACCGTTTTATTTCGTCCGCTTTACTTGAAAGAAATTATAATTTATGATATAGTATACGTAGCGGGCGGTAAAGTGCGCGTCGCCCGCGTATATTGTGATTTTTTAGTTTATAATTTTGGCAGACGCAAAATTCAAGGACTTGATTTATGATAAACAGAAAGGCTGTATTTGCCGACGAAACTAAGTTGTTTAAGACGCCGTACGAACCGCAAAGCGGCGATACCGTTACGCTTAAAATAAGAACTCTTGCAAACGACGTCTTAAAAGTTTACGCGGTTATTAACGGAATCAAAAGGATAATGAAAAAACTTCCGCCTAAGCGCGGGGAAAGCAATTTCGATTATTATTCAGTATCTTTCGTTTGTTCGTCTAAGCCCGTCGGATATTACTTTATATTATACGACGATGACGACGCGGTTGCTTTTAACCGCTTAGGCTGCGTCGAAAACGTGCAAGCGGAATATAATTTTTCGTTCGTGCCCGGGTTCAAAGTTCCAGACTGGGCGAAAGGCACGGTTTTTTATCAGATTTTCTGCGACAGGTTCTGTGACGGAAATCCTTCCAATAACGTCGAAGATAACGAGTACTACTATACGGGCGGACACTCCAAGAAAATAACGGAGTGGAACAAGTTTCCCGACGCTTTGGACGTGCGCTGTTTTTACGGCGGGGATTTGCAGGGCGTTAGGCAGAAGCTCGATTATCTTCAGGATTTGGGAGTCGAAGCGATTTACTTTAACCCGCTGTTTGTCTCTCCGTCGAACCATAAATACGATACACAGGACTACGACCATATCGACCCGCACCTCGCGGTTATAGAGGAAGACGTCGAACACCGTATGCAGTATTGGGAGCATAACAACGGTTATGCCCCGAAATATATCAAACGCGTCACCTCGCGTGTAAATCTTCAAAAGAGCAACGATTATTTTGCAGAGCTCGTAGAAGAAATTCACAGACGTGGAATGAGGGTTGTTATAGACGGCGTTTTTAATCATTGCGGTTCGTTCAATAAATGGATGGACAGGGAAGGCGTATATCTTAATAAAGAGGGCTACGAACAGAAAGGCGCGTTTCACGCGCTGGACAGTCCATACAGGAGCTATTTTAAATTCGACAAACCGCGCGAAGCAAACAGTAATTACGAAGGCTGGTGGGGTTTTCAGACTTTACCAAAACTCAATTACGAACATAGTGTCGAACTCGAAGACTATATTCTGTCTACTGGCGCGAAGTGGGTTTCCGCTCCGTTCAATGTTGACGGGTGGAGACTCGACGTTGCCGCAGACTTAGGGCACAGCGTCAGATACAACCATAAATTTTGGAAAGCGTTCCGCGAAAAAGTAAGAGGCGCGAACTCTGAGGCTTTTATATTCGCGGAGCATTACGGTGACCCCGAGAGCTGGTTCAAAGGCGGAGAGTGGGATTCGGTAATGAATTACGACGCCTTTATGGAACCCGTTACCTGGTTTTTGACAGGTATGGAAAAACACAGCGAAAGTTTCGACGGGAGTAAACTTTGGGACGGTCAGCTTTTCTTCGAAAGTATGTTCAAGAATATGAGCAAATTTCCCCGCCCCTCGCTTGATTCGGCGTTAAATCAACTTTCCAACCACGACCATTCGCGCTTTTTAACTCGCACTAACGGCACCGTCGGAACGTTGAAAACCTGCGGCCCACAAGCGGCGGGATATAATATTCAGCTACCCGTAATGGCGCTCGGCGTACTTATCCAGATGACCTGGGTAGGCTCGCCCGGAATATATTACGCCGACGAAGCGGGGCAGGTGGGTTGGACTGACCCCGACAGCCGCCGTACTTATCCTTGGGGCGGAGAAAACAAACTTCTCATCGATTACCATAAAACTTTAATCGGGCTTCGTAAGAGCGTGCACTGTCTTAAAACGGGCAGTCTGAAAAAACTCGACGCTGGCAACGGATATATAATATACGGCAGGTTCGATGAAACGGACTGCGCTGCGGTAATTATAAACTGTACGGACGCGGAAATGAATTTGAGCGTGCCCGTCTGGGAGATAGGCGTTCCTACCGGCGGAACAATGACGAGAAAGATTATGACGCACGCAAACGGATTCGATACGGACGCGGAGAAAAACTGCGTCAAACACGGAAGGCTTTTTGTAAACCTTTCCGCCAAATCGGGCTGTATATATCATTATAAGTTTGAATAAAATTAATCCGCAGAATGCAATTAAATTTTTTAAGAATAAAAAATGGGGGATAAATTATGAACAATAAATTTTTCGGGGAACTGGACAGATATCTGTTCCACCGCGGAACACACTACGAACTGTACAATAAAATGGGCGCACATTTAAGAGAAATCGACGGTGTTCAAGGCGTACATTTCGTGCTTTGGGCGCCGAACGCGCGCGCTGTGTGCGTGGTTTCGGACGGCAACGGCTGGACGCCCTGGCGCGACGTTATGGAAAAGGTCGACGACTGCATATGGGAGCTGTTCGTTCCCGGTATGTGCGAAGGCGTTAAATACAAATACCTGATTGTCCGCGCCGACGGCTCCGAGGTTGAGAAAATCGACCCTTACGGTTTCCGTTCTGAGTTAAGACCGAGCAACGCTTCGATTGTCGCAAACCTAGACAGATACGAGTGGGGCGATAAAGAATGGTTAAAGGCCAAAAAAGGCGAAAACTTTCTTGAAAAGCCTATGTCTGTCTACGAAGTCCACCTCGGGAGCTGGAAAAAGGACTTGTCCAAATGGGACGAGGACCAATATTTCGATTTCCGCAGACTTGCGCATGAACTCTGCGAATATGTAGAGTGGATGGGTTATACCCACGTCGAACTTATGGGTATATGTGAATATCCATTCGACCCGTCCTGGGGCTATCAGGTTACCGGTTATTTCGCACCTACTTCGCGCTACGGCACGCCCGACGATTTCATGTACTTTGTCGACCACTTGCATAAACACGGTATCGGCGTAATTTTAGACTGGGTGCCGGCGCATTTTCCCAAAGACGACTGTGCGCTTGCGAATTTCGACGGAACCCCTTTATACGAATACTCCGACCCGCTTCGCGCCGAATATCCCGAATGGGGCACTAAGGCGTTTGATTTGGGTAAAAAAGAAGTTTCCAACTTCCTTATGGCATCGGCGTTCTTTTGGGTTGAGAAATACCATATCGACGCGCTGAGAGTAGACGCGGTTGCTGCGATGCTTTACAATAGTTTCGGCAGAGGCGAATGGCGGCCCAACGAATACGGCGGTAACGAGAATCTCGAAAGTTTTGAATTCTTCCGCCACCTCAACAGCGTTTTAAGGCAGCGTACGGACGCTTTCTTGATAGCCGAAGACTCCTCGATTATCGAGGGCATAACAAAGCCCGCTAAAAAGGGCGGTTTCGGTTTCGGGCTTAAATGGAATATGGGCTGGATGAACGATACAATAAAGTATTACAATACCGACCCCATTTTCAGACCCTATCACCACGGACTTATAACCCACCTGTTCGAGTATGCGTTCAACGAAAATTATATGCTCGTTCTCTCTCACGATGAAGTGGTGCACGGCAAGGGCAGTATGATAAACAAGTTTATCGGAAGCAAGCCCGACAAACTCGGAAGCTTGAAAACCTGTTATACAATGATGATGGGCCATCCCGGCAAAAAACTTCTGTTTATGGGTCAGGACTTTGCGCAGGAGCGGGAGTGGAACTTCAAAACAGGGCTCGACTGGTTCCTATGCGACGACGAAGGTCACCGCGACGTGCTCAACTGTTTTCGCGCGCTTCTGCACTTGTACAAAACGCGCCCCGTGCTCTATAACGACTGCGGAGGTAACGGTACGTTCGAGTGGATAAACAGCGGCGACTATAATCGTAACATATTCACGTTCATACGCCGTAATCCTTGGAACTATAATAATGCGTTGATTTTTGTCTGTAACTTCGCACCCGTAGAGAGATACGAATTTGGTGCCGGCGCACCCGTAGACGGTGTATATAAGCGGGTGTTTTCTACTTATCCCGACGGTTCGCCTTTTGAAATAGAGGCAAAGGAAGAGCTTTGCGACGGCAGAAAATATAAACTCGTTTTCAACCTTCGCCCTTATGAGTCGGTTATATTCGAAGTTCCATACCACGAAAGCACAGCTGAGGAAATCAAGAAAGAAAAGAGTGTAAAAAGCAGGATAAAGCGCGAACATAAAGAAGTCAAAAACGATTTGTCGCATATCCCGCAGGTTACGCCTATGGACGGTGAATCCGCACCCGCAAAAAAGACAACCCGAAAAACGGTAAAAAAATAATACGAATACCGCCAAGCGTTTTTTTACGCTTGGCGGTAATTTATCTCGGCGGGAGAGGTTCGGTTTTATTTTCTTCGTATTCTTCCCGTACAATCTGTTCGAGAACCTTCAAACCTTCCAAAGTTTCTATAATGCGTTTGTACACTATGTCTTTTCTTAAAAACCGTCTGCCGTATCTGCAACCAGGGGTATCGTACTTCCATTTATTGCATCCGTCGCGTTTCTTTACTACGCTTTCGTTTTCAGAGCAAAAGCCGGTGTTCTGCCTTTCAAAGGTGCAGATTTTTTTAAATATACCGCTTCGTAATGTCGGCAATTATAGCAGTGATGTTGTTTTTCTTGTTCTTCCATAGTTAAACTCCTCTCAGTAAACTATGAATTATTATATTCTTAGAAATCAAAGAAGTCAAGTATTTTTCTTAGATTTCTAATATAATTTAATTATGAAAGATTTATCAGAAAAAATAAAAGATTTGAGAATAGCAATGGGGTTATCTCAACCGCAGCTTGCCGAAAAAGTGGGTGTATCGAAAGCTGTTATATCTTTTTGGGAAAACGGAGTTAATGAACCCAAAGCGCGATATATAAAGGCGCTTGCTTTATGTTTCGGGGTTTCAGCTGATTATCTTCTTGGGCTTGAAAATTAAACAAACAGCCGCTTGACCGTAGTTTCTGTTTGCGGTATAATGTAATAACAATGATTAAAGATATACAGCAAAAAATTGTTGATTTAAAAAAGCGGAACGGTGTTTGTATTCTCGCACACAGTTATATGTCCGAGGAGATTTGCGAAGTCGCGGATTTCACGGGCGACAGCTACGCGCTCTCCGTACAGGCTAAGGCTTGCGTGCAGAACACTGTTATAATGTGCGGCGTAAGATTTATGGCGGAAACGGTGAAAATGCTTTCGCCCGAAAAGCGCGTCATACTCGCGAACCCGCAGGCGGGTTGTCCTATGGCGGAGCAATTCGATAAAGACGTGATTGAGGAAGTTAAAAAGCGTTATCCCGAATACGCTGTTGTCGCTTACGTGAATACTACGGCAGAGCTTAAAACGGTTTCGGATGTTTGCGTCACTTCTTCGAGTGCGGTCAAGATATGCAGAGCCATACCCGAAAAAAATATTCTGTTTATTCCCGATATAAATCTGGGAACTTACGTCAAAACTCAGGTGCCCGAGAAGAATTTCAAACTGTTGTCGGGCGGGTGTCCCACTCACGCGAAAATAGAGAAGTCGGACGCGGAGGCAGCAAAAAAGGCGCACCCGAACGCGCTCCTTCTCGTTCATCCCGAATGTCGTCCCGAAGTTGTCGGACTTGCGGACTACGTCGGTTCCACATCGGGTATTATGGACTTTGCCGAGAAATCGAATAAAAAAGAGTTCATTATCGGAACGGAAAATTCTATTGTCCAGCATTTGCAGTTCAGATGTACCGATAAAAAGTTTTACCCGCTTTCCAAAGATTTGGTTTGCCACAATATGAGAATTACTTCGCTTATAGACGTTTTAAACTGTCTTGAAGGCACGGCGGGCGAAGAGATAAAAATGGACTCGGAACTTATTTCGAAAGCTGTGAAGTGCATCAACAAAATGATAGAGTACGGGGGTTGACGTGTATATTACGACGAAGGGCAGAAACGCTTTAAAGGTTATGATAGACCTTGCCCGCCACGAGGGCGAAGGGTATATTTCGCTTTCGGATATAGCCGAAAGACAAAAGGAATCGCTTAAATATCTCGAAACGTCCGCATCGCAGTTGTCGTCTGCGGGGCTTGTAGTCAGCGCGAGAGGAAAGAGCGGAGGTTATAAGCTCGCCCGCCGAGCGGAAGAGTATACGGTAGCGGAAATTCTTCTTACGGGAGAGGGAACGCTTTCGCCGGTGTCCTGTCTTGACAGCGGTTGCGAAAATGCGGGTACCTGTATGACCTTGCCGCTTTTTAAAGAACTTGATGAGGTTATTATGAATTTCCTCAACTCGAAAACTTTAAAAGATTTGTTAAAGTAAGTTCACAAATATCTAAATTTATAAAAACGTTTCAAATTTTTAATAATAACTATAAATTCCTATTGACAAAATAGGAATTTATTTTTATAATTAAATCATATTAAAAACATAGGAATTGAAATGAAAAAAATAATTTATGCGGACAATGCGGCTACAACCGCAATGAGTGAAAAAGCTATAAAATCTATGCTTCCGTATCTCAAAGAAATATACGGCAATCCGTCCTCGCTTCATACTGTGGGACAGGTAGCAAAGGAAGCTCTCGACGCGGCGCGCGAAAAAATCGCGGAGTGCCTTAATGCGGATAAGCGCGAGATTTATTTCACTTCGGGAGGAAGCGAGGCGGATAACCAGGCTTTGCGCTCGCTCGCATTGAACGGAGAGAGAAAAGGCAGAAAACATATAATATCTACCGCGTTCGAGCACCACGCGGTTCTGCATGTATTGAAGAAGCTTGAAAAAGAAGGCTTCGAGGTAACTTATCTCGATGTGCATGAAAACGGGCTTATAACGGGCGAGCAGGTGCAGAAAGCAATTCGTCCAGATACCGCTTTTGTTACGGTTATGTACGCGAACAACGAAGTCGGGACTATTCAGCCTATACGCGAGATAGGCGAGGTATGCAAAAAGCTGAACGTTCCTTTCCACACGGACGCTGTTCAGGCGGTCGGGCATATACCCGTTGACGTGAAAGCGGACAATATAGATATGCTGTCGCTCTCCGCGCATAAATTCCACGGACCGAAAGGAGTCGGTGCGCTTTATTGCAGACGCGGCATACCGCTAAATACGTTTATTGAGGGCGGGGCGCAGGAAAACGGAAGACGCGCGGGAACGGAAAATATAGGCGGAATAGTTTCTATGTCCGTTGCTCTCAAAGAAGCCTGCGCGGGTATGCAGGCGAACGCACAGAAACTCGTTAAACTTCGCGACAGACTGATTGACGGACTTTTGAAAATACCGCATTCCAAGCTCAACGGCGATAGATACGAAAGACTTCCTTCAAACGTCAACATAAGTTTCGAGGGGGTTGAGGGCGAAAGCCTTATTCTAGATTTGAGCCAAAGAGGTATCTGCGTATCGTCGGGTTCGGCTTGTACGACGGCTTCGCTCGAGCCTTCGCACGTTTTGCTTGCATTAGGACTTCCGCACGAAGTAGCGCACGGTTCGTTAAGGCTGACGCTTTCAGAATACAATACCGAAGAAGAAATCGACTATATTCTACAAGAGGTTCCGAAGGTAGTCGAAAAATGGCGGAGCTGTTCGCCTTTCTGGGAAGATTTACAGACGGGAAAAAGAAAGCATTTTATTTAAGGAGAAATTTATGGCATTATACAGCGACAAGGTTATGGACCATTTCACAAATCCGAGGAACGTCGGAAAAATCGAGGATGCGGACGGGATAGGCGAAGTCGGCAACGCTAAATGCGGGGATATAATGAAGATATATCTCAAAATAGAAAACGATATAATAACGGACGTAAAGTTCAGTACTTTCGGCTGCGGAAGCGCAATAGCGTCGTCTTCTATGGCGACCGAACTTATCAAAGGCAAACCCATTTCGCAGGCGTTGGAGCTCACCAACAAAGCCGTAGCGGAAGCACTTGACGGTCTGCCCGCGCATAAAATGCACTGCTCGGTGCTTGCGGAAGAAGCTATCCGTTCTGCAATCAAGGACTATTACGACAAAAACGGAATAGCCTACGATAAGGCTAAATTTCCCGACCCTCATGACGAAGAGGAAGAACACAACTTCGAAGAAGAGTAAAATTTTATGATTAAAAAAGTTATCACGCTGTTTGTCGTGTCTGCAACGGCTTTTACTTTTTCCGGTTGCGTTAATAATCAGAACGGTTTAAAGCGGCGGGTTGAAGAGTTTAACGAAAGAACAGTAGACGCATGCCGACGTCCGCAAACTCGCGCGCGAGTACTGGGAAGAGTGCAGGGATAAAACGGACAAAGAAAATTTCGGTGCGGTAAGCTTGATGCGTTTTCAATCATAACTGCAATTTTATACGCATACAATTAGCGTATGGACAACTTTTGTTTTACTGACGTCGGGCAAACGTTAAAGAAACTCAATACCACAAAAGACGGGCTTTCGCAGAAAGAAGCGGAAGACAGACTTAGAGTATACGGTAAAAACGAGCTTGAAAAGGGTAAACGCGCGGGGATAGTAAAGCTGTTCTTTTCGCAGTTCAAAGATTTTATGACGCTTATGCTGATTGCTGCGGCGGCTGTTTCTGCGGTCATAGCCTTTATCTCCAAGGACACGCGCGACTTGACGGATACTTTTATAATTCTGACTATTATATTAATGAATTCCGTCGTGGGAACGGTTCAGCAGTACCGCGCGGACAAGGCTATCGAGAACCTAAAAAAACTCTCGTCGTGTTCCGTAAAAGTAAGGCGCGGAGGCAATGAAACGACCGTCGACAGTACGGAAATTACCGTCGGGGATATAATTCTCTTGGAAGAGGGGGATGTAATTCCCGCAGATTGCAGAATAATAGAGTGCAATAATTTAAAGTGTGACGAGTCCGCACTCACGGGAGAGAGTGTCGGCGTTGAGAAGAGCGCCGATGTTCTGAAAGAAAAAAGGCCCGCGCTCGGCGCGATGAAAAACATTTTGTTCAACTCTACGTACGTCGTTCGCGGCAACGCGTCCGCCGTTGTGACTTCCGTCGGTATGGGTACGGAAATGGGAAAAATTGCGACTATGCTCGAAGATTCCAAAGTCACTGCGACCCCGCTCGAAAAGACTTTGAATAAGCTCGGCAAAGTTATTACTATATTCGTGCTTGCCGTTACTGCGCTAATATTCATACTCGGGCTGTGCGTGCGCGGGGACGGAATTTTAAAGAACTTTATGACTTCCGTCGCAATTGCGGTTGCAGCTATCCCCGAGGGGTTGCCCGCGGTAGTAACTATAATTATGGCTATGGGCGTTCAGAAGATGAGCAGGAAAAACGTCGTTATCCGTAAGCTCAAATCCGTTGAAACGCTCGGGGGCTGTTCTGTTATATGTTCGGATAAAACGGGCACGCTCACGGAAAACAAAATGCGCGTGTCCGAAGTACACTGCGCGGATTCCGCAGGTACGAAACTGCTCGAATGTATGACGGCTTGTTCGTCCGTAAAGGGCGAAAAGGGCAAATATATAGGCGACCCTACGGAAATTGCGCTGAGGATATACGCCGACGAAAGCGGATTTTATAAAAGTTTCGAAAAAATTGCGGAGCTTCCGTTTACTTCGGAACGCAAGATGATGAGCGTTTCTGCGGACTTCGGCGGAGAGAAGATAAATTACGTTAAGGGCGCGCCCGACATACTTATTGAAAAGTGTTCGTTCATCGCAACGGCTTCGGGGGTGCGCGCAATTACAAAAGACGATAAAAGGAAAATTATCGAACGCAATAATAAAATGTCGGATAACGCACTCCGTGTTCTCGGATTTGCATACAGAAGTTACGACGGTCAGCCGAGAGAAGAAGGGCTCACGTTTATCGGACTGTGCGGAATGATAGACGGACTGAAAGAGGGTGTAAAAGAAGCCGTTGCGGAGTGTAAAGAGGCGGGAATTTCGACCGTCATGATAACGGGCGACCACGTTCGTACAGCTTTTGCGATAGCAAAAAATCTCGGAATAGCCGAGGATATGCGCGAGGTAATCTCGGGTGAAGAGCTTGACGCTATGTCTGCGGAAGAGCGCGGGAACGCAATTGAGCGGTGCAGAGTATTTGCGCGCGTTTCGCCCAAGCATAAGAATATGATTGTAAAAGCTTTGAAAAAGCGCGGCAAGGTCACTGCTATGACGGGCGACGGAATCAATGACGCGCCGAGCATAAAGACTGCCGATATAGGCATAGCTATGGGCTCGGGAACAGACGTAACGAAGAGCGCGTCGGATATGGTTATCGCGGACGATAATTTTACCACTATAGTATGCGCCGTCAGAGAAGGAAGACGTATATCTGCGAATATACGCAAGACAATTCAGTTTTTCCTGTCGACAAACCTTGCGGAAGTGCTTGCGATACTCATTGCGTCGTTGGTGTTCTTTAAAAACAATTTCCTGCTTTCGACCCAACTTTTGTGGCTCAATCTTATAACCGACAGTTTCCCCGTGCTCGCGCTCGGAATGGAAAAAGAGGACGCTGACATAATGAAAACCCCGCCTGTGCGCGCGGAGAAAAGTTTGTTCTCGAAAACTTCAATCGCGTCGATAAGCTTTTTCGGGGTATATATAACAGCGGTGACTATCGGTGTTTATGCCGTTGCCCTCGGTATATGGGGCAATAAAGTTGCAACCGCGCTGACTTTTCTTACAATTTCGTTCCTCGAACTGTTCCACGCGTTTAATATCCGTTCGGAAAGGCAGTCGTTGTTTAAATGCGGAATATTTACGAACAAAATACTGCTCTGCACGGTATTTGCAGGTATAGTAATAAATATACTGCTTGCGGTAAGTCCGTTTGCACAGGCTTTCGGACTTGACGGTTTGAAAGTAACTCACTGGCTGATTGCGCTCGGACTCGCTCTTTCGGTAATACCTGTCGGGGAAATTTACAAACTCTTTTTAAGGCTGTTTTCCCGCCGTATGAAAAAGCCGGATAAGGAAAAGAAAATAAAACCCGTAAAATTAAAAGTCAAAGCGTAAAAAAAACGGAGCGCGGTTATCGTAATCCCATAGGGAATATAATAAAACGCAAATAAAAAGATTTAGGCATAGCGTTAAGCTGTGCCTTTTCCGTACTTTTTTCATTGACGAAATAGGCTACTCGTAGCCTAGTGAGATATAGATATGTTTTATATTTCCCGCAAAATTCAATCGGTTGCGTTCTTTCATTTTTCGTGATATAATAATTGTACGATAAACAGTAATTTAGAGGAGAAGACCGATAAGGCGTAACTGTCTTATCGGTCTTTTATTCTAATAGAAATTATTTTGAGAAAATTACTTAAAAAATGCTTGCTTGTTACGCTGCGTAATGAACTATAATATATGCGAGGTATATTTATGGCAAGATATAAAGCAATTCCGCAAGGCTATATGACGGTTGGCGAAGTCGCAAAGAAAATGGGCGTAACCGTTCGAGCGTTGCAATATTATGACCGCGAAGGGCTATTTAGTCCGTCTTGTATCAGCGAAGGCGGACGGCGTTTGTATAGTGATAAAGATATTGTTAAGTTGCATCAAATACTTACTCTTAAATCGTTAGGGTTTTCA
>CAJTNY010000019.1 GCA_910577875.1 uncultured Christensenella sp.
ATCCTCCGATTGTGTTAATTTTTTCAGACTGGCAGGTCTTATTTAATTCTACACAATCGGAGTTTTTTTATCAAGATTTATCGGTTAACCTTTTTTGAACCACGCGACTATCGCGTGGTTTTCTATACACAAAAAATAATCGCCCGCGAGTTAGAAGCCCGGACGATTATTAATTATCTAAGCTTCGGCTAACCGCCTTGACCGGTTTCGCCTCTGTTCACTTAATATTATATTCAAACTCTCGGCGATTGTCAAGAGTTTTTTTGATTTTTGCAATTTGGGCTATAAAATAATACCCGCAGAGGTTCTGCGGGTAGATAAGGTTAATAACAGGATTTTTGATAATGAAAATTAAATGTGGTTTAGGGGGCAATTGGGGACAATGTATATTTTATATACAAAATTTGCATAAACACCTTTAAAAAAGATGAAAAGCGGGGTAAAACATAAATTTATACCCCGCTTATTGGTTGAGGTGACGGGACTTGAACCCACGACCTTCTGGTCCCTAACCAGACGCGCTACCAAACTGCGCTACACCTCAATTTGCAACAAACAATATTATTATACTTAAAATTATTTAAAATGCAAACTGTTTTGAGGTGTTTTGCGCTTTTTTTTAAAAACAAATTTATTTTTGCGGTTTACTTTAACTTATGCGTATGATATAATATATATATGACTTTAACTTGGCTGCTTGCTTTCGAAGTTTTTTTAATAGGTATTTCGCTTGCGATGGATTCTTTTGCGGTTTCTATAACTGACGGCCTTTGCTATCGTAACCTTACAAAACGGAAGGGAGCGTTAATTCCTGTTATGTTTGCCGTATTTCAGGCGGTAATGCCGCTTATCGGATTTTTTGCGGCTTACGGTCTCGGTCAGGCTTTTAAAGAGGTCTTCGATAAATTCGATCATTGGATAGCGTTCACTTTACTATTGATCATTGGCGGTAAAATGATTTTCGATGCTATAAAAGAATTTCGTTCTCCCGCAGACGAAATTAAAGCAAAGAAATTTTCTTTTCCCGAAGTATTGCTTCAAGCTGTTGCGACAAGCATCGACGCATTGTTTATAGGTGTTTCTTTCGCCGCTACCGAAGGTCTTAAAGACAGTATACCTAATGTACTGATAAGCGTGCTTATAATAGGCTGTGTAACTTTTATAATTTCCTTGATAGGTTTAATAATCGGTGTTAAAGTGGGCGACGTTTTGAAAAAGAAAGCCGGAATAACCGAAATTATCGGAGGGCTTGTGCTTATAGGAATAGGTATTAAAATTCTTATCGAAGGACTGATTTAATCTCTCTGATAATATAATTGTTACCGCACTTTATGGTTCCCGCCGCAAGTGCGGATTTTAATTTGTAGTCGTTTAAAAGTTTGTTGATATTTTCCTTCAGAGTATACGGCGTCAATTGATTCTCTTTTAATATACGGCACAATCCCGAATTAAAAAAGTATTCCGCGTTTTTTACTTGGTCACCGCGGCTACTTGAATTTTCCAGCGGAATAAACAGCGTAGGTATTTTAATCGCGATAAGCTCGTTTGCGGAATTGGATCCGCATCTTGATACGGCGGCGTCAGCGCAAGCATACACTAGTCCCATATCTTCTGCGAATTCGATTTGCTTATATCCTCGAATATTGGAGTCGACCGCATTTCCTTTACCGCAGACGTGTAAAACGTTGATTGTATTGCATAGTTCGAAGACAATTTTTCTTAAATTTTCATTTATAATTTTCGAGCCGCTGCCTCCGCCGAATACAATTAAGGTCGGACGGTTATCAAATCCGAAACTCTGCAGAGCTTCGTTTCTATCACGGTTAAAAAGACACGATCTCATAGGGGTGCCCGTATATACACCGTTTTTAAATTTTTCGGCGGTGGAAGGGAAAGACGTTAAAACTTTTTTGCATCTTTTAGCAATGAGTTTATTGGCAAGTCCGACGGTTAAATCGGATTCGTGAGTGATAATCGGAATTCCGCGTTTGCGGGCGGCGAATGCGGGTGGTATGCAAACATAACCGCCCTTGCAGAAGAGTAAATCTGGCTTGACTTTATCTAAAATCTTACCTGCGTCTTTGACGCTTTTTATTAATTTGAACGGAATTGACAAATTGCGCAGAATTTTTCCGCGCACAAGTTTAACTGCGTCAAATTCATAAAAGTCTACGCCGTTTGCTTTGCAGATATTTTTCTCTATCGCGCCCGTTCCGGTGTAACTTATTGAATATTCATTTTTTAATTGTTCAATAACGGCAATATTTGGAATTACGTGACCCGCGCTTCCTCCGCCGCAAAACATAATTTTTTTCATAACTTTAATATACTTTTTATGGACTTGAAATATGAAAAACAAACGGTGCTTAACGATTATTTATTGTCAGAAGTTGACATAATATTAAAAGAGTAGTAAAATAAATTTATGGAATCGAAATACATTGTCGCTATTGTCGCGTTAAGTATATTTTTAATAATGTTTCTGATATTCTTCGTTCTTTTGGCTCGCAGACGTAAAACGGAAGCGAAATTACAGGCTTGGCTTCACGAAGTGTATTCCGATAAGAATCTCGTCAGACTCGATTACGAAACCTCGGGCGGTGAAGAACCTGCGCCGTCGTCTGAACACGGCATAAGATATGCTAAAGATTTTATTTCTGCCGAAGAAAAGGAGTCGAACGACGAAGTTCAGCTTAAAATCGAAGAAGCATTTTCGAAAATCGAATCCGAAGGTATAGAAGAGATTACTGGTAATTATAATCCGCAGTAATGGAATAGCGCACGGCAAAGCCGTGCGCGTAACTTTTATTTAGCTTTGAATTTCATTATAAGTTGTTTTTCGCCTAATGATTTCGTTATATTAAATTTGCCGTTTTCGACGATTGTCGATTCGCGGAATCTGTATCCGTATATTCCTATATCGGCAGTAAGTTCGTGGGTTTCGGCGTTAAAAGAATAATTGCTTTTAATTTTACTTTTTTTACCTTCTTTCGGTTTATATAATAATTGCATTTCGTCCTTATCGACGAGAACTATTTCGATATATTCAAACTTGTCTAATAAATTTTCATCGCCCAAATAAGCTTCCGTGCACTCGTAGTGCGCAATATAAGGTCTTGTAATCGATTTCAACGATCCGGCTTCGCGCGCGTCGCAGGCAGATAGAATGAATAAGAACATAGAGCAAAATAAGGTAATAAATAATAATTTTCTCTTCATAATATCTATTATAAGCGAAATTATAAAAATTAAACCTCCGCAGAGGGCGGAGGTTTTTGTCTTTTGTAATGTGAATATTAAGCTTTTCCAATACTGCCGAAAATTTCCATTTTTTCTTTGACAGTATCTTTGATTGCTTGCGCGCCGGGAGCAAGTAATTTTCTGGGGTCGAAACCTTTACCTGCAAGGTCTTTGCCTTCTTCGATATATTTTCTCGTAGCTTCCTGAAACGCAAGCTGGCACTCGGTGTTGACATTGATTTTAGCTACGCCGAGAGAAATAGCCTTCTTAATCATATCTGTGGGGATGCCTGTTCCTCCATGGAGTACGAGGGGAGTATCGCCTGTTTTTTTCTTGATTGCTTCGAGGACGTCGAAACGCAGTCCCTGCCAATTAGCTGGATATTTGCCATGAATGTTGCCTATACCCGCCGCGAGAATAGTAACACCCAAATCTGCTATTTTTTTGCATTCGTCGGGGTCAGCGCATTCACCCAGTCCGACAACGCCGTCTTCTTCACCACCGATGGAGCCGACTTCGGCTTCAAGACTTAACCCTTTTTTTGCACAGACTTCAACAAGCTCTTTCGTTTTGGCGACGTTTTCTTCGATAGGGAAGTGTGAACCGTCGAACATAATGGACGAGAAACCCGCTTCGATGCACTTGTAACATCCTTCGTAAGAACCGTGGTCGAGATGAAGAGCGACTGGTACGGTGATGTTCATTTCTTCAATCATAGCCTTAACCATAGCGGTAACTGTTTTGAAACCCGTCATATATTTGCCTGCGCCTTCGGAAACTCCGAGAATAACAGGTGAGTTAAGCTCCTGCGCAGTCTGTAAAATGGATTTTGTCCATTCCAGATTGTTTATGTTAAACTGTCCGACGGCGTATTTACCGTCCCTTGCTTTTTCAAGCATTTCTTTTGCCGAAACTAATGCCATAAAGACCTCCGAACGTTAATAATTTTTTATAAATCAAGTATAATTCATTACCGCTTAAAATTCAAGTCAATTTACGAAAATATTTAAAAAATTAGCGTTAAAATACTTTTCAAAGCCGTAAAATAAGCGTATAATAAAAAATGTTGAATAAGTATTTAATTAGCGGTTTAACAATTTTCAATGCAGGTATTGACTTAACTGTAAAAATTTGTTATACTTGTTCACGGTAAAATCAAAAATAAAAATTCGGAGGAATTTAATTTATGGCAAATGTAAAAGTAGCTATCAACGGTTTCGGACGTATCGGACGTCTTGCGTTCAGACAGATGTTTGACGCTGCCGGTTATGAAATTGTGGCTATTAACGACCTGACAAGTCCCAAAATGCTTGCTCACCTTTTGAAGTACGATTCTGCTCAGGGCAGATATAAGTATGCCGAGTCGGTTGTAGCGGGAGAGGACAGCATAACTGTAAACGGTAAAACGATTAAGATTTATGCGGAAAAAGACGCGGCTAACCTTCCTTGGAAAGCTCACGACGTCGACGTGGTCCTCGAATGTACCGGTTTCTACTGTTCGAAGGATAAGGCTTCCGCACATATCGCGGCAGGAGCAAAGAAGTGCGTTATTTCCGCGCCTGCCGGCAACGATCTGCCTACGGTAGTTTACAGCGTAAACGAAAAGACGCTGAAAGCAAGCGACACTGTTATTTCGGCAGCAAGCTGTACTACAAACTGCCTTGCTCCTATGGCTGACGCTCTTAACAAGCTCTGCAAAATCAAGAAAGGTTATATGACGACCATACACGCTTATACCGGCGATCAGATGGTTCTCGATGGACCTCATAGAAAGGGCGATTTAAGAAGAGCAAGAGCTGCAGCTGTGAATATTGTTCCCAATTCCACGGGCGCGGCTAAGGCTATCGGTCTTGTTATTCCCGAGCTTAACGGAGTTCTTGACGGTTGCGCTCAGCGCGTACCCGTACCTACCGGTTCGCTTACCCAGCTTATTGCTGTTTGCGAAGGCGAGCTTGATGCAAAAGCGGTTAACCAAGCAATGAAAGAAGCTTCTTCTGCATCATACGGATATACCGAAGAAGAAATCGTTTCAAGCGACGTAGTAGGTATGGCTTACGGTTCGCTCTTTGATGCAACTCAGACCAAATGTATGCCTCTCGGCGACGGCACGACCCTTGTAAAAGTCGTATCATGGTACGATAACGAGAATTCTTATACGTCCCAGATGGTAAGAACTATCAAATATTTCGCTGAATTAAAGTAATTTAATAAGCAATATAAAAACAGGCTGTCTTTCATTTAAAGACAGCCTGTTTTAGATTATTAAATTAAACGTTAAAGCGGAATAGTACGACGTCGCCGTCTTTTATGATGTAATCTTTGCCCTCGGAGCGGACTTTGCCTTTTTCTCTTGCGCCCGTATAACCTCCGCAGTCCAAGAGAGTTTGCCATTCCGTGACTTCGGCGCGTATAAAGCCTTTTTCAAAATCACTGTGAATTTTGCCTGCTGCCTGCGGCGCTTTCGTTCCTTTTACGATAGTCCAGGCGCGGGTTTCTTTTTCGCCTGCGGTAAGGTAGGAGATAAGTCCTAAAAGTTCGTAACTTTTTTTGATAAGCCTGTTTAAACCGCTTTCCGAAAGTCCTAATTCTTCCAAAAACATTTCCATCTCGTCGGAAGGCATAGACGAAAGTTCTTCCTCGGTTTTAGCACAGATAACCAGAACCTCGCTACCTTCCTTAGCCGCATAATCTTTTACAGCGCATACAAGCGGAATTTCGCTTTCGGATTTGCCCATATCGAATTCGGAAATATTAGCTGCATAGATAACGGGTTTATTCGTAAGGAGATATAGATTGTCTATTATAATTTTCTCTTCGTCAGTACACTCGAATAGTCTTGCGGGCTTTTCTCCGCTTAAAAATTTTTCAAGTCTTTCAAGCAACGCGAATTCTGCGGCGGCTTCTTTGTTTGCTCCGCCGCGTGCGGAACTCTTGATTCTGTCGGCGCGTTTATTGACAGCTTCTATATCTGATAGAATAAGTTCGAGAGTTATGGTCTGAATATCAGCTATGGGGTCGATTTTATTGCTTACATGAGTGATGTTTTCGTTCTCGAAACAACGCACGACGTGAACGATTGCGTCGCATTCTCTGACGTGCGATAAGAATTTATTGCCCAGACCTTCACCTTTCGAGGCGCCTTTGACAAGACCTGCTATATCTACGAATTCCACTATTGCGGGAGTAACCTTTTTACTGCTATAAAGCTCGGCGAGTTTGTCGAGCCGTTCGTCGGGAACAGCTACGACGCCGACGTTCGGTTCGATTGTACAAAACGGATAATTGGCCGCTTCTGCGCCTGCATGGGTAATCGCGTTAAAAAGCGTTGACTTTCCTACATTGGGAAGTCCGACGACACCTAATTTCATTTTTAAAATTCCTCAATAATTAATTTAGTTAAATTATAATATAATCGTCAAAAATAATCAAAACAAATGGGCGGTAAAGTTGCCAAAATTTTGCTTATATGTTAAAATTATTTCAAATTATTCAAGGAAAATCATATGGATTACAAAAAGCATATTGCAGAAAGAATTAATATTGACGGAGTAGACGCAAAAGAAATTTACGCGACGATAGCGCTTCCGCCAAATTCCGAAATGGGCGATTACGCGCTTCCGTGTTTTAAATTTGCTAAGACTTTAAGGCAAAGCCCCGCGGCTATTGCGGAAAAACTTAAAGAAGCTTATAAAATCGACGAAGTGATAAACGAGGTTTCCGCAGTCAATGGTTATCTCAATTTCAAAGTAAATAAAATTGCTCTTACTTCCGATGTTTTAAACAATATTTTAAAAGCGGAAGAGGATTACGGTTCTTCCGATACGGGAAAAGGAAAGACAATTTGCATAGATTATTCTTCTGTAAATATAGCTAAACCTTTTCATATCGGACATCTTTCAACGACCGTTATCGGCGGTGCATTGTATAAGCTTTATAAATTCCTCGGCTATAACGTAGTAGGAATTAACCACCTCGGAGACTACGGAACCCAGTTCGGAAAACTGATAAGCGCTTATAAACGCTGGGGCGATAAAGACGAAGTGGAAAAAGGCGGAATACACGCTATAAACGAATTATACGTACGATTTAACGCCGAAGCCGACGAGGAAATGGAAAACGAAGCCCGCGAATATTTCAGACTTATAGAGAGCGGCGACAAAGAAGCAAATGAAATTTTTGAGTGGTTTAAATTATTGACGTTGAAGTATGTAGAGAGTATTTACGATAAACTCGGCGTGAAATTCGACAGTTATGCAGGCGAACGTTTTTATACCGATAAAATGCAACCCGTTATCGACGAACTGCGTACGAAAAATCTTTTAAAAGAGAGCGAGGGAGCGCAAATAGTTGACCTTGAAAAATACTCTATGCCTCCCTGTTTAATACTTCGTTCCGACGGAGCGTCATTATATGCTACGCGCGATTTGGCTGCTGCCGAATACCGTAAAGCAACTTACGATTTCAATAAATGTCTTTACGTTGTCGCATATCAGCAGAATCTGCATTTTAAGCAAGTTTTCAAAGTTTTGGAGCTTATGGGAAAAGAGTGGGCAAAGGACCTCGTTCACGTTGCTTACGGAATGGTATCTTTGGAAGATGGGGCGATGTCTACCCGAAAAGGCAAAGTCGTGTGGCTTGAAGACGTAATAAATAAATGCGTGGAAAAAGCTTATACGGTGATTGAAGAAAAAAATCCCGAACTTGAAAACAAAAACGAAATTGCCGAGAAAGTCGGCGTCGGCGCTGTTATATTCGGGGCGTTGTATAACAATAAAATTAAAGACATAGTCTTTTCATACGATAAAGTTTTAAGTTTCGAGGGGGAAACAAGCGTTTACGTTCAGTACACGTGCGCGAGAGCAAATTCCGTGCTTTTAAAAAGCGGTGAGCTTTCGGCCGTTCCGGAAAATTACGAACCGAACGCGCAGGAGTTCGAAGTGATAAAACAGCTTGCAGTGTTCCCTGAAATTTTACAAGAAGCGGCGGAAAAATACGAACCTTCGTATATAGCGCGTTACGCCGTCGACCTTGCGCAGAAATATAATAAATTTTATATCGAATGCAAGATACTATCCGAAACTGGTGATAAGAAGTTGTTCAGACTTGCACTGACAAAAGTTACTTTGCAAACGCTTAAAAACTCTTTAAAAATACTGGGAATCGGCGTTCCCGATAAAATGTAAATTATGATTAAATCTGTTTTTTTTGACCTTGACGGAACTCTTCTCGATACGCTCGAAGATATTCATTATGTGCTTAATGAGAGTTTAAATAAATTCGGTCTCGCACCGGTAACTTTAAGTCAGACTAAAAGTTACGTTGGCAACGGTGCTGCACGGCTCATAGAACTTGCAGCGGGAGAAAAGAAAGACGAAATATTCGATAAACTTTACTCTTATTATTCCGAAAGGTTCGCAGAATGCGGAAACGAGCGCACGAAACTTTACGACGGCGAGGAGCAGGTATTGAACGCGCTTAAAAAAGCGGGTATCTGTTTAGCGATAGTTACCAATAAACCTCAGCGCGCCGCGGATAAAGTTTGCGAAAAGTTTTTGTCAAAATTCGGATTTTGCAAAGTGCTCGGTCAGACTACGGACCAGCCGTTGAAACCCAATCCGTCGGCGGTTTTATCATTAATCAGCGAATTAAATTTAAAAAAAGAAGAATGTATTTTTGTCGGCGACGGCGAAGCAGACGTGCTTACAGCTAAATATGCCGGAATTAAGTGTATATCGGTGCTTTGGGGTTTTCGCACGAAAAAGCAGCTCGAAACTGTCGGTGCAGAGTATTTTGCTGAAAAATACACCGAATTACTGACCTTTATCGATAAATAAATATTTATAAAAATTTTTATAAAAAATATTGATATTTAAGATAGTTTGTGATATAATTCCATTACTGAAATCTAATAATAACAGGAGTAATAAAATTATGAAAAGATGTTTAGTATGCGGTGAAATCGTTGCGGACGATGTAGATGTTTGCCCCGTTTGCAAAGCTACGAAATTCGAAGCAGTAAGCGCGGAAAAAACTTTATACGCTTGCGAACATGGCGTGGGCGACGGACAAGTCGAAGATAAGGAAATAATGGAAGGACTTCACGCTAATTTTACGGGCGAATGCACCGAAGTCGGAATGTACCTTGCTATGGCGAGAGTTGCAGAGCGCGAAGGCTACCCCGAAATTGCAGAAGCTTATAAGCGGTACGCTTATGAAGAGGCAGAACATGCTGCAAAATTTGCAGAACTTATCGGCGAAGTTGTAACGTCTTCCACGAAGAAGAACCTCGAACTTCGCGCGGCAGCTGAGGCAGGCGCTTGCGAGGGTAAACTTGCAATAGCTAAACGCGCTAAACAGCTCGGTTACGACGCTATTCACGATACCGTTCACGAAATGGCAAAGGACGAAGCAAGACACGGCGCAGGCTTTGCGGGTATGCTTAAAAGATATTTCGGCAAATAAATTTAAGTTTTTCAGCTTAAATTTGATACAAAAGATAAAAAAAGAGCAGTCAAGCGACTGTTCTTTTTTTGTGCTATTTTAATTTTGTTTATATAAAACTCATATTTCATTTTTTACATTATTTTCAATTATTGACTTTTAAGGTGTGCTATGGTAGAATAATTATGCGACATAACTTCATATTAAAGATACACGGCGTGCAATGCGAAATTTGTACCGCTATATTTTCCGTGTATCGTGAAGTTGTGTCGCAGCAATTAAGGCGGCTACATTTTCGGGGTGTGCCTCTTAATTGAGGCGCACTTTTTTATTTTATATGTTTATCGATAAACTCACGCACAGACTATTTTTATTACTGCTCATATTTTAAAAATACAATTGCAAAAAATTTATTTATGTGATATATTTATTTTAATATACGGATGATTGCTATGAGTGATTTCGGGACAAAACTTAAAGAATTACGCAAGAGTGCAGGGCTTACCCAGCAACAGCTTTCAGATAAACTGAATATACACGAGCGGACGGTTTCAAAGTGGGAACGCTGTGTTTGCGAACCTGATTTTGCTATTTACGGTGCAATCTCGGAAGTCCTTTCCGTTAGTTTAGAAGAACTTTGGGGCTTATCGGCGCCGGCAGAAAAAATCAATGGTATTTTCAGTATGGAAAAGACGGGCGTGGCGATTTCTTTTCAAAGAAAACGTTTAGGAGAAAGTCAGCAAAATCTTGCGTCGGTTTTAAATGTTTCGGCAGATACGGTATCGAAATGGGAACGCGGTTTGGTCTGTCCTGATAAAGATACTTTTTTAAAACTCTCTGAACATTTTAATATTCAGCCTTCAAAATTTTATTATGCTCAAACGTCTCAAACAGTTTCTGCGCACGAAAAAGTTAAAAGCCGTAAAAATAACCGTCTGATTATATTATTAACGTCTTTCGCCGTCTTAGCGGTAATTATTTCAATCGTTTTGCCGGTTTGTTTTTTATCGCTGAATGATAAAGACCATCCGCCTGTTGACGCAGTATGTGAACATCATTATGTCGCATCTGTGATTTCTCCTACTTGTTCAATGCAAGGTTTTACCGATTATACCTGTTCGGAATGCGGAGATAATTATAAAGATGATTATACGGCTAAACTTGCACATACCGCAGGAGAATGGCTAATAGAAAGAGAAGCGACTTGTTCTTTAGAGGGAAAACGTCATAAAGATTGTTTAATATGCGGAGAGGAGTTGCAAACAGAGAGCTTGCCAAAACTTTCACATACACTCGGGGATTGGATTGTAGACCGTGCGCCGACTTGCGCATTAGATGGAAAAAAGCATAAAGAGTGTTTAGTTTGTTTAGGAAAAGTACAGACCGAAAATATACCTTCTCTTCCGCATACGGAGAGTGAATGGATAACGGATAAAGAATCGACTTGTTCGGTAGAAGGGGCTCGTCATAAAGAATGTTCGGTGTGTAAAAAAATACTGCGAAAAGATTACCTGCCTTTTTTAGAGTATACAAATAAAATTACAATCACAGAACCGACATGTTCTCAAATGGGATGTACTACAAGGACTTGTGTAGTTTGCGGTGAATGGCAAAGCTTTGATTTTATACAAACACTTCCTCATACGACGGGTGAATGGATAATAGACAGAGAGCCGACTTGTTCTTTGGAAGGACTCCGTCATAAAGAGTGTTTGGTCTGTGGTGAAACAGCTCAATGGGGAGGAATAGATAAAATACCGCACGATTATAAAAAAGAAATTATTTACGTTGACGGCTCGGAAAGCGGGTACACTTTGTATACTTGTAGGTATTGCGGAGATAATTACAAAGATGACTACTTTCAGTATGAAACCGATTTTGTATATTATGATTTTAAGAAAAGACGGTATAAAATAATATAATAATTAAATCAAAACCGCCTTCGGCATAAGCCGAAGGCGGTTTTGATTTAATAGTAACCGAAATTTTCCATAGCTCTAAGCCTGTTTTTCCGCCGAATGGACATTTCGGCTTAACTAAATTGTATCAGAATATGCTACACTTTAAGCAGTTGCAACGGGGCAAATGCCTAAAAATAACCAAGGAGATTAAAGTACTTTATGAAAATGATACCAAATGAAAAAGAGTTCTATTCTTTTAAGGATATACGATAAACTTAAAGCAGGCAAATATTTGGAAATTAACGAGTGTTGCGGTGAGTTCGGTATTTCCGTTCCGACTTTCCGCAGATACTTGTCGTTTCTACGTGATTATTTTTGCGAAAATTTTTCACAGGAAATAATTTACGACGCCGAAAATAAAAAATATATACTTAAATAAAATTTATTCATTATCAATATCTGATACACCCGTATGCTAAAATATATATAAAATAATCTTTTGAGAGGTGTATTATGTGAAAGTTGCTTGTTGACATATATTTATAAATACATTATTATTTAGTTTTTAAATAAACGGAAAAGGAGAAAATTAAAAATGAAAAAGAATATTATAAAAACATTTGTACTTGCTATTGCTTGTGTTTGCGTAACCGCAATATTTGCGGGTTGTAGTAAAACAGTAAAATTGGAGATATATACGGGTAGAGTAGATTTGTTAAATACATCGGTGGAGTTAATACTTGACAAAGACAATACTTGCACGTTTACATCTGAAAACGGCTCTTTAACTATCGGAGGAAAATACGAGCGCATAGGAAATAAAGGTAATACATATATTTTTACAAGATTAGACGGTAAAGAAATTGCAACGGCGACTTTAAAAGATGATGTGCTTACATTGGATTATTTCGGTACTATAATTAGTTTAAACAAAAGTGTAAAATCTTTAAAAGCAGATAAAATTAGCGGAGCTTATAAAGGCTATGTTAATGATGGCAGACCTTTTGAACTTTGTCTTGTAATTCGTCCCGAAAATAAGTATTTTATAATTGAAGAGGACGGCGATATAAACAGCTACGGAAAATATGAGTTAAACGGAAGTTTAATTTCGCTAACCGAAAACGGTGAAACGGAAACTTATGCTTTCGGAACTGTTGACGGTGATAAAATTGAATTAAATCTTGACGATGATAAAATTATTTTTCAAATTATTAAATAAAAACAATAAATTTCTCAGCACAGCCGAAACACTTCGGCTGTGCTTTTTCATATAATAAAATATAGGTCAAGGGGGAAAACCTTTGACGAAACTTTAAGATAAAAGGAAAGAAGTACTAATGTGTAATAATTGTAATAACAATTGCGGTTGCAACAGTTTGTTCAGTTTGCTGTTCGGCAGCTCGTGCCATTGCTGTCCTAATAGACGCGGTTGCGGCTGTAATTGCTGCAATTCCTGCGGACATAACCGCAATAGATGCGGCTGTAATAATTATAACTCAAACAGAAACGGTTGCGGCTGCAACTTTTGTCACTCCTGTGGCGCACGGATTTTCCGCAATGCGTCCGACTCGTTCAGTGTAATAAATAACGTATCCGAATCCTGCGACCATTGTTCCGGTTGCGGCTGTTACGATGCTTACTATGCTCAGCAATACGGGCTTTGCAACACTAATTGCGGCTGTTCGGCTTGTTCCAAATCGTGCGGTTGCAGTTGTAAGTCCTGCGGCTGTAACGACTGACAAAAATAAAAAAGGTATCCGTCTTCGGATACCTTTATTTTTTTGTAAAATTGCAGACAATAGTAATATGCGCAAGACGATTGAACTTTTTAAATATTTTTCAGATAAACGCTTTTCAACTATTGCGGGTACTTTGGTTTACTTTTTACTAATGAGTATTGCTCCGTTTATTTTTTGGCTCACGCTTGTCGTAGGCAAAGTTAATACGGAACGCGTGCTTTCGCACGAACTTTTCGAAGGCGTAAGTCCGTTTTTAAATCATTTAAAAATTTCTGCGGAAGGTGCGACAAACGGTGCGGGAATTATACTGCTCGTTACTACTCTGTATTCGTCTACTAACTTTTTTTATCATTTACGGCGAAGCGGTGAAATAGTATACGATTCTGCGAAAGTAAAAAGCGGATTGAGATTGAGACTTGCGTCATTATTACTTATATTTGCGATTTATATTCTGGTTGCCGTCGTTGCTGCCGCAGCGGTGGCTGGTTCCTGGTTTTTGGAAAAGTTAATGCCTTTTTATATTGCGGACATTATCACTTGTACATTTGTGACTGCATCGGCTTTCGCTGTTGCGTTAGTCTTAAATTTGTTTGCCTGTCCTTATAAATTAAGAGCGGAAGAGGCTGTTTCCGGCAGTTTGCTTACGGTTGCGCTTTGGATTGTTTTTTTAATAGGATTTTCGGTTTATATGGTTTTTGCAAGTCCTGAAAAACTTTACGGAAAAGTTGCGTCGCTTATAATTTTTCTTTTATGGTGTTACGTTATGATGAGCAGTTTTGTTATCGGTATGATTTATAACGGAATGTTCAAAAAACGAGGAGAATATAAAACTTTATTATAGATATTGACTTTTTATAATAAATTTGCTACATTATATTTATGTTCAAATGGAGTAAATCGGATTTAATAGTTATACCGTTGATGTTATTGATTATTTCGGCGTCGGCTGTGCTTTTACATTTTTTGCTCCGTAATAAAAAATATTATATCAGGAGAATTCCTTTACAGATTATTTCTTTAATAGTGGTGGTAATAGAGATAATAAAGCAGTTTTATTACCGCGGAAATCCCGATTTCACATATTACGTTTTGCCGTTACATTTTTGTTCGCTTTTTATGGTTCTTATGCCGCTTTCTCAATTCTTCGGACACAAGGTCGGCAGTATATTCAAGCCGATGACTTTCGTATATTCAGGGCTTGTTACTGTCTTGGTTTTGGTAAATCCGAACGCTCTTATTGGACAGTCCACATCGGACATATTAGGCAGTTTTCATAATATCCATACTTTTGTTTTTCATTTTTCTGTAATAGCTTATTTTATTTTTAGTATTGCGCTTTCAGATTATCAGCCTAAATTTATACATTGTATAAACGTAACCTGCGGGATAGTCTTTTATGCGGTATACGCTATTCCTTGTTCATATCGCCTTCAGGTTAATTACGTTAATATTTTATATAGCTTTTTTGAGCCTTTAGAAAAGTTCAGATTGTGGGCGGGACAAGTATGGTACAATATTGTTTTATTTGCGGCGGGAGTAATAGGCGCTTGTCTAATATGTGTAATTTCAACGTTAATTTACAAATGTTGCGTTAAATTCATAAACAAAAGAAATTTCGCAGAATAATCAGTCGTATTTTATTATTAATTACTCAAACTGATTTTATGTTAAGTTATGAAAAGGTGTACATTGCAGTATATCTGAAAATAAATTCAGACGGTATTATGAAGCCGGTTGCGATAGAGTGGAACGACGGGACATTATTTGAAATTTTTAAAATCTTAGATGAAAGGAATGCGCCGCCCGAGCACACGGGGGGAGTACTTACGAGAAAATACAGGGTTATAATTAAAGGCAGAGAGAAAATTATATATCTGGAAAAACAGACTAACAGATGGTTTGTGGAAAAGCTTACGGCATTTTCGTAATCCTTATTTTTTTGCGCATAATTATTGTATGCGAACGATACTTCACAGCGACCTTAATAATTTTTATGCATCTGTCGAATGTTTGAGAAATCCTGAAATAAAAGATAAGCCCGTGGCGGTTGTGGGGAATAAAGAGGACAGACACGGAATAGTTCTTGCGAAAAATATTACGGCAAAAAACTTCGGGGTAAAAACGGGGGACGTATATTGGGAAGCAAAGCAAAAATGCGGCGGCGAGCTCATCGAAGTTCAGGCGGACTTCTTGACTTATTTGAATGTATCCAAAGAGGTCAGAAAAATTTACGAAGATTATTCCGAACGCATTGAGGCTTACGGAATAGACGAATGCTGGCTTGACGTTACGTCGGGGATAAAGCATTTCGGCGGCGGAAAAGAAATCGCTGAAAGGATAAGAGAACGGATAAAAAAGGAAATCGGCTTGACCGTCAGTATCGGCGTCAGCTGGAATAAAATTTTTGCTAAACTCGGTTCGGATATGAAAAAACCCGACGCAGTTACTGAGATAACGAAAGAAAATTACAGGGAAAAAGTATGGACTTTGCCTGTTGAAGATTTATTGTACGTCGGTTCAGCGACAAAACGGAAATTAAACGGCATAGGAATTAAAACGATAGGTCAGCTTGCTCAGACCGATATAAAGATATTGACTGACTTGCTCGGAAAATGGGGAAACTATATTCATACTTTTGCAAACGGTAAGGACGAATCTCCCGTTATTACGGTAAACGAAGAGGCATCGATTAAGTCAATAGGCAACAGTCTTACCGTTTACCGTGATTTAAAAAACGAGGATGATGTGGAAATGGTTATATGGTTGCTGTCTGATTCGGTTGCTTCGCGTATGCGAGAAGCTGGAATAAGCAGAGCTAGAACCGTACAGCTTTATATAAGAGACAATAATTTGTTCGGTTACCGGAAACAGGGTAAACTGTTGCGTCCGACGAATAATATGAAAGATATAGCTAAATTGGCATTTAAGCTATTTAAAGAAGTTTATCCCTGGAACGATTACGTGCGCGGACTCGGAATATCCGTAACCGATTTTTTGACGGGTAATGAGCAGTTGGATTTGTTTACGGATTTAGCGGACGATGAAAAACAAAATAGGCTTGACGGCGCGATAGATAAACTACGTCAAAAGTACGGCAATAATATAATTCAAAGCGCGGTTGTGTATAAAGACTCCAAACTTAGGAATTTGGATATAAAAGGCGAACACGTTATTCATCCGTACAGCTTTTTAAAAAGTGATAAGTGATAATGCAAATTTAATTTAATATTGCATTAAGTTTTAAATTTTTGCAAAAAATATTATATAAAAGGAGAAATAATAATGAAATATATTTGCGAGGTCTGCGGTTGGGAATATGACGAGGCTCAGGGGTATCCCGAAGGCGGAATTTCTGCTGGAACGAAATGGGAGAACGTACCTGAAAATTTCGAATGTCCTTTGTGCTTAGTAGGAAAAGACCAGTTTTATAAAGCGGAATAAAATAACGGCGGTATTTACCGCCGTTATTTGTTGATTAATATATTTGACAGTGAATAGTTGGTCGTTGTGGTAAAAAAATTTTTTTATGCATATCTTAAATTATAAATAAACCAGGAGGCTTTATCTATGGAAGATAACATGATTAACACAACAGACACTAATTTTAAAGAAAGTACGTCAGAAGAACTCTGCGGCTCAATCAATATTTTAGATACAATACATTTGAAAAATCTCGTTGAGGATTTGGCTAAACTCTATGGTACATCTGTAAGCACAAAGGTTGCCAAAGATTCCAAAGTTGCGGCAGAAAAAAGACTTATAGAGGCAATACGCGCCAACCTTGACCGCTATAACGGTTAATAAAGCAAATAATTGTTTGCAATTGTACCTTGAATAATTCTAAAAAATTGACAAAATTTATATTTGATAGTAAAATAAAAACCACCGTAAAGGTGGTTTTTATTTTGGAGCTGCTGAGCGGACTTGAACCGCCGACCTCATCCTTACCAAGGATGTGCTCTACCTACTGAGCCACAGCAGCAAATTTTAACTTACTTGAATATTATATTTAAAAAACCTTATATTGTCAATACATTTTAACGGTTTTGTACTAAAAATTTGGGGTAATAATGCAAAATAGCGATTTAGAGAAAACTGCTGTAAAAGTTTCGATTATTACGATTTTAATGAATGCTGCGTTGATGGTTTTCAAACTTCTTGCAGGTATTTTCGGAAAATCATACGCGCTTATATCGGACGCGGTACATTCCGCTTCCGATGTATTTTCTACTGTAATCGTAATTATAGGAGTGAAAATATCAGCAAAAAAAGCGGACAAAAATCATCCGTTCGGTCACGAACGTTTCGAATGCGTCGCGGCTATTTTGCTTGCGGTTGTGCTTTTTGCGACGGGAATAGGTATAGGTTATTCCGGCATAAGCAACATCGTTACCGGAGAATATAAAAACTTTTCAGTTCCTGGAGTAGTTGCTCTAATTGCCGCGGCAGTTTCGATAGTTGTAAAAGAAGGGATGTTTTGGTATACCTATATTGCAGCAAAGAAAATCAACTCATCTGCGCTAAAAGCGGACGCATGGCATCACCGTTCGGACGCCTTGTCTTCTATCGGAAGTCTTGTTGGTGTTATCGGCGGTCTTTGCGGTGTAAAAATTCTTGACTCTATTGCCTGTATAGTGATATGTCTTTTTATTCTGAAAGCTGCAATACAGATTTTTTGGGACGCTATAAAGAAGATGACCGATGAGGCTTGTGACGAGGATACTGAAATCGGTATAAGAGAGTATATTCAGTCATGCGAAGGCGTTTTGCGGATAGACAAAATGCTTACAAGAATGTTTGGCAATAGAATATATGTAATAGTAGAAATTGCCTGCAACCGTGATTTGCCTTTGTATGAAGCTCACGAGATAGCTGAAAACGTTCATAAAGGAATAGAGGAGAAATTCAAGACAGTTAAACATGTTACCGTGCATGTCAATCCATATAATTTTGAGAAATCGGAATCTGATGATATATAACAGCCTTCGCGTAAATGCGGAGGTGATTATTGTATATAGAATATCACGCAGATAGCCTGCATGCGCATCTGTACGACATATTTTTTAAAAATAAACACATATAGATAAAAGAAATTTTACGAACACTATGCCAATGGAAAGTAGTAGAGGTAATAGAGGGAGAAATATGCCCAGACTATATTCATATGAGCATACCGTCCAAAACGAGTGTCGCGAAATTTATGGGGTATTTTAAAGGCAAAAGCTGCCTAATGCTATACTCAAAAATTAGGGCAATATAAAATTTGCATACCACAACCGTGAATTTTTTGTAAAGGTAATATATATATTCAGTAGGCAAAAATACAGCTTAATAAGAGTACATAGCAAACCGATTAATGCAAGATGAAGAGACAGACCAATTAAGCATATTTGATCCGAACGACCCTATTTATGGTAGCAAGTAATAAATGCATGACCGGCAGATAGATTCTCAGGTGCGCTTGAGCGATGGCAGTAGTGATCAGGGCTAATTGCCCGATAATGAAATACCACCCGCTATGCGGGTGGATTATTATTTATAAAGAAGAAAGAAATTTTTTCATACAGCTGCAAGGATTACCTTTTTTATCGTAACCGGTATCGTTGCATATTTTGCACGAATAGCGCGGGATGAAATCGTCTTTGTTTATCCCGAGTTCTGAAAGTCGCCTGTCGGCAGCGGCTTCGAGTTCTTTTATTCGCTTTGAAAGTATCTCCGCAGAACCGTCGTTTTTTATTTCCGCAAATGCCGACTGAATTGACAATTCCTTTAAATCTTTATCGATTTTACCGTAAACTTCGTCTGTGAGCGCAGATGTTAGTGCTCTTTCGGCTAAATCTTCGGCGGCGTGCCGTAAATCGTAATAATGCCGTTCAATTTCCGCGCGTCCCAAACGGAGATTAGTTGCATTTGTCTTAGGCGAAATAGATTTTATCTTATCGGGAGTATATGTTCCCTCCGCTTTCCAAGAAGAAAGAATACTGTTCATATAGGCCATAGGATTTGATTTACCAGCCGAAAGTTTAGCGGCCTCAACGAGCATTTCGTCGGAAAAATTCCAGCTTCGCCACCTTGCCAGACATTCTTTATCCCAAGAGATAACTTTTCTTGTAAGTCCGCATAAATCAAGCAGACTTTTTATAAATTTTTCTTCGGAATCGAGTTTTTCCAAATATTCGGTTACGCTTGAATCGCTGACTATTCCGTCGTTATATAACCCGTTTATAAAACCGTGCATATCTTCAAACGACTTTTTATTATGTTTGAAGCAGTAACATGCAATCGCCTTCATACAAACGAAAGTATATCCGCAGTCGTACCAGACGTTTACATAATTTTCAACGTATGGCGCGGAATTCTGCATATAAACGCCCAAAACGCGCGCAATTTCAAGAGTTGCGGTATAGACCGAATTTTTATTTTTGCAGTAGTCTTCGATTTCTTTAACGTCGAATTTTTTGCTTTTATAAAGCTCCGAAAGTGCTTCGTCGAGCTTTTCGGAGGTCTTTGCTTTAAAATGTTTGGAAGCGGCGATAATCGCTTCATCTTCGAATCCGAGCTCTGCTGTCCATTTTTTATAAAGTTTGTCGTCTTCAATATCGGGTTGTTTTTTTATGCCGGACGCGCTGTAAATTTTTAAAAGCGCAGGAGTGGAAGACGTATAAGCCGAAAGTTTCTCGTCAACCTTTTTTGCAGTTGTTATTCCGTCATCTGCGAAACTTTTTGCAACCTTTTTTATGTATTGAAATCTTATATTTTCGCCTTTTAAATTTACGCAGTAAGTAATAATCATCAAAAGCGCGTCCTGTTCGAAACCGTAGTCTTCGAGCAAAACGAAGTATTCTCTGAATTCGTTGGTCGAAATCATTCTGCCCTTAACTATATTCTGTACGGTTTTTGTAAAATCGGCATACTTTTCTGGTTTGAATTTCTTCGGGATTCCGTATACGTTATCAGCATCGAGAATTTTAACTTCAAAAGGAGAAAACGAAATAACGGACACTAGTTCGAACTCTTCGAGATACTCGAAATAGTTTCTCGTTTCGTCTTCAGTTAGAGATAAATGCCTTGCAAAATCTTCAAGAGAATAGGAAGAGAGTCCGTTCTGGTAAACGTAAAGCGAAAAAAGGTAAATTTTAATCGCATTCGGCTCTAGAACTGGTAAATATTTAGTTATAAATCTGTTTTCCACACTTGTGAACGATTTTTTCGCAAGATTGTCGGAAACCGAAATCAAAGGCATTTTTTCAAACTCCGTTTCAACGCTTGATTTATTCTTCCAAAAGGACTATAATATCCAAGTAAATTATATTATAAGTGTAAGTACAAAAAAAATCAATTACATTTGTCGTAATTTGCCGTAAATATTTTTTTAAGGCTTGTAATGAAGATATTGCATACTTCCGATTGGCATATCGGTAAAAAACTTATGGGAAGGGAGCGGTATGAAGAGTATCGTTCGGTTCTTTCGGAGATAAGCGCGATATGCGTGCGGGAAAAAGTCGAACTCGTACTGGTCGCCGGAGACGTATACGATACTTATACTCCGTCTGCCGAAGCCGAACAGATATTTTACGACGGTGTTAAACAGATAGCAAAATCTTCTGCGGTTCTCGTTATAAGCGGAAATCACGATGATTACGTACGCCTTACTGCTGCTTCGTCATTTGCGAGCGAGGCGAACGTTTATATAGTCGGGAATAATTTGCAAAAACTTAACTGCAATTCTTCATTCGAAACAAAACCTGTACAGTCTGATAACGGATATGCGGTATTCGAAGGACCGAACGGCGATAAAGTTTATATTAGTATTTTACCGTATCCGAACGAGGCGCGCTTTAAAGAGGGGAAATCGGACGAAAGTTTTGGTGACAAAATGTCGCGCTGGATAGCGTTTGGTGAAAGGGGTAAACAGGAAAAACTGCCTTCGGTATTCTTATCTCATATTTTCGTGGCAGGCGGAAAAGTCTGCGACAGCGAGAGGGAAATAGATTTGGGTGGAGCGCGGGTTGTTCCGACTTCGATGCTTCCGGATTCCGATTATTGCGCTCTCGGGCATTTGCACAGACGTCAGAAACTCAAAGGTAACGCGTATTACTGCGGAGCAATAATGCAGTTTTCTTTTGATGAAGCCGGAGCCGAAAAATCAGTAAACGTATTCAATCTCGGTAAAGACGGCGTAACCGAATTTAAGCAAATACCTTTGACGTCGTCGAGAAATCTGATTCGCTTGCAGGCAAACGGAGCGGAAGACGGAGTTAAACTTTTAAAATCGAACGAAAGCTGTTACGTTGAACTTACCTTGAATATTTCCGCACCTTTGACGCCTGCGGAGAGTTCCGCTTTGCACGAGTGCGAAAATCTGATTTCTTTGAAAGCAAACGTAGCATTAACGGAAAACTCTGAATTAAGAGTTTCGAATAAAGACAAAAGTTCTTCGCAGATATTTACGGAATTCTATAAAACAAAATACGACTGTCCGCCGTCTGAGGAGTTATTATCTCTCTTTCTTTCGCTAACGGAGGAAGAATGAAACCAATAAAACTACAATTTAAGGGAATTAACAGTTTTTCCGAGTTGACTGAAATCGATTTCGAAAAACTTACTAAAAACGGAATTTTCGGTATTTTCGGAGATACTGGCAGCGGTAAAAGTACAATACTCGATTGTATAAGTTTTGCCTTATACGGCAAAGTCGAAAGAAGCAGGGAAAAGCTCGATATAATAAATTATAAAAGCGACGCCGCGGAAGTTAAATTCGAGTTCGACGTTTTAACGGAAGGCAGGCGCAAAAGATTTTCGGCGGAACGAAGCATAAAGAGAAAAAGCGGTCTACATAAAGCGGTTCTATATGAAGACGGTGCATGCGTAGCAGATAACGCGTCTACTGTTACTAAAAAAATTTCCGAAATACTCGGAGTAGATGCGGAAGATTTCAGAAAGTGCATAGCGCTTCCCCAGGGCGAGTTCTCGCAATTCGTAAAATCTCAGCCGTCGGAGCGCATTGCGTTGATAGAGAGATTGTTTTCTCTTTCCAGATACGGCGACAGACTGAAAGAAAGACTGAAAGCGCGGGAGAGTCAGGCGGAATTAACCTATCAGACTGTTTCGGCTAAACTCGGACTTTTTTTCGATATAAGCAAGGAAACGATAAAAGAAATATCTGAAAGAATAGAATTATCGAAAAAACAGATTGAAAGACTTTCGGAAGACGTCGTAAATGCGGAAAAAGATTATACAGTTTTTAAAGCACTTGACGAAAAGCGTTCGGAACTTTGTTCGGTCATTGAAAAATTATCCGAATATGAGAAAATCAAATTCCGTATGGAAGAACTGCGTGCAGGACTAAAAGCGTTTCCCGTGTGTAAAACCGTAGTTGAATACAATAACGAGCTAAAAGAAAAAAAATTCTCGATTTGTGAAATAAGCGGTATTCTCGTTCAAAACGAAACAGAGATTAACTCGGAAAAAGAAAATCTTTCGAAGCTGAACTCGTATGCTGAGAGCATCAACTTTGACGAATCTATTGCAAACTGTATAGCGCTTTCGGCTAAGTATTCTGCGTTGGAGGGCAAGCCGGAAAAGCTTGCAGATCTCGAAAAAGAATTGGAAAGCAAGCGAATCGAGTATCGGGTTAAAGATGAGCGGCTTTTCAAACTTAAAAATAAAGTCAAAGAAGCAGAAAATGAAGTTGAAAAATTAAAACAAAGCATAGAAGATTGCGGAGCAAAAGATTTCGAAAAACTGATAAATGTTGATTTCAAAGGCGCTGTGCTTAAAGAAGAATATGTAAACTCTCTTGACTATTTTGTCGGCTTAAACGGTCAGATTAAGTTTCATAAAGACGGTTCCGAGCTATATAAGTTTATAGAGAGAGAACTTAAACAGCAGATTGATAATTATAAGGACAGGGTTTGTCAGGTAAAAGATTTTAATCTTGATTTTGTACAAAACAGGCTGAAAAAGCTGCAATATTCCAATGAAAAGCGTGAAAGTCTTACAGCTTTGTTAAATAAAAAGACTACGGAGTTGAAAGATGCGCAAATTGCAGCGAAAGAATGTGAAAAGGATATGAGCATTATTCAGCGCGAAGGCGGAGAACTCAGAAAACGCGCTGACGAAATTAAAGCGGAACTTTTAAAAGTTTTCGGAAATGTTGGAAACTTTTCAGAAGCAGTTAAGAAAAATTCTGCCGAGTTGGAAAGTCTTAGATTGCAAGAATCCCGTCTTTTGTCAGAAATCGAAAAAGCCAATAAAAGAATATCAGAACTTTCCGCATTTAAAGCAGGTAAGATAACGGAGAAAAAAGCTTTTGTTGAGCAAGTGAGAAGACTTGAAGAAAAGTTAAAATCCGCGCTTGCACAATCGGGAAGAACAGATACGGAGAGTTGTGAAAATTTAGTAAGAGAATTCGAAAAATTTGCCGACGTAGAAAAAACTCTTGCGGAATACGATTCGGACACGGTTTTATTGTCGGCGCGGCGCGCTGAACTTGAAAAAATCAAAGGCATAAACGAGTTTACGCCGGATAATCTTAAATGCGCGGAGAAGAGAAAGAACTCAGTTTTATCCGAACTTTCCGAAGCGAGAGAAAAACTTGCGGTTCTTGTATCCGACCTAAAAAAGGCAGAAGACAGATTAAAACAAAAACAGCTTTTAAAGCAAGATTTGGAAACGGCTGAAAAAGAGCGCAACCTTATTGCCGGTCTTAAAGATTTGACGAAAGGCAATAAATTTATGGAGTATATAGCAAACGAGTACCTTTACGATATTTCTTCGCTTGCGTCTTCTACGCTTTTAAATCTTACCGACGGAAGATATTTTTTGACTTATACGGATAATTTTTACGCAGGCGATAATTTCAACTGCGGAAAACTTAGAGGAGTGAATACGCTGTCGGGCGGGGAAACGTTTCTTGTATCGCTTTCGCTTGCGTTAGCCTTATCGCAGACGATTTGCGCTTCTTTGAAATCTATTGAATTTTTCTTTCTCGACGAAGGTTTCGGAACACTTGACGGAGCGCTTGTCGATACAGTTATGAGTGCGCTTGAAAAGCTTAAAAGTTCGAGTTTTACAATCGGCGTAATCAGCCACGTTGAAGAATTGAAACACAGAATAGATAATAAAATTACAGTATATAAAGCGACTGAAAATCACGGTTCTACCGTGCAGATTAGCTATTAAGGAGAAAATTTTGCCCAATATTTTAACGCCGACAATACTTTGGCACGATTTTGACGATTCGCTCGACATTTACGCTGTATTGCTTAAAGAAAGGTACGAGGACGGAATTAAATTCGAAAGCGTCAACTTTTACGGACGCGAAACGGGAGAAGGCAGAGTAAAAATTTACGGAGTTTTTGCGACGAGCGAAATCGTTCCGTCAAAGGAAACCGTTCTTATTTTTCCCGATAGTTCGGACGGAATAGATACGGATATTCTGAAAATGTTTGTTCAAAAAGGCTATTCCGCTTTTATGGTCGATTATCGCGGAGAGTGGGAAGATTGCGAATACGGTACCGAATATCCCGAAAATATAAGTTATGCGAATACCGTCAATTGCGGCAGATCAAAAGATTTTGTAGACGAATCCGCGGATAAAACCAGTTGGTACGAATGGGTGGCAGTAGGTATATATGCGCGTAAATTCATTGTTCAGCGTACAGGAAGCGAAAACATTGCCGTAGTAGGTATAAGAGACGGAGGTGAAATTGCCTGGAAACTTGCGGTTGCGAAAAAGTTTTCTTGCGTTATTCCCGTTTGTGCCGCGGGCTGGCTGGCTTATTCGGGAATAAGCAAATTCAAACCTGACGAACAAAAGCTTAATAACGAGAGGTATCGTTTTATAGCGGGAATAGATTCGCAGGCTTACGCGCCGTATGTACGGTGTCCCGTAATGCTTTTATGTTCTACCAACGACCCGAGATTCGACTATGACAGGGCTTACGATACTTTTTCGCGAATCAATCCCGAATTTGCGGGCGAAAGCGTTATCGCGTATTCGGTTGAGTGTGACAGCGCTATCGGAATGAAAAGTACAGCCGATATGTTTATGTTCTTGGTGAAGTATCTCAAAAGGCGCCAGATTTTTATCCCGCAGCCCGTTGAGGTGACTGTCGGCGTAGACGAAGAACAGAATTTGATTGCAACGGCTAAATTCGATAACTTAGGCGTTGTCGAAGAAGCCGGTATGTTTTTTGCCGAGGACTGTATCGACCCTACTGTCAGAGATTGGACTTTATGCGATAAAGTTCTGAAAACTTCCGATACCGAACAAAAATTCTTTTTAAATATTTACGAAGAAACTTCAACGCTTTTTGTTCTTTGCTATGCCAAGTATACAAACGGTTTTACTATTTGGTCGAAAATGGCAGTCAAAAAGATAAGCGGAAGATTTAAAAATACGCACGGCAAATGTCGTGTTATGTACACGAGCAAAAACGGAACGGACGGTTTTTCGGTTGCGGATATACGTTCTGTCGCCGTGGGCGGTATATTTTTTACCGACAGTTTAATGGTTCCAGAACTTGTTTCGAAAGCAAAAGATATAAAAGGCGTATATTCGGAATACGGACTTACGACTTACAGATTAAGCAGTTCGGGATACGCTCCTTCGAAAGATAATGTTTTAAAGGTTGACGTTTTTTGCGACAAAACCGCGGAAATAACTTTTACGATAGTCGATTCTGCCGACGGCGAAATTTACAAATACAGTCAGAATATTCTCGGCGGAGTATGGCAAAGTCTTATTTTGGAAAGTAAATTGTTTAAAACGGTAAACGGTTCGCAATTATCGGACTATGCTCATAATTTGAGATTTTGCATTTTCTGCGAAGGGAATTATGCTATAAATAATTTAATGTGGCTTTAATATTATGTTTTATGATGTAAAAGAAAGCTTGTTTGCTAAGAAGGAAGATACTAAATTTAATCTTGTAATCAATGTGCTTATCACTCTTGTTATTGTTGTTCTCGTTTTCGAAGTTTTTTTCTCGCTTTCGTATTCGGGTATATATGTAATAGGTGCGTCAATGAACGATACTCTGATGGGCGCTGAGGAACATTTTGAAGGCGACGCTTATCTTTCCGGCGGACGGCCGGTTAGAAAATATGTAGCGGATACCGACGGTGATTACGTTTATGTTAAAAAGAACAAAAAACCGGTTTACGGCGATATAGTGGTCGTTAATAAGGACAGTAGCACTTCAATTATAAAGAGGGTAATTGCGATAGGCGGGGATTATGTCAAGATAGTTGCAGGCAAAGTTTATATAAAACATTCTGCCGAAGAGCCGTTTCCCGATGAACCTTTATCGGAAGAATATGTTTCGCCCGAACATAACGACCCTTTTAATTTGAGCAATACTTTTCATAACGACGAAACGGGTTTTTATGTCGAAAAAGACAGTTATTTTTTGCTCGGCGATAACAGGAACGTTAGCCTTGACAGTCGCGCGGACGGCGGCACTAATTTCAAGGAGAACCAAATTTTCGGAGTAGTGACGGATTGGTCTATGAGAGGCAAGAGCGGTTATACTGCTTTGCATAAGTTTTTTGTGTTTGATTTGCCTAGCGTGTTCGGAATAGACAACAGGATAAAAAGTATAAAAGAGGTATAACAATGCGTGCGGTAGTAACGGTAGTAGGTAAAGATAAAACGGGCATTATAGCAAAGGTCAGCTCATTTCTTGCTGAAAGATGCGTAAATATTCTCGATATAAGTCAGACGATTTTACAGGAATATTTCGCAATGATAATGCTTGTGGATTTGTCCGATGCTGAAATACAGCTTTCTTCTCTCGCTGAGGAATGCGCTCGGCTCGGCAGTGAAATAGGTATGTCGATACATGTACAGCATGAAGAAATTTTCAACGCAATGCATAAGATTTAAGGTATAATTATGTTTAATTACGGCGAAGTTTTAGAAACGATAAATATGGTCGAGAAAGAACACCTCGATATCCGTACGGTTACGATGGGTATTTCTCTCTTGCCCTGTATAAGCGGCACTGCAGAGAAAACGGCTGAAAAAGTTTATGATACCGTATGCAAAAAAGCTGAGAATATCGTAAAAGTTACATCTGAATTATCTCGCGAATACGGTATTCCGATTGTAAATAAACGTGTGTCTGTTACGCCGGCGGCGCTTATTTGCGCGCCGTTTGCCAATCAGTCTTACCTTATTGGCAAAGCGTTGGACAACGCGGCGAAAGAACTCGGGATAGATTTTCTCGGCGGTTATTCTGCACTTGTTCATAAGGGAATGTCCGACTATGAAAAGCAGTTTATTTTGAGTATTCCGGAGGTTCTCGCCGATACGGAACGGCTGTGTTCGTCGGTTAACGTAGGCTCCTCCAAGTCGGGAATAAATATGGATGCAGTCTGTTTGATGGGTAAAATAATCAAAAAGACTGCGGAAAAAACCGCTGACAGAGACGGGTTCGGTTGCGCAAAACTTGTAGTTTTCTGCAACGCGGTCGAGGATAATCCGTTTATGGCAGGCGCTTTTCACGGCATAGGAGAGAGTGGTACAGTAATAAACGTAGGAGTATCGGGACCTGGAGTAGTACAGCACGCTATTGAAAGTATTCCCGATGCTAATTTGAGCGAGCTTGCTGAAATGATAAAGCGCACCGCGTTTAAAATTACCCGCGCAGGTCAGCTAATAGCGCGCGAAGCGGCGAAAAGGCTCGGTGCGGAATTCGGTATCGTTGATTTATCGCTTGCACCGACGCCCGCAAGGGGAGATTCCGTTGCTCAGATACTTGAAGATATGGGACTTGAAAGCGTCGGAACTCACGGATCCACAGCTTGTCTTGCAATGCTTAACGATGCGGTTAAAAAAGGCGGTGTGATGGCGAGTTCGCGAGTCGGAGGTCTTTCGGGCGCGTTTATACCTGTTTCGGAAGATATAGGAATGATTGAAGCCGCCGAGCGCGGAACATTATGTATAGACAAGCTCGAAGCGATGACTGCGGTTTGTTCTGTAGGACTGGATATGGTTGCAATTCCCGGTGACGTTTCGGCTTCTACTATCAGCGCGATTATCGCAGACGAAGCAGCAATAGGTATGATAAATAATAAGACGACCGCGGTTAGAATAATTCCTGCGCCGAACAAAAAGGTTGGAGACTCAGTCAATTTCGGCGGACTTTTGGGGCGTGCGCCTTTAATGCCCGTTCATAATGAATCGGCTGAAAAATTCATATCGAGGGGCGGGCTTATCCCTGCGCCTATACATTCAAATAAGAATTAAGAGGTGTTAAATTGAAAAGAAACGAAGTTAAACAACAGTATAAATGGAATACCGGTGATATTTTCTCTTCTGACGAGGAATGGGAAAAATGTTTCAAACAGGCTGAAAGCTTGCTCGGTTTTTCTAAATTTGCAGGTAAACTGAATAACAGTGAAAGTCTTCTTGAATTTTATAAAGAAGACGACAGATTCAGTATTCTTTTGGAAAAGCTTGCGGTTTATGCAAACTTAAAGCACGACGAAGATGCAGGAATTTCCAAGTACGGCGCATATTATGCGAAGGTTGTTTCGTTGTTCTCGAAATACTCTACCGAACTTGCATTTTTTGAGCCCGAAATGGCGAAGTTAGACGAAAGTTATTTAAAATCGCTTTTATCTGATAAACACTTTTCGGATTACGATTATGCTATTAAAAAAATAATCAAACGCAAAGCGCATACAATTTCCGAACAGGAAGAAAGGCTTATAGGTATGTCAGGCGAGATTTTTGAATCGTTCAGAGAAATTTTCGGTATGATAGATAATCTCGATTTGCCTCTGCCAGAGATAGATTGGAAGGGTGAAAGCGTAAGGCTTAGCCACGGCACTTACGGAATAATTTTGCATTCCGAAGACAGAGAGAAAAGAAGAGAGGCTTACGAAAAATATTATGGCGCTTATAAATCATTAATAAATACTATTACGTCTGTTTATCACGGCAACGTGAAAAAGGATGTCTATTTGAGCAAAGTGTATAAATACGGCTCGTGCCTTGAACACGCTTTATTTAATGAAGACGTCGACAGAATCGTTTACGACAATCTTTTAAAAACCGTAGATAATAATCTTCCGTCAATGCATCGTTATATATCCGACAGAAAAAAACTTCTCGGTTACGATAAATTATATTTTTACGATATTTATGCGCCTCTCGTTCAGGGTGCGGATTTGAAACTGTCTTTTGACGAAGCTTACGATTATGTAATAAAAGGGCTTGCGCCTCTCGGTAAGGAATATCAGGCCCTCTTAAAGAAAGGTTACGACGAAAGATGGATAGATGTGGAGGAAACGGATGGTAAGAGAAATGGCGCATACAGTGCTTACTGTCCCGACGTGCATCCATTTGTTTTATTAAATTATAAACCTACGACAAATGACGTGTTTACAATTGCACACGAAATGGGACATTCTCTACACAGTTATTTTTCGAGCATAAATCAGCCTTATGCAAAAACGTCTTACACGATATTTGTAGCGGAAGTTGCAAGCACTGTTAACGAAGTGCTGCTTCTCAAATATATGTTAAAAGAAACGGATGATGAGAATTTCAAAAAATATCTTCTTAACTATTATCTTGACACTATCCGCGCAACCTTGCACAGGCAGTCGATGTTCGCAGAATTCGAGTATGGAGCGCACGAAATGTCTGAAAAGGGAGAGCTGCTTACAAAGGAAAATCTATGCGAACTTTACGCGGGAATAGGAAAAAAATATTACGGCTGCGAGATAGAACACGATTATAATATTTCCTGCGAATGGGCGAGAATTCCTCATTTTTACCGTTCTTTCTACGTCTATAAATACGCGACGGGAATTATAACTGCTATAAATATCGCAAATCGTATTTTAATTGAAGGCGAAAGAGCAGTGCAGGATTATTTCAAATTCCTTTCAGGAGGTTCGTCGACAGACCCTGTTTCGCTTTTGAAACTAGCCGGCGTTGACCTTACAAAACGAGAGCCGTTTGATTTTGCAATGCGGGAATTTGATAAAACTCTTACAGAATTTGAGAAATTAATGGGAATATAAAGTACTATGTCAGACAAAAATAACGTAATGCCCAATAATTTAGATGCCGAACAGGCGCTTCTCGGTTGTATGCTTATAGATAACGAAATACTTGCCGAGGTTTTGGAACAGCTTGATAAAAATGATTTTTATCAAGAATCGCATCAGTTTATTCTGTCAGCTATGAAAATCGTGTTTGCAGAGCGCAAACCTGTTGATATGGTGACGCTTTGCGACAGGTTAGAGAGCGACGGTAATTTGGAAAAAGCGGGCGGTATTTCTTATGTGTCGGAATTGGTTCAGATTACGCCTTCTGCGGCAAATTTCAAATATTATCTTGATATCGTAAAGCGCGATAGCGTTAACAGAAGTCTGATACGCGCGGCGAGAGAAATAGCGGAATTTTCAAAATCAAGCGACGATTCTGTAAAAAGTATTCAATATGCGGAAGAGCGCATTTATAATGTTTCTCGTACAAACGATACCTCGACGGTAAAAGATATACGGGAAGGTAGCGGTATAAGTGCGGTTTTGGAAAAATTCGAAAAACTTGCAAAAGATAAAGACGCGTTCAAAGGCATATCGACAGGTTTTATAAGACTGGACAAACTTACGAACGGTTTGCAGAAATCGGATTTAATAGTTATAGCTGCTCGTCCCGGTATGGGAAAGACGTCGCTTTCTATGAACATTATCGAAAACGCGGCTTTGGGAAGCGACGCTGTTTGTGCGGTGTTTTCTTTGGAAATGCCAGAAGTACAGATTATTCAAAGACTCATATGCAGCGCGGCAAACGTAAGTATGTCGAGTGCGTTGTCGGGAAAACTCAGTTCTAACGATTGGAAAAAGATAGTCAAAGCGAGTGAAAAATTAAAACAAAGCAGGATTAACATAGATGATTCGTCGAGAGTGACGCCTGCGGAAATTTTGTCTAAATGCAGAAGAATCAAGTCCAAGAACAACGGTAGACTCGACCTTGTAATGATTGACTATATTCAGCTTATGTCAAGCGGCGAAAAGGGCGGAGAACAAAACAGAACACAGGAAGTAGCAACGATTACGCGTGAACTTAAAATAATGGCAAAAGAGCTTGACGTACCTGTAATAGCGCTGTCCCAGTTAAGGCGTATTCAGTCCGGAGAGCCTCAGCTTTCGGATTTGCGAGAATCGGGAGCGATAGAGCAGGACGCTGACATTGTAATGTTTATCAATCGTCCGGACGTCAATGCGACAGACGAAGATATGGCTAAAAAACATATCGTTAAAGGAATGGCTGATTTAATTGTCGCAAAGCACAGAAACGGCGGACTCGACAGAATTAAACTTCGGTTTAAGGGCGAACTTACTAAATTCGTCAATCCGGAACCCGATGAGGAAATTCAACCACCTCCCGAAGAAACTCGTATGCCTTTACCCGATTATGCGCCTCCGGTAGAAGAAGATTTAACGCCGCCCGACGAGGAAATGCCTTTTTAGTATGCAAACCCGCATTTTACAGATAAATGAAGATTCGTTAAACGAATCGAGAAAGATAATTATGAACGGCGGAGCCGTCGCTTTCCCTACGGAAACCGTATACGGTTTGGGCGCGAACGCTTACGATAATACCGCCGTAGAAAACATATTTAAAATTAAAGGAAGACCGTGCGATAATCCGCTAATCGTTCACGTTCATAATGAATACGACATTTTAAGTCTTGTTTCCTATGTTCCCGAGTATGCAAAACTTCTTGCAAAGGCTTATTTGCCGGGTCCGCTTACTATGGTCTATAAAAGTAATGGTAAGGTAAGTCCTGCGGTATCCTGCGGACTCGATACTCTTGCAATTCGCGTGCCTTCGCATAAAGAAGCTCAGAAGTTTTTAAAATATATCGATTTGCCGATTGCTGCACCGTCTGCAAACGTTTCGAAACATGTAAGTCCGGTTACTGCCGAACATGTTTTTTCCGACCTCGACGGCAGAATTGAAATTATTTTGGACGGCGGCAAGTGCGAAGGCGGTATCGAGAGTACCGTTGTAGATTGTACGTCGGATATTCCGCTCATATTGAGAAGCGGTTTGATTACGCGTGAAATGATTGCGAGAGTCGTAGGCGATTGTGGAGAGTATTCCGTAAAAGAGGGGGAAAAAGTGCGTTCCCCGGGAATGAAATACAAGCATTATTCGCCGCTTTGCAGAACAATGTTATTTGATTACAACGAAAAAAAACGAGCGGAAGAAAAGTATGCCGAATGTATTTTAGAAGGCGTAAACGCGTATATACTTTGCGACGACGCAACTGCAAAATCGATAAAAGCTGAAAAAGTATTGAATCTTGGCAAAACCGAGACTGAAATAGCATCAAATCTCTATTTTAAACTTCGTGAAGGCGAGAATATAGCGGAATTGATAATCGCTATAGCGCCTGAAAAACAAGACGGAGTTATGGCAGGGGTTATGAACAGACTTACAAAGGCGTGTAAAAATTAAATGAAAAGAAAAAAAATATTATTTGTTTGCACGGGCAATACTTGCAGAAGCCCTATGGCTGAATTATTATTGCGCGACAAAATCAAAAAAGCTAAAATTAAATGGTGGGACGTTTCATCGTGCGGTATTCAGGCGGAAGTCGGTGGAACTATAAGCGTAAACAGTAAGACTGCTTTAAATGAAGCGGGGATTTCCGTCGATAAATTTTCGCCCCGACAGCTGACGCAGAAGATTATTGCGGCAAGTAATATTGTAGTATGTATGACGGGAAGTCAGAAACAGTTGCTTGAAGACTGCGGCAACGTGGTTTGCGTTAAGGATATCTGCGGGTATGACGTACCTGACCCTTACGGACTCGATATAGAAGCTTACAGAACTACGCGCGACGCTTTATCCGTTGCCTGCGATTTGATAATAAAAAATTATATTTTACAATATAAAGATTAAAGGAGTAAGAATATGAAAATTGCTGTTGCGTGCGATCACGGCGGACTTAATTTGAAAAATGAAGTAATTAGATACCTTAAAGAAAACGGTTACGAATATAAAGATTTCGGTACGGACTCTTGTGTCAGTTGCGATTATCCTGATTTTGCGCTCCCTGCGGCAGAAGCGGTGTCTTGCGGCGAATGCGACAAAGGCATAATTATTTGCTCTACCGGTATAGGCGTGTCTATGGTTGCTAATAAAGTACCGAAAGTTAGGTGTGCGCATTGTCACGACTGTTACTGTGCGGAATTTACACGCCGTCATAACGATGCAAACGTTCTTGCTATGGGTGAAAAAGTTATAGGAACGGGGTATGCGCTCAAAATAGTCGAAACGTTTTTGGTTACGGAATTTGAGGGCGGAAGACATCAGCGCAGAGTTGATAAAATAACTGCGATCGAAAAGAAATACTGTAAATAAATTCCGCAGTCGAATAATTATAATTTACTTTTTATCGCGCATAATATTTTTACGGAGGTAAATTATGAGATTAAATTGCGGTGATACTTGCCCTAAGTCGGGTTCTTACAAAGTAATCGACAGAAAAGGCAACGTAATTAATTCTGTTTGGGTCGGAGAAGGCGAAACGATGCCCCCTACACAGTATTCGGATTGTCATTACGAGTCCTAAACGGAAAGTACCTTTGGAAAAACGCGCCCTCTTGCGATTATTGGCAAGAGGGCGCTTGCCTTAAAATAATTAAATAAATTCGCTTGACAAAATATTATTGTTAATTTATAATCTTTATGTTTTGCGGACGTGGCGGAACTGGCAGACGCGCAGGTTTCAGGTTCCTGTGGGCGACCGTGGGGGTTCAAATCCCTTCGTCCGCACCAAAGACGATAAAGGTTGAACCTTTAATTCGTCAATAGCCTTGTCGTTATCGGCAAGGCTTATTTCTTTAATGTCCTTTTCGTTGCCGAAAGTTAGGTATGTAATAATATGGTCGTCGTACACAAACACTTTGTAAACAAGATTGTCAATGAGTGTCTTTTGGTATTCCTTGTCTGCGGGGTCGCCTTTAAGCATTTCCGCGATAAAGTCAATGATTTTCTCTTTTGTGATTTTCTTGCCCCGTTCAAGCTCGATTTGCGCCTTGCTTGCCGATAGGTCTTTTATAAGTATTTCAATCTCTTGCATTTTCTTTTCTATATTAGCCCGTAGCATATCGTTCCGCGCCAGTATAAAAGCGTTTGTAAGTTGTCCCGCCTCGTCTTGTGCGTGCCGTATCTGTGCCTCTATGCTTTTCATTCCGTTGTCGCCCGTGCGCTGTTCGTGGTAGTTTATCGTGTCTTGCGCGGCTTTCTCAACGATTTTTCTATCGCTCAAAAAGTCGTGTACCACTTGGG
>CAJTNY010000020.1 GCA_910577875.1 uncultured Christensenella sp.
CAATAGAACAGGGCTTGCAAAAGTGCAAGCCCTGTTTTCTATGAAATCTTGAAATAAAAAGTAAATCCGAACCACTCACTTGTAACAAGTAAACAATTCGGATTATACTCTTTTGGTGCACCGTAAGGAATTCGAATCCCTAGCCTTTGGTTCCGTAGACCAACGCTCTATCCAGTTGAGCTAACGGTGCATATTGACAAATATTAAGTTTTTGCTGTTCTCGACCATCGATTAAGTGGACCGACGCTCTATCCGGTTGTGCTAACGGTATTTTTGAGAGTAAGTTGTTTAAACGTTTAAATAATTGCGTAAAACAAAACCCTTTCAAACAGCTTAATTATTATATTAAATAATTTTTTTTTTGTCAAACGATTTATTAAATTATTTCCATAATTTGATTGGGTTAATTCCGAAAACCTGAACTATATCCACGTATGGAGAAATAAGCAAATCGTGCGGGGTTACGACAGGTCCGCCCGTTGCATCGAGGTCTATATTGAACTTGTTGTAAGCATACCAGATAAGATGCGCGCACTGCGTTCTTTTTGAATTGTTTTTACTGCTGAAAACTCCGACGGTGGGGTCGTAAATTTTTCCGACAAGGTTTTCTTCGGCAAAATCGACGACTTCGCTTTTTGTTGCTTTGTCCGTTTTCGGCGAAAGAACTATAAAGTTCACTCTGTCGTGAAAATCTTTCATAGAACCGAAACTGCTCGTTTCGCCAATCGCGCTCGCTTGAAGAATACGACCGTTTTGCGCGTCGGTCACAAGCCCTGCGTGACCGGCTCGCCAGCCGGAAATGTGAGTGGAGGATGTAACCACAATGTCACCGTCTTCTAAATATATATAGCTTACGCGTCCGTCGATTTTATCCTGACAAACAAAAGGCGCAAAGAACTCGTTGATAACTTTATGTTCTTTAAAGAAATCTTTTTGAATTTCGAGTATGTGTAGTTTGCCCGTTGTACCTTTTTCCAAAGCGCGGTCAATACCGATTTTGGTAAGTCCCGTCTGACTGTACAAAACGGTGTAATCGTGTTCGTCCAGTTCGCTTTTTTCGAGAATCGCGCTTATATCTTTCTCCTCATAGTCTGGTCGCCAGCACACTATTTTGTCCGCTTTTACGAAAGAAATTTGCAAGCCTATGCAAGCTATCGAAGCAAAGACTATTACTGCCGCTAAGACTATTGCGATTATTATTTTGTAGGTAAGCTTTATTTCTTTTAATTTCATATTAAAATTACTTCTTGCAGGTAAGTTTTTCAATTGCAAGTTTATAGATTTTTAAACATTTTCTTATCTTTTCAAACGTGATGTATTCGTCCGCTTTATGTATCGTATTTTCTTCTCCTTCTTCTTCGGGACCGAAAGCCGCGCCGCATTTGAGCGCGCGCGCATACGTTCCTCCTCCGATTGCGACGGGACGCATATTTTTACCGGTAACCTCGTTATAAACGCCGCAAAGAGTAGAGATGAGTTCGCAATCTTTATCGTTATATAACGGCTGTTGACTGTGAATTATTTCGTAAGGAATTTTCTTTACGGAAATTGCATCGAGCACCGTTTGTCGATCGTACGTTGCAGGATAGCGAATATCGCAGGTTACGAAAATTCCTTCGTCGTTCTGTTCTATAACGTTCGGTGAAAACGTCAGTTTGCCTGTGACGTCTTCGAAGCCGCAGATTCCGAAACCGTCGTCGAACAGCAAGCCGTACATTTCGTCAAGTCCCAAATATTCGAGCATAACCGCAATTGCGTTTATTCCGAGTTCGGGCGTGGAACCGTGGGCGGATTTGCCGCGTGAAATTATTTTTCCGTTTTCACAAAAAAGATTAAAAGCTCCGATTTTTTCATTATCCGCAGGCGCATTGACTTCGCAGTAATCGCATACCATATTTGCGCGTTCTCCGCCGCAAAGACCGCTGAAACCGCGCTTTGCGGGGAATTTAAGTTTTAATTGCAGTATTCCTTTTTCGGCGTAGATTACGGGAAAGTCTGCATCGGGTGAAAAACCGGTCTCGGGCATTCCCGCGTGAGAGGAGTAGTAATCGATGCATTTCCAGCCGTTTTCCTCGTTACAGCCTGCTATCAGTTTTATCCTCTTTTTCGGGATAAATCCTTCGTCTTTCAAAGCTTTCATACAGTACAGAGCGATTATTGCGGGACCTTTATCGTCCATTGCACCCCTGCCCCAAACTTTTTCATTTACTGAATCTATTTCTCCGCCGAACGGTTCGTGCGTCCAGCCGGTTCCTGCGGGAACGACGTCGAGATGTACGAGTATAGCAAAATCCTCGCCTTTTCCGAAAGTTACTTCTCCGGCATAATTATCGTAATTTTTCGTTTCGAACCCGAACGAAGAGGCGAGAGTCAGAAAATAATTCAGACAGTCTGCGGTTTCTTTGCCGAAAGGATAGTTGCTTTCGGGCGGTTTTTGCGACGAGTCGAATTTTATGATTTCTGATATGCTGTTTACGGCTTGATCGAATAATTTATCCATTGCGCTTTCCTTTTTTAAAAACTGTTTAAAATCATTATACACTTTTTATTTTTTATGGTAAAATAATTTTAACGAAAATTTAAAACAGAGGTAAAAAATTTTGCACGAGGGACACAGACAGCGCATGTACGCAAAACTTGAAAACGGAGAAGACTTTTACGATCACGAAGTTTTGGAAATTCTTCTTTATTCGGTAATTCCGCGTGCTAACACAAACCCGCTCGCGCATAAACTGTTGGATAAATTTTGTTCGATTTCCGAACTGCTCAAAGCCGATGTAAAGGAAATTAAATCCGTCGAAGGAGCGGGGGAAGCTGTGGCGAGATTTTTAAGAACGGTCGGACTTTGCGCCGAACGCGCCGGGAATATAGAGGGCGCCGCCGTGTTGAAAACTTTCGGTGACAGCAAACGCTTTGCGGGTATGAGACTTCGCGGAAAGACGGAAGAGTTTCTCGAACTTTATTTTCTGGAAAAGAGCGGGCGTTTGAAACGCATATTCACTTATACTTCGGCGGACAGGAATAAGGTGGTTGCGAACGCTCAGGAAATCATAAAAAATATAGCCTTGGCTAAACCTTACGGAATACTTGCCGCGCACAATCATTTGAACGGTTCTGTAGAACCGTCGGAAAGCGACGACGTTTTTACCGGCGAACTTCAACTTCTGTGCACTTTGAACAACGTCAAGTTATGGGACCATCTCATATATTCGGACGGTGATTTTTACAGTTACAGAGACGAAAACAGATTAGCTGAGATGGCTGAAAAATATTCTCTCGGCAGAGTGGTGGAATGGATAAAAGATTCAAGCTCAACATAAACAACAAAAGGCTTTCGGAGATTATAAAGCTGATAATAATCGCGCTTTTGCTTACGCTCGAAATAATTATCTGCGCTCAGTACATTACGTTATTTATTGAGAACGGCGGACTTATGAAGCTTGTGTTCGTAATGGGCTGTTGCGTTCTGCTCGCCGTATTTGAAACAGTCGATTCGTTCGTCATAAATAATTTTGCGGCGAAGATGGTTTTTTACGGGCTCGATTCCGTAATCCTGCTGTTTCTTTGCCTTCTTACGGGCAACTCGTATTTGTCCGCGCTTTACTGCATCGTTTTAACGCAGTTTTATATTTCTGTCGATGATTTCAAAAAGAACGTAATTTTATTCTGCGTAAGCTGCGGGCTTTTCGTGGTATCGTTTATCGGCGGCTGGTTTATGATAAATCAGAACGCGTCCCCGTTTCAGAGCGTCGTAGAAATAACCGGCGGAATATTCTTCGGTATTTTCATTATCGCGGTTCACTGTTCGGTAACCAACTTTTTACTCAAATTTTACAGCAACAACGTCCAGTTAAGATACGCGCTAAAGGTAGCTGACGAGAGCAGGGCTCAGTTGCAAGAAGTTTACGAACGGCTTTCGGAAACGGCTGTTTATGAAGAGCGGAACCGTATCGCAAAGGATATTCACGATAATGCGGGACACTCGATGACGACAGTAATTATGCAGACGGAAGCGGCGAAACTATTGATTGACAGTAATCCGGAAGAGGCGAAAAACAGAATTATCTCCGCAAACATACAGGCAAAAAACGCATTGGAGCAAATGCGCGAGAGCGTGCATCTGCTTGCCGGCAGAGCGCAGACAAAAACGCTCAGAGAGGAGATAGAAGAAATCATCGCACAGACAATCGACGGGACCGAACTTAAAATACGCTGCGACTTGCAGGACGTTTCCGTCGGCGAGGATGAGTACCGCTTTATTCTCAACAGCGTCAAAGAATGCATCGCAAACGGCGTCCGTCACGGTAAAGCGACTGCGTTTTATATCGAGATGAAGAATGCTCTTTCAGAAGTCAGTTTGCTCATTTCCGACAACGGCGCGGGAGCCGACGGAGAATTGAAGGAAGGTTTCGGACTTAAAAGCATACGCGAAAAAGTCGAGACTTTGGGCGGTCAATGCAGTTTTTCAAGCGAAGCGGGCGAGGGGTTTGAAGTAGTAATAACCTTGCCTTTGAATAATAAAAAAGAGGAGAGCTCAAATGATTAAAATTTTGCTCGTAGACGACCAGATGACGCTGGCGGAAGGCATTAAAAGCGTACTCGAAACCTGCGCTGATTTTGAAATCTGCGCAATAGCGTCCGACGGAGTCGAAGCGGTTGCGCTCGTTAAAGAACATGTGCCCGACGTTGTCCTAATGGATATACGTATGCCGAATATGAACGGCGTAGTCGCGACGAAACGTATCAAAGAAATAAACAAAAATATTAAGATAATAATTTTAACCACGTTTGACGACAGCGATTATATTTTAAGTGCGATAAACAACGGCGCAAGCGGGTATCTTTTAAAGGATATAGGTTCCACCGCGCTAATAGACGCGGTTAAAAACGCTTACGCGGGCGACACGATTCTACCTTCAAAAATCGCTAAAAAAATCACGGACGCGGCAATGACGGTTTCTTCCGCCAAAGAAATAAAACTCAAAAAGACTTACGGACTTTCCGACAGAGAAGTTGAGATTGCTTTAATGCTTACGGACGGCTTTACGAACAGACAGATTGCCTCGGTTATGAAACTGTCGGACGGAACGGCGCGAAATTATATAAGCTCGATTTATTCGAAACTCGGAGTCGAAAGCCGTACTTCGGCGGTTCAGAAAATAAAAGAATTAAATTAAATATATTAAATAAAAGAAGGCGGATAAGTTTCCGCCTTCTTTTTATAAATCGAACGCTATTGCAGTAATGTCGTCGTCTAAATTTTTGTTGTAGTTTTTTAACGTGTTTTCCAGATTCTTAATAAACTCGTCTGCGGTGCGTGAAACGGAAAGAACTTTCGTAGCACCGTCCGCGCCGAACATATCCCCGCGCGCGTTCTTACACTCGGTCACGCCGTCCGTCAATAGTACGAGTATGTCGCCTTTCTTATATGAAATCACGTCCTCGTAATAAGACGGGTTTTCGAACCAGTTCGAGATAGGAGGAGAGTTAAGCATTATACGCGTTATTCCGCTTCCGGTCTTTAAGAGAATAGGCACGTTGTGCCCCGCCATAGAATAAGTTATGTTTTCGGGATCAATTCGCACAGCGGCGACGGTGACATAATTTCTTTCGTCGAGATTGAGTTCGGAGAATTTAGCGTTGAGATTCGAAATCGCTTTCGCCGGCGAGTATTCCGTCTTATCGTAAGCCGCTTTGACGAAAGCCGAGAGCATACCTGCGGAAATGCCTTTTCCGGAAACGTCGGCTATTACTCCGCAAGCGGAATTGTTAACTGTGAAAACGTCCGGTAAATCACCGCCTATATCGCGGCAGGGTATGTACATATACGAATATCTTTTTCCGCCCGCCCAGTTTCCGGCGGGCAGAAGTCTTTGCTGTATGCTTTTTGCCGTTTGCAATTCCTGCGCTATTTCAAGCTCGTAAGCGTCGTCGATAGCGCCCATACACAGACCGCCGCCGAGCGGGCTTACGGTGAGAGAATAAGAAACGTCGTGCGTGAGTCCGTCGGTGCGAACTTTCTGGTAAATTCTGCGGTTCAAAGATTTGTTTGAACACAAAGCGTCTTCGAAAGCATCGTAAAGCGGACAGCCGCGGCAGTCGTTGCCTCCGCAATTGCTTGCAGAATAGGCGCAGCCGGTCACTCCGCCGAGATTTCCTACGATTTTACCCGAATTGAACAGCGAACGGAACGCTGTATTCGTAAAGACCGCTTTTAAGTTTTTGTCTACGACTATAACCGCGGTAGGAACTCCGTCGATTATGCGTCTGTAATATTTGTCGATTCTCATTATTTGTAATAGAGTAAAAGTTTAGTGTCTGAAACACGCGCTTCAAGCGGTACGTTGTCGTACAGTTCGCCGTCTGCCTGTATTGTATAGCTTTCCATATGCGGAACAAACTGTACGGCTTTTGTTCTGACGGCGGTAGCTTGTTTTATTTTATTTACTTTCCCGAGCATAAGCTTTATAAACGCGCCCAAAATTTTAAATCTCGAAAGATAATCTATGACGAACAAATCGAGGTAGCCGTCGTTTATTTTTGCGTCGGGGAACATTTTTATTCCTCCGCCGAACTGTCTGCCGTTGCCGACCGCGCCAATCAGTCCTTCGTGATACTCTTCTTTTCCGTCGTATCTGACTGTATATTTATAGCTTTTGAATTTGATTAAACAAACTATCAGGCTGTGCAGATATTTAGATTTTCTGTTGCTTCTGCCGACGTAAGCGCGCTTTAAAACGTCAACGTCTATGCCCATTCCGACTGAATTTAAAGAGCGAAGCCCCGAAGAAGTTTCGATATAGTCCACTGGGCGCGGAGTGCCTGCAACTATGAGCTGGGCTGCTTTTTTCGGGTTTAGCGGAATTCCCGCGCCTTCGGCAAAATCATTGCCTGTGCCGAGCGGAATTATTCCGAGCGAATTATTTTCAAAATCGTTAAAGCCGTTTAAAATATCGTGAAGCGTTCCGTCACCGCCTGCGGCAATTATGGTATTGCCTTTTACCTGCGTAATTTTCCGAGTAATTTCGCCCGCTTGTCCTTTGCGCACAGTTTTGTGTATTTCGTACCGAATACCCGCGTCATCGAAAACTTTTAACGCGCCGTTGAATTTTTTTAAAACTCTTTTCTTTTTCAGATAATTTTCGTTTATTATAATGTGAAACATCATTTATCCCCGAAAGCGAATTGTAAGTATATTCAAAAGTATTATAAACCAAATACTTAATAATTGCAATTGTTTTAAAAAGTTGTTATAATAAAAGCGGTAAAATTATGGAACTGCGAATATCCGAAAATCTCAATAATTTAGCGAAAGCGTGTCCGTTCCCGCTTTATATAGTGGGCGGATATGTGCGCGACAGTATTGCTGGTATCGTCAGCGAAAAGGGCGACGTGGATATTTGTGCGCCCGTTTCGGCGGACGGGTTCTGTGCCGCCGCAAAAGAAGTCGGCGCTTGCGTCACTGCGGTTTACCGCGCTACGGGCACCGTTAAGTTAAGGCTTGAAGAAGAGGAGTACGAATTCGCCTGCTTTCGTTCGGATGAATATATACGCGGAATTCACACGCCGGTAAAAACGTTTTTTACCGACGATATTAATCTTGACGCGCGAAGGCGCGATTTTAAATGCAACGCGGTTTATTACGAGATAAAGAGCAAAACTGTTTGCGACCCGCTCGGCGGAACGGAGGATATAATAAACCGAAGAATGACAACTGTCGAGGACGCGGACAAAGTATTCGGCGAGGACGGACTTAGACTTATGCGCCTTGCAAGGCAGTCCGCACAGCTCGGTTTCGAGCCGACGGAGGACTGTATCGAAGGAGCGAAAAACAATATTTCGCTTCTTAAAGACGTTTCTGCCGAAAGAATATACGCGGAGCTTAACTCGATTCTGCTCGCGGATGAAGCTTACGGAATAAACGGCGCGCAGTACAAAGGTCTAAAACTTCTCGATAAAATCGGCGCGCTCGATATAATTCTGCCCGAACTCGCGCTCGGCAGAGGTATGAAACAGAACGAGCGTTTTCACAAATACGACGTTTTGGAACACTCTCTGCGCACGGTTTTATATGCGGATAAGAGCATACGGCTTTCTGCGCTTCTCCACGACGTAGGCAAGCCTTACTGTATGATAAATAACGGCAATTACCGTATGCACGAAGAGGAGAGCGCGCGCATAGCGAAAGAGGTTTGCGAAAGGCTGAAAGTTTCCAAAAAACTCACGGCTGAAACCGTCGAATTGAGCGCTTTGCATATGTACGATTTTCGTTGCGACGCGCGCGAAAATAAAGTCCGTAAATTCATAGTCCGCAACAGCGCGATTCTGGATAAACTTCTTTTAATAAAGCAAGCCGATTATTCCGCTTGCAGGGACGATTTGTCAGAGGCTCCCTGCGTGACTAAATGGCTCGGTATTTACGAAAAAATGCGCTCGGAAGGCGCGCCTTTGAATTTGAAACAGTTAAAGGTCAACGGAGCCGAACTAATCTCGGCGGGAGTACAGCCCGAAAACGTCGGCAAAGTCCTTTCTAAACTTTTGGACGACTGCGCGATTGAACCGTCGTTGAACGAAAAAAAAGCTTTAATAAAACGCGCGCTCGGCGTCTTTTGCGAACGTTAAAATTTTTCAGACGCATTAAATCGTTTGACAAGTAAGATTAAATATTGTAAAATTTAATAACCTTGCATACCGTGAGTGGTATGCCGATTAAGTCCGGGAGGTGAAAAAATGAAAACTTACGAAATGCTTTACGTTTTGGATAACGCGGTTTCCGATGAAGCAAAGGAAGCGTTTGTCAAAAAGTTTGAGGACATAGTAACGTCCGCAAACGGTAAAGTCGTATCCACTGACAAGTGGGGCGCTAAAAAGCTTGCGTATCCTATCAATTATAAGAACGAAGGCTATTATGTGCTTATGACTTTCGAAGCGGAAGGTTCGGTCGTTAAGGAACTCGACAGAGTTTCCGGTCTTTCGTCCGAAGTTTTAAGAGTAGTTACAACCGCAAAAAATTAAGGAACAGAGAATGAACAAAGTATTTTTAATAGGAAATTTAACCCGTGACCCCGAACTGACCGAAACGACGTCGGGCGTAAGCCTTTGCCGTTTCGCGATAGCTGTTAACCGAAACTACGGCGGCGCCGACGGCGAAAGAAAAACCGATTTTTTCAATATCGTAGCTTGGCGTGGTTTAGGCGAAACAGTCGCAAGATACGCTAAAAAAGGCAATAAAGTAGCCGTAAGCGGTTCGATAGAACTTCGCAATTACGAAGACAGTCAGGGCGTAAAACGCACGGGAGTCGACATTGTGGCGCAGGACGTAGAGTTCCTTACGCCCAAGGGTAACGGCGGAGACGGTTTTGACGCGCCCGCTGCGCCCTCAGACAGAAAAAGGGCAAGCTTGCAGGCGTTCGACGACGACAGCGACATACCCTTTTAAAATTCAAGGAGAATAATTATGGAAGAAAATAAAGCACCCGTTGCTAAAAAGAGCTATAAAAGAGTTCCCCGCAGAAAGGTTTGCGTTTTCTGTCAGGAAAAAGTGACGGAAATCGATTATAAGGACGTAAACCGTCTTAAAAAATTCGTTGCGGAAAGCGGTAAAATACTGCCCCGCAGAATGAGCGGAACGTGCGCAAAGCACCAGCGCGAGCTGTCTACGGCTATCAAGCGCGCAAGAGTAGCCGCTCTGCTTCCTTTCAAAGCGGAGTAACAAAACGAAAAATTAAATCCCACAAACTAAAAAAGTGCCTTATTAATTCAATAAGGTACTTTTTATTATTATAAGTTCGCTTTATTTTATTTCTTGTTCTAATTTTTTAAATTCATTAGTATTAAAAAACTCTGTTAAACTGATACCCAACCCGTCACATAACATTTTAATTGTAACAATTCCAGGGTTAACGCTTTTTCCGTATAAAATATTCTTAATTGAAGAAGGAGGAACTGCGGATTCCGTTGCTAATTTATTTATCGACATACGCTTTTCGTCTAATAGAACTAGTAATCTGTTTTTAACCGCAATGTAAGTGTTCACATTAACCTCTGTAATTTTATTTTTTTAATTGTATCATAAAGCACTTGACAATATGGTCTATATATGATACAATTTAGCCTATAAATAGCCCATCAAAAACAACGGTTGAAGCGAGGTTAAAAATGGCAAAATCAATAATTGAAAGAATATTTTTAGGAAAAGGTTATTGCGACAGTGTAAAACTCGGTAAGGAATACGATAGAATTTCCCGAAAAGTTGACGAAATTTATTTAAATTTAACGGAGCGTTTAAGCGAAGAACAAATGGAAACTTTTACTGAATATTCCGATTTAAGGTCGGAAGAGTGTGCGGAAGCCGAAAAGGTCTTTTTTGAAGAGGGAGTAAAACTCGGAATTTTGCTTTGTTTGGAGAGTATGAGTTAAAAAAGCTTATCGTAAACGATAAGCTTTTTTTATTACTGTTTATTATAATTTCTTGCGCCGAATATAGAAGTGCCAAGCCTTATCATATTGCTTCCCGCATCTATACAGAGTTTCCAGTCTCCGCTCATACCCATTGAGAGATATTCGAAGTTATATTCGTCTTTCAGTTTGTCATAGAGAGCGCGCATTTTCACCGCGAGATTGGTAAGTTCTTTCGTATCGTCAATAAAGGGGAGCATAGCCATAAGACCTTTGATTTTCAATGCGGGCATATCCCTGATAATTTTTAAGGCTGTTTCCGCTTCGCCGTATTCAAACCCGCTTTTCGTTTCCTCGTTTCCGATATTGACCTGCAACAATATATTCGATGTAATTCCTGCGTTCTTGCCGCGCTTTGAAAGTTCTTCTAAAAGGCTGATTCTGTCCGCAGAGTGGTATAAATCGACTTTGCCCAAAAGATATTTTATTTTGTTTGTCTGTAAACGGCCGATAAAGTGGCGGCGGGGGGTTCCTTCGATTTCGTCGTATTTATCTTTGAATTCCTGAACGTGGTTGTCGCCTATATCGGTTATTCCCGCTTTTATCGCGCGGTTTATGTTTTCCGCGTTCTGCAATTTTACCGCCGCGACAAGCGTTACTTTTTCGCCGAAAGCATTTTTTTCGGGTATTTCCGAGAGCAGTTTTTTTACGTTTTCTTCAATCATATTCTGTTTGCTATCAGTTCAGCCATTTTTTTACAGCCTACTTTGATTTTTCCTTTTCCCATAATATCCGCGGTGCGGTAATTTTCGTCGAGTACTTTTTGAATGGCGTTTTCGATAGCCGAATATTCTTCGGTAAGGTTAAAGCTGTCGCGGAGCATCATTGCCGCCGCTAGAATTGTTGCAATGGGGTTCGCAATATCTTTCCCTGCAATGTCCGGAGCGGAGCCGTGTATGGGTTCGTATAGCCCGCATTTCGTTTCGCCGAGCGAGGAGGAGGCGAGCATACCGATAGAACCTGTAATCTGAGCCGCTTCGTCCGAGAGAATATCCCCGAAAAGGTTGGACGTTACTACTACGTCGAACTGCGCGGGGTCTTTGACAATCTGCATAGCCATATTATCGACGAGCACGTCGGTAAGTTCTATTTCGGGATAATGTTTTTCGCAGTAATCGTGAACGGTTTTTCGCCACAGACGCGAGGTTTCCAAAACGTTTGCCTTATCGACCGAAACAAGTTTTTTGGAGCGTTTCATTGCAAGCTCGCAAGCGGTTTTCGTTATGCGTTCTATTTCTCGGACGGAGTATTTTTCCGTATCGCTCGCGTATTCGGCGCAGTTTTCGAAGCCGCTTTTTCTTTCTCCGAAGTATATACCCCCCGTAAGCTCGCGCACGATTATTATTTCAATTCCGTTTTTAATAAGCTCGTGTTTAAGTGGGGAAGCGTCTGCAAGGTTTTTCCAAAGCTTTGCGGGGCGGATATTGGAATAAAGATTCATAACTTTTCTCAATTCCAAAAGTCCTTTTTCGGGTCTTTTGTCTGCGGGTAAATTATCCCACTTATAACCCCCGACGGCGCCCAAAAGAACACTGTCGCATTCAAGACAGGCTTTGACGGTTTTTTCTGGCAGAGGGCTTCCGTATTCGTCTATTGCGCAACCTCCGACAGGCAGATAATTTAAATTGAATTTATGCCCGAATTTTTTCGCAATTTTTTCAAGCGTCAAAACTGCGCCCGCGCAGATTTCGGGACCGATTCCGTCGCCTTTGAGAACGGCGATATTATAATTCATTTCCGCTCCTTTTTTTCAGATGATTTAAAAGTCCGCCGTCGGATATAATGTTTTTGATAAAATCGGGAAACGGTTCGGCTTTGAATTTTTCCCCCGTGGTTTCGTTGACAATAATTCCCTCGGAAAGTTCGCATCTTACCGTATCGCCGTTTTTTATGGCTTTTACGGCTTCCGGACATTCGAGTATGGGCAGACCGATATTTATGCTGTTGCGGTAAAATATGCGCGCGAACGAATTCGCTATGATAAGGCTGATTCCGCTCGCTTTAATTGCAATAGGAGCGTGTTCGCGGGAAGAACCGCACCCGAAATTGTCTTCCGCGACTATTATATCTCCCGTCTTTACTTTGTTTACGAAATCCGCGTCGATGTCCTCCATACAGTGGGCGGCGAGCTCGGCTTCGGAAACCGTGTTCAAATACCTTGCGGGTATGATGACGTCGGTGTCGACGTCGTTTCCGTATCTGAAAACTTTTCCTTTAATCATAGCAATTCCTCGGGGCTGGTAAGTCTGCCTGTAACGGCGGAAGCTGCGGCGACGTAGGGAGAAGCGAGATAAACTTCGCTCGAAACGTGCCCCATTCTTCCGACGAAATTTCGGTTGGTAGTGGAAACCGTTTTCTCGTTTTCCGCAAGTATTCCCATATGTCCGCCGAGACAGGGTCCGCAGGTAGGAGTTGAAATAACTGCGCCCGCGTTTATGAAAATCTCCGCAAGTCCTTCGCGTATCGCCTGCAAATATATTTCGTTGGTAGCTGGGATTATTATCGTGCGAACATTTTTAGCGATTTTTCTGCCCTTTAATATTTCCGCAGCTATGCGTAAATCTGAAATGCGTCCGTTAGTGCACGAACCTATAATTACCTGATCTATCGCTATTTCGTCCCAATCCGTTTTAGTGTTTTCGGGGAGGTGGGGGAAAGCAACGGTAGGTTTTAGCTTCGATAAATCTATTTCGAAAGTCTTTTCGTATTCCGCGTCAGCATCGGGTTTGTATATTCTTACTTCGCGTTTAAAGCGGTTATTCAGATATCCGAGTGTGATTTCGTCGACGGGGAAAATTCCGTTTTTTGCGCCCGCTTCGACAGCCATATTGCAGATTGTAAATCTGTCGTCTATTGAAAGATACTTAACGCTTTCGCCGGTAAACTCCATAGATTTGTACAGTGCGCCGTCAACGCCGATAAGACCTATTATATGTAATATAATATCTTTTCCGCAAATGAATTTTGCAGGTTTGCCTTTGAGAGAGAACCTGATTGCGGATGGAACTTTGAACCAGCATTCCCCGCTTAGCATAGCGGCGCACATATCCGTCGAGCCAACGCCCGTGGAAAACGCTCCCAATGCGCCGTAAGTACAGGTGTGGCTGTCTGCACCTATGACCAGATCGCCCGCGCCGACAAGGCCCTGTTCGGGAAGAAGCGCGTGTTCAATGCCCATTTTTCCGACGTCGAAAAAGTTTTCGATGTTTTGTTCGTTGGCGAACTCTCGGCAAATTTTGCACTGCTGCGCACTTTTTATATCCTTGTTCGGGGCAAAATGGTCCATAACGAAAGCGATTTTTTTACTGTCAAAGACTTGATTTGCACCTGTTTTTTTAAATTCTTTCACGGCAACTGGACCCGTAATATCGTTGGCGAGCGCCAAATCGATTTCTGAGTTTATCAGCTGTCCCGCTTTTACTTCTTTAAGCCCCGCGTGTGCAGCTAAAATTTTTTGGGATAACGTCATACCCATAGAGTATTCTCCTTATTTTTCCCAAACCGCGCCTTTCGAAGCGGAGGTAACGTTTTTGCGGTATCTTGAAAGATAACCGTGCGTTTCGCGCAGTCTCGGCTTGAAGTTTTTAAGCCTTTCTTTGATTTCACCGTCTGAAACCCGAAGGTTTATAAAGCATGCGTTTATATCTATATCTATTATATCACCGTCGCGGACTATTCCTATAACGCCTCCCGCCGCAGCTTCCGGGCAAACGTGACCTATAGCCGCGCCGCGTGTCGCGCCGGAAAATCTTCCGTCTGTTATAAGTGCTACGTCTGCGCCGAGTCCTGAGCCGATAATGGCGGAGGTGGGGGCGAGCATTTCGCGCATACCGGGTCCGCCTTTTGGCCCTTCGTAACGTATAACCACTACGTCGCCTTTTACAATTTTACCCGCGTAAATCGCGTGCATAGCGTCTTCTTCGCAATCGAAACATTTCGCAGGACCCGAATGACGGAGCATTTCGGGAGTGACCGCCGATTTTTTGACAACACTACCGTGTTTAGCGAGATTGCCTTTCAGTATCGCAAGCCCGCCCGTAGAGGAATAGGGGTTTGAAAATGGGCGGATAATTTCTTCGTCTGAAATTTTCGCGGTCTTTATAACTTCTTTGAGCTTGACGCCTCCGACAGTCATTACTTCTCCGTCTAAAAGATTGTTGTCGTAAAGCTCTTTCATTACCGCGGAAATGCCTCCCGCCTCGTTGAGCTCTTCGATATAATGTTCTCCTGCAGGCGCAAGCCTGCAAAGGTTCGGCGTGCGTTCCGAAATTTCGTTCATAATGTCTATGGAAACGCCGTCGACGTTTGCTTCGTTTGCGATTGCGAGCAGGTGTAATACCGTGTTTGTTGACGCACCAATCGCCATATCCACGGTTTCGGCGTTTTTAAACGTTTGGGCGTTCATTATATCCAAGGGACGTATGTTTTTGTTTAATAAATTCATAACCGCCGAACCGGTTCTTTTTGCGAGCGCGATTCTCTGCGAATAAACCATAGGAATCGTGCCGTTGCCTGGCAAAGCCATACCCAGAGCCTCGCAAAGGCAATTAAGGCTGTTAGCTGTGAACATGCCCGAGCAGGAGCCGCATGTGGGGCATGCTCCGCACTCGAATGATTTTAAAGTTTCACTGTTGATTTTTCCCGCATTAAACGCGCCTGCTACTTCGAACATAGTAGAAAGCGAGGTCTTTTTTCCGCGTATTTTTCCCGCAAGCATGGGACCGCCCGAAACGAATATCGACGGTATATTCACTCTTGCCGCCGCCATAAGCATTCCGGGGATAATCTTGTCGCAGTTGCCTATAAAGACCGCCGCCTGAAAGCCGTGGGCGCGTATTAATATTTCGGCGCTGTCCGCAATGATTTCGCGTGAGGGGAGAGAGTAGCGCATGCCGTCGTGCCCCATAGCGATTCCGTCGCAAACTCCGATAGAGGGTACGATTACGGGTTTGCCGCCTGCGGCTATGACGCCTTCGGAAGCGGCTTTCGCAATATCGTCAAGGTGCAGATGTCCCGGTATAATCTCGCTCTGCGCACAGATAATGCCCACGAGCGGTTTGTTTATTTCTTCGTCCGTCCAACCCAAAGCTCTCAAAAGCGAGCGCTGAGGGCTCATATCTTTTCCGTTGGAAAATACATTCATTTCTTTCTCCGTATCGTTGGCGGGTTCAACTTTTCGTATCAGTTTATATGGTCCGAATAGCAGTCCCTGTCTTTGAGCGTGTGTTTTCCGCGTGCAAGCACGGTTACGCCCGTTCTCTGCATTTCGAGTATTCCGTAAGGCTTTATTACTTTTATAAAAGCTTCTATTTTCGTCGGTTCGCCTGTGATTTCGAGTATCATAGTTTCTGGTGAAAAATCTACAACTTTTGCCTTATAAATTTCGGTGGCTTCAACGACTTCGCGTCTTTTTTCGGGTGGAGCGCAGACTTTGATGAGAGCGAGTTCTCTGTAAACGCAGTCGAGTTCGTTTGCACAGCCGACTTTTTGAACGTCTTCGAGTTTATCGAGTTGCTTTATAAGCTGATATAAAGTGTATTCGTCGCCGTTCAGGATAATGGTCAGACGCGAAATTTCCGAATCTTCCGTGGCACAGCCCGTTATGCTTTCTATATTGTATCCTCTGCGGGTGAACAAACCCGTTATGCGGGTCATTACGCCGCTTCTGTTGGAAACGAGCAAACCGATTGAGTATTTTTTTATTTCTCCCATATCAGTTTTCCTCCATTTTTTCAAGTTGCATGTCATAAGTTGTACCCGGTTTAATCATAGGCAAAACGTTTTCATCGGAAGAAATTTTACAGTCGACTAAAACGGGAACGGAATATTTTTCGGCAGTTTCGAAAGCTTCTTTTATTTTAGTTTCTATATCGTCGTTTGCGTCTAAAACAATTCCTTTTGCGCCGAGACTTTCGGCAAGTTTTACATAATCGATATTGCGTGAGAGATTGGTTTCGGAAAAACGGCGGGAGTAGAAAAGCTTTTGCCATTGTCTTACCATACCGAGTACTTTATTGTTCATTAAAAGAATTACTAGCGGTATACCGTTCGCCGCGGCTGTGCTTATTTCGTTCATATTCATACCGATGCATCCGTCGCCCGTTACGAGCACGCAAAGTTTCCTGCTGCCGAACGCTGCGCCAATCGCTGCGCCCATTCCGTAACCCATAGTGCCGAGTCCGCCCGAAGAGCAGAAAAGGCGGGGAGAGTTTACCGCAAAATGCTGTGCCGTCCACATCTGGTGCTGACCAACGTCGGTTATCAGCGGGGTTTTTTCGGGTGCAATGCGCGAAGCGGCGGAGATGATTTTATACGCACGGCTAGACGTCTCTTTTTTAAGTGCATTCTCCTTTTTTAACTGCGCTATTTCAGAAAGCCAGTTTTTTCTTTCTGCCTTTTCAAGGAGCGGAAGAAGAGTTTCGAGCGTTTCTTTCAGGTCCGCCATTATGCGGATATCCGCAGGTACGTTTTTATCTATTTCCGCGTTGTCTACGTCAACGTGAATTACCGTTTTGCCTTCGGCGAATTTATCCCTGTTTAATGCGACTCTGTCGGAAAAACGCGTGCCGAAAGCAATCAAGGTATCGGCTTGTATAACCGATTTTACGGCGGCGTATGTGCCGTGCATACCAATCATACCTAGACAGAGAGGGTCTGTTTCAGGTATACAGCCCTTTCCCATAAGCGTGTAAGTTACCGGACAGTCGAGTTTTCTGGCAAGTTCGTAAACGAGAGAGGAGGCATCGGAAGCGATAACTCCGCCGCCGGCAAGTATTACGGGTTTTTTGCTCGATTTGATTGCCGTTAACACTTTTTCAAGATGTTCGCGTTTGACCTTTTCTGGTTTGTATTTTTGAATTTCAGCGGGTTCGTACTCGTATTCATCATTCTGGACGTTCTTTAAAATATCGATAAGCACGGGTCCTTTTCTTCCGCTTGTCGCTATATAAAAAGCTTTTCTTACTGTTTCCGCAAGGTCTTTAACGTCTTTAACTATGAAGTTGTGCTTTGTTATCGGAATTGTTATTCCGCATATGTCGATTTCCTGAAACGAGTCTCTGCCGAGGAAATTAAGTCCTACGTTGCCGGTCACCGCAACTAATGGAACGGAATCCATATAAGCTGTTGCTATTCCGGTAACGAGATTTGTTGCACCCGGACCGGAAGTCGCAAAACAGACTCCCGCTTTCCCCGTGACGCGCGCGTAACCGTCCGCCGCGTGCGCGGCGCCTTGTTCGTGCGCGGTAAGCACGTGTCTTATTTTTCCGTTTCGGTACAATGCGTCGTAAATGTCCAGAACGCAGCCGCCGGGGTATCCGAAAATAGTATCGACGCCTTGTTCCAAAAGGCATTTTATGAGTATATCCGCGCCTTTCAATTTCATACCGAACTCCTGATTTTTTATAGTATTTGTATTATTTTAAATTAAAAGGCTCAAAAAGTCAACTATATTTGCTATAAATGTATAAATATGCAAAATTATGCATTGGGTTTTATTTCACGCAGGTTACGCATATTAATATAAAGCAGAGTCCGTATAAAGGAACGAATTTTGTCGAACTTTCGCAAATATTATTGACTTTACACTTGCGTGATGTTAGAATAAAGTAGATTTATAATTTACCGCGCAGTGACGGAGAACGCTTGAAAATTACCGAGTTGTTTGATTTGACCCGAACTGTGGCGGGCGGGTATCTTAAAAATTTTAATTATCCTTGGGAAGCGTTGACGGGCTTAAAAGATTTTATTTTAATACTCGGCAAAAGTCTGGGCGGAGATTATATCGAAATATCGTCGGGCGTATGGGTTCATAAAAGTGCGTCGATAGATAAATCTTCTTATATCTGCGGACCTTGTATTATCGGTGAAAACACTCAGGTAAGGCACTGCGCGTTTATCCGCGGCGGAGCGCTGATAGGAAAGGATTGTGTGGTCGGGAATTCCACCGAAATTAAGAATTCGGTTTTATTCGATGCGGTTCAAGTGCCTCATTATAATTACGTCGGCGACAGTATTCTCGGCTATAAAGCTCATCTCGGAGCGGGTGCAATCACATCAAACGTGAAATCCGACAGAACGCCGGTAACCGTTAAAGGCGACGGATGCACAATCGCTACAGGGTTGAAAAAGCTCGGTGCAATGATAGGAGACGGAGTTGAAGTTGGTTGCAACAGCGTGCTTAATCCCGGTACGGTTGTCGGGAAAAATACAAATATTTATCCGCTGACGCGCGTTCGCGGAATTATCCCCGCTGACAGCATATTAAAAAATAACGGCGAAATTGCCGTAAAGTTTAGTTAAAAAGCTAAAAAGGTAATCAAATGACGGATGAAACACACATTTCCGAAGAACAAACGGAAACTTGCGAAAAAAACGAATCAGAGGTAGTTTTTTGCGAAGAAGCAAAATCAAACGATGAGAGCGTACCTTATAAACCGAGAAAGGGTTTCCGGTACGGTTGTTATCTGTTCGTTAAACGGACGTTCGATATTTTTTCTTCGGGATTATTTCTTTTGTTTTTTTCTTGGCTGTATATAATTCTTGCAATCTGCGTTAAATGCAGCGACGGCGGTCCCGTAGTTTATAATCACGAGAGGGTGGGAAAAAACGGTAAGAAAATTTATATTCCCAAATTCAGGAGTATGAAAAAAAATGCGGACAAGCTTGAAAATATGCTTACACCCGAACAGCTTGAACAGTATAAAAGAGAATATAAACTCGACGACGACCCGAGAGTAACGAAACTCGGTAAGTTTTTAAGAAAGACGAGTCTTGACGAACTGCCTAATATCTGGGCAATTTTTACAGGTAAAATATCCGTAATAGGACCGAGACCTCTCGTTAAAAAAGAGATTGAGGAAAAGTTCGGAAAAGATGCGGATAAATTACTTTCGGTGAAACCCGGTATGATAGGCTGGTGGGCGGCGAACGGCAGAAGTAATTGTACTTACGAGAGTGGAGAAAGGCAAAAACTTGAACTATATTATGTTGAACATTGTTCGGTAGGTCTTGACATTAAAATCATTTTCAAAACTTTGATAGGCGTCTTCAAGCGCACAGGCGCTAAATAAAAAACTCCCCGAAAGGGGAGTTTTAATTTTTTTTCGGTACAGTGTCGTTTACGATTACGGCAGTCAGACTGCTGTATACTATTGTCGGGAATATATTAAAAATGTGATTGTCTATCAAACTTGTCAATAATAATCCGGCTATTGTAATAAAAATGAAAGTCCGTTCGATTGTAATATTTTTAATATAACATTTTACGGTTTGTACTCTGTGTATGATATATGCAATTAATCCGATTGTTCCGCAGGAGCTTAAAAGTTGTAAAATAGTGTTATGGCACATATAAGGCATAAAACCTAGACCCGAATTCGGAACATAACTGAATTTAGTGTAAAAGCCAACGCCGAACAGTGGTGCAGAACGGTAATTGTCAATAGCTTGACCCCAAATAACCATTCTCGTATTTCCTTTTGCGCCGCCGTTAATAAAGTCTTCTATGAATTCTTTTATATAAACCGCTAGAGCATCACGGTAAATTATCACAAAGACGATAACCGTTATCAATGCGCTTGCCGCTATACATATGTTTGCCGCTTTGTATCTGCCTTTTATCAGTAATATAATTATACAAACGGAATATATAACCGCAGCGACAATTATTGATTGACGGCTGTTTAATAAGAATATCGCCAAACATAATAATACTGAATAAGCAGTGTACAGAAACCCGTATTTTTTTTTGTATGCAAGGTATATGACCGACGGAATACACATTACGAGCCACATACCCATCGTATTCCATATTCCCCAGCCGAAAGTCAACTTACTTCTGTCGATTTGTCCGTCGACTATTATTCCATCGATAAATATGTATTTAACTACGACTTCTGTAATAAGTACTGCACTGAATGCTAAAAATGCAAATGCTATTTTCTCGTAACTTTCCGAATCGAGTTTGATGTTATCTTTTAATACGCAGAATACTCCCAGGAAACTAGCCGACATTATCAAACCGTATAAAAGATTCTTTGCCGTATAATTTTCGCTGCATAGTCCGTTCAGCAAAAAAATCGCAGAAAGTCCGCACAGACCGAAAAAAGCAGGCGTGAACTTAAATTTTTTTCTCGATACAGTCAAAATAATTCTATATAAAACAGTGAGTATGTAAAGCGAAAGAATAATAAATATTTGAACAAGATTTGCGGTTCTGAAATAATAGTCTGAATCGCCCATTACATCGGAAGGAGAGTTTTTGTAAGAAATCATAATTCCGAGAAAAAGCATTACCGAAATAAAAGGCGTTGCGTCGTCAAGTAGTAATAGAATTAGCATTCCGGTTAAGCTTATATAATAAATAAGTACTAAATCCAGACCGAGATAATAGCAAAAAAGCGTTATCGCGGCGGTAACGAAAGGGAAATATTTAGATGCTAATCCTTGTTTCAAAAGCTTTAAGAAAGTACAATTCTTCAACTTTTCTATTTTTTCTTTCATAGAAATAATTTATAATAATTATTTAAATTCATTTAGATTTTATTGAAAAAATATAAAAAGGAAGTACTCAAGTACTCCCTTTTTATTGTGGTGACCCGTGCGGGAATCGAACCCACGATACCACCGTGAAAGGGTGATGTCTTAACCTCTTGACCAACGGGCCTTATACGGCTGTATAAGCGCAATGCTTATAAGCTTTTAGAAATTCGCTTTAAAAGCGTAATTGTTTATGGTAGCGACGGGTGGATTCGAACCGCCGACCTGTCGGGTATGAACCGACCGCTATAGACCAACTAAGCTACGTCGCCATATACGAAAACGCGTAAACGGACGTAATCACCGTCGGTTGCCTTATAATCGCATTACTACGTTTTCAAAAACTGGTTGCGGGGGCGGGATTCGAACCTCGCGACCTCCGGGTTATGAGCCCGACGAGCTACCTGGCTGCTCTACCCCGCGATGACCGCCTTGTTACAAGGCTTTATTATTCTATTAAATAAAAATACATTTGTCAACTGTTTTTCAGTAAATAAATTAATTTTATTTTTTGTCCGCTATTGCAAGGCGTTTTTTTTTATGTTATAATTCGGTTATGATTAATCTTGCGAAGTATGCCGGTATGAAAATTTGCGCCGCCGTGTCGGGCGGAAAAGATTCTATGGCCCTTTTGCATTATCTGAATACGCACTCGAATGAATTCGGTATTTCGCTTTCGGCTCTTAACTGCGACCATAAAATACGCGGCGCGGTTTCCGCAAATGACAGTGAGTTTGTAAAAAAGCAATGCGCCGAGCTTAATATACCTCTGACCTTTTTTGAATGGGAGTATGGCGGCGAACGCACCGAATCCGCTGCAAGGGAATGGCGGCTCGGATGTTACAAAAAAGTTATAGAACTCGGCGCCGACGCGGTGGCTACGGCTCACCATTTAAACGACAATGCGGAAACGGTGTTGTTTAATCTTGCGAGAGGCAGCGGACTTTCGGGTATGAAAGGGATAAACGACTGCGGCAAAATTATCCGTCCGATGATTTTATGCACCCGAGAACAAATAGACCGTTATATAATCGACAACGAGATACCGTATGTTGAGGATGAAAGTAATTTCACGGACGATTATACGCGAAACAAAATAAGACATAATGTTTTGCCCGAACTTGAAAACGCTGTTCCCAACGCAGTAAAATCCATATACCGTTTTTCCCGTATCGCGTCAGAATATGAAGAATATTTTGATAATTTGGTAAACGGAGTAATAAATAAAACGTCTTTCGGCGCTGAAATATCGTTTTGCAACGAAAAAGTCGTTTTCAAACACGCCGTGTTGAAAGCTCTTAATTTAGTCAAATGCGGTTTAAGAGATTATACTTCCGCGCATTTGGAAAGCCTGTACAATCTCCAATTTTCCGAAAACGGCAAACGTCTTGAATTTCTCGGGCTCACAGCTTACAAAGAGGGGAATAAAATAGTATTAACCGAAACCGCAGAAGATTGTCTTTGTAAGGAAGTCGCTTTTAAGAATTACCGCAGTGATTATTATTGCGGTCGATATTTTAAAATTTGCAAAACCGAGGGAGTAAGCGGAACTAAAACGTTGCGCTTTGACTTCGATAAAATTCCGGAAACCGCTGTTATAAGGTTTATGAGAGCGGGCGACAAATTTACCAAATTCGGAGGAGGAACAAAAAGCCTCGGCGATTATTTCACCGATAAAAAGATACCTTCAAGAATTAGGAATAAAATTCCTCTGATTGCCGTGGGTGAAGAAATTTTAGCTGTCGGCGGCGTGGAAATTTCGGATAAAGTAAAAATTACAGACGAGACGAAAAATATATATTTTTTGATTTGCGCCGATTAGCGCGCGTCGACTAAATGAGGAACTGTATGAGAAACGTTAAAAAAATTCGTGAAACGGAAGAAAAATACAAAAAACTGATAACGGACAAGCTTAAAGGCGATAAAAGACTTTCGCTTTCCTGTCCCGATTTCAGATACCCCGAGCCTGTATTCGTGTACGTTAAGTCTGTCAAAAACGAAAAGACTATCGCAATAAGGCTTGACGGGGAAGATGAAACTATGCGGTTTTGGGATTATGCGGACGATGATTATTCCGATGAAGACGGTATATGGGATAAGATGTCCGAGGACGGTCTCGAATCGTTTTTGAAGAAACTTTACGACGTAATGAACAATGCGTTCGATATAGAGTTTTACGGATTGGACGGCGGCTGCGGCGATTATTATTCCGGTGTTGCAAATTGCGAACAAACGGCGCTGTTTGCACAGGAAGGTGTTAAAAAGTATGGAAAAAACGTTGATTTTGCGTTTGCGAAGTATAGTAGTTTTTTCGGCGAAGCGGAATATGTATTCGATAAAAATTTTAAACGAATCATAAGAAAATAAAAATTAAATCAGACAAAGGAGAAGAATATGCATAAAGATTGCGAGCGCATAATGCTCACCGAAGAACAATTGAGAGCAAGAGTTAAAGAAGTGGCTGAACAGGTAAACGCGGTATATAAAGACAAACGTCCGCTTGTAGTAGGGATATTAAAGGGCAGTATAATTTTTTATTCGGATTTTATACGTCATCTTACAGTGCCGGTTGAACTTGATTTTATGGCGGTTTCGTCTTACGGAACAGGAGCCGTTTCCTCCGGAAAACTTAATATAAAAAAAGATTTGGATAAAGATGTAAAAGGCAGGGACGTCGTTATTGTCGAAGATATAATCGACAGCGGATTTACGCTTGCAAACCTTAAAGTTCTTCTTTCTGAACGCGGTGCTGCTTCGGTTATGATTGTGACTTTGTTAAATAAAGAAGGACGGCGCGAATACGATATTGAACCAGATTATAACTGTTTCGATATAGAGAACGAGTTCGTTGTAGGTTACGGGCTCGACTATAACGAAATGTATCGTTCGCTTCCGTATATAGGCATTTTAAAACGCGAAATTTATACTAAATAAAACTTGCAAAATACTTGAAAATTGCGTAAGCGTATTCTATACTGTGTACGCTTACTTATTTTTTAATTTTGGAGGTTTCCGCACTTTTGTTAATTATCCCAGACAGCGTTACTTTCATAGGCGCAAACGCTTTTCGTAATTGTACTTCGTTGACTGAAATGATTATACCGGATAATGTTAGAATTTTTTCGACTGGAAACGGTGATAATGAGCCGTTTGCCCACTGTGATAATTTACAAAAATTGACAGCTCCGGCGTTTGTACTTGATATCGGATATTTTCCTAGAAAGAATTTGGAAACAGTCGTTATCAACGGCGGAGAAACTTTACCGCAAAACTGTTTTCGAGAATGCAATAAACTTATAAACATAACCATACCCGACAGTGTGGAAATTATCGGCGCAGGTGCTTTTGGCGCAAGCGGATTAACTAAATTAAGTTGCCTGACAGTTTGACTTCATTAGGCGAAGGAGCATTTAGCGATTGCGAAAATCTTGCGGAAGCAGATTTGGGACAAGGGCTGACGGAAATTCAAGGATATGGTTATGCTTGTATTTGATGTTTTGAAAATTGTACTTCATTATGTAAAATCAAATTCAACAATGTTACCAGTATAGGTTCGCGTGCGTTCCGTAACTGTACTGCGCTCAGCACAACTTTGGATTTTTCAGACAGCTTCTTCAGGCATAGGAGGGAAGACTTATAAAAAGGCGGAATTATCCGAAAAGATTTCTCGATTCCGCTTCGCTACACTCGAAATGACAGGGACGAGTATAAAAACAGCGCAGTTACAGATAATAAAAACAAGGAGAATTTTATGGTAATTGCAAATATCATTTCTTACGTGCTGGTTTTACTCGGTGCGGTTAACTGGGGACTTTACGGCATATTCGATTTCAATCTTGTCGGCTGGATATTCCAAGGACCCCGTACCGCGGGTTCTATAATAGTTTACGTTGTTATAACCCTTGCGGCAATCTGGCTTATTATTTCCCCTATAATTTCAGGTCACGGTTTAAGACTTAGAATGAGGGAAGAAAAAATGAAGGTTGAAGAAAACAATTAAATTAATAACGGCGCGCTTTTCAAAGCGCGCCGTTTTAAACGGTTTATTTTTCCATAGTAAGGTTGACTATCAGATATTGTTCGAAATACGGTGTCCACCATTGAAGGTATCCTGCGCGTTTGGGATGAATCGCGTCAGACGTTGCCCATTTATAGTATTCGTCCGAAACGTGAGCGTTGAAGTCTGTATCGTTGTAAAGGTCTATAACGCCTACGTCGTATCCGAGTTCGGACCATTTGTCTACAACTTGTTTGACTTGACTTACAAGCTCGCCGTAGGCGGTACCCTTAGGGTTAGCGCTCATACGTACGCCTTCGTCTCCGAACCAGCTTCCCGAATAGAAGTAGATGGGACAGCCCCAGGTTTCATATACGTAAGCTATTATGAATTCCACGCCGCCGAGAGTCGTTCTTCTGTCGAAAGCGTCTTTGTCGATTTCGTAAGCGTCAGTCATTTCGCCGCGATACTTGGCTCTGTCGCCCCAAGCGTCGTTGGTGGATATCTGACATATAAAAGCGTCTATCTTCTCGTCTTTTTTAAAGTTCGTGCCGTCGGTGAGCCTTTTGGTATACGACTTGCTTCCTGCGGAGCCGTCATCGAAGATAGTGGTGCCCGATACAGCTTCTTTTACGGAAACACATCCTGTAAGCGCGGCAAGGTAATCCGCCATACTGTCCTGTTCGGAAGAAGCTCCGTAAGTTACGGACGAGCCGAGCCAATATATTTTTTTGCCTTTCAGCGGACTGTCTTCGCGCATAGTAACGTTTTCGGGAGCAAACCTGTCGTCGTTGGCTGTGCACTGAGAAATAAGCTCGTCGTCGGTAGTATATTCAATCTGCGGTTGTATTACGCTATCAGGTTCTTTTCTACAACCGCAGAGCGCCGCTGTACCGATTAAAACCGAAGCGATGCCGAGTATAGTCAGAGCTTTAAAAGTTTTTTTCATTCTGCAACCTCGTTTTTTAATAATAGTAACATTAAAAATGCGCGAAGTCAATATGAAAACGCAAAAAAATACGTTTTGTATTTTTGTTAAAAGTTGCAATTTAAAAATGTTTATGCTAAAATTAGTTTATGTCAAAATGGGTAACTGTATGGGGCAACGCGACTTCGGTTGCAGAGCGCCGTCCCGAAACGTATGCGCGGGATATAACTCTGCGTTATCCCGTTAAATGCGCATTCGGCGGAAACGCCGTTCGCCTTCATTTTTCGAACTTCTGCGGAACGGAGCCGATTACGCTGACACAGGTCGCTATCGCCTCCGCGGTTTCCGATAGAGAAATAAATTTAAAGGACGCGGCTTTAATAACTTTCGGCGGTAAAGAGAGCGTTACGCTTAAAGCGGGCGAAGAGATAGTTTCCGATGAAATTATATTCCGTATAAAACCCAAAGACAGTGTTTCCGTAAGTTTTTATCTCGAAAATTTTACGCTTATGCGCTCTTCGGTGGTTATCAGCGGTCCTCTGTCGAAAGGCTTTTTCTCGCTCGGTAACCGCACGTTCAGCGGAGTATTGCCGCTCAATACGACGCGCTCTACGAACGTATTTTATTTCCTTACCGGAATAGACGTTCTGACGAACGATAAAAACCGCTGCGTCATATGCTACGGTGATTCTATAACGTCGCAGAGCTGGCCGGACTATCTTTCTTTAAAATGTATGGACGACCCTTACAATACTACCTCGATAGTCAGGAAGGCGGCGTCGGGTACGCGCGTACTCAGAGAATATAAGTGCATTACATACGAAAGTTACGGACTGTGCGGTAAGAACCGTTTCGGCAGGGAAATATCTTCCGTAAGCGGCGCCGATACGGTAATTATTCAACAGGGGATAAACGATATTATTCACCCTGTCGGGACGGAAGTCAATCCTTTCAGACCTATGTCTGATTTGCCTACGGTAAGACAGCTTGAAGAAGGGATAGAATATTATGTATCTATCGCGAAAAATTATAATCTGAAAGTAATTTTGGGGACTTTGCTCCCGATATACGGCTGGCGTACTTATGCGCCGTTCCGCGAGGAGATGAAAAATAAATTCAACGATTGGGTTCGCGCTTTTAAAGGCGCCGACGGTTTTCTCGATTTCGAAAAGGCTTTGCGTTCGGAAACAAACCCTTCGGCTTTTGCGGACGGCTTTAACAGCGGAGATAATCTTCATCCCTCGGAAGAGGCTTACAAGGTGATGGCGGAACTCGCATTCGGAGGAATACAAAAGTGAGAGTAGCGATTTACGGCGCTGGCGCAATGGGTACTATACTCGGCGCATATATAGCCGCAAGCGGAAAACAGATAGATTTGATTACCCGAAACATCGCACACGTCGAGGCTATAAAAAAACACGGCGCGCAGGTTTTGGGTAACGCGAATTTTACCGTAAGGGTTAACGCTCTTACCCCCGATGAAATGTCGGGAGTTTACGATATTATTTTTTTAATGACAAAACAGCGTGAGAATTCCAAAATACTTCCGACGTTACGCGATTTTCTTTCCGACGACGGAGTAATATGTACCTTGCAAAACGGTCTGCCCGAACCTTCGGTGGTAGAAGCTGTCGGCTCGAAAAGATGTCTTGGCTGCGCGGTAGGCTGGGGAGCGAATGCGCTAGGCGAGGGGAGAGCGGAGCTGACTTCGGAAAAGAATAAAATGACTTTCGCGCTCGGTTCGATGCACGGGCACAACAAATGGCTTAATATAGTTAAAGAATATCTAGAATGCGCAGGCAAAGTTTCGATTGAAGAAAATCTTTTCGGTGCGCGCTGGGCAAAGCTCGCTATAAATTCGGCTTTTTCGCCGCTGTCGGCTGTAACGGGAATGACTTTCGGAAAAGTGGGTAAAAACTTTACTACTCGCAGACTTGCGCTGAAACTTTTGAACGAAGCGTTCGAAGTTGCTGAAACCTGCGGAGTCGGGATAGGCGAAATTCAAGGCCGCAATATCGTCGAAATTTACAGATGTAAAAGCGCTTTTAAAAAACTTTCGGCGTTTACATTGCTTCCGCTCGCTATGCGCGGACACGGCAATCTTACTTCGGGAATGTATTACGATTTGAAATCGGGTAAAAAATGCGACGTAGATTTTGTAAACGGAGTAATACAGCGTCTCGGCAGGAAATTCGGCGTTAAAACTCCCGTAAACGACGCGATTATAGAAATGGCTCACGAAATCGAGCGCGGGGAGAGAGGCATTACTCCCGTAAACGCAAAAATTCTCATAAATAAAAAGGTTTGATTATATGCAAGATATTTATTTTCCTTCAGCCGACAAAGAAACAACGGTTCACGCGTGTATATGGAGACCCGAATGCGAGGTGCGCGGTGTCGTTCAGATAATTCACGGAATGGCTGAATATGCGGAAAGATATGCGCCGTTTGCAAAATTTCTCAACGCGCACGGTTTTCTCGTATGCGCTGACGACCATCTCGGTCACGGTAAGTCTGTTAAGTCGTTGGAAGATTTGGGTTGGTTTAACAAACAAAGAAGCACAGATATAATTATCGCGGACATACGCGCTCTTCAACTCGAAGTAAAAAAACAGACCGAAGGTCTGCCTTATTTTATTCTCGGACACAGTATGGGTTCGTTCTTCTGCCGTAAATATATTTCGCTTTACGGCAAAGATTTTGACGGAGCCGTGATTATGGGAAGCGGGTTCAAGAGCAAAACCACTCTTAATTCCGCGTTGTTTTTAGTAAGGCTGAACGCGCTTTTCTGCGGTTGGCGCAACAGAAGCAATTTTATAAAAAATCTTGCGTTCGGAAGTTACAACAAGAGATTTAAACCTGTCCGCACGGAAAACGACTGGCTTTCGGAAAACCCGGAAAACGTTGACGCTTACGAAGCCGACGAACTTTGCGGCGTTCCGTTTACGAACAACGGCTATGCAATCTTGTTCGGGATAATAAAACAGGCTTGTTCTTCTAAGACAATAAAAGCCGTTCCGAAAAATTTGCCCGTATATTTCGTTGCGGGCGTGGATGACCCTGTGGGAGATTACGGCAAGGGTGTTATAAAAGCAAAAGATAAGTTCGTTAAAGCGGGCATCAAAGACGTTTCCATAACGCTTTACGAGAACTCGCGTCACGAGATTTTAAACGACAACTGCAAAGAGCGCGTATATGAAGACGTTTTGAAATTCATAAACGGGTGTATCGGAAAACATAATGGTTAAAGAATGGGAAGTAGTTATTCCATCTTTGGGCGTCGAAAAAAAACGAAAAGTATACGTATATCTTCCTATTGAATATAATAGTGACAGCGGCGTGCGGTATCCCGTAATGTATATGTTCGACGGGCATAACCTTTTTTTCGACGATAAAGCCGCTTTCGGAAAAAGCTGGGGGCTTAAAGAATATCTCGATAAAACTAAAACTCCGTTGATAATAGCGGCGGTTGAATGTAATCACGATGGGAATTGCAGACTTTCAGAATATTCTCCCGTCGATTTCATATTTAAAAACGGAGAGAAAATAGAGGGAAGAGGCGGCGAGTATATGGAATGGCTCGTTAAGCGGTTCAAACCTTTTATTGATAAAACTTTCAATACTCTTTCCGATAGAGAACATACGGCGATAGGCGGAAGTTCGATGGGAGGGCTGATGACGCTTTATGCGCTCGCAAAGTACAATGAATATTTTTCGCGCGGCGCGGCGCTTTCGCCGAGTTTATGGGTATACGGTAAAGTGCCCGATTTCATAGAAAATAGCAGATTCGGTAAAAATACTCTTTTATATACCGATTATGGAAGCAAAGAATTTCTGAACCACTGCGCGCAGAGGAAAATATTTTCCGAAACCTGTGCGCGTCTTACGGAAAAAGGCGTTCTTATTACTTCGCGTGTGGTCCCCGACGGGGTTCACTCAGAGGCGAGCTGGGAAAAAAGTATTCCCTTTTTTATGAACGTATTAGGATTTAAACCCTATAAATAACGGAGGTTTATTATATATGAAGAATTTTATTTTCATTTCACCCGACTTCCCGTCGAATTACTGGAAGTTCTGCAAAAAACTGCAAGAAAACGGATATAACGTGCTCGGTATAGGCGACTGTTATTACGATAATCTTGCAGACGAAGTTAAAAATTCCGTAAACGAATACTATTGGGTAACCAACCTTGAAAATTACGACGAAGTGTACCGCGCGGTTGCTTTCTTTATTTTCAAGTACGGGGAAATAGATTACATAGAAAGCAATAACGAATACTGGCTTGAGCGCGACGCGATGCTGAGAACGGCTTTCAACGTTAAAAGCGGTTTTATGCAGAAAGACGTTAAAAAGATTAAATATAAGTCGCAGATGAAAAAATACTTCGGAAAAGCCGGATTAAAGACTGCGAGATACTGTCTCGTAAAAACGCTTAAAAACTGTGAAAAATTCATTGCCGAAGTCGGTTATCCCGTAATAGTGAAACCCGATAACGGAGTCGGCGCGAACGATACGCGGAAGATAAGAAACGAAGCCGAACTTATCGGCTTTTTGGAAAATAAAAAACAAGTTCAGTATATTATGGAAGAGTATATCGACGGCGAAGTTAATACTTACGACGCGATAGTCGACGGTTGCGGCAATCCTGTTTTCGAAACCGGCAACGTAACGCCTTACTCGCTTATGAACGTCGTAAACGACAACGGAAACAGTGTTTTTTATATAGTCAATGAGCTCGGCGAGGACGTGCGGGATGCCGGTAGAAGAACAGTCAAATCTTTCGGCGTTAAAAACCGTTTCGTACACTTTGAATTTTTCCGTTTGAACAAAGACCAGTCCGTGGGCAAAAAGGGAGAAATAATCGCGCTCGAAGTAAATATGCGTCCGAGCGGCGGTATTTCGCCCGATATGATGAATTATGCTAACAGTACCGATGTTTATAAAATCTGGGCTGATATTATGGCTTTCGGCGCGACTGAACTTTATTGCGGAGAAAAATATTATTGCGCTTATGCGGGCAGGCGCGACGGGAGTATTTACGCTCTTTCCGAAGAGGAAATAAAGGAAAAATATTGCTCTGCGTTGAAGCTGACGGGCAGGGTTCCCGACGTTTTGAGCGGAGCTATGGGTAACGAAATGTTCGTTGCGTCGTTTAAAACCAAGAAAGAAATGAACGAGTTCTATTCTGAAGTACTCGCATAAAAAACGGCTTTCCGCTTTACGGTAATTCCCATAGGGAATTTAATAAAACGCAAATAAAAAGATTTAGGCATAGCGTTAAGCTGTGCCTTTTCTGTACTTTTTTTCGTGGACGAATCAGGCTACTCGTAGCCTGGTGATATATAGATATGTTTTATTCAGCACGCAGAATACAAAATTCCATCGGTTGCGCTCTTTCATTTTTCGTGATATAATGATTGTACGATAAACAGTAATTTATCTTTCTAAATGTGTTGGCAAAAAGTCGAGATTCCGAAAGGAGTCCCGACTTTTTGTTTTCATTGATTTTTAATTTCAAAACCTTTCCTTGTTGGAATAATGCCGCTCTGGTGTTATTTTAGTCCATAACTATGTCCCACCGCCGTATCGCGGCTTTATTTGATATTTGCGAACAGAACAGTAGTGTCCGGATTATAAAAGGGAACAGGGAGAAATATGCGCTATATTCATTTATTGCGGCTTACATATATCTTTTGAATTTTCTTTTTTTTAATTTCTTTATTGCGTCGTCATTGCCTTCCGTGGCGGCGGCTTTATAGTATTTCACGGCTTCGTCAAGATCTTCTTCGACGCCAATACCGTTTTCGTAAAATTCGCCGAGCGAATACATTGCGTCGTCGTTGCCTTGTTTTGCGGCACGAGTCAGATATTCGATAGCCTTGTCGGCATCTTCTTCAACGCCGTCGCCGCAACCGTAACAAACGCCTATTCTGAATTGGCATCTGTCGCAGCCCGCGTTTGCTCCGGCGAGAAAATATTTCGCGGCTTCCTCGTCGCTTTGTTTAACGCCGTAGCCGTAAGAGTAGCAGATACCGAGATTATAAAGCGCGTCCGTACTGCCGAGTTGGGCGCCCGCACGATACATCATAATTGCCGCATTCATATTCTCTTCTACGCCTTCGCCGTACTGATAGCAATA
>CAJTNY010000021.1 GCA_910577875.1 uncultured Christensenella sp.
CGCATATGTACGGGAAACAGGATTTCACATAATAAGCGATACGCCAAAGCATATCGCTTACTTGAACAAATCCGAATGAGTACCTGTGCGGTACATAGACAACACCAAAACGTCGTCGAATTTTTCATAGACTAGCAGCCAGTCCGGTTCTATATGACATTCCCAATAACCCGAATACTCCCCGACAAGCATATGAACTCTGTTCTTGGGTTCCAACGGTTCGTCTTTAGCTAATTTTTCAATAATATAAAACAGCTTATCAAGATTTTTACCACGCTTTAACGCCTGCTTCAAATCTTTCTCGAAACGGTTTGTATATTTTACTTCATATATCATAAACCGAGCGCCGCCCTTAATTCTTCAATGCTTGTATAACCTTTTACGTTAGGGTCGTGCGCTATTTTTCTGCCTTCCTCAATAGCCGCTATAGTTTCAGCATTCGGGCTTTCAACGCGCATATCAAACGGCAAACCGTTTTCTCTTATAACCGCTTTTAAAAAAATATTGAAAGCAGTAGAAGTATTGATACCGAGTTCATCGAAAATTTTTTCGGCAGCCGCTTTCGTTTCCTTTGAAGTTCTAATATTAAGATTAGTGTATTCCATAACGCTCCTCCTTTATCTTCAATATCATTCTAACATAGTATATGTAATAAGTCAATATTTTTGCGTAATTTTTCGGAGATTTTCGTAAATTATACGATAAACATCGCGTCCCGCATTTGCACGGAAAGCAGGATATGAGGGGCTTAGAACCGAGAAAGACAAGGCGCGCGAGGAAAACCCGAAGGAGTTTACTGAGCGTAAATGACTGAGGGTTGCCGCAGCGCAACGCTGTATTTCGACGGTTATAAGACCATCATCGCGTCCCGTATTTGCACGGAAAGCAGGATGAGGATTGGAGAAGCAAGCAAGACAAGGCGAACGCGGCTTTGTCCGCAGGGAGTGTACATAGACGTACACGACCAAGGCAAAACGCAAGTTCAACGCAGTATTGCGCCGCTTATACAATCATCATCGCGTCGCCGAAAGAGAAAAACCTATATTTTTCCCTCACCGCCTCCGCATAAACCGACAGTATCTCTTCGCGTCCCGTCATTGCGGACACGAGCATTATCAGAGTGCTTTCGGGAAGATGAAAATTTGTGACCAGCGCGTCGACGCATTTGAATTTATAGGGCGGATATATAAATATTTCGGTGTTTCCTTTACAAGGCTCAATCAACCCTTTTTCGTCCGCCGCGCTTTCGAGCGTTCTGACCGAGGTAGTGCCGACGGCGATTACCCGCCTGCCCTCGCGTTTTGCGCGGTTGATTATTTCCGCAGAACGCTCGCCTATTTCGTAATATTCGGAGTGCATTTTATGCTCTGTTATTATCTCCTCTTTAACGGGTCGGAAAGTGCCGAGCCCGACGTGGAGCAGTACTTCCGCTATTTCCACTCCCTTATTCCGCAATTTATCTAAAAGTTCCGGAGTAAAATGAAGTCCCGCAGTCGGAGCTGCCGACGAACCCTCCGTCCGCGCGTAAACCGTCTGATAACGATTTTTATCCTTTAATTTTTCTTTGATATACGGCGGGAGCGGCATATTGCCGACTCTGTCCAATATCTCTTCGAAAACTCCGCTGTATTCGAATTTTACTATTCTTTCTCCCGAATCGGTTATATCCTCTACCGTCAAAGCAAGCTCGTCGGAAATTATAAGTATTTTCCCTCGCGTACATTTCTTCCCCGGTTTTACAAGCACTTCCCACCTGTCTTTTTCAAGACGCTTCAATAACAGCACCTCGACTGCGCCGCCGTTAGTAGTATGCGCAAACATACGCGCAGGTAGAACTTTTGTGTTATTGATAACGAGCACGTCGCCTTTGTTCAGATAATCGGCAATGTCGCGGAATATTTTATGTTCGGTTTTTTTCAAAGCTCTGTCATATACAAGCAAACGCGAAGAATCCCGAGGTTCCGCGGGAGTCTGGGCAATGAGTTCTTCCGGTAAATCGTAGTAAAAATCTTTTTTAAAATATTTCATTTTAACTTAAACAATCAATCTTTTTCGAACAGAGATAGCTGAGCTTTCCGCTGTTCGTTTATTTTATATCCCAAATGCTCGTAGCCGCCGCGCAGTATCATTCTGCCCCGCGGTGTTCTTGCAATAAAACCGAGTTGCAACAGATAAGGCTCGTACACATCTTCGATAGTGCCCGCATCCTCGTTTATCGTCGCAGCGAGAGTTTCAAGACCGACGGGTTTCCCGTCGAATTTTTCTATCATCGCACGCAAGAGCGCCCTGTCTATCTCGTCGAGACCGAGTTCGTCAATCTCCATTTTGCCGAGCGCAAACTTCGCGTCGCCTACTGTGACGGATAAATTTCCGTTAATAGTAGAGAAATCGCGAACTCTTTTCAAAAGCCTGTTCGCTATTCTAGGAGTGCCTCGCGAACGTCTTGCTATTTCTTCGGCGGCATCGGCATCTACTGCGACGCCGAGCGTATCCGCGCTTCTTAAAACTATTTCTTTTAGTTCGTCGGGCGTATATATTTCAAGACGGCAGATTATGCCGAACCTGTCGCGCAGAGGATTCGCAATCATTCCCGCGCGGGTGGTAGCGCCTATCAAAGTGAACTTTTTGAGCGTAAAACGAATATTCCTCGCGCTCGGTCCCTTACCGACGATTATATCGAGCGCGTAATCTTCCATTGCCGAATAAAGAATTTCTTCCACGCTGTGATTAAGCCTGTGAATCTCGTCAATGAACAGCACGTCACCGTCGTTCAGGTTTGTAAGAATAGCCGCCAGATCGCCGCTCCGCTCTATTGCGGGTGCGGAAGTAAGCTTAAGCTGACCGCCCATCTCCGAAGCTATTATGTGCGCAAGCGTCGTTTTGCCGAGTCCTGGCGCGCCGTACAAAAGAACGTGTTCCAAGACTTCGCCCCTCTGTTTCGCGGCGTTCATATAAACTTTTAGATTTTCTTTGACCTTGCTTTGACCGACGTACGCTTCGAGCGTCTTAGGGCGCAGAACGTTTTCTTCTATATCGTATCCGCCCTTTGTACTCTTTACAAGCCTGTCCTCTTCTTCTTCAAATTCCTCGTCGTCGAAAAACATCTTACATACCTCTCAGCGCGAGCATAATAATATCTTCAACCGATGCCGCGCCTTCAGCTTTCGCACGCGCGATAGCTTTCTCGCTTTCGGCTCTCGTAAATCCCAAAGTCATTAAAGCCACTACCGAATCCTCGTCGCCCTGACCAACCGCGGGCAAAGGCGCGGCTACGGAAACGCCCGAACTTAAATTCATTGCGACTTTTTCCCTGAGTTCCAAAATTATGCGTTCTGCGGTCTTTTTGCCGAGTCCTTTGACCGAAGAAAGTTTTTTTACGTCTGACGTTGCAATCGCCGACGCAAGTTCGCCTATGTTCATACCCGACAGAACGGTTATACCCATTTTGGGCCCCACTCCAGAAACAGAAATAAGTTTCAAAAACATATTCTTCTCGTCGGGGGAAGAAAAACCGTAAAGAGCGGTAGCGTTTTCGCTTATGTGCAAATATGTATAAAGCTCGCCTTCTTTTTTTCCCGAAAGCGAAGAAAACGCAGAATATGAGCACGCAACCTCGAAACCTATTCCGCCGGCCGTTTCTATTAGAGCGCACTCGGGCGATAAAGATAAAATTTTACCTCTTACATAACCTATCAACGTAATTTCCTCAATCTCATTTTATTCCGAACATTTTTCCGAACCGCGAAGTGTGCGCGTGACAAAGCGCGACAGCCAAAGCGTCCGCGGCATCGTCGGGACGGGGTATTTTGTTCAGATGCAGAAGCGACGTAACGACGTGCATCATCTGTATTTTATCGGCTCTGCCGTAACCCGTCAACGACTGCTTTATCTGGTTAGGAGTATACTCGTAAAGCTTTCCGCAATACTTCACGCAAGTTAAAAGCATTACCCCTCTCGCGTGGGCGACGGGTATACCCGTAGTTATATTCTTTGAGAAAAACAATTCTTCGACCGCGATTTCGTCAGGCTTGTACTTGTAGAGAATTTTATTTATTCCCTCTTCCAACATTGCTAGCCTTACCGGAAGATTTTCGTCCTTCGGCGTTAACACAACGCCGTAATCGACGGGATACGTTTCGTCGTTTTTCCGTTTTTCTATTACTCCGTAACCCATAGTCGCAAGTCCCGGATCAAGACCTAAGATAATCATAACAAACTCTCCACGGAGTTTCTTTCCTTTTATTTATATTGTAAATTAACCGTCCGCAAAAGTCAACTCAATTGTTAAAAGGCTTTACCTATAAAATTTGTTGATTAATCAACTAAATTGTTTGACAGCGCGCATAATATATTTTATAATGTGTAACGTTGACTAATCAACCAAAAATATAAGGAGAAATAATTTGATTAAAATTTTGGTGGATTCCGCTTCCGACGTTGAACAAAGCGAAGCCGAAAAGCTGGGAATAAATCTGATTCCTATGCAGATACGGTTCGGGAGCGACGAATTTTACGACGGAGTAAATCTCACGCACGGTGAATTTTTCGAAAAGCTGATAGAAAGCGCCGAGCTTCCGCAGACGAGCCAGATAAACGAATACCGTTTCGAAGAACAGTTCAAAAAACTTACCGAAGACGGCAACGAAGTAATTTGCGTCACCCTCTCTTCAAAACTTTCGGGAACTTATTCGTGCGCAGTGAAAGCGGCGAAGAAATTTTCGGGAAAAGTTTTTATAGTAGACAGTCTTAACGCCTGTATCGGCGAGCGGATACTCCTCTTATACGCTTTACGGCTCGTAAAGGAAGGTAAACTTTCCGCGGCTGAAATTGCGGAGGATCTCAACTGCAAGAAGAAAAAAATTCAGCTTCTCGCCGTACTTGACACTCTGAAATATCTCAGAAAAGGCGGACGCATATCCGCGGTTTCCGCATTTGCCGGCGAAATGCTCTCGATAAAACCCGTTGTTTCCGTCGTCAAAGGCGAAGTAAAACTTGCGGGAAAGGCTATCGGTTCGAGAAAGGGAAACAACCTTTTGAACCAGCTTCTCGAAAAATGCGGAGGCGTTGACTTCGATATGCCCTACGCTCTGGGGTATTCGGGGCTTACGGATAACTATTTACAAAAATATATAAAAGACAGCGAAAATCTCTGGAAAGACAAGGTACAGTCCTTACCCGTGTATATGATTGGAAGCACTATCGGAACACACGTCGGACCCGACGCGATTGCAGTTGCGTTTTTCGCAAAATAATTCAAGGAGTTTATATTTATGGAGAAAATCAAAAATTTATGGAGCAAACTTTGGTTCAGAATAGTAAGCATAACGCTTGCGGTTATTATCTTTATATCCTGCGCGCTCGTAATTACTTTGTTCAGCGTATGGGGCAACGAGATTTATACCGTTTCGAGTTTTAAGCATCTCAGGGACAGAAACGACGAAAATGAAGAAGGCTCGGTTTACAGTATGAAAGTCAAAGGCGGATTCTATCTCGATAAGTTCAGAGAAAACGGCGGAGCTTCGACCGACTCCGAGTTAATCGCGTTCATAACTAAAAATATCACAAAAGGTCTTATAAACGTAAATATCGGTGAATCGGACGTAAACTGTTCGGCGTTCACCGCACTCACCCCTTCCAACGAAATCTTATTTGCAAGAAACTACGACTTTGCCAAAACTAACGTGTGTATCACAATCTGCGAAAACCCCGGTAAAGGCAGATATAAATCGTTTTCCACCGTCGACCTCAACTATGTAGGTATGGAGCCTGACAGCGATGTCGGCGGAATTATGGATAAACTCACCTGCATTGCCTCGGCGTATGCGCCTCTCGACGGCATAAACGAAAAAGGTCTTAGCTGCGCGATATTTATGTCTTACCAGGGCGAAGATTACAGCCTTAACGACAGCGGAACGGTTGCAACGGACCAAAAAGACGCAAACAAAGACAACTTTACCTCCACTACTATGCAGAGAATGATTTTGGACTACTGCGCAACCGTTGACGAAGCCGTGGATCTCATACAAAAGTATAATCTTCACGATTCGGCGAAATCATCTTTCCATTATATGCTCGCCGACGCGAACGGCAAAAGCGCGATTTTGGAATGGCTTCCCGCAGAAAACGCAAAGGACAAAACCGACAACGACGGTTCGGCGCGGGTTCTCAAAGTTACATATAACACTGACGCTATGTACGAACAGTACAGAAAAGACGGAGATTTCAAATATCAGTGGATAACCAACTTCATAGTTAAAGACCACGAAACTTACTACGAAAGCAACGACGACAAATTCGGCTGGGACAGATACGAACATATCTATAACAGGCTGAACGCAACGAACGGAAAGCTCGAAAACGAAGACGCGGCAATGAAAATTCTTGCCGAGGTTGGCAGAAGAACCTGGAACGGCGGCGGCGGAGTTACAGTTCACAGCGTAGTTTACAACCTCTCCGAAAAATCGGTGCTCTGGGTTGCAAACGAAAATTACAGCGATAAAACCGCAACCTACGAATACTCGTTCAAAACGGGCAAACTCAAAGCATTGGCAAAATAATATACTGCGCGGAGCAAAAGCTCCGCGCAGTATTTTAATATTCCGTTTTACCGAGTAAATAATCGCAGGAACAGTTCAAAGCTTCCGCCAATTTTAAAATAGCAGAAGCAGTCGGCTCACACTCACCCTTCTCCCATAACACAATCATAGGCTGACTACAACCAACCATTTTTGACAAGTCCTTTTGCGAAAATCCTTTTTCAATTCTTAGTTCTTTTATACGCTGAGCTATAATCATATAGTATATTTTAAAAAATTATAAGAAAACTTATTGACAATATAAGTATTCTTATATATAATAAATATACTTTACATTTAATATCTGATAAAAAAGTCGTATCCTTAATGTTCGCTAAACACTTACAAGACTAAGCGCGGGGCAGAATTTGCCCCGCGCTTAGTATTTATTTTGTTTATTTATAGCTTTCGGCTAATTTTTTAAACGAAGGCAAAGCCCTCTTTATAACTTCGGGCGATACGCAGTAAGATACCCTGACGTACCCGCTCGCGCCGAAACCGCAGCCTGCAACCAGCAAAAGCTCGTATTTTTTCGCGCGTTCGGCAAAGGCTTCCGCGTCCTCCTCCAACGCTTTAACGAACAGATAAAACGCGCCGTCGGGCTTGACGAAAGTATATCCGTATTCGGAAAGCGCCGAACACAGCGTATCGCGGTTGCGTTTATAAACCGAAATATCGGAAATTTTATCGTAACACTTTTCGACGAGTTTCTGAAACAGCGCAGGAGCGCATACGAAACCGAGCGCCCTGCCCGCTCCGCATATCCCAGCATAAACGTCGGAAAACTCGTCCATTTCGTTATTGACGGCGATATAGCCTATCCTTTCGCCCGCAAGCGAAAGACTTTTGCTGTAAGAATAGCAAACGATGCTCCGCGCGTAATAATTCATTATATAAGGAACTTCGGTTTGTTTATCGTACACGAGTTCGCGGTAAGGCTCGTCCGAAATCAGATATACGGGTTTACCCGTTTTCTCAGAAAATTCCTTTAAAACAGCGCAGAGACGTTTTACGGTATCGGCTCTATATACTACTCCGCTCGGGTTATTCGGGGAATTTATAATCACCGCTTTGGTTTTATCGTTTAACGCGAGTTTAAACTTTTCCAAATCAATCTGAAACGTGTTCTCCTCGCTTTCGACGGCTACCAACTTTGCGCCGGCTCCGCCCGCGAAAACTTTGTACTCGGGAAAATACGGAACAAAAGTTATAACCTCGTCGCCCGCGTTTATAAGCGCGTTCAAAGTTATAGTCAGCGAGGCAGCCGCTCCGCAAGTCATATATATACAGTCCGCATCAAGATTAGTTTTAAATCTTGCGTTCGTATAATCGGCTAATTTCTTTCTGACGCCGTATCCGCCCTGCGCGGAAGTATAACCGTGAAGAACTTCCGCATCGGTATTATTTATCAGATTTTCAAGCTCGTTTTTTACCTCTACGGGCGCGGGAACGCTCGGATTTCCGAGCGAAAAATCAAAGACGTTTTCTTCGCCGATTTCCGCTTTGCGCTTTCTGCCGTATTCATACAGCTCCCGTATAGAGGAACGCGTTTTCCCTAAATTTACGTTGGTTTCGTTTAACATATAAAAAGTATATCATAAAAATAAAGATTTGACAAGATTTACCCCGTCAAATCTTTTCTGAAAGTTTCCATTATTCTGCTCTCTATGCGTGAGACCTGAACCTGCGACACGCCGAGCATATCCGCGACTTCGCTCTGCGTCATATCCCTGAAATAACGGAGTATTATAACTTTTCTATCCCTTTCAGGCAGTCCGGCTATCGCCGTCTTTAACTGAATACTTTCGATTATATCCTCCTGCCTGTCTTCGACGGGGAGTTTTTCCAAAAGCTCCTGCGTTTTTTCGTCCTTGTATTCGCCCTGATTATATATCGAAACCGGTTTATGCGTCGAACCCATAGTGAAAACAACTTCGCTTTCGGGCATACCGAATTTTTCCGCGATAATCTTTACGGTCGGCTGTCTGCCATGAACAACAGAATACTCCTCGATAAAAACGTTAATCTGCTTTGCGCAGCTCTTTATAGCGCGGGAAACTTTTATGCTTCCGTCGTCGCGCATAAATCGTTTTATCTCGCCTGCTATCATAGGTACGGCGTATGTTGAAAAACGAACGCCGAAGCTCTCGTCAAAACCGTTAATCGCCTTTAAAAGCCCCATACCCGCAAGCTGGTATAAATCGTCATATTCCACTCCTTTGCCGAGATAGCGTCTGACAATACTCTTTATAAGATTGTTGTTTTCAACGAGCAGATTCTCTTTCGCTGCCGCGTCACCTTGTTTTGCCTTTCGTATTAATTCGTTAGTCGCGTCGACATCAAGCATTCTCCACTTCCGCTTCAAAACTTTTCGACATATACACTACCGTGCCTTCGCCGGCAACGGAATTCACCGAAAATTCGTCCATAAAAGTCTGCATTATGGTGAACCCCATTCCCGAACGTTCGTCGGAAGGAAGCGTTGTGTAAAAGGGCTGAACGGCTTTCTGAATATCGGGTATGCCCTTGCCCGTATCGCTTACCTTTATATGTAATTTGTTGTCCTCGATTTCACACTCGACGGTCACAAGTCCTAGATTGCCCTTATAAGCATGAACCGTACAATTCGTAACCGCCTCCGAAACAGCCGTTTTAACGTCGGACAACGCGGAAAGAGAAGGATTTAATTCAAGACAGAAAGCAGCGACCGCGTCGCGCGCAAATGCCTGATTTATCGGAAGTGAATAGAATTGAAGTTTAAGATAATTTCTCGTCATACCTTTTAGCACCTTTATTCCGCCCTCGGAATAAGCGTATATATACCGCTTAAATTAAGTATTTTGTCCGCGGCAAAGTTGGGTTTTTCTATGTACAGAGGAACGGCAAGTTTGCTTGCTTTTTTATATCTGCCTATCAGAAAACCTATGCCCGTAGAGTCCATAAACGCAACTTCGGACAGGTTTATAATTATCTTCGACGCGCCGACGTTTTCTTCTATCAGTTTGTCGCATTTGGCGCGGGCGTCGCCTGCGGAGCATTCGTCCATTTCGCCCGAAAGATTTATGTACAGTATTTTATCGCGCACGTATCCCGTAACCGTCATAATAATTCGCTCCTTGGTTTATTCGATGCTTAGGGCTTTATATTACTATAACCGCGGACGTGAAATTTGTCTGAAAAACACGAATATTCAATTGTTTTGTCATAAACTATAAAGCCCCGCGCATACCTTGCGCGGGGCTTATACATTAAATTGAATTACATTGCGGGACCCGTCGCGGACGGGGCGTATACGCGCGCAAGCAGTTCCTGATTGAGCGAATACAGTCCTTTCGCGTCGTGACCGAACATCTTGAATTTTTTTACCTGGTCATCGGCGTTTTTCTCCTCTTCGCCCTGTTCTTTTATAAACCAGTCCAAAAACTGCATTGTTTTAAAATCTTTGAGTTCGAACGCAAGCGCATAAATATTATTGATAAGAGAGGTTACGTACTGTTCGTGTTCGAAACCGGCGTTTAAAGGGTCGATTGCGGAATTAAAAGTTTTATCGGGTTTTGCAATCGCGTCGAAAGTTACGCGCATTCCGTTATCGATGAGATAACGGCGCATCATCATAGCATGGTCGCGTTCTTCCTGTGCCTGAATCTCATACCAGTGCGCGAACCCGTCCAGACCTTCGTCGGCATAGTAGTTGGCGAAATCGAGATAAAGATACGCCGAATATAATTCCTTGTTTACCTGTTCGTTTATTAATTTTGCGATTTTTTTATCTAACATCTTAAAGCTCCTTGAAAATTTTATCCTGATTAAATTTTAATACTTTCACGCTTAAAAATCAATGAAATCGGAGTGAAATTTTATTTTCTTTATTACATAATAAGTCCCGCCGTAAATTTACGGCAGGACTTATTTACTTGCTGTTTTGAGCAATAAAATCAATTATTTTTCCGCAGGATAAATTAACCGGATATTGCTTATTCTGATTTGGCCAGTCACCATAGAATGAATCTTTGCTCCTTCGGTATCGTTAGGATTGGTAATCTGCGCACCGAACTGAATCGTTATAGTATTCTTACCGGTGGGTTTCTTAGTAAACACTACTTCGGTCACGTCTTCTCTTATAGCGATTACTTCGCCGTTTATGGTCATATGTCCGCGGGAAGTCGTGGTAATCGTACATTTGAACGTGAACTCGTTCTTGTTGATTAAAGTGTCGTTGTAGAAAAGTTTCAAAGGCTGGTAATAAGCCGAATCGGTTGCGTTCGTAAAATCGACGTTGATTGCACCCTCTTCGTCTATATAAGCCTCGTTAATCGTCGTCTGTGGCATTCCCATATTAGACATCGGATGCCACTCGTACCATTTGTTGGGATTGTTCGTAGCCGCAGCCTCGTTTCCAGCGAGAATATCTACTTTACCGTTTTTAACGTCGATAGTTCCGTTGAAATCGGTCCAGTCCGAGCTCGTGTAAGGCGCGCCCGCAGTAGCAGCCATAAGTTTAAGATGATAAGTTCCGGTAGTTACGGAATTAACCACCAGCGGTTCGCCAGGAATAAACGACACGGTTCCCTTAGGCTGTGCATCAGTCGTCTTTTCAAATAATCCGAGCGTGTAATTTACGTTCATAGGATTGTTTTTGCTATCTACTACGGTAACGGTATTAGTTTCTGCATCATATTCGAACGACTCGGGAGTTTCAAGTTTTTTTGTTTCGGTCCAAAGCTCCGGAGCTTCCAAAACCTTGATTTTTACCGTCGCGTCAACGAGGTCAAAAGGATATCCCGCAACCGCAAACTGGATTTTAAAAAGACTTCCGCCGATTACCGCTACTTCGACTACGTTATCACCCTCTTTAAGAACTACCACTTTTCCACCGAGCGAAATTCTTCCCGCCGTCGTCGTATTGATGTTCAGTTTCATTACATACATATCGCCGGTAAGACCTTCGCCGTAATTGTAAATAAGTTGCGTTATCCAAGCATAATCTTTTATATTTTCGGATACGTTGTTCTCAAACGAGAATACGACTTCATTGTTGTAATAATAAGCTTCCGAAACGATAACCCAGTCAAAACTGTAATAAGCCCAGTTATCCGCTTTTTCAAGCGCGCCTGCGTCGCCGATTCCGAGTTCGACGCGCGCGTCGACAGTAACTTCCACGGTTGCCGTCGTCGAGCTGGGGTCAGAATTTAAATAAAGAGGATTTTCGCTGACCGCAATAAGCTTAACCGTATATGTACCCTTATTTACGCGACTCAAATCTACGGGTTCGCCGCTGACAGCGATAGAGTGTCCGCAGTCAATGCCGTTTTCGTCATAGAAATGAAGCTCGTACGCGCTGACGTTCGCGCCGTTTTCGTTATCGGAAATCGTAATTATACCGGTCGTTTTGTCGTATTCGAACGAAGGCGCAGCAAGCTGTTTGTGCTGGTCCGGCCCTACTTTAACGGTGCATTTCGCGCTGATTTTACCGATTTTAACGGTTACGGTCGTTTCGCCCTCACCGACGGGGGATACGCGGCAAGCGCTCGCCGCGGGCGCGATAGCCGCTACTTTTTCGTTTTCAACCGACCACTCGAATTCTATGTCGCCTTCAATGTCGGATACCTTGGCGCGGAGCGTTTCGCTCGTTCCGTTCACATACAGCTGAATCGATGTCGAGTTTAGGGTAAGACCGAGCGAATTATCATCACAGGCAGTCGCGCCCAGAACCGTTGCAAGACATAACGCTATAACTAAAAACAACGTTAAAATTCTTGACTTTTTCATTAAATTTTCCTCCATTATAATTTTTTCGTTTTTTATTGATTTTTCGGCGCATACACGCGGACGTAATCCACAAACATTGAAGCCGAAACAAAATCGTCTTTTTCTTTGAAATTAGCCGTTCCAGTCGGGTCGTATGTCCCTCCGACGGCAAGGTTTAATAGAATAAAGAAAGGTTTATCGAAAGGTGCGTACGGATTTATATCGGAAGAAACAGCCGCCGTCCACCAGTCCGTGTATTTAAGACGCAGAACTTCACTGCCGTCTACTATCCAAGCTATCGACTCTTTTCTCCAATCGACCGCATACGTATGCCATTTATCAATATCCGAAGCAAGCGTGGTTGATTTGCCCTTGCGCTGAGCTTTCGGCCAGTTATCGCCGAAATGTAGGGTAGTATCCACAACGTTATTAAGCCTGCCCTTGGCTTCCATAATATCGAGTTCGCCGTTTCTCGCCCACCCGCCGTACTCGTTATGCGAATTCTGTGTCGTAGGCGGTTGTGGAAGCATCCAGAACGCAGGCCACATACCGTCGCCTTTGGGGGATTTTATACGCGCTTCGACGTATCCGTAAGTAAACGAGAATTTTCCGCGCGTCGTTATTCTTCCCGAGGTATAGGACTTTCCTCCTATCTTTTCATCTTCCTTTTGCGCAGTTATGATAAGATTTCCGTCTTTTACTTTGACGTTCTCCTCGCGGTAAAACTGCATTTCGTCGTTGCCCCAGTTGGCAGGACCTTGCGAGTTGCCGTAATCATCGCGTGTGCCGAGCTGATAGCCCCATTTTTCGGAATCGAGACTTTCACCGTCGAATTCGTCAGACCAAAATAGCGCGTAGCCATTAACCGGACTGTCGTCCTTAATTACGGTTACGGAACACTCAGCAGAAAGACTTCCTTTTAAGGCAAGCACTTTCGTTTCGCCGACGGCAACGGCGGTAACCGTACCGCCGTCGTCCACCGTAACAATATTTTCATTTTCAGACAGCCACTCTGCACCAGAAGAAATATTTACGGTAAGCGTCCGCGTTTCGCCCTCGCGTAAAGTAAGCTGCGCGGGAGTAATTTTCAGACTTTCCTTTTCCGTTTCGGGAGAGGAAAAACAACCGGCTAACACAATACAGACCGTTGCCAAAAGCACAGTAATAAATTTTATCGCCGAGTTCCTGCTTACCATTTTTACCTCATTTTTTACGCAGCTTCCGTCTCTCTGATAGGAGGCACTGCGGGCGTTTCAAGAACATCGCCTTCAATAGTTTCGTCGTAATAACTGCTTCTGTTGAAACCGTGAATTTCGACCGTAGTCCACTCTTCGCTTCCTGCATCTTTTAACTGCGGTATAACCGAAAATCTCTGTCCCATACCGACGTTAGGTATCTGCACGTTACCGTTCTTATCCAAAATCGCGTAACCTTCTTCGTCAACTTTGTAAGCGTATCCGAATAAAATTTCCACCGCGCCGTCTGCCGTCGCTCCAAAATTTTCGTTACTTCCTTCGGAATCAAACGGAACAAGATAATCGTTGATATAAAGCTCGAAAGTCATACGGTTATACGATTCTCTGCGGAGAGCAAATACAATGTTTTTAACCTCGCCGTCGAATAGATTCATTTCGTCGGGTATCTGAGCCGTTGCTCTTAACGCAATAGTATTACCGCGTCCGCCGTAGAAAGAAATAGTATTCTTTTCGAAATAAAGCCTTACACCCTGAGCGGTGTTATCGGGTTTATTACCTGAAGTACCGAATAATTCAAGCACAAACTCGCCGTTTACTTTCATATCGAAATCGTAATAATAATTAGTCTTATACGTTTTGGCGTCTACCTTTTCGGGAACCCAATCTCCGGGTTTCTCTCCTAGATGAACGTAACCGCTGCCTTTATTAATATGGAACATTTCAAAACGCGCCGCGGAATTGAATTGCAGATATTTTTCTGTTTCGCTTTCCACAAGAGTAGGCTTACTAAGTGTACCCGTATAATTTCCGGGTTGACCGAAATTATACCAACCGCTTGATAAATCATTTTTAGTTCCGTCGACTTTCCAGATGGACGTAGCATTATTTCCGTTACTCTGGCAAGTATCGCCGAAGTCAGAATAGTTTTCGGAAGTTTCATCACCCTTATTTAAAGTTTTGCGCGCGATTATGAGGTCTTCCGCGGAAATTTCGGTTATTGCATCGTCGTCCGCATAGAGTTTCCCGCAGGTATTGGTGCATTCCCAATACGCTTTTGTACCGTCTTTACCCCAAGTTGGTTTGACGAGTTCGTGAGCCGTCAGTATGTGACGCGCCGCTATTACAAGCTCTTCATCAGTTGTTGCGGTTGTGCATGCTGCGTCCTTAAAAAGTTCTCCGCAAGCAGTGCACTTATAGTGTTCCTCTTTACCGTTTTCGTCGCATTTTGCCGCAACTTCATCCACTTTCGTAGTAGTGTGAGCAGGAGCAAGTTTTGTGGTTTCTTCGGTTATTTCCGTCTTGCCTTCCGCGTCGGAGTAAAGTTTTTCACATACGTCGCAGGTCCAGTATTCGATATTACCGCCTACCGTACAAGTCGGGGCAACCGCACCCGTCTTTGTAAGCGTATGAACCCCTACGGGAGTTTTTACTCCGTTTTCGTCGGTCTTATCGGTTGCAAGTTCGTCGAAGAAAATTGAGTCGCAAACAGAGCAGGTCCAATAATCGACGTTACCGTTTGTCAGACAGTCTTTCGCGTCGACCGCGTCCGTCTTAGTCAGGCTGTGGGGCGCGAACGCTATTTTTATCTCGTTTGCGGTAATCTCCGTCATACCCGCTTCGTCTTTGAAGTTCTTATTACAGTCCGAACAGCTCCAATACTCTACGCTGCCTTCCTTGATACAGGTTGCGGCAACAGCATTATGCTTGTTCATAGAGTGAATGTGTTCTTCAGGCTTGTCTTCGCCGCAAGCGGTTAATCCGAACATACCGACCGACATAACCGCGGCAATGCCGAGTGAGAGCAGCTTGCTTGTTTTTTTCATCATTTTTCTCCTTATAAATTTTCTTTTTTATTCAAACGCTTACCCGGCGGTTTTACCGTCTTTTTTGCGTTTTGAAACTGTTGTATAAATATCCCACGCAACTACCGTTAATAGACTAGCGGCACTGATTGCGAACAGAACTGTCATTACAATCGTGAAAGCTTTCACCGTCGGAATCCAAGCAGGAGTAATTACTATTACTCTCGTATCCGAGTTAAAACCGTTCATTGCATTACTGTGAACTACGGTGTAAAGAATATGCTTTGTGGATTCTCGCATACAGTTGGCAAGTTCTGCGTAGCCTTTTTCGGAGTCTATTCCGTCAAACAAGTTATTGATTGTACCGTCGGGAAGGTCGCTACCCGCAAGCAAGCCCTGCAAATAGTTACCGTCAACGTCTCTCGTATAGTCCGAAACCGCTATACCAGTCATACCGAATTCGTTGCGGAGTACGGTCTGTACAAAACCCTGCTGTCCGCTCCAACGAACGCCGAGCGCGGGTTCGGCCGTCATTACACAGCTCGCTCCGCCGTCCTCGATTGCAATTTGGAAAGGTTTGAGATATATTTCGCGCATAGTCTGTTCGGTCAGCCAGCAGTAACCGCCGATACGGTAAGTTTCCTGCTCGTTGAGCACGCAGTGTTTGAGATAGCAATACATTCCTTTTTCCGCCGCACCGATAACCGTCTTTGCGGAAATCATACCCATAAGATAAGGGTCTTCGGAATAATACTCGAAGTTACGACCGCCGTAAGGCGAACGATGGAGGTTAAGTCCCATTCCGTACAAGCCGTTGCTTCCGCTCCAAAGACTGTCTTCGCCCCACTGTCTGCCGTAGCGGAGCATAAGTTCTTTATTATAAGTCGAAGCGCTTATTCCGTTGCAGGGATAATAGCCGATGAGCTGTTTTTTGTCCTTGTCGTTATTGGTTACGGCAAGACCGTGGTTTTCTTTTTCGCTAATCGCATAGTTTGCAACCAAACCGACGGAACCGTTAAAATCAATTGTGTTGGGTTTAGCTATGCTCTCTATACCGCGCGTAAGACGCCAGCCTTCTCTCAAAAGATAAGTCATTTCTTCCCAGGTAAGCTGGTCTAAAAGCGTATCCCAAAGCGAGTCGTTGTAGCGTATTTTCTCGTCTGTCATATTGCCGTTTTCGTCAGAGTAAACTCTTAGGTCGATAAGATTGAGATGTCCTTCGGATGCAGGGCTGTTATTTATGCCCATATTCGGATATTTGCCCTCGTTACTCGGCTTAGGGTCGGACATAGCTTCTTTTCTGTCGGTAAACATATCGTTGGTTACCGTGACCTTGGTCTGGGTTTTAAGGCATTTCCCGCTCGCGTCGAAACCGTATTTGACGGTTCCTTCCCAGTCACTCCTCGTTATGTATCTGAAATTTTCGGAAACGGCGCCGTTATAGTAGAGTATATCTGCTTCGTCGAATTGGTTGGTTATCTCTGTTAAGGTACTCGTAACTCCGTTGTTTTTAGCTTTGTCGGTTACGGAATAAGTTTCGGTATCGCGTTTAGACACCTTTTGGCTCGCAACGAGTTCGGCATTGCCTAATCCCGTATTACCCTGCGCCACGGTTGCAGCGGATGCGTCTTTTTTCTTTATAATATTGTTTATAGCGTCGTGAGCGTCTTTCGCAGCGGTAAAGTAATAATCGCCCTCGTCGACTATATAAGTTCTTGCATTCTTGTAATCGTAGCTTGCAAGCTCTCTTTCTTTTACGGAAAGCTTAACGGTAACGGTTTCGCCTTTTTTAATAACGTCGGTCTTTTCGAAAGCGACGAGTTCTACGGAAGCTTTTTCTATTTCGAAAGTTTTGTCGTAATTCGTATAAGGTTTCTGTAAATAGAGCTGTACGACTTCTTTGCCGTCGTAATCGCCGACGTTCTTAACATCAACGGAGAATTCGTAAACAGTATCGTCCATTTTGCCCGTCTTAGCAATTCTTTCCATCTTAAAATTCGAGTACTCGAATTTGGAATAAGAAAGTCCGTATCCGAAAGGATATGAAACCGTATCGTAATAGTCGAAAGCGCCCGTCTGCGCCCTGCCGAGAACCTTATCCTCATAACGGGTTTCAGTATAGCGATAGCCGACATAAATACCTTCTGCGTATACAGTGCTGCGGGAATCTTTTTCCATAACGGCTTTAAGCGCGGAATCGCTAGAATTTATCTTCATCTGTTCAAGCCAGGTCGTAGGAACGCGTTCGCTCCACTCCTTTTCGTGGTACATATCGATTGCAAAATTAGCGTTTACGGGGTTTTTCCAGTGATATTTCCAGAACGTATCGGAAAGCCTGCCTGAAGGAACCTTTTTGCCCGCCATAACGTTTGCTACGCCGACAGAACCCGTATCGCCGAGTGTTCCGCACCATAAAAGCGCGTCAACTCCGTATTCGGCATTGTCCGCAAAATCGCATTGAACGGGGTTTGCCGAGTTCATAAGCACGATTATGCTTGAAACTTTTCCCGAGTCTTTCATTGCTTTAAGACCTTTAAGCACGCTTATTTCCGTAGGAGAAAGAGCGAGATAGTTGCCGTTGGTCATATCGTTTGTAAGACCCCATTTGTCTTTCGTCATCTGGTTTCCGTAATAAGAAGCCATATCGTTGCCCTCTCCCGAACGGCGGGAAAGAACGAAAATCGCCGCGTCGCCGTAACCGTTGTCTTTTGCCGTAGAAGGAATCTTAGACCACTCCGCGTCTCTTATGGAGAAGTAAGCGCCCCAAGCTCCGCTCTTCTGACGGAGATAGGTTGCTCTGTTCGTATCGTAGAAATTCCATAGTTCGGGATTTACTTTGATATTCGCGCCGTCAACGCCTTCGAACGCGTCTTTAAGGCTTACGTTATCGAAATCGTCGCCCTTCGCGCTGTTGGATGAACCTGATGAACCCGTACCCGTGATTATAGGTTCTACCGAAGACGCGCTGTATAAACTTATTTTCGCGCCTTTTTTCAAAGGGAGAGCATTATTTACGTTTTTAAGAAGCGTCGCACCCTCTTCCATTACTTCGGTTACTATGTCAAGGCCTTTCTTGCGAGTTTCCGCTACGGAAGAATTTTCGGACTTGTAATACGTAGTGTCGATGTTCGGGTCTTCGTTCTTCTCCACTCTCGTTGTCTGTATACCGAACGCGTCGTTTACCGCGGCAGAGTTTTCAAGCATTATCGAGCCGCCGACCGTTATTACTCCGAATAAAAACGTAAACACCACCGCGCAAATTTTCACGATGAGCGTTATTAATTTTCTTTTAGGTTCAAGTTTTTCAAGAAATTTCATTTTCTGCTCCTTATCAGATTTCTTCGACAGCGGATTCCGTCGTTTCAACGGGTTCGACCGGTTCGGCAACAGGCACATTGTTCGTTTCCCTATAAGGTTTTAAGAATATAGCGACTATGCTCAGTATCATTGAAATAAGAGTAAACAACGTACTTACGACGAAACCGGCGTTCAAAGATTTTAACTTGCTTGCCGAAAAGCCTCCGAAGAGTATTGACGAAAGATACATATACGTTGCGCTGATGAAAAGACAGAATACGCACACCTCCATTCCGAACAATACCAAAGCAGACCATTTTGCAGTCGGTTTAAAACAGTACATTACAACGCTAGCTACCACAGCAACAAGTTGAAGCGCAAACGCAGCCGCCGAAAAGTAACGAAGCATCGACGAGCTTGTATATGTGCCTATATACACAAACGCCTCCACGAAAGCAATCAGAGCCGCAACGCTGAATATCCAAAAACCGACGGTGCGCGTCCGAAAAAATTCATTAACTTTATCCATATGCAGTTTCTCTTTTCCCTCCAAATAGTTTTTTCTTTATCCATAACGGCAGCGCCGTTTTGAACTTAATTGATAACCGTTAAGATTATTTTGCGTTACGTCGTAACGCAAAAAGGGTACCCCTTTTTAATTTTTATATTTCTATTGTAACATTTTTATAAAATAATACAATTGCAAAAATGCGCGAAAAATATTGCAAATATATTACAAAATACGACAAATGCCATGTTTAACCAATCAATATTTGAAATTTACTAACAATTATTAAAATAAAGAAAAAACTGTACCTCCTGTGGAAAAGGAGATACAGTTTAAATCTGATATTTAATTTTTATCAGACTGCTTTTTGTCTGCAACCGCCCGATACTATTACTTCGCCGTCGGATTTAGGGTCGTCGCGGATAATTTCGCCGACGTCTGCAACTTTTATCGTTCCGTTATAAGGGTTCTTGATACTGTCAACACGGGTTACTATCTCCGCTTCCGCAAAAGATTTTTCAAAAGCGAGGTCGCAGCCTTCCATACGGCAGTTTACAAGTTTAAGTCCCTTGCAGTAACAAAACGGCTGAGTGCCGATTACCGTACAATTAATCAAAGTAATATTTTCGGAATACCAGGCAAAATATTCGCCCTTGATAACGCTGTTTTTTACGGTTATGTTTTTACCGTGCCAGAACGCGTCTTTCGTATCGAATCTGCAATTGTCGAATTCGGCGTTTTCTATATACTGAAACGAATACTTGCCCTTGAATTCAACGTTTCTGAAATCTAAATTTTCGGAACGCATCATAAAATATTCGCTTTGGGCCGTACAGTCGCTCATCTTTATGCCGTTAACCGACCAGCCGAACTCTGGAGATATAATATCGCAATTACTTATATGTACATGCGAACACTCTCTGAGCGCTTTGATTCCGTGCATTTTGGTATTTGTTATTTCTATTCCGTCCGAATACCAGAGAGCGGCGCGGCATAAAGACGTCATTTCCGTATTCGAAATTTTAAGACCGTGAACGTGCTAGAACGGATACCTGAGATTGCAGAAACAATTTTCCGCTTGTATATCCGAACATTCCTTCAAAGCGCTTTCGCCGTCGGCGAGGCCGTCAAACGAAACGTTTCTAAGAACAAGACCGATGCTTCCGTAAAGTGCGCGCTCTTCGTCGAAAGTTTTATTTTCTATGATTTTTTTCATTGGTTTACCTTGATTTTTATTTACCGCATTGCGGTGAATTCTGTCATATACCAAATCACGCGCCACTCTTTTCGCTGAATGCCGGGGTAGTTGAGGAGTAAGTTCTGAGGCTTTTGCGCATTATTGTCTGAAACTTTTACAGTGCGGTGAGCAAACCGTCGCTTAGCTCGGACGGCTCGACGGGGCGGTTTGCTTAACAAACCGCTTCTCTTTCTCTTGATTAACCAAAACAGTGCGGCGCAATTTATTGCGCCGCACTGTTTTGGTGGAACTGAAAGCGACAAAAACGCACACCGTAATATACAAGATAAACGGGCGGGAGTTTTATTGCGCCGTTGACTTGCCACTGTCGAACTACCCGCTGTATGGCAAACAGTTAGTCGCAAGGGGCTAACCGCTCACGGCTTGCCCGTTCGGTTGCAAGGGCTGTCATAGCGTCCTTATAAATACGCTTTGACAGCCTTTTGGCTTGCTCTTTATCGGGCGGCAGTTTGGCGTAAATGTTTTTGCTTTGGTCGTTAAAGTATATAACCGTTATTCCGAGCGGCATATTGTTTTGCATATACGAAATTCCTTTTTATCGCCTTAAAATATCTTCTTTTCGTAAGTGCTTAAAATGGCAAATCATCATCGTTAGTAACTATTTTTTTATCTTCAAATAAATCAAGCATAAGATTTATCTTTGCTAACAACTCATCAAAACATATAATTTCAATAGACCTTAATTCATTACGATAAATTTCAAAACATTTCTTTTCGGCTTTTGATAATTTTGAATAATTGCCAACAAGTAAAACACACCTAATATTTAATGCTTCAAAACTACTATCTGTATTTAATCGTAAAGTAGCATATTCTTTATACAATTCGTCTTTTTGAATTAACAGTTGAGCAATAGCACCGCTTAAATTTTCGCTTGCTGAAAAAACATCAGTTCTGTACTTTGTTTCTTTGGTTAAATCTACTGTCGGATTTTTTATTTCTATTAGAGAGATATTTTTTGAAATTTTATTTTGGTATATAAAATCCGTGAATTTGCCGTGTCTATTATCTAAACTTTTTCCACCAACATAATTACAATCTTTCATAATCATTAACGGGGCGTTAAATATTTGAGATAAAATCCAAGCATTTTTCTTGAAAAATGGTTGCCAAAACTTAATTTCGCCGCTATTTTCTAAATTGCTTTCAATCTCTCTCTTTACCCGTTTTAGATTTTCAACGTTCAAAGCAAAATTTATATTATTCAAATCAGCATTTGATAATAATTTTGACAACCCCTTTTTATCTCTTAATAGCGTTTTTAATTTCTCATAGTCCTCGTCTTTTTTTACATATGTTACTTCGCCTAATGGTGTATATTTACCCTCTATGAGTTTATATCTCTCGGTCAATTCACGCCACAATTGATAAGTTTCAGCACACGAAAGCGATAATTCAAAACTTTCGCCCGATTTTATTGATTTTTTATTTAATCGTTTAATATCATCAAAAGTACCTGTTGATTTATTTGCAACTGTATATATAAATTTACCTTTTAACTTTTTTTCAGGTTCTTTTTCATTGTCAATTTGTTGCAATTCAAAACAAACTTGCGTCCTTGTTGTTTCGTCTAAAATTATTATAGGTGTCATATCTGCCGTTTTATTAGAGGTTGAAACAATTTTAATTTCGTCGTCGTGCATAGATTTTTTCTCCATAGCAAAAGTTAATTTAATTATAGCACAATTTTATTAAAACGGCAAGTCGCCGTCGTCCTCTATCGGTACTAAATCGGAAAGTTTGGCTTGCTTTGGCGGCGGTACTTGTTTTCCGTCCTTTTTTTCGTAGTGCCACACGCCCAACGCCGTAAATTTTATTATGTTGTGTATTCTTGATATAAAAGCGTTGTAAACCTCGCGCGCGGTGTTTTGTTCGTCCTTGTAGAGCCTATCAAGCGGCAAGTTAGATATTATAAATACTTGCTCGAAACACGCAGTCCTATTTGAAAACCGCGCAGGCAGTTGAACGGGGAACTTGTCTAATAAGTTATTCATAAACGGCAAGTCTATTTTTCCCGTGAACTCGTCAAGCACTAATATTCTTTGGTGGTCGTATGCCTCGAACGTGCCTTTTAAGTAGTTGTCAATTCGGCATATATCTTCTATCGGGTAATTGTCGTAAATGTATGTCGTTTTGCCCGTTCGGGGTATTCCGTAAATATATGTTACAATCACATTACGGAACTTTTTTCCGTATTCGGCTTTTAATTCGTCTTGTCTAAACTTTTCTATTTTATCTGGTCCGTATTGTGAGTATAGAACGGGAAACATATTTTTCAGCAGTATGTTGTCAGCACCGAGTTTTAACGCCTCGAAAAATTGCGTTATATCGTTGCGCGTTCGCATTTCGCTAAACTCCCCGATTTCAACGGGCGGGGCTATGCGCGTATCGGTTTTCGTGCAATAGTCGCGGTTTTCCAAATTGCTCCCGCGCGGTACTATTATGTGAGCCGTCGGAAAGTCTTGTTTGACATTTACAAAACGCTTGCTGTTCTTGTAGATAATAAAGCCTTGTATGTGCGGCGTTCCGTTTTCGCCCCGTTCATACTGATACACCGCGTATTTCAAGCCGCCAATATCTTGTAAATTCTTAAAGTATTTTTCTATGCTCTCCAAGTCTTTGAAAAACGGGCGTTTGATTAAAACGGCGTTTCCGTCTTGCACGTATCGAATATACCGAAACTCGAAAAAATCTTTGTTTTCGTCCTCTTGCAATACGGACAAATCATAATGATTTTCTTTAACCTCTAAATCGGTGTCAGACGGGTTAATTTCCGTATAGCCGCTGTCGACAAATATCGGGTTGTTTATCGTCAGTAGCCAGCGTTTTTTCATTGTCGTAACGGGCGCGGGGTTTTCCTCGACGGCTATTTTATTATTGTTGATTTCGTCCATATAAGCACCTCGATAATGCAAAATTCTTGTTCCGTGTTCCGCAGTGCCAGTAGGGTAATAGTAAGCCTACTGCACACGGGCGGCGTTCGCCGCCCGTGTGTTGCGGTGTCGGTTATGAGTGAATAAGCGCGGCGGGCGCAACGTATAAAAGCGTTTCGCGCTTGCGCTGGCGGCGTAGTTCCGCTTGTCGCTTGCGCTGTTCGCGCCGCAGTAACTTAAAATCTTTCATAAGTTCCTTTGTTACAAATTTTGTGTTCTTGTTCAGAATAACCATTTTAGCCTTGTAGTCTAAAACGGTGTCGTCTATGATTTCACGGAAAAAGCGCGACGGCAGTTGCGTGTCGCTTTCTTTCATTGCCGTGAGTATGTCTATATTCTCGAAAATGACCGCTAATTTTTCCTTGTGCAGTTCGGTAAAATCTAACTTTTCCATAAGTCCGTAACCTCGTTATTGTTTTTGTTTTCGTTCTGATTAAACAGTGGGTAACGTTCGCATCGCGCAAGCATAGCCGCCTTGTCGTTGCCCGTGAGCGTGGCGGGCGTGGTATGATAGTTGCCCGTCATACCGTTGTAAAAGTATTCTTTGCCGCTGTAACTGTCTACGCAGTTGTAAATGTTCCCGTAGTGCGTGTATGCCGTTTTAACGCCTATTTTCGCGTTTCCGCTGTCTTTGTAACGGGCGTATTGCCGAACGCCCGAAAACTCCAAACAGTTCCATACGGTTTTAATAAGCCGCCCGTGTAGGTCGTAATAATCGCGCTTGTTTTGCACCTCTATGAGTTTGTCGGAAAGCGAACGAAAGCGTTTGTCCGCGCTGTCGTCTATTTGCGTGTCAGCCCACATCTGAACGCCGACTTTTCTTTGCCGTTCTATATACCGCAGAAAGTAGTCCGCAACCCGTTCGGCGGTCATTGATTTGCGGCTGTCTAACTTGCTTTGAATTTCGGGCAGAAAGATTTTCGCATACGGCAAGAGATAATCAACCTCGTGAACGCCGTCATACAGCCCGATTTTTTCAAACTGCAATTCCATTGAAACGCGCGGCTTGTAACCTAACCCACGCGCAATAAATGTATCGTCAACGACATACACCAAATGTTGAACGTGCGGCGCAAGTGAAAGGTTATTCCAGCCGCCAGCCCGCAGCCGTTCAATTTCCTTTTTGCAAATAGATAGGTCATAAACGGACAGCGGCGGTATCATATAGCGGCAAGCAAAATGCGCTAATAATGTTGTTTTACCTACGCCGCGCTCTCCGACAACGTAAGTAAGATAATACGTTTTGTTTTCCATAAGCACCCCCGCAAAAAGAAACAAGGGAACGGACAAACGCCCGCTCCCTCGTAAGATTTAGTTATTTATTGCCCGTATTGCGGCGGTTGCCTTTGGGTTTACTGTCGGCGGGCGGCGCGGGCGGTGGCGTTGCCGCCTCGTCGTTTTTCAGATTGTTGTAAATGAAAAACGAATTGCGCTTGCCGATATTACCCATATGCGCGTATGCGCTTTGCTGTCCTTTGCGGTACGAGGCAATTTCACGTTTGGTAAACTGCTTTGCGTATTCCTTTTTCTGTTCGGTAGTATAAGGCGTATAACGGGCTTGCGGCTGTTCGTCCGTCATATTCATTTGCTGTTGCGTGGGTTGATTTGCCATAGGCTTATGCTCCTTTTTTTCAGTATAGTCCGTTATGCTATCTGAACGCGACACCATAATGAGAGTTGCCGAACCGTCGGCGGCGCGGGCGTATGTTCCTTGATAGCCTTGCGGTATTTTCGGGTTTGCCATAGGTTACGCCTTTTTCGCGGGCGCGGGCGTTTCGTCTTTTGCGGCTTTTGCGAGTAACAATTCCACAATGGTATTTGTAGCGCGGGGCAGAAAGTAAAAGTATTCGTCGTCGTTGAACATTTTGAGTACAACCGCGATATATTCCGCGCCGTTCTTTTCACTGGTACGTTTTTCGAGAGTAAAACTCTTGAACGGCTCAACGCCCAACTCCGTGCAAGTCTGAATGAGTTCGACGACCTCTTTATCGCACCACACGTCAGCCGAACGCCCGTTAATGAGTTCCACGCGCACAAAATGATTTTTGCCGCCGCGTTTCGAGGGTTTTGCTACAATCTTGATTTCCTTGACTACCTTGTTTAAGTTTTCCATTTTTAACTCCTAAAAGATTATTTTTCAGCCGCCGCAAATCACGTTGCGCACCGTAATTCCAAGCGGCTAATGGTGGGGCTTTTTGCGCTTACCCCAAGCGTAAATTTAAGTTGTAATTTGCCTTTGTTTATCTAATAACGTATAATTCCCACATTGTCATCATCTCGATATAGAAACCCGCATTGTCCGACCACTCAATAGTCAGATAGCCGTCGCGTTTGCAAGATATTGTTATGGTAAATGTGTTTTCAGTTCCGTATTCCACAAGTCCGAGCGTTGCCGAGAACGGCGCAAGGCTTGTCAATTCTTTGTCGCCAGCGTTGCCGCCGTCGCCCTCGTATTGCAGTTGTTGCCATTGTCCGTCATAGCCGTATTCAAACCCGTAACAACTGTTGCCGTCGGGCGAGTTATACCAAAAACTGTTGTTTCCGTCGTCGCGTATATTCGCCTTGATATAGTTCGCCGTAACCTTGATTTTGTCGCCCGCTTTCAGACCGCTAACCGCTATGTCAACGCTGTTCATAGTGCTGTCGCCGTAAACGTAAAGCATATCGTCGCCCAAGCGCGTCCAAGTTCCGAATTTTGCCGTGAAAGTCGTGTTTGCGGTTATCTTATAGGTTGAAAGATTTACAACCGTTTTTCCGTCAACTGTCCAGCCCACAAACGTATCGCTGTTGAACGTAGGCATAGTTGCATAGCCGCCGTTTTGTACCTCTTGCGTTGCTACCGTCGTATCGCCGTTTTTGAACGTAACCGTGAATTTATCAACGCGGAATAACGCCGTAAAGGTTACGTTTTCGGTAACGGTGTAATTGCTTACGTTGACGGTGTTCGTTCCGTCGATAGACCAGCCGACAAATACATAATTCGGCTTTGTGGGCGCGGCGGGTACGGTGGGCTTGCCGTTGCGCTCAATAATCTGCGTATTATGCGTTTTGCCGTCCGCTATGAATTTCACGTCATACTTGTACGTTATATCTGCGACAAATACGGTATCGCTTGTTATGCGGTATTCGCTAACGTTGACCGCAACGCCGTTTACTTTCCAGCCGTTGAATACTTTGTACGCCGTGCTTGCCGCCGTCGGCGCGGTTGCGTAGTTGCCGCTTTTTACGGTTTCGTTTTTCAGCGTGGTGTCCTCGTACTTGAATACAACGGAATACTGATTTGTGAATTTTGCCGTGAATGTTACGTTCTGCGTTACGGTGTAAGTCGTGAGATTTACAACAGTGTTGCCGTCAATCGTCCAGCCCTCGAAAACGTAGCCGTTTTTCGTAGGCGCGGCGGGCGGAGTTACGTTTGCGTTTTTCAGTACGATTTCATTGTGGTAGTTTTCGCCGTCTACCATAAAATTGACCTCGTATTTATGCGTTACGTCGGCAACTATTTTCGTGTTCGCCGTTATGCGGTAAGTTGCAAGGTCTATCGGCTCGCCGTCAACCGTCCAGCCGTTGAATATAACGTAAGCTAGAGGGCGGCGTTGCGACTGTCAAAAGACTGTTCTTGTTTACTACTTGTATGTTATACACGCTCCCGTCAAACTCGAACGTGGCAACGACTTGCTCGCCGCTTTCCAGCGTAGACAGATACTGTTCGTAATAACTCACGGACTTTTGCAATTCCGCAATTTTGGCGTTCAGAGCATTGACCACCGAAGAATTGTTTTGCGTTTGCAATGTCAAATCGGCAATCTGATTGTTAAGGCTTGCAATTTGCGCGTTCAGCCCGTTAATAGTCTTTGCGTTCAGAGCGTTGTTTTCTTGTAACTGCGTATTGAGATTTTGCAAGTTCGTTAATTGCTCCGTAAGCGCGGCGATTTGCCGTTCGTTCTCGTCCTTATTGCCTTGCAGCGTAAGTATCTGCGTTGACAGTTCGGCAATTTGCCCGTTCAATTCCGTTATGGTAATTTCGTTGCTTGCCTTGATTGTGTTCAGCGTTTCAATCTGTGTTTCCAGCGCGGCGCGTTGCTCGTTTAACGTAGCGACTTGCCCTTGATAGTCCTTTATGGAATTGTTGAGGGCGGTTGCCTCGCTCGTATACTGCGATATTAAATCGTTTTGCGTGGTTATCGTGTCGCGGTAACTGTTGATTAGTTTGTCGTATTCGTCCTTGTCTTTGAGAGCGGTGGAATAGCCGTCCTCGTAAGATTTTTGCACGTCCTCTTGCGTATATAGACCGTTGCCCGCCATTCCGTCCTTGACCTTCGACCAATTTATAATGCCCCAAGTAAGTAGAAACGCGAAAATGCCGATTATGAGAATACTGAATATGATTGTTAATACTTTTTTCGTTGTTGACATTGTTCGCTCCTTATAAAATTTCTATAATGCGTAGGCGTATGCCGTTGTCCGCAAAATACTGTTCGAGAAAACTTGCGTTTTCTTTACCCGTCGTCGCAAGCGTTAAAGTCGTTTTGTTGCTCAAAAACTTGACCGATATTCTCATAACCGCGCTGTTTATTACGTTGCCGTTCGTATCGTAAAAGTCCATATTTACAGTTGCGAACACAGAGCCGGCGTTTATTTCCGTATTCAGCAAAACGTAATCGTTGAGTATAACCTGATAGGTCTTTTTCTTACCGTCAAAATTCTCGACTTTGAGCAAATCCTTTTCAAATGCGTATGTGTCGGTGTCGTCGTATAAATCGTGATAGAATACCACGCTTGTAGACGAATAGTTAAAACTTTCTTGCGTGAATCGGTTGCTTATATCTATTGAGCCGTTAATATAACTTTCAGCCTTGATTTCTTTATACAACCGAATCCCGCAGAACACGGCGGCAACGATTATGACGAACGCCAGCAGATAGAGAATAACCATACCTATGATTTTTTTCATATAAGCACCTCGCTGTATTCGTTGTTTATTGCGTTTGCCGTTCCGTCCAGCACAATACCGCGACTATGTTTTAATGTTTTTAACTGCGTATCGTTCAGCGATTTTTCCAGCAAGTAAAATGTTCGTGCGTTGCCTTTGATAGTAAGCGTGTCGATTTCCAGCCCGTCGAAAGCGTTATAGTCAAGACCTACAACCTTGATTTCTTTTGCCGCCAAATATTCGGACTGTAAGTCCAGCGTGATATTGACTTTTGCTCGCGGCATATCTGCAAACAGTTTTTTGCCGTCCATAGACAGCGAAACAAAATACCCGTCGTATATCTCGCTGTATCGGTAAGTAAACAATTCCGCGCCGTTCAACTTGCTTGTGTAGGTCAGCGTGTAAGTCATACGTTCTTGCCAATAGGTAGTGTCTATATGCTCGTCGCTGGTGTCGTATTTCGGGTTGCACTCGATAGAGCCGAATATGCTTTGCGTACTGTTACGCGCTCCGTTTTCGTCGTAGTGGAATTTCAGCACGGCGTAATTTTTGATTATGTCGGTTACGTCGTCCGCCTTGAATTTGCCGCTCGTGCCGTCGTATTCTCTGATAGAAAAGTATTGCGATAAATCAAGCGTAATGTAGTAGTCGCCGTAGCCTTTGTCGTTCGACTTTATAGCCGAGAAAACCGCGTCGAACACGTCGCCGTAATCGAAATACGTTGTGCTTTGTTTGACCGTCCATAAAAAGCCCCACAGTCTGCCGTATGTGTCGTATTTGCCGTCTAACTGAATGGAAAAGGGGCGGTTGTCTATCTTGATAATAAATTGCTGGTTACGGTTTAGCACCGTTGAAACGCTCCCGTATTGTCCTTTGAAACCGCTCCAATTTATGCCGTTCGTCGTATCGTAGTAGTAAAATTCAGAGAGTACGCGCTCGTTTGCCTCGCTTTCCTTGTGTACCTCTTGCGTGTACGTTCTGAAATCGCCTAAAAATTGCATACCCGTTGAGCGGTACTGGTCTTGCGTTAGGTTGTAGCCCGTGAAATAGTTGTACTTTAATTCTTGCAGTTGTACGCCGTTGTTCTTGTCGTTGGAATAGTAGTTTGCTTCCATAAACCACCGTTCCTCGAAAATGTCTTTTTCCTCGTCCGTCAGTTCGTCGTCTTTCTTAATGTCTACGGCTAACTGGTCGTTGATATTGTTCACGCCTATCGTCGTATCTTTCACAAAATAGTGATAGTAAACGAACGCGATAATAACGCAAACGGCTATCACGGTTATAAACACTAAACAGCAGTTCGCTATCGTCTTGATTAGTTTCATAGTTCCTCCTTGCTAAATTTTCAGAGGCAGTCAGCCCTTGTCCGAAAGCGGGTTTTGTTTGCCTATTGCCGCCCAATCAATAAGTTTTCCAGCCTCGTCCGCGCCTAAGTAGTAGATAAAACGCCGCGCCGTCGCCTCGTTTACCGCGCCGCCGTTTAACAGCGTTTCAACCTCGTTTTCGTCAACGCCCATTTCACGCGCCAATGTTGCCGCCGTTATACCGTGATTGCATAAATAGGCTTGCAGTAGTTCCTTTTTGACTATCATTTTTTCACGCTCCCGTTTTGTAGTAGGCTTGTTTTTGCCTCTACCTATAAGCACGAGAATGGGGCAACTATAAGGTTTTTTGTAAAAGTTTTTTTAATTTTTTTATCACGGTCGCAAGTTGTTGAGTGATAGCGGGTTGCGATACTCCTTTTTCCTTTGCTATGTCGGTTAAGGTCATACCCTCGAAAAATACTTTTTGCGCCAATTCTCGTTGCTTGTCCGTTAATTGATTTATGGCGTTATGTATTCGTTCCTCGTTCTCGCGCAACTCAACGGCGGCGAAAGAATCGGCGGCATTGTCTGTAAAGTCAACGCCGTTTTCCAATAGGTAGTAAAGCGATATATGCCGCCGCGTTTCCCGCCAATGGTTGCGCTTTTCCTCTTGTACTAATTCCAAGTGCAGAGCGTATAATTCGTCCGTTACCTCGATTTCGCTTGTCGTTCCGTCCACAAATTCGTATTTGATTTTTTGCATTTTGAAAACCCTCCGATTTTGATTTTTGTTTTGAAAAATCGCTATCGGCGGTTTTCGCCGTATAAAGAAAAAGCCCCGACAGCGTGCAATACGCCAGCGGGGTGCAATAGCCCATAAATAAAAAAGACCGAACGAAAGCAACCCTTTTAAGGCGGTATTGCTCCGTTTCGGTTCTTATCTTTTTTCAGATTACAACTCTAAAACAGTATTTTGTTTCGTTCGGGCGCGACAGTTTCCCATTGAGGAAAAGCCTATGCTTAACGCAGAATATGCGCCTATGCAGAGTGTAACAAAACTACGAAAATGAAAAATAATAGGCATTGTCGATTAAAGACTTATTTTATAAAAAAAGAACGCCCGTGTCCGAGCGTTCCGTATTTATGATTTTGTTTTGACCGTTACTGTACCGTTGCGAATTATGATATGTATGTAGTTATCGCATTTCGGGCATTTTATGTAGCCGTCCATACCGTTTTGCGCTTGCACAAGTACGGTTTTACAATATGGGCAACAAGCATAATACAATTTTGATTTATTGCTTTCAACCTCTTTCTCC
>CAJTNY010000022.1 GCA_910577875.1 uncultured Christensenella sp.
ATATTTTGAACTCCGCGCTATAATTGTGGTTCTTTGTTCCTTTCTTTCTCATAAAAAATATGCACCTCCATTAGTTTGTCTAACTTTTGGGGTGCATTTCATTTAAACCGCACGGCTTTTAATATCAATACATTTTGACATATGCGTCACGCTCTGCTCCGACGGACACGTACTTAATTTTACATCCGCAAAGTTTTTCCAAAAGACGGATATAATCGAGAGCTTCTTTGGGCAAGTCCTCCGCTTTTCTGCAACCTGATAAATCGCAGTGCCAGCCCTTTACTTTTTCGAATACGGGTTTACACTCGTCGAGTACGTCCGTGAAAGGAAACTCGTCTATTCTTTTGCCGTCAAGTATGTAGTGTGTACAGATTTCTATTTCATCGAAGCCGTCCAAAACGTCGAGTTTAGTGAGCGCGATTTCATCCGCGCCCTGACAGCGTATGCCGTAGCGAGAAGCTACGACGTCGAAAGGTCCCACTCTTCTCGGTCTTCCGGTAGCCGCGCCGTATTCACCGCCGAGTTCGCGCAGTTTCTCCGCCTTTTCACCGAAGTATTCACAAGTAAAAGGTCCTGCGCCGACACAGCTCGAATAAGCTTTCATTATTCCTATTGAATTATCGAGTTTTAAATTCGGAACGCCCGCACCTATCGGAGCATATGCCGCTATGGTCGATGATGAAGATGTGTAGGGAACTATGCCGTAATCAATGTCGCGGAGTGCGCCGAGCTGGGCTTCGAACATAATATTCTTACCCGCCGAATTTGCCGCATTAAGATAAAGTCCCGTATCGGTAACATAATCCGCAAGAGGTTTTCCGTAAGTTTCGAAATATTCTATCATTTCCTCGACAGTTACGGGTTCGAAGCCGTAAGCTTTAATAGTCATATTTTTCCAGGCGACTATATCGGGAAGACGCTTATATAAAAGCTGCGTATTCAAGAGCTCTCCCATACGGAACGCCTTTTTCATATATTTATCCGCATAGACGGGAGCGATGCCACGGCGGGTCGAACCGTAGGGTTTGCCTGTCGCTTTCGTAAGTCTATCCTCTTCCATTACGTCCTGCAATACGTTGTAGGGCATAGTTATAATAGCTTTGTCGCTGATTTTAAGGTTCTCCGGCGAGATTGCGATTCCGCCCTCGCGCAGTTTTTCGATTTCGCCGCAAAGGTGTTTTAAATCGATAACCATACCCGGTCCCATAATGTTCACAACATCGTCGCGAAGAATACCCGACGGAAGCAGATTTAAAATAAATTTTCCTCTGTCGTTAATCACCGTATGTCCCGCGTTATTGCCGCCTTGATAACGGCAAACGACGTCGAAATCGCGTGAAAGCAGGTCAACCATTCTGCCCTTGCCTTCGTCGCCCCAGTTAATTCCACAGATACTTGTAAGCATATATTTCTCCCTTGCGGTTTATTTGCAAATCGTACTTAAATATTATAGTTTATCTTATCACAATAGTCAAGCGTTATTCCTGCCTGCCCGTTATACCGCACAGATATTCCATTAACTCGTCCAAATCGTCCGTTTCGCACTCGAACACAATTTCCTGTCCCGCGCGAAGAACGGTTTCACCGTCTGGAACCGTCTGCGTACCGTCCTCGTGTATCAGTTCGACCACAAGACCGTTAGACGGCCATACAATCGCGCGCACCGCTTTTCCGTCGGCTTTGGAATGTTCGCGGATAAACAGGCGGACTCGCTCCTTTTTGAAGTTCTCGTAGAGTTTGTTGTCTTTTATATACTGTTCGAGATTCTTCTCGTAAATCGCATCGGTTCTGAAAAGCAAACCTACAAGATAGCCTATCACAATTCCTATAAGCGCAGGTAAAAAATTCGAAAACTGTCCCGTAAGTTCGAATACCATGACTATGCCCGTTACGGGCGCTTTCACAACGCAAGTAAAGAACGTCGCCATACATATTATAACGAGATAGTCGCTGAAAACGGGATTCATTCCTGCTTTCTGGAACAGCACAGAAAGAATTGCGCCTATTCCCGCGCCTATCGCAAGCATAGGAATAAATACACCGCAGGGCACGCCGCAGCCCATAGAAAGCGCGCTCGTTATGAACCTTATAATAAATACGATAAACAGCGTAGCAAGTACGCTTATTCCGAATATGCGTTCGACTTCGATTTTTCCCGAGCTCAATCCCGAACTTCCCGTTGCAAGAGATTGTATAAAATCGTGTCCGCCGCCGAGCGAATATACGGTTATAAGCCCGAATGCACCCGCAATCAGAAAAGGTATCATATACTTTCCGACGCCCTTTAAAAACGTTATCTTTTTAAACAGTTTTTTAGTAGCAAATACCGAATAATAAAAACCTACTCCTATAATCGCAACGATTATCGCGGCAAGAACTACCCAAAGGCAGAAAATCGCCCCGTCGCCGTTAAAAGAAAAACTGAACGCAAAATCTTTGAACGTGAAACCTACTTTATCTTTGCCGAGAATACCGTAGCGCAGAGCGTTGCGCGTAAACAGAGAAGAAACCACGCTTAATGCCGCGCATACGAAAACCTGCGGCGAGAACGAGCGGAAAGCTTCTTCCATAGCAAACACCAGACCCGTAACCGGCGCATTGAACGCAACAGCTAAACCCGCGCTCGCTCCGCTTGCAATCTGCAATCTTTTTACCATCTGGTTGCGTTTTAAAACCGTTCCTACCGCACCACCCGCGCAACCGCCGATTTCGAGCGAAGGTCCCTCCGCACCCGCAGGATAGCCCATGAACACGCAAGCGAGCGAAGCCGCAAACATAGAACACATTGTCACATACCAGTTGAAACGCACCTTGCCGCGCGCCGCGCCCTCGATTTGAGGAATACCGCTTCCGCGCACCATAGGCACAAATTTCGCAACGGTGCCGATGACGAGCGAACCCGCCGCAAGTCCCGCAAAAAGCAAAGGAATAAATGCGGGGTTTTCCCGCACGAGCATATACAAATCGATTGAAGTTTCCTCGCCGAGCGACATTAAAATGTTATAAAACGTAACTACCGCGCCCGCGAATATGCCCGTAAGCAAGCTTATCAGTACGAGATTTACCCCGTTGTCGGCAAATGCCTGTAAATATTTCTTTACTTTCTCTTTCATATCGACTCCGTAAAATACCGATAAAGTATATCACTTTAATTTTATTTTGTAAATTGATTTAATGTACGGGTAACACAAAAGCCCGCCGAACGGCGGCGGACTTTAAATTCTCGTTTATTCAGTTAACGCCGTACAGAATATCGAAATACGTCGGGTAAGGCCAATAATCGGACGACGTCAGAGTTTCCATTTCATCTGCAAACTTTCTAACAGTTTCCATATCGGGAATTATACGGTGCGCCATAGCCTGTGAAGCAGAAAGAACCTCGTCTTTGTTTACGGACTTCAAATCACTTTCGAGTTTTGCTACCGCTTCGCTCGTCTTGTCGTTTAATTCCGAAAGTCTTTCGATGAGTTGTTTTTCCGCCCTGCAAGGCAGATTTTCGCATACGGACTGTTTGGAAACGACGTTTTGGCAGAGGACCGAAACAAAATCGGAAACGGCGGGAATTATATCGCGCTTTGCCATTTCAATCATAGTCAAAGCCTCTATATTGATATTCTTAATATAATTTTCAAGCCTTATATCCGCTCTTGCTTTCGCTTCGGCTTTAGTGAATACACCCTGACGCACATAAACTTCCACGTTTTTATCTTCATAGCAGACGGGCACCGCATCCGCGGTGTTTTTATTGTTGAGAAGTCCGCGTTTTGCGGCTTCCGGTTCCCATTCGGGTCCGTAACCGTCTAGATTGTAAATTATGCGGTAATGCTTTTTAAGTTCTCTTTCGATTACCGCGGCGGCGGCTTTATCTATATCCTTTTTACCTTCGAGCTCGTCTGCGAACTGTTCGAACGCGTCCGCAACGATTGTATTAAGGCAAATATTAGCGTCCGCAACGTTTGCCTGCGAACCGAGCATTCTGAACTCGAATTTATTTCCCGTAAAAGCAAAAGGCGAAGTCCTGTTTCTGTCGGTTGCGTCTTTGGGAAATATTGGGCTTTCCGGAACACCTATCGAACCGCTTCCCGTCTTTTCCGGCACGTAGTTGCCGCCCTTCACTATACTGTCCACAAGCGCGCCGAGCTGGTCACCGAGATACACGGAAATAACAGCGGGCGGGGCCTCGTCCGCGCCGAGCCTGTGGTCGTTGCCCGCGGACGCGACCGAAGCTCTTAAAATGCCCTGATAATCGTCTACCGCTTTGATTACGGCGGCGAGAACGAGTTTAAAAAGCGTATTATTTTCGGGAGTTTCACCGGGGTTTAAAAGATTTAAACCTTTATCTGTCGACATTGACCAGTTATTGTGCTTTCCGCTTCCGTTCACACCCTCAAAAGGTTTTTCGTGCAAAAGACATACAAGTCCGTGTCTTTTCGCAACCTTTTTCATAAGCTCCATTGTAAGCATATTCGTATCGACCGCGACATTCGTAGTAGAGAACACCGGCGCCATTTCGTGTTGCGCTGGCGCAACTTCGTTATGCTTGGTCTTGGAAAATATTCCGTAGCTCCAAAGCTCTTTATCCAAATCGCGCATAAATTCGCCGACCTTGGTTTTGATTACTCCGAAATAATGGTCTTCGAGTTCCTGTCCTCTCGCCGCGGGAGCGCCGAAAAGAGTTCTGCCCGTAAGACGGAGGTCTTTGCGCTTTAAGTATTCCTCTTCGGATATGAGAAAATATTCCTGTTCGGGTCCCACAGTCGTGGAAACCTTTTTACAATCGACCCCGAACAGTTTCAAAATTCTCTTGGCCTGTTTGTCAATCGCGTTCATAGACCTGAGAAGCGGAGCTTTTTTATCCAAAGTTTCGCCCGTATAGGATACAAACACCGTCGGTATGTATAAAGTCCCTTCCTTTACGAACGCGGGCGACGTGGGGTCCCAAGCCGTATACCCCCTCGCCATATACGTAGCTCTCGAACCGCCCGAAGGAAAACTCGACGCATCCGATTCGCCTATTATAAGACTTTTACCAGTAAGGCGCATTATGACCTTATCTCCCTCGGGTTCGATAAAGCTGTCGTGTTTTTCAGCCGTAAGCCCCGTCAATGGCTGGAACCAATGGGTATAATGCGTCGCGCCTTTCGATATGGCCCATTTTTTCATCGACGATGCGACCGTACCCGCGATAGACACGTCAAGAGTTTTGCCCGCGTCGATAGTCGCTCTCAAAGCTTTGTAAACCTCGCTCGGAAGAGTATCTTTCTGAACGGAATCACTGAATACGTTTTCGCCGAATATTTCAGGAAGATTCATAAATTTTCTCCTAAGATTTTAATGCGCGTCGCTGCGCGCTTCTACCTTTAAAGTATATGAAATTTTTAATAAACTGTCAAATTAATTAAAGCACATTATCTATTGCAAATAATTATGCGGTACATAATTTAAACTTATCGTCTTTTTCAGTGTCTGTACGTTGCGGATTTAAAAAATTCAAGGCGGGGAAGCACTTCCCCGCCTTGAATTTTTTAAATCAATTACAGCTTTTAATTATGTCGACAGGACTCTTTTTCAATAGTTTCACGGCAGGTATAACAGTCGCTACGGCAGAAACCGCGAAACACAGGGAAGCAAGTATTGCAAATTGCAGAATACCGAAATTAAATACTGAAACAAACATCGCGTGATTGACGCATAAGCAGACCGTTAAAATAATTATCAGCGAAAGCACAAAATTTATCGCGGTGATTATAAAACTTTCCCACAAACAAACAGCGGTTATATCCGTCTTGCTCGCGCCCAACGCGCGCAGAATACCGAGCGTCCGCTGTCGGTATTGAAAGTTGACGGATAAAAAGTTCATAAGTATCAAAACCGACGTAATAACGAGAACAACCGAAGATATAATACCCGCCTTGGATATAATATCCATAACCGACTCTTCCAATAAGAAAGCGGAAAATACCGTCACTATATTCACGCCGCAAGTCAAATCGCCGTCTTCATATCCGAGTTTTTTAAAGAATTTTTTAGTTTCAGACGCCGAACCGTTAATTCTGATTAAAACGTCCGAAACTTCGCTTTCATATTCGAATTCTCCGCAGTAACCGAATGAATAAGTAATTATCGACTTCGCCGCGCCCGAAAAGTATTTGCGCATATACGAATCTTCTTCCGTGAGCGCGACTTTATCTCTGTTTTCGTAAAAATATTCCTTATCTATTTCCGTGGAGAATACTCCGCAGATAGTCTTAAAACCTATCTTCTTTCCGATAAGGTCGTCCGGAGTGTTTATTTTGCAAATAGTTTCATCGTCGTCTCCGAGATACCCGAACTCGATAAAAGCGTCCGCGTGTAAATCCGTTATCGCAATCTCGTCCTTATTTTCAGGAAGCCTGCAAAGTTCTTTATTTTTAAAACGGCGGTCTGCTTTGAGTTTTGCGTCCTTTAAACCCGTTTCCGGATTCAATTCAATCAAGCCCGATTCGCTGAACATAATGTTGTAATAAAGCGAATTGAGTTCTTCGCTTTCGCCCTCGTCACCAGTAATTCCCAAATAAGCCATAACGGAATCTTCGTTTTCGGTAATTTTTACGGGAGCGCCGTTGCCGTATTCAGCGATTGTATCCAATTGAAAGCGCGTAAAAGGCTTTCTTACTTCAACCAATAAATTATTGTTTGTTCTTTCGTATTTCTTGTTTTCGCTCTTTAAAATCGCGCAGTGCATATTCTTCGAACTCATAGACGCAAGTTCCGCGGAATAATTGTCGGCGTTCAGCGCGGTGAGCGAAAAACCGAACCCCGCAAAGCTTATTACGCACAGTACGATTGAGAGCACGAGCCTTAATATGTTACTTTTAAGTCCCGCAAGCCCCATAAGAAACGCTCTCTTTACAGGCAGACCGCTTTTCCCGTCCGAAACGACGGTTTTTTCGGACGAAACGGTTTCCACGCTCTGTAAACGGTTATCGTCGTTGATTACTTTACCGTCGGCAATCTCTATAATTCTGTCACCGAACTCGCGCGCGCTGTTTTTATCGTGCGTTACCACGATTACGAGCCTTTCTTTAGAGAGCTGTTTCAATAATTCGTAGAGCTGTCTTCCCGTCACGGTATCGAGCGCGCCCGTCGGCTCGTCGGCTAAAATTACTGCGGTATCTTTAACGAGCGCGCGCGCAATCGCAACGCGCTGTTTCTGTCCTCCCGACAGTTCGGCAACCTTTCTGTCACCGAGAGTATTCCCGTCCCGACCGACTAAATCGACTTTACGCAAAACCTCGTCTACCCGCCCGCCGTCTCTGCCGTTTTGCAGTTCGAGAGCAAGGGCGATATTTTGGGCAACAGTATATTCTGAAATAAGATTGTATTCCTGAAACACGAATCCGATATATTTATTGCGGTACTCGTCCAATTGTTTTTGCTTAGAGTTATCGATTACTTTACCGTCGACGGCAACTGTTCCAGAAGTCGGACAGTCAAGTCCGCCCAATAAATTCAAAAGCGTGGTTTTACCGCTTCCGCTTTTGCCGAGTATAAACACCAACCCGCTTTCGCCGAAGCTTAAATTCACATTATCCAGAGCAACGGTCTTTACTCCGCGTTTAGTCTTATATACCTTTGTAAGCTTTTCAACGGTAATCACGCTAATCTCCTTTACCGTTTCTTGCCCGTTACGAACAGCGAAGCGAACAGCGCCGACAACAACGAAAGCACGGCGCTCGCGCCGAACAGAATCCCGACAATCGCTATATTCACCGTAAACACCTGCGCATAGTAAATTGCGTTCATTACCGCACAGGCTATAAATATCCCCGCTACGGACAAAACGAAATTCACCAGCGATAATATTAACCCTTCAACCAGACATATAAACCTTACGCAATTTTTACCAGCCCCGAGCGAACGCAGTATTTTAAGCTCCCTGTTGCGCATATCCACGCTGACAAGTAAAAAGTTGAGCGTCACCAGCACTGCAAGCGCGCACGAAGGTATTAACGCATAATGGGTATCTAAGTATTCCCAAAAATTAATCGGATACCTTGAAAAGTGAGACACGAACGAATTGTAACCGTCATATGTATACCATTTTCCGGGAAAACCCTCCACGTAACTCGGCACATACACATTGCAACTCTCTATTTTTTTTAAGAGTTCGTAATCTTTTTCATAATCTCCGCTCAGTTTGAAAAAAATACTTAAATTATTCTCGTCGTATTCTCTGGATTTGATATACTCGTCGTAAAAATTTTTAATAAAACCCTTGCCTACGAAAATCTTAGCAAGTAAGCTGTACTCTACGCCGTTTCTGTAAGTGTTCATCTGCCTATTAAGATTGTAATAGGTGCCTCTTAACCCTTTGATAGTATCATACTTAAACTTCTCTATCTCTTCATTCGTCATACCGTAATAATCTTTGTCGAACTGTTTAAAAAGTTCTCTGTCCACTTCCGTGGAATATACGCCGCACACGGTATACCCGTCCATAGTTCTGCCTATCATATCGTCGGGCTTTGTGATTTTTATAAGCTCCCCTCCGTCCGTTTGGTAACCGAATTTAATATACAAATCGAGCCGTACGTCGGTTATGGCAATCTCATTCAAATTGCGCGGAAGCCTACAAAGGCTTTTGTCCGCAAAACGTTCGTCGGGCGAAAGTCCCAAGTCTTTTTCTCCGTTTTCCGCGTCAACTTCCACAAAACCTTCTTCGCCTCTTACACCTTTGCATATACTGTCGTATGGATTACACCGGTCCTCGTAAGTTCCAAGATTGACATCTTTGAATAAACTTTCCGATAAAGACGTGGCAGTGCTATAGCCACCGCTTTCATATAAACCGTACCCTCTGCCGTCTAAATATTCCGAAAGATAACTACGCTGTTCTTCGTTTAAGTACCTTTTTTCGACTCTGACCGTTGTTATATTCTGCGAGCGCATAGTTTTAAGGTCAGCCTCAACAACGTCGCAAAAATTAACGGAAAGCATAAAACCTAAAATGACGAGTGATATAAAGGTAAGAATTAACGAGACGCTAAGTCTGAAAGGACTTTTTACAAGACTTTTTACACCCGTCAGAAAAGCGTATTTTACGGGTATACTGCTCTTTTCATAGGTTTTTCCGCTTCCTTCCGTATAGCTTGTATGCTCGTACGGCGCGCTGTCGCCTATTATCTTTCCGTCATCTAACTCTATTATTCTGTCGCCGTACTTTCTTGCGCTCTCCTCGTCGTGAGTAACAACGATTATAAGTCTTTCGCCCGAAAGCTCTTTGAGCAATTCATACAGTTCTTCGCCCGTTTCCGAATCGAGCGCGCCGGTAGGCTCGTCGGCAAAAATTATTTCGGGTTCCTTTATAAGCGCGCGCGCAACCGCTACGCGCTGTTTCTGTCCTCCCGACAGCTCGTGCACGTATCTGCCGTAAAAAGTTTCGCCGTTGCTTTCCGTAAGTCCCGTCTTTAAAAGCAGTTCGTCTATACATTCTCTGTCGGCTTTTTTGCCCTGCAATTCGAGCGCGAGTTTAATATTAGTTCCTACCGTGTAATTCTCTATGAGATTGTATTCCTGAAAGACAAACCCAACCGCGGAATTGCGGTAGGCGGAGAGCTCGCCGTCTTTAAACGTTTTCCCCGCTCTGCCGTTTATGTACACGTCTCCGCTTGTCGGGCGGATTAATCCGCCCAACAAGTTGAGAAGCGTACTCTTTCCGCTTCCGCTTTTGCCGAGTATGAACACCATACCGCTTTCGCCGAAGCTTAAATTTACGTTATCCAAAGCGACGGTCTCAACTCCCTTTTTCGCTCTGTATATTTTTGTAAGATTTACTGCCTTTAACATCGATTATTTCCTTATACCGGTATTACGTTGGTCTTAACGGTTATAGATTTTGAAGTACTCAAATTGTATGCGTAAGTTATGTATCTTTTATTTTCCTCTTTATTTATATAACTTACAGCTATCGCAGTTGCGGTGCCGTTAGTACTGATTGTTATCTGCGTAGAGACACCTGCGGGAAGATAATCCGATTCTGTATATAAATCTTTAAGTTTTTCTAAATTCCAATTTGCCGCGTGTTCTTTAAAACACATCTTTTTATTATATTCTATTTGCACTGCTTTATCGGTAGGATTGAATACATTGATTTTCCAACCCGTGCCCGCAACTTGCACTTTGAGACAGTCGCTGAAATGAACTACAGAGGTATACAGCAGGCTTATCGTCTTTTTGCTCGAATTATAATCGGTAGCATAGACAATCATTCTTTGGTCAAAATCCTTCGCAACATAGCTGAAAGCAACGCAACGGACGGTACCTACCATTGTAACATACGCAGTAGCGCTGCCATTCGGCGCAATATTTATCGTCGTTAAATTTTCAAGGTCTACCCATTCTTTTGCGTGTGCGCTGTTGCAGGTATTCGTATTATATTCCATTTCAATATAATAATCAGTGGGATTAGTAACCGTAAAGCGCAATGTACTGCCCGATTTTCCCTCCAATTTAATGCCGAGATGTGGCGGCGCGGCGTAGGGCACTACCGTTTCCGCGCTCGCGCTGACGGGCTTGTACGCCGACAGAGAAATCACCGCGCTTAAAAGTATAAACAGCGATGCGATTAATGCATAAAACAATCTTTTAGTAGTTGTGTTTTTCATAATTTTCCCCTTTTGATTTTTTTTACTGAATTTGTTGCGACGAGCCGTTAAACATAAACTTTCTATCCGTATTTCACAGTACACCTCCGTAAAAAAATTTAATTAAACCCTTTCACTGAGATATACTACAAAATAATTTATTATATACACTTATAAACAACATATGCGTTAAAAAAAAGCCGAGATTATAAATATTATTTTTCGGTTAATTTTCCGCACACTTCGTCCAATACCGTAAAATATTCTTTAAACGTTTTTGAACAGACTTCCGCATTCTCGATTTCTATCCCGTCGGCGCGAAGACCCGTAAGCGCGAAACTCATCGCAACTCTGTGGTCACCGAACGTGTTTATTTTTGCAGGCTTCGGGTTCGAAGGATAAATTTTGACTCCGTCCGAGCGTTCTTCGCACTTAACGCCCATTGCGGTAAGATTGGAAACCATTGCAGATATTCTGTCACATTCCTGTTTGCGGATATGTTCCGCTCCGTAAATTTGCGTAGGTCTGCCAAGAAACGGCGCGACAGCCGCCAGCGTCAATGCTTGGTCCGAAAATTCGCGCATATTGATTTTTCCGCCGTCGAAGTTTTTTAAAATTTCTATAAATTTTATATCGCCCTGTAAACTGTCTGAAGTTATGCCGCGAACCGAAATATCCGTTCCGAGGATTTTATTCATCGCGTAAAAATAACAAGCGGCGGAAACGTCGGGTTCGATTTCGTATTCGTTCGCGGAATATCCGCCCGAAACTAAAAAACAATCTTCCGCACGCTCTGCTCTTGCGCCGAAATCGGACATCATTTTACAGGTCATATTTACATAATCGAAACCGTGACTGCCGTCGATTTTGATTTTGAACGGTCTGCGGGCGCATACTGACGAAATCAATAGCGCGGACAAAAACTGACTGCTTTCGTTTATATCGACCTCTGCTTCGCACACGGGAGAAGCCGTTCCATAAATTTGTAACGGATATGCGTTTTCCCTACCGAAAAATTTAAATTTCGCGCCAAGACTTTTTAATGTTTTTATAAGCGGAGCTATCGGGCGGTTTTTCATCTGTTCGGAACAGTCGAGTATATATTCGCCGTCCTGAAACGCAAGAAACGCAAGCAAAAAGCGAGCAGCTGTACCCGCGCTTCCAACGTTTATTTCGGCTTGTTTGCTTTTAAGCCTGCAGCCGCAGCCGATTATTTTTACGGTCGTACCATCAACCGTGCAGTTTATGCCGAGTGTTTTTAAACAGTTAAGAAACGTAAGACAATCGTCCGAGTACTGAACGCCTTTAAGAACGCTTTCGCCGTCCGCTATCGCGGAAATCAAAAGCGCACGCGCGGTTATGCTTTTAGAACCCGGGACGCTTACAAAAATTTTTTCCGTTCCCGTTCTGCCGTAAATATTTTTTACTTTATAGTTCATTTCCTGCGCCTCAGTATGTCGCCTTCGTTTAATTTATACGGGCAGTTTATTTTATATATTTCCTGCACAAGTTTGCAATCGTGCACTTGTTCGCCCTTGCTCGTATAAGCCTCGTAGACTTTGAAACTCTTATTGAAATTTTCCGACGGCGAAAGGACTTCGAGATTATCGCCGGTTTTGAACCGTCCGCGCATCTCAACGAAGACAAAGCCTTTTTCGCTTGCTTTGACGTTGCCTATGTAATCGCAGTCGCCTTTTGCCTGACTGTCGGAGTAATTTACAGTCTTATGGTTTTCACCGAGAGCGTAGGCAGTGGTATAATCGCGGTGAGCCGCGGTTAAAAGTTCTCGTTCTACTGTTTCGTTATATCCGCCGTCAAGCGCTCTGCGATAAGCGTTTATGACGGTTGCGAGATAATATTCGGACTTCATTCTACCCTCTATTTTCAACGAACAAATTCCCGCTTTCCGTAATTTTTCAAGATGTGCGCACATATTCAGATCTTTACTGTTGAGTATATAAGTGCCTCTGTCATCCTCCTGAATATCCAACCAGCCGCTGTCCGAAAGCGCGTCGCTTTTGCGAACCTGATAATTCCATCTGCAAGCCTGAACGCATTCGCCTCTGTTCGAAGGACGCGAGGCGAGGTAATCGGATAAAAGACATCTGCCCGAATAAGAAATGCACATTGCGCCGTGAACGAAAGCTTCTAGTTCCATTTCGGGCACGAAATCGTGAATTTCAGAAATTTCTTCAAAAGACAGCTCGCGCGCGAGAATAGCGCGGCTTGCACCCGCATCGCGCCAAAACTTAACTGCATATTTATTCGTCAGATTAGCCTGTGTAGATATGTGCAACTGTAAATTCGGCGCGGATTTTCTAGCAACGAAAAACGCGCCACTGTCGGAAACTATCGCGGCATCTGCGCCGATTTCCTGCAAATACGCGAAGTAGTCCGAAAGCATTGCAAAGTCCGAATTCTTGGCGAATACGTTTGCGGTTATATATACTTTTTTACCGAGAGCGTGAGCAAAGCGTACCGCTTCCGCAAGTTCGTCACGCGTAAAATTATCCGCGAACGAGCGCAGAGAAAATTCTTTACCGCCTGCATAAACGGCATCCGCGCCGAAATAGTAAGCTGTTTTAAGTTTTGAAAAGCTGCCCGCGGGAGCAAGTAATTCACATTTCATATAATTTCCGTAAAGTTATGAATTTCTGCGTTTTTATAATTTCACGCTGAATGCCAAGCCGTCGCCTATATTTAAAATCGTAGTTTCAAGTTCGTTATCGTTTGTCACCGCGTCAATATATTCCTTAACGTGGAAAGCGAGCATTTTTCGCTTTTCGGGAATCTCGGTTTCGCCCGTGAGCCAGCCGTACAAAAGCACGTCGTCGGCGAGCAGAATTCCGCCGCATTTTAAAAGCTGTTTTAGCCTCGGAAGATATTTAATGTACTGAACTTTCGCGCAGTCGATAAATATAAAATCGAAACCGCTTTCGAGTTGCCATATTATTTCGCCCGCATCTCCCGAAATGACTTTCACGCGGTTCTCAAATCCCAAAGAAGAAAAATTTGATTTTGCCTCGGTACAAAAATCTTCGTTGCGTTCAATCGTGGTCAGACGCGCGCTTTTGCATACATCGAGCATAACGCAACCCGAAATCCCGACCGCCGTGCCGAGTTCTAAAATATTTTCGGGTTTTAAGGCAGAAAGCAAGGTCGTCAAAAATTTAAGCGTTTCATCGCCTGCGGTAGGTATTCTGCGTACAAATGCGTCTTTGCGCAGTTGTTTTATTTTTTCCGAAAGTTTGGGACGGTTTAATTCCGCTGTCGGAGTTTTCCGTTCGCCTTCGGAAGTATCGTTGTGTGCGTAATTGAAATTTTCCATAGTTTACCCGTAAAGCTTAACGGCAGCGCATATTAATTGCGGAACATATGCGGTTTAAAGTTCGACAACGACGGGAACTACCATCGGCGACTGTTTGGTTTTTCTTATGAGATAGTTGCGAAGGCTGCGCTTTATGACCCGTTTAAATTCGTCTATTGTACCGTTTTGCAAATCATAGCCTTCTATAGCGCGATCTATGACTTCACGTATTTCTTTATTGTAATCGCGGTGAAAATCGAATACGAAACCGCGCGAGTTTATCGCGGGTTCGCCGACGACCTCCCCTCCCGATACGGCTATCGAAATTATGAAAAGCCCCTCTTCGGAGAGTTGACGCCTGTCCTCTATTACTACGCTCGCTTTCTCGTCTTCAATACCTTCTCCGTCGATAAGCCGTGAACCCGCCTGCACGTTATCGAGACGCTTGATTCCTTTCGATGTAACCTCCACACGGTTGCCTATATCCGGAATGAGCATACGGCTGTCCTGCATACCCAAACGGTTTGCAAGCTGTAAATGTTTTTTGAGATGCCTGTACTCGCCGTGAACGGGTATGAAATATTTTGGTTTCAAAAGGCTGTGCATTATCTTATGTTCTTCCTGACAAGCGTGACCAGATACGTGAATATTTTCAAGACTTTCATAAACTACATCGGCGCCCTTGCGGTAAAGATTGTTGATTACTCTGTAAACGGATTTTTCGTTGCCGGGGATAGGCGAAGCCGAAATAATAACGGTATCGTTTGCGCCTACGGTAACCTGGGAGCTGTCGCCGTTGGCCATACGCGTAAGCGCACTCATAGGTTCGCCCTGACTGCCCGTCGATATTACGAGTATTTCGCTGTCGCGCAAGTTTTTGATTTTCCCTATATCTACGAATACTCCTTCGGGAATATTTATTTCACCTATCTTTTCAGCAGCTTCGATTACGTTTTGCATACTTCTGCCTGAAAGCGCGACCCTGCGTTTATACTTGACCGCCAAATCGATTATCTGCTGTAAACGGTGTACGTTTGAAGCGAAAGTGGCTATTATCAGCCGTCTTTCGGTATTCTCGGCGAATAGCCTGTCCAGCGTCGCGCCCACGACCGTTTCACTCATAGTGAACCCCGAACGTTCGATATTTGTGCTTTCACCCATATATAAAAGTACCCCAGCGGAACCTATATCGGATATTGTTTTCAAATCTATCGGTTCGCCTGCAACCGGCGTTAAATCGATTTTAAAATCTCCGCTGTGGAATATTACGCCCTGAGGGGTCTCAATCGCAAACGCGAGAGAACCCGCTATAGAGTGGTTGACGTTCACGGGTCTTATTTTGAAACAGCCCATTTGTAACGGTTCTCCGGGGTTAAGCGTAATTAATTTCGTATCGTTGAGACGGTGTTCACGCAATTTATTATCGACAAGCGCAAGCGTGAGTTTCGTACCCGCGACGGGAACTTTGAGTTCTTTTAAAAGATACGGAACTCCGCCGATATGGTCCTCGTGTCCGTGCGTGAGAATCAAACCGCGGACCTTTTTTTTGTTTTCGAGAAGATAAGTTATATCCGGCACTATCAAATCGAAGCCGGGGGTTTCGTCTGTCGGGAATATAGCTCCAGCGTCTATAATTATAATGTCTTCGCCGCACTCGATTGCGGTCATATTTTTACCGATTTCACCAACTCCGCCCAAAAACACTATTTTAACCGATTTTCCGACGGAGCGTCTGTTGAACTTTGCATTTTTACGGGGCTGGTTTCCGCTCTGTTCGGGTTTTCCGCGCTTGATTTCCTTGCCTCTGAGCAATTCTTTGCGCGGCTTTTTAGGTTTTCGTTCATCCGACTGTAAAACGGGCTTTACACTCTTATCTTCGTCTGTCCGAGCAATGCGCTTTACTGATTTGAAATTCGCGCGCCTCGTTTTCTTTTCGTTCTGATTTTCCAATTTTTTATTCTCCATAAATTTATGTACTGCGTGTTATCACATTAAACGGGGGTTGATAAAAATCAACCCCCAAAAGTTTATTTTCCTTCGTTATTTCTTTCTTACGTCCTTTACAAGTCCTTCCTCGATAAGGTCTTCAATGGTTTCGTAAGGATACATAGCCGCATAGTCGCGCTCGGGTATTTCTTTTCTTTCGCCGTTGCGCAATTTGAGCATTTCGTCTATAAGTCTCTTTGCCTTTCTTACGCCTAAATTACTTTTGATTTTAACCATCATCGGAGTACCTGCTACCGACTTATTGTCGGATACGTCGAGGTGATGATATACGGAAGTTTTGTAATTATTGGGGTCGAGCGCAAGATACAGGCACAGCGTCTTTCCGCGGATTTTCAATCTCGCGATTGTTTCTCTGCCTTTGTTAAAGCGTTCTGCGCCCCAAGCAACGTTAGAATTTACCTTTTTATACGAAAGCAAAGCGTGCTTGACTTCTCCGTAATACTGTTTGTATTCGTCGTTGCTCTGAATTATTCTCGCAATGAAACTGCGCTTGAACTTCATCATATTTGCGAAGTCGACTCCGCCTGCGTAATCGGATAAATCTCCGGGCATAAGTTCATCGTCAGAGAATGCGTCCATATCGAGAACGTCGATTGAAAAACCGTCATCCTCACCCTCTTCGTCTTCATCCTCTTCGAATTCTTCTTCCTCGGCTTCTTCCTCTTCGACGTCAATAGGCTGATTAACAGGTTCTATCGGCGTGTTGACGGGCTGACCGTTCAAAGGTTCACCGTAAGGATTGACGATTACAGGCTGTATGAGAACTTCTCTTACCGTTTCCTTTTCTTTTACGTATTCCCTCGATTCTCTTACTATTTCTTTCAAAGGCTGTTCGGAGACACGTTCAACGGCTTCGGTTGCGGGTTCTACGGCAGGAACTTCATCTTCCTCGGTTTTTACAACGTCGCTTACGGTTACAAGCTCTTCTTCCTCCGCTTCTTCCTCGATTACCGGCGCATTGTTCGCTACGGCGGTTTCGGAAGCAACTACTACTCCGTTAGCCAGCATTTCCTTTATTTCAGCGACGTCATCGCATACTTTCCCAATGAGAGAGTCTTCCTCTTTTGTTTCGGGAACGCTTTCGGCTAATTCCGAAAGTTTATTTATATTTTCTTCAATACCGTCAAGGCGGAAAGAAATTCCTCTCTCGATTTCGGTTGCGACTATCGCGGATAACGCCGCGTAATCGTCAACGATTTCAATCTTGTCGTCAACGGAATTTGTAATCGATTTTTCCGCAACTTTCGAAATATTTTCTTCAACTGCTTTACCGATATTTTCTTCCGCAACCGCTATGCGGGAAACAATACCCTTTGCGGTGCGAACCTGCTCGCCCGCAATATGCTCTTCGAGCGCGGCTATGCGGGCGATAACGCCCTTAGCTGTACGAACCTGTTCGGATGCGATATGCTCCGAAATCTTTTCAAGACCGCCCTCGACTTTGCTGAAATTCTCCTCTATGCCGGCAAGGCGTGTGCTGACGCCCTTTTCAACCTCTGCCGCAACGGCTTCGGAAAGCGCGGTATAATCTTCGACTTTTACACGTTCTTTATCTTCGCCGGAATCGGAAACTTCCGTTTCTTCTTCGTGTTCGTTTACTATATATTCATTGATTCTGGAAACGCCCTCTTCGACCCTGGCGATATTCTCTCCTACTTCCGCAAGGCGGACAGAAACTCCCTTTTCGATTTCTGCCGCGATGACTTCGGAAAGCGCGGTATAATCTTCGACTTTTACACATTCGCTATCTTCGACGTAATCGGTAGTTTCGCATTCTTTTTCGCGTTCGGTTACAATATATTCGTTGAGTTTGCAAATACCCTCTTCAACTTTGGCGATATTCTCCTCAACTCCCGCAAGGCGCGCGCTCACTCCCTTTTCGATTTCCGCCGCAATAACTTCGGAAAGTTCGGCATAATCTTCAACCTGCGTTTCCTCATCTTCCGCGTACTCCTCGGTTTCTTCAACCTCTTCTGTTTCTTCTGCGGTAAGATATTCCGTTATCTTGGCAACGTTCTCTTCTATGCCAGAAAGACGTACGGAAACTCCTTTTTCGATTTCGGTTGCAATAACTTCGGAAATCGCAGAGTAGTCCTCTTCGTAATCCTCGTATTCTTCTTCGTACTCGCCGCTCTCGTCGGTTACGACGCTTGAAACAAGTTCGGCAAGTTTCGCGATTTCGTCTTCGACTTTATCGAAGCGCGCTCCAGTGCCTTTCTCGATTTCTGTCGCGATAACTTCGGTAAGTCCGCTGTAATCGTTTTTATCATCCGATACCGTTTCTTCGACAGCTTCCTCAACCTGCTCGTTTGCGTCGTTCTCTTCCGTAACTTCGGTTTCGGCCTCTTGGCGCGAAGTCAGCATTTCACAAAGTTTTGCCAAATCTTCTTCAACTTTATCAAAGCGCGCTCCAGTGCCTTTGTCTATTTCTTCATTTACGAGTTCGGTAATTCTGGAAATACCGTCGTCGTCGATAACCACGTCATAATCGTGGTCTTCCTGAGATTCGATAAGTCTTTCAGAAATTATGTTGCATATCGTTTCGGTATCGACGGAAGGCTGCGGCATAGCGTTTACAACGTCTATTACAGCGCCAGTAACTTTATCTGCGATTTCTTCGGTGTCGATTTCAGGCAGGTAGTTTGACAATGCCGCCGCAGCCTTGTCGGCGATAGCCGCTTCGTTGATGCCTGCCACAGTAATTTTTTCGCTTATGCGTTCAGCCATTTCCTCGTAATCGGGCGCGTTGACCGAAGCCAAATCAAGCGCGTCGCGGAGTTTGTCAGCTATTATATTTGAAATCGCGTTGTAATCGAGATTGTCCGCAATTTCCTTGGATATGGAAGTACAGCCTTCGTCATCGACGAGAATTTCGAAATCCTCTGCTTTAAGACTGCCCACTTTCAACGCAATGCTGTCCGCAAGTTCGTCCTCGTCAAGATTATAATCAACTGCGGAAACTGATGCGCGCATACCGCCGACTTTCTTGGCTATTCTATCGGCGAGTTCTTCCTCGTCTATATCAGCAACAGCAGAAACAGGCGCGATTTCTGCTCTGAGTCCGCCTATCTTTCTTGCTATCCTGTCGGCAAGCCCTTCTTCGTCGAGGTTTACGTTCGCGGTCACGGGTGCCGCGGGAGCGGCTGTCTTTTCATCAATGAGTTCGGCAACCTGTCTTGCTATGTCGCGGGTGTCGACGGAAACTTTTACGTTAGCCGTCTGAACTTCGGGAATAACAACCTGCTCTGCTACCTTTGATGCGATATAGTCGGGAGAAACAACCTCTCGCGAACAAACGAGCTCGGCGACTTTCTCGGCAAGTTTATCATAGTCTATTTCTGCTCTGACCTCGGCAGGCACGGCTGCGGGATACGCGACAGGCTGAACGGGTCTGTTGTACGAAGGCGCGGTTTTAGCGCTTTCGAAACCGAACTGTTCGACGCGCATAGAAAGTATTTCGAATTTATCAGCGAGCATAGAATGCGCACCCTCGCTTCTTCTGAGCTGTTCGGATATATAATTAATTCTTTCAAGAAGCTGAGAACTTCCGACTTCGGCAGGTTCACCCTTTTCCGATACGACTATTCTATCTGAAAGCTCGCCGTAAGCTTTTTCATTTTTCTTTGTATGTTCGGAAATACTTTCGAGCTTTTCGTTTAATTCGGTAAACAGCTTTTCATTGCGCTTATTCTGTTCCGCGAGCTCGGTAAGCCTGTCTATTATTCCGGAATAAATTTCTCCGCTTTTCGCAGACTGTTCCGAAACGTCATTGATTTTATTCGAAAGCGCGGACAGAGCGTCCTCGCGGGTCTTAGCCTGCTCGGAAAGTTCCGTAATCTTCTCCGCAAGCCCCGCGTAAATATTCTCGCTCTGTTTGGCGAGATATAAAAGCTCCTGTTTGAGAGCGGAATTTTCACCTTGAAGTTGGGTAAAAATTTCACCGCTCTGTTTAACGACATACGAAGAATCCTGACTGTTCTGCGAAAACCGTTCGATTGCTTCGTCCAGACGCAAAGCTATCTGTCTGGTCTGCTCCGCCAGCTCGTCCTGACGGGCGGCAATATGCTGCGTGCTTCTTATAAGCACGTCCGCTTTTTTCGGCGCTCCCGCTTCGTATTCTATATCGTTATTTCCGTACGCCATAATAGCACCTCTGAATGTAATTTATAATTACGATAAATATCTATGATATAGTTTACACCAAAATATATAAAAAGTAAATATAAATAACAAATTTTTTTGACGAATTTTTAAAAATTTTTACGTTACACGCATAATATTATGGGGTGAAGCGAATTTCAGATAAAAATTTTCGACGTTCAAAAGCTTGCTTTTATACACACGATAATGTATAATTATAAATATTTAGCGAATAAATTGTGAATAAATGAATATTTTAAGGAGATTAAATATGAGAGTATATAATTTTTCGGCAGGTCCTTCCGCTATTTCTTCGGAAGTATTGAAAAAAGCGCGCGAAGAATTTCTCGACTTTGCCAGCACGGGAATGTCTGTAACGGAAATTTCGCACAGGGATAAAGCTTTCGAAGCAGTTGTAAAGGAAACCGAATCACTCGTCCGCGGACTTTTGCGCGTCCCGGAAGATTACTGCATAATTTTCGTACAGGGCGGAGCTTCTACCCAATTCGCCGCCGTTCCGTTAAATCTTATGCACAACGGAAAAGCCGACTATATAGTTACCGGTAATTTTGCTAAAAAGGCTTGGCAGGAAGGACTGATTTACGGCGAAGCGGTAAAAATCGGAGACAGCTCGGATAAGCTTTATTCTTACATACCCGATGTCGACAAACTCGAATATACGGAAGGGGCGGACTACGTTCATATAACTTCCAACAATACAATTTTCGGTTCGAGATACATTAAATACCCGAACTGTAAAGCTCCGTTAGTCGCAGATATGTCGTCCGAAATTTTTTCACGAACGATAGACGTTTCAAAGTTCGGCGCGATATATGCGGGCGCGCAGAAAAACCTCGCGCCTGCTGGACTCACGATTGTAATTGCGAAACGTTCGCTTATACAGGAGCCTTTGAAAATATGTCCCACTATGCTTAAATGGAAAGTGCAGGACGAAAACGGTTCGCTTTACAATACCCCTCCCGCATTCTCTATATATATGGCCGGTCTTGTTTTAAAAGAGCTGAAAGACAAGGGCGGAGTTAAAGCTATTCAGGAAATCAACGAATACAAAGCCGGGCTTTTGTATGATTTCATTGACAATTCCGAGCTTTACAAAAACAATGTCGAACACGAATTCCGTTCGATAATGAACGTACCTTTCGTAACAGGAAATGCGGAACTCGACGCGAAGTTTATTTCAGAAGCAAAACAAGCAGGGCTTGTTTCCCTCAAAGGTCATCGTTCTGTCGGGGGTATGCGCGCGTCAATTTACAACGCGATGCCCGTCGAGGGAGTGAAAGCTTTGATAAGCTTTATGAAAAAATTCGAAACGGAGAATAAACAATGATTAAAATTTTAAAGCTAAATTCCATAAGCCCGCTTGCCGACGAAGTTTTCACAGGATACGAAATTTACGAAAACTGCGACAACCCCGACGGCATAATAGTCCGTTCCGCCCACATGCACGACTACGCAATCAACGATAACTTGCTTGCCGTTGCGAGAGCGGGAGCGGGCACAAACAATATTCCCTCTGCCGTTTATGCCGAAAAGGGAATAGTGGTTTTCAACACCCCGGGAGCTAATGCAAACGCGGTGAAAGAGCTAGTCATATGCGAACTGTTTCTCGGCGGAAGAAAGATTACCGAAGCCGTCGACTGGGTTAAAACTCTAAAAGGCGAAGGCGAAAATGTTTCAAAACTAGTTGAAAAAGGCAAGGGAAAATTTGCCGGTTGCGAGATTGCGGGCAAGACGCTCGGAATCATCGGGCTCGGCGCGATAGGCGTCGCGGTGGCGAATTCTGCGGCAGCGCTTAAAATGAACGTAATCGGTTTCGACCCATTCCTCTCAACACCCAATGCAGTCGCGCTTACTTCCGATGTCAAACTTGTTTCTTCACGCGATGACGTATACCGAAAATCTGATTTTATAACCTTGCACGTTCCTCTCACGGCTGAAACAAAATGTATGATAAATAAAAAATCGATAGCAAAAATGAAGGATGGCGCCGTTATAATAAATAACTCACGCGGAGAACTCGCCGCAACAGACGACGTCATAGAAGCTCTCGAAAACGGAAAGCTTTCCAGATACATAACCGACTTCCCCGACGATAAACTTATCGGAACAAAAAACGCCGTCTGCCTTCCACACCTCGGTGCAAGCACTCCGGAAGCCGAAGACTATTGCGCGGTTATGGCAGCAAACCAGCTCGCAGATTATATCGAAAACGGAAATATTAAAAACAGCGTAAACTATCCCGCGGTTTCGATGCCGAGAAGCTGCGCGGCGCGGCTGTGCGTTCACCATAAAAACATCAAGGAAATGCTCACTAAAATTCTTACCGAAATATCTTCGCAAAGCATCAACGTCTCGAATATGCAGGACGCGTCTAAGGGTGAATATGCTTATCTTATCTGCGACCTGGATGAAGCGCCAGCGCCAGAAACGATAGAAAAAATACGCGCCATAGACGGAGTAATCAGGGTAAGACAGATATAAAAAATTGCAGATTTTATTTATTGCGGAGCAGTATAAACGGTATAAAATTTCCCGCTGCCGCGCATAATAGATAAAAAGCACGGAGGTTATTTTATGGCGAAGAAAAAAATCTTAAAGCTCACCGACGAGCAGTACTACAAATATATAATGAGTCTTAAAAACGACAGTATTATAAAAAACAGTGACGGCGATACCGCCGAACAAGAAAATTTCAAAAAAGACGGCGACGGCAAAAACCGATAAGCCGAGAGCGGAGCGCAAATAATTTGCGCTCCGCTTTATATTGTATTCGGATTAAAGTATTATGCAGATAACTCCGCCTTTGCCCTCGTTGACTATTCTTGAAATAGCGCGGCGCATTTTAGCCTTAGTATCGTCGTGCATACAGGAAACTTTTCCGGCAAGTCCCTCTTTTACCATACCCCTTAAAGATTTGCCGAATACATTCGTATCCCACATTCCGTCGGGATTATTCTCAAAGCCGTTCATCATTCCCTGAACTATGCTTTCGCTCTGGGACGCACTGCCCATAATAGGACTTACTTCTCCGGTTACGTCTATTTTCACTATGTGGTAGCTCGGCGCGGTGGCGCGAAGTTTGATTCCTACGCTTCCGCCCTGGCGCACGACCTTAGGCTGTTCGAGACTCATATCGGAATCGTCGGGCTGAACTATGCCGTAACCGTTTACCTTAGCGCACTCGAACGCATCCTTTATTTTATCGTAACTGTGCTTGGCTTCCGAAGTTCCGCGGACGTAACGCATAAGCGTACATTCGTCGGAAATACCCTCTCCCGCTATTTCCGAAAGCATATCGAAGAATATTCCGTCCTTTGCGGAAGCGCAAATCTCGGCTCTGCCTTCGGAAAGATTTAAATTGATTGAAGCATCTTCTTTCCAGTAACCGCAGTCTTTGAAAATATCGTCGAACGCCGAACAGTCTTTCATTCTGCAAATTTCGGGCGCAACCGAACGCACCCTTTCCAGAAGCTCGCCGATAGCCGAAGTGTCGGGCGCGAGATAACGCATCCATTCGGGAATTTTTACGTCAAACGAAAGAACGGGGAATTCGAAAAGAACGGCTTTTAAGATGTTCATAAGTCCGTCTGCCTTTATTTTTTCGCAATTAACGCAAATTACCGTATTATCGTATTTAGATTCGAGTTCGGACTTCAACGCGCGGGCGGACTTCGAATCGGGTTCGGCGCAGTTGAGAACTATAACGAACGGTTTGCCTATTTCTTTGAGGCTTCCGATTGTACGCTCCTCGGCTTTCAAATATCCTTCTCTGGGGATATCGGATATGCTTCCGTCCGTCGTCACGCATATGCCTATGGTGGAATGTTCTTTAATAACTTTTTCCGTACCGAGCGCCGCCGCCTGAGTAAAAGGCAACGGATTTTCGCTCCACGGCGTATTAACCAAGCGAGGTTTGCCGTCCTCCTCGAAGCCGTACGCTCCTTCGGTTACGAAACCTACGCAGTCGATAAGCCTTACGTTCGCCGAAGCGTTTTCAAGTCTGACCTCAGCCGCCTTTGCAGGCACGAACTTAGGTTCCGTCGTCATTATGCTTTTGCCCGAAGCCGACTGCGGCAATTCGTCCGTCATAACGTTCTTAATATTCTCGTCCGCGACGTTCGGAATAACCAGCTCCGTCATAAATTTTTTGATAAGCGTAGATTTACCCGTCCTTACGGGTCCCACCACGCCTATATAAATATCTCCGCCGCTCCTTTTGGCAATGTCCTCGTAAACGTTGTAATCAACCATATCCGCCTCCGCAAAAACTATGTGTACAATAACTTATTGCGTAAAACTTCTTTTTAGAACATTTGCAGTAAAAATTGTTTACCGCCGTACGCAACGAGTTTATATAATAGTTAGTTAATTATACGAGGTGAAATTTTATGGAAAAAGAAATAAACGTTCTTTTAAAACTGCACTGCCGTATGTTCACGCTTGAAGGACTTGCGGCGGGTTACCGAAAAAATGCAAAGGCTCTTAAATTATGTCTTAAATTAATTAAATTAGAAACCAAAGAACTCAATAAATGCAAAGTTATTTCCCCTTACGAGATAAGCGAGTTTAAACACAGATACGAAACTTTTTCGGAAATAGTGAAACGTCTTATAAAAGCTTCCTCCGAAACAGAGGAAAACAAAGCCGTAGAGGACTTACATAAACTGACAGAAAAGACACAGGAAGACATAAGCGGTCTCAGAGAACAGATAAGTCCGCTCGCCGAAAACGCAAGAAAACTCGGAGTAAAACTGACTAAAAAACTCGAAAGCGGAACTCAGGTTCTCAGCGACAGAATTTCGGAAACGGTTGACGAAATCAAGAAAGTTTTAAAAGAACAATAAAAACGGCTTTCCATTAAAGCGCGCTTCCCATTGTTTAAATCGATAACAAAAGGCTCCCGGTCAATTGTCCGGGAGCTTATAAATATGGTTTAATTCCACCGTTAAGCGGAAATGTGTTCAAAGCTGCCTATTTTATTGGCTTTGATATCGTCGTTCCACAACCCATCGTTTGCAAATTTCACACAGTACAGAGGCACGCTTTGCAACTCTTCCCCGTAAATAAGCAGATAAACGTCGTATTTTCCGCTTTCAAGATCATGTTCCACGTTGAATTCGAGCTCATTCTTTACGGCAATTTCTCCTTGGTCCGCAATATACACCGCCGCGCCGGTAGTGTCGGTAAATATCAGCTTTGCCCTCTTGTTCCTGTTTAAATTTCCAAATCCGGCGTTTTGCAAAGTAAGGCGGATCTTTAGCTTTTCAGACGAGGACGAATAAGTAAATACCGAGTTTTTCAATACAAATCTGTATCCCAAACGGTTCTGTATGTAAGTAAATGCGGTTTTGCCGTAATATTGTTTTTCTAATCCGCAAACTTCTGTATAAAAGGTGTTTTTCCACTTTTCGATTACTCTGTTATCCCACTCTGTATTCAGATAACTTAAATGAATTTTATTCATTTCGGGTAAACACGCTTCAATATTGTGAAACGGACTGTCGGGGACGGCAACTTCGCCGCCGAACGGCAAATGAGCATTTTGGACGCTTAAAAAATTTATATCGCGCTCTCTGTTACGGTAAGTACCCAAATCACTTTCGGAGCCCAGATATCCGTCGTTATACAAGCCTAATCTGTAAGCCTTTTCGTCGGGCGATATTGAAATTTCTTCAACCTTGTCGTCAGATACGTTAATATAGTTGTATATCATTTCAGGCGTCCGCACCAACACGGGTATTTCGGATGCTACGGTTAAAAAAGCGTTTATAAGCGGTGTTATATGCTCCGGATTTGCCGCCGCACTCGTATGCATTTCGCCCCACGGGCCTATAAACCCCGTTTCAATAGCGGTGACCGTATTTATATAACGGTTAAGCACAGAACAAACACTCTCCACATGCCCCAGCATTACTTCGAGAGCCGGCTCCTTATCGGCATTGCCGTTATAACCGGGGTCGTAAGCAAATCTCACGATTGCATTTTTATCGTTTTCTTTAAGGAAAGAAAGCAACGCGTCCAACCCTTCCAGCGCATCATCTGTTATCGACTTGTCTGCCACGTTATTTGCCGCCGCCGAAAACGCGCTTATATCGCAACGCAAATGATATAGCTGCGTTTGTGAATTTATAACGCCCTTATTGTACGTCGCTCCATTTTCGTTGATTTTGACATATACAGGACGGTAAAATCCCTGGTCGGGATTAGATATTTCCTCCGTGCTTTCCTCGTAATTCAAATCCTGAACGTGCTTTTCGCCTACGTCGGCTTTGCCGCATGCGGCAAAAACCGCGGCAATGATAAAAACCGATAAAATTATTGCTGTTAATCTTACTTTCATATATACAGACCTTATGTTTTTTACAAATGTAAGATAATTGTATCATATCGTCAATAAAAAAAACAAGCGGTTGACTCAAGCGTAGTTCCCATAGGGAATGAAAAAACTAAATTTTTAAGAGTTGTACTTTCAAGCGAGGACAAAAGCTCTCGAACATATCGTTCGAGAGCTTTTTAAATACACATTATTTTCAAAGATAAATTACTGTTTATCTTACAGCCATTACATAACTTATAATACCAAATCATCAATTTAGCTTTTGCCCGCATTCGGTACAAAAGTTTGCACCTGCGACAATCGGCTTTCCGCACTTAGAGCAAAATTGGTGAATGGGATTACCGCATCCGGAGCAGAATTTGCTATCGGGTTGAATAGGTTTTCGGCATACGGAGCAAATATCCGACGGCGACACGGTATTTGACGAAATCACTTCTTTGCCAAGCACATTACCGATGCCAACGCCCAAAATCGTCCCCGCCGTCCCGTTTCCTGCCGCCGCTTTTAAGGCGTCTGCCTGCGCTATTTTAGCATACACGTCAACATTATTTCGCATAAGCCCAAGTCTTGCGTTTTCGTCTACGGCTTTTTCCAACTCGGGCGGAACGGAAAGATTCTCTATGTCGAATGCGGTCAGTGTGACGCCGAGTTCGCCGCAACGTGCCGCAACGGATTTTTTCACCTCCTCACTCAATTCGGCATATTTGGACGTCATATCCGAAAGGCTTACGTTACAAGTCGCAAACGCAGACGAAATGCTTCCCACCAGCAAAGTCCGCAATGCTTTATTCAACTTGTTCGTCTCGTAGCATTCCGCCATACCCGCGACCGACGTAAGAAACAATTCGGGAACTGTAATTTTGAACGAATATGCTCCGTTTCCTCTGATTCTTATAATTCCGTATTCTGTTTGTACGGGAACGGGATTCGACGTTCCCCACCGTATTCCCGTAATCTCCTTTACGTTAACAAAATAAATCTCGGATTTGAACGGTGTTTCAAATCCGTATTTCCAGGCAAGTAACTTACTTATAACAGGCAAACTGTCGGTGTTGAGTTTATACGTTCCCGCCCCGAAGACATCCGCCGTTTTACCTTTGTCGCAAAATACAGCCACTTGACTTTCGCGCACGGTAAGCGAAGACCCTTTTTTTATTACGTTGTCTTTCATATCGAACTTTTGCACCAACGTTTCATCGTCAAATGCGTGCAACTCTATTATTTTAAGCATTCCCATATCTGAATTTCCTTTTATTAGTTAAACTCCATAGTTTTTATTGCGTGTTCGAAGATCGGCGCCCAATACCATCTGTCTTTACCGAGACAGTTCCAACTGCCGATACCTTGTTTCCCGTCCAACGAGAAGAAAAACATTGCGTTATATATAGGCTGGTCAATGGCAGCGGAAATAAAATCGACAAAGAAAATATTGCCGCTTGACGCGATGATTTTCGCTTCCCCGAATTTTGCCGAAGAGAGCGAGTTTTTCAACATAGCGAGCATTTGCTTACCGAAAGCCGCAACGTCTTTGCTATTGAGCGAACCGCCGAAATTCACGTTCAGATTCACCGTTGCGTCGGGCGTAGTATATATGTAACGCGGCGCATTTGCGGGATACTTTATACGGCGCAATTCGTCCGACATCACTTCAAAACTTTCGGGCATTACGGCGGTGATTTTACCGTCCGCTATACGCGCCCGCACGAACTTTACGTCGGGCAGTTCGCATCCCTGCGGCATATCAGCGCGGATATTTTCGTAGTTTATGCCTCCCACAATGCAGTCGAGTGCGTTACCTTTTACGATGAAAGTCGTCCCGCACGCCGAGCAATACGCGGTCTTTCCGTTTTCGTCAAGCACAATGGGGCTGCCGCATTGCGTGCATATAAGAGCTTCGAGTTCGTTTGCACGCCGAATTTCTATTCCGTCTGCTTTGCCGCGGATATTGCCGCAAGACAGGCATACTCCGTCTTCACCTAGCGTACCGCCGCAAGCGGGACAAACATTGCTTTCCAGCCGCTCGCCGTCCGAAATTTTAATTTTTATTTCCGCATCGGAAAGTATTTCGACAGCATCGCTCTTTGCTTTGACCATCGGCTTTGCATCACCGTAATTGTATTTGCGCTCTCCTTTAACATAAATTTCGCCCTGCGGTATATTGGTCTTTTCCGCAATAATCTCAAACGCTTCAATTAAATTATCGGTCAATCTGTCGAAATATGCGCCGTTATCTCTGCCGCGCACAAACGCGCAATAAACGATTTCTTTATCTGTCTGATAACCGTTGGTCTGCTCCAAACGCACGGTAACAAAGTAAGCGTTTTTGTAATCGACGATGTCAAAGCATCCCGCAGGAACAATGTCCACGCTGAATGCGGAATATTTGTGTTTAAGTTGTGATACCCACATTTTTAGCTTATTAAACAAAACCAAGTCATCGGTTTCGTCAATCAGTTTTGCGCGTTTACCGTAATTTTTCAATATTCGGTGCGCTTTTGCAAAGCCGTACTGCTCCGTGATTGCATAGCAATAATAGGCTTTTTTCTCGTCATAATACGGACTTTTTTTATCGCCGTAAAGAAAATACCCGATAAGCGCACAATCGCAGTTTATGTTATCCAACGCATTGTCAAGATACGTCAAATCACTGTCCGCAATCGCATTATTCCGCAAGCGACGTAAAACATAATGCGCACAAGCGTTATCGTCGCCGTTAAGCAAAAGTGTCATCAGTTCATCTTCCGACGCATTAAAGTAATCGGTCGAAGACTTGCAATAAACTTCCCTGTCACGCTCAGTGTCGCATTTTATCGCTTTCAAATATTTTCCGGTAACTTTTCTTGCAAACGCCACCGCTTGTTTATTTTGCTTTTCAATCATTCGCTTTTATCTCTTATTTGCGTAAATCTGTTGCTGCTGCAACCGTATTTTTGGTTCGTATGATACCGTATAAATTATAACACTTTGTTTATCGCATTGCAAGAATTATAGGAACAAAAACAGATACTCTTATGGCTCTGCACGGTAAGCGAAAAACATTATTCGTCAAATCTTAAAATTTGTCCTTTACTACTTGCAAATTCGCTGTTTATGGGTAATCGTTTTTGATGATTTTATGGTATAATTAAAATATCATAAATAAGGAGCAACGTCTATGGATATGCAAAAAATCGGCTCGTTTTTAGCTGAGTTGCGAAAAGAAAAAAATCTGACGCAGGATGAACTCGGTGTGCAAATCGGAGTCACGAATAAAACCATATCGCGCTGGGAAACCGGCAACTATCTACCGCCCGTCGAAATGCTGCAAACTCTTGGCGACAATTTCGGCGTAAGCATAAACGAAATATTGAACGGCGAAAGGATAAGCGACGGAAACTATAAAGATATTTCGGAACAAAATATCAAATCCGCGCTGACAAAAAGCGATTCGGTAATAACGAAACACAGAAAAATTATGAACTGGGTTATCGCTGTCGTTGTGGCCGCGTTATACATGACGATTAGTCTTATAACTTTGAAATGGCAATATACCTGGATTATCTGGGCGGTTTATTGTGTGTATCGAACAGTCGAGAGTATAATAATTTACCGCCTGAATGTTCACGTCAAATCAAAATAGACGTTATTAATCGGGTGTGAAGTTATTTGCTTTTTATTATTCTCAGTGCTATAATTTGGAATAAATAATTAGTAAGGAGTCAAAAATGGATATCGAAAAATTAAAAACCGACGCCG
>CAJTNY010000023.1 GCA_910577875.1 uncultured Christensenella sp.
ATTCGTTTTGGGTTACGGAATTGATTTCTGCTATCGTATCGTGTGTACTATTTTGGTTTTGTTTTGTGAAGAAGTCGCTAAACAAAGCTAAATGATGTGCAAACTTTTCCTAATCCGCTATGTTAAAATCATGTAAGGTATTGATTTTACATAAAGCAACATGATATTAAATAAAAAAGGCGGATGACTGTCCGCTTTTTTTATTATCCGTTATCAAATCAGATTGATTTAAGTCTTTTGATATACGGTTTTCATTAACATTTTCAACCGCCGAAATTTCAAAAAAATTTTTTCTTCTATGGCGTGTTCCAAAACAAAATTAAATAAAATCTCTATTGACGCAAAAATTATAGTTTAATACCATTGCAAACTTTAAGATTTTTTGATATAATAATCTAACGTAGAATTATGCTATAAGGAGTGTTGTATGCGTTTTTTAGGGAATAAAACAAGAATGTTGGAAAATATAAACGCAGTTATAGAAGATAACAATATTTCTGGTAGCGTTTTTTGTGATTTGTTTGCTGGCTCTGGTTCTGTTGGTGATTACTTTAAAAGTCGATTTTCAATAGTTGCAAATGATTATTTAAGCTGTTTGAGCATAATAAACAAAGCAAAATTAGAGAATAGTCAAGCGCCAAAGTTTGCAGTATTTTGTAAAGAATTTGGCATTGACCCGTTTACATATTTTAATCAAAAAAGTTATATTGCTGATTCGCAATATTTTATTACTAATAATTATTCTCCGATAGGCGGACGACAGTTTTTTACGGAAGATAATGCTATTAAAATAGACGGAATAAGAATTGAGATAGAAGAATTATATAAAAATTTTATAATTGATTTAAAAGAAAGAAATTATTTGCTTGCTTCTTTAATTGAAAGTGTAATGGGTATTTCTAATACATCTGGAACGTATGAGGCATTTTTAAAGATATGGGATAAACGTGCTTTAAAACCTTTTGTTTTAGAGCCTATTTCAATTTGTGAAACAGCATTATACAGTAAAAATCAAGTTTATAATACTGATAGCAATGAGTTAATTCGTAAAGTTAAAGGTGATATTTTATATATTGACCCACCTTATACAATTACTGATTACAGTGCCGCATATCATCTTTTAGAAAGTATAGCAAGATATGATTATCCAACAATTAAAGGTATTACAGGACGCAGGAAAGAAAATAACACAAAGTCAAAATATACTCGCAAAGAACAGGCATTAAAGAATTTTGAAGATATTTTTCGTCAAGCACAGTTTGCGCACGTTTTAGTAAGTTATAGTACGCAAGGGTTAATTCCCGTTGATGAGTTGTGCGAATTGGCAAAAAAGTTTGCTGTAAATAATGAAATTAAACTCTATGAATTCCCGTTTAGAGAGTATAAAAATATTCGTTCAAGCCAAAAGGGCGATAATCTGAAAGAGATAATTATTTACTTCCAAAAGAATTTTGAAGTGATAAAATCGCCATTAAACTATACAGGTAGTAAATACTGTATATTTGATGAAATATGTAAGGTAATGCCTAAACATATTTCTACCTTTATAGATGCTATGGGTGGTGCATTTAATGTAGGGGCTAATATTGTAGCAGATAAAGTCATTTACAATGAGTTCTTGCCACATACCTTTAACATAATTAAAATCCTACTTAATGATAACAAGCAGGACTTAATTAAAAAAGTTGAAAATATAATTAAAGAATTTAATTTACAAAAAAGTGATAAACAGGCATATTTAAATTTGCGTAATAATTATAATGCGAACAAGGATATTTATAAACTTTTTGTTTTACATATGTATTGTTTCCAAAATCAAATGCGTTTCAATTCAAAATTAGAATTTAATACACCTGTTGGAAATTGCTCATACAATGAAACTTTGGTAGAGAGAATTTTAAAATTTATTCCTAAAACGCCTAATTTTGAATTGTTAAATCTGTCATATGAAGAAATAGATTTAAATTATTTGGATAAGGATACAGTTTTCTATTTTGACCCCCCCTATTTTATAACGAGCGCCACATATAATGACGGTAAACGTGGTTTTATAGGGTGGGATTCTGATGAAGAAACAAGGTTGTTGGACTATATTACTTCACTTCATCTTAAAGGCTATAAATTTGTTCTATCTAATGTGATTTATCACAATGAGTTGACAAATAATATTTTGGCTGATTGGATAAATACTCACAAATTCTTTATTAAAAATATTGATAATGTAGGCTCAAAAAATAGTAGAGATGAAGTGCTTATAACTAATTTTGATTGGAGAGAAAGCTAATGAATCAAACATTGGTAATACAAGAAAAGTTTTTTGACTCACTTCAAGAAGTTAAAAACTTAAAAATTTTAAGAGAAAAAGGTTGCTCGTCTGCAAATGATTTTTTAAATAAAATCATCAATAAGTTAAATGATGAGTTTAATTTTTTGGAAATAGTTGATTATCGTTTTCAGTCAAAAACTGAAATGAGTAAATACAGTCAATATAGTGCTTTCATTGAAGGCGACAATTTACCTTTTGAGAAAGTTGTTGTATTCTTTACCCCTATTGATTCTAAAATGGGTAATGTTATTATTGAGCAGAGTTTAATGCCTACCATTTGTAATCAAATGGAAGAATCGCTTACGTTTCTATTAGATAATACGAGATATAAAAAAATTGTAGTTTTAACTTCTAAAATCAACTTAAAAAATGAAGCCCCCGTTAACTACAACAAATTCCAAATGGATATTAACAGCCTGAATACTTTAAATTTTGACGTTATTCCATTTTTTAATATAAAAAATCTTTCTACTGATACTAAATTTAATTCATTAACTGAATATTTAGATATGTCAGACTATTTACAAAAAATAAACATTGCAAATTCACAATACAAATTCTTGCGTTTGGAAAACTCGACCCTGTTTGGTGATTGCGAAAAAAGCGATTTGAAAGGTGAATTTCATAAATCATTTTGTTTTAGGTTTCTTACAGCGATTTTTTCAGGTGGCAATGATTATAATTACAACATTGATGGCGTCTTAGCTAAACTGCCTAAATTGGACAATCAGTTTGCTAATCTTAAAAAATTTGTTGATTATGCAAATGGCAAGGTATTATTCCAAATTCATACGGCAGTCATTCCTGTTGAAGATACTATTGATAGTGATGATGAATTAGAGAATCTTGATGATATTCATCGCATACCAGAACGTGGTATAGATAGTGCAGGGCGTAAACGGTTCAAGACTCAAAAGAAAATTCGAGATAGTGTTTTGGAAAAAGCTAATTACATTTGTAATTGTAATGATTCTAAACATTTCTATTTTGAGTCAATTGATTTACATAATTATGTCGAAGGGCATCACGTTGTGCCTATGAATAGACAAGAAGAATATTATTTTGACGAAAATATAAATTTGGATATTCCTAATAATATTGTTCCGCTCTGCCCTAACTGCCATTGTCAAATTCATTTAGGTAGTCGTCAAGCAAGAATAAAAATTATTAGTGAACTTTATATAAGAAATAAAGCAAGGCTGTTATCATTTAAACCTAATTTAACATTATCGCTGTTAGCGTCATATTACAATATCGGTCTTGAAAGTGAAGAAGAACGAGATTGGTTAAAACGAGCTGAAAAAATTGTAGAAGATAAAAAACGGTCTGTTTAACAATTAAAGTCGAACCACAATATTAGGGGCTCGACTTTTTTATTGCAAAAAAATAACGCAACCTAATATTCGAATTAGGTTATGAATGGTGCACCTTCAGGAATTTTGCGCCATAGTACAAGAAATTTTTACAATAGGGTGCGCAAAGCTTCGCTACGCTCGAGCGAACCACAGGGTTTAAGCGCGATAAATGTAAAAAAACAGTTTCTAAGCCGAAATAAATTCGAATTAGAAACTGTTTGGTGCACCTTCAGGGACTCGAACCCTGGGCCCACTGATTAAGAGTCAGTTGCTCTACCAACTGAGCTAAAGGTGCATTGCTTATATAAAAACGGAGGACCGTTTTGTTTGCGTTTTCCCAAAAGATTGGGAATGGGAGTGGTGATCCATCCGAGATTCGAACCCGGGACACCGTGATTAAAAGTCACGTGCTCTGCCTGCTGAGCTAATGGACCGAATATTGGCTGGGGTGGCAGGATTTGAACCTACGAATGCGGGAATCAAAATCCCGTGCCTTACCGCTTGGCGACACCCCAACGCACGGGCGTAAGCCCGAAAATTAAATGGGGCGGGCGACAAGTTTCGAACTTGCTACCTCCAGAGCCACAATCTGGCGCTCTACCGATTGAGCTACGCCCGCCGTTTATTGGTGCGCCTGGAGAGCTTCGAACCCCCGACACACGGCTTAGAAGGCCGTTGCTCTATCCTACTGAGCTACAGGCGCGTATCGCATTGGCGGCGGCGCGCTTTCCTTAAAAGCGTTGGAGCGGGTGATGGGAATCGGACCCACGCAACCAGCTTGGAAGGCTAGTGTTCTACCATTGAACTACACCCGCATTGTTAAACGAGCTTTCCGCACAACTCAATGCTAAAAAATTATATCAAATCAAAGTTTTACTGTCAACTTATTTTTAAAGAATTATAGATATAATTTTACAGCTTTTTTTAAATTAACGGCTTTCCTCTGAATTTAAGAGGAAAGCCGAAGTTTATCAATCTTTCTTGCCGTCTTCGTTTTCTTCGGTATTTTTTTCTTTTTTGCCTTTCTTTTTCTTGCTCGACGTCGCCGTATATACAACATAACCCAAAGCAATGAGTACAAGCACTACGACAGCAAGAATAAGAAGAACGGTGGTTACCTGCGTTTTTTCGCTGTGTTCGGGGTCTGGAACGACGGAGGGTTCTTTATTGTCCTCTATTATATATTCGGTGAGGAAACCCGCCGCGACGTAGCCTGTTTTGGGTTCGCCGTCCTTAGTTTCATATTCCACTTCGTAATATGCGGAATTGAGAACTCCCGCGTACTCAATCTTGCTTTTAACCTTAACTATAGTACCTGTTGCATTGGGAAGCAAGGTGTTTCCTATAACGGTAAACGGTGAAGCGTAAATTCTGTTCCCTATAATCGTTGCGTTTGCAAATTCTGGGTCCTTGCGGCAGTCCGCAATCGTTTCTTCTAAATACTCAGCTTCGTTTTTCATTATATAGCTCGAATCTCCGATTGAGATTAAAGCGGCATTGCCTGTGTAGCAGAGGAGCAGAGCGGTCTTAGGTTCTTCTACCGAAACAGTATTAACTGAAACATCGATGCCCTCTTCGGTGTTTTCGAGGGCGAAATACTCGCCTTCGAGCGAAGTTAAATCTACAGCGGTCATTACAGCGCCTGCTTTAACTGTAACGAAAGTCAGCGCCTTATAATTTTTCAAAGCGTCGGAGGTTTGTCCGACGTTTATTTTCTCGGTAACCGAATAATCGTAGTATTCCGGACTTATTGACGTAGGCTGACGCACTCCCTCGAATTCGTACAAAACGTTGTCTTTGACGGCATACGCTTTGTTTCCGAATTGTTTAAGGCTGTAATACTCGCCTTCGAAGGGCTGAATCTCGCTACCTTCGAAGTCCGCTACTTTAAGCGTAGTTCCCGTTAAATTATAAGTGTAGTTACCTATCGTAACGGCTGTCTGCGCGGGGGTAAATTCGACTTCTTCCGGATACGAGAGCTTTCCGTTCTCATAACAGTAAAGTGTTTCTCTGTCCGCAAAATAGTATTTATCGCCGTCTATTTCGTAGTCTTTAAGATTGGAGAACGTAAGTGTCTTAACAAAGCCGCTTTTATCGGGATATATGGTTTCGCTTTCTTCTGCTGTTGCGGACAAAGGAGCTCCGAACGCCGCGCAGGTTAAAAGCAATGAAGTTGTTATTACTGCTAAACGTTTCACGATTGAATTATACCATACCTTTAAAATATTGTAAACTGTGACGAGCAAATCACATAAAAATTCTTAAAAAAATTTTATTTATTTTTTAATTTGTACATTAACTGTCATATTTAACGGTTATAATAAAAACGAACAAAACAAACAAATGTTTATTTTATTGGCCCGATAGCGTATATCGATTGCGTACGGGCGCGGGGCTTGAATATGAAAGTTAAGAAAGTATTGAGATTTTATTTCTATGCCGACAGACTTGAAAAAGCGTTTGACGGTATTATATATCGCAGCGCGCTGGGTTCTGCAAGCATTGCTGAAAGTGAGCGGTGCGCGGAGAAGATATGCGGTCTGATAGGCGAAAAGCAGAAGCTTTCGAGGTTTTGGGCGTATTTGGATAAAGTTTTATGCGGTTTTACCCAAAGCGAGCGTTCGGCGCTTGGAAGGTATGCTTCTTTGCGTTGCGGAATAAAAAAACTGGGAGATGAAGAGAGAAGAGCTATAAAGCGCGCCGCGGTGAAGTTTAAGAGAAGGGCGAGAAGAATAGAAAGTTTTGCCGAGGCGTTGGGGCTAGTGGGTAAGTATTACAGTTTGATTTCGTCCGAAAGCGCCGGTTATTTGTCGGGATGAAAGTATCTCTTTTTCCCGGTCAGATATAGTATGAGCAGAGCCGCGCCGGCAAGTCCAGCGAGAACGAGCGCGACGATAACCGTCGTATTCGCGCTCTTGGGCTGAGGTTCTTCGGGTGGGGGAGGGGGTTCGTCCGGGAGCTCATTCAAAGGGTAATCGTCGTTCGCGCCGCGTATATATCCGAACGCGCCGTCGTACAGGACGTAAGAATAAGCCGAGGCGCCCGAATAATACGAGCCGTAAAAAGCCACAGTCACGTTAAGTTCGTTTAAGACGGGAAGCGAGCCGGGGAGGGATTCGGTTTTGAAAGTTACCGTAACCGGTCTGTTGAGATAAATATTTTCGGGCGGCTCGGAAACGGGGGTTAAATTTTCGGTACGGCAGTAACCGTATAACGCGCGGTAAAGGGCGTTGTCTTCGGCGTACTTGACGTAATACCATTCGCCGTCAGTTGAGAGTATTTCCACGCAATATGTATATGGAATAATAAACAGCGCGGAATTCAAATCCTTTTTTTCGCAGAAGTAGATATCTTTAGCATCGGCGCGTGCGTAACCCGAGTTCGCGGCGTACGCGGAAAAGTTTCCGCACGGCAGAGCGCGGAAGGTCGCGGATATTATTAAAAACGTTAAAATACAGCAAACAGCGAATTTTGCGGCTTTCATACCCGAACATTATAAAGTATTGAAAATCGAATATTAGCACTAATTTTGTCATAAAAGGTCTTATGCAGAGGGAAGAATTGATAAGACGGCTTGCCGCCGTTGAAACGGAATTGAAAAAGAGAAAAAAGGACGGAGAAAAACTTTCGTCCTACAACAAGCGGAAGCGGCATAAAAAACAGATAGCTTTTCATAAATGCAGGAAGCGTAACAGGTGGGTGTTCGGCGGCAACCGTTCGGGGAAAACCGAGTGCGGAGCCGTGGAGTGTCTGTGGATGTTAAGGGGGATACACCCCTACCGTAAAAACAGACGCGACGTGTTCGGGTGGGCGGTTTCGCTTTCGACGCAGGTTCAGCGCGACGTGGCTCAGGCTAAAATTCTGAATTATCTGCCGAAGAGCTGGATAGCGGAAATAACTATGCTTACGGGCCGAAAGGACAGCCCTGCGGGCGGCGTCATAGACCAAATAAAAATAAGGAACATATTCGGCGGCATTTCCACGCTGGGTTTTAAAAGCTGCGACCAGGGCAGGGAAAAATTTCAGGGGTCCTCGCTTGATTTCGTTTGGTTCGACGAGGAGCCGCCGAGAGATATATATGAAGAATGTCTTATGCGTGTTATGGATAAGAGAGGGGATATTTTCGGTACAATGACGCCGCTCAAAGGAAAAACGTTTATTTACAACGAGATTTATCTTAACCGCAAGAAAAACCCGGAAATATGGTACGAGTCTATGACCTGGGAGGATAACCCGTTTTTAAGCAAAAAAGAAATCAAACTGCTTGAAGGCGTGTTGGACGCTTCGGCTTTGGACGCGAGGAAATTCGGCAAGTTCGGCAGCGGGGCAGGGCTTGTTTATCCCGAGTTCGACGAAAGCGTACACGTCATAGAACCGTTCGATTTCCCGAGGGAGTGGCAGGATAATATTTCTATTGACCCCGGGCTGAACAATCCGCTTTCGGCTCATTGGTACTGCGTAGACTGGGACGGGAATATTTACGTCGTGGCGGAGCATTTCGAAAGCGGAAAGGATATAGATTATCACGCTTCCGCCATTAAGCGGATGAGCGAAAAACTCGGCTGGAAAACAGACAGCAAAGGCAGGGTAAGTGCGCTTATAGACAGCGCGGCTAAGCAGAGAACGCTGGCATCGGTGAAAAGCGTTTCGGAACTTTTTTACGAAAGGGGTATACTTGCGGATACAAACGTGAAAAAAGACGTGTTCACGGGTATAGCGCGCGTCAAAAGTTTTTTAAAGCGCGGCAACGGGGAAAGGGATATTTATATTTTTTCAAACTGCACGAATATGATTGACGAGTTTAAAAATTATTGCTGGGCGGACGGAGACGCGCCCAAAAAGGTTGACGACCACTGTATGGACGAATTGAGGTATTACGTAATGACGCGGCCCGAACCCGTCGAGAGGGAAGAGAGCCTTTCAATTATCGCGCAGGACAAACTGAGAAGGATAAGGAGAAGAAATGGAAGACGAGGTAATGGACGCGCTTAAAAAATGCGCTGTCGGGTTCGGGACGAGCGAGATTGTCGAGGAGTTCTCGGTAGAAGACGGAGAGCTGAAACTTGTCAAAAAGAAAGTAACGAGAAAAGATATTCCGCCCGACATTAAAGCGGCTAAGATGCTGATAGGAGAATTCGGTTTCGACGGATGTTCTGACGAAGAACTCGAAGCGGAACGGGAAAGATTAATGAAAATTTTAAAGGAGGAAAAAGACGTTGATCGAAGATAAAAACGAAAAGACCGCGGAGGAAAAGCTTGCGGAAGAGGTGACGGAAGATTTTCTTAAACGTCAGGAGGAAAGACGGTTTCTGGAAGTCGGCTGGCAGATGAATATGAATTTCGTTAACGGAAACCAGTATTGCGGTATCAACGCAAAAGGAGAGATTTACGAGGAGGACGAGGGATATTACTGGCAGACGCGCAGAGTATTCAATCATATCGCCCCGACGATTGATTTGCGGTGTTCCAAACTCGGCAGAATACGTCCCGCGCTGAGCGTTAGGGCGGCATCGGAAGAGGAAAGCGACAGGCACGCGGCTACCATTGCTTCGGCAATAATTGCGGCGGTAGCCGAGGAAGAAGATTTGGATTCAGTCATATCAGACGTTACGATATGGTCGGAAACCTGCGGAACGGCTTTTTACAAAGTAATATGGGACGGACGCGCGGGCGGAGTCATCGCTTACACGGAGGACGGTGAAAGACTCAGTCAGGGCGCGGTGAAGATTTGTGCGGTGTCGCCGTTCGAGATATATCCCTTTTCGCTTTCGGAAGAGGACGTGTCTGCACAGCCGAGCATAATACACGCAAAAGCTATGCCGATTCAGGACATTTACAGCCTCTACGGAGTAAAACTCGAAGGTAGGGATATAGAAGACGTTTCCTGTTTGTGCGGTGATATGCGCGGGGTAAATGCTGTAAGGCACGATTACGAACTCGTGATAGAGCGGTATGAACGCTGTACGGACGAAAGACCGCAGGGCAGGCTTACCGTCGTTGCGGGCGGAAAACTGCTTTTCGACGGTGCGCTTCCGTATGCTAACGGCGAGAACGGAGCGCGGGATTATCCGTTCATAAAACAGGCTGCGCTTCCGCGCGCAGGAAGCTTTTTCGGGTCGAGCGTAGTTGAACGTATGATACCGTTGCAACGCGCATATAACGCGGTCAAGAATAGAAAACACGAGTTTTTGAACAGAATTTCTATGGGTACCGTTGCGGTTGAGGACGGGTCGGTCGACACGGACGAGTTGATTGAAGATGGGCTCAATCCCGGAAAAATCATAGTTTACAGGCAGGGAAGCAAACCGCCCGAGATGCTTACGCTCGGGAGCGTGCCGTCGGAATTTTCCGAAGAGGAGAAAAACCTTTTGAACGAGTTTTCCAAGGTTTCCGGAACGGGAGAGATTACGGATAATGCAGACGGATTTTCTGGCGTAACTTCGGCTACAGGTTTACAGCTTATCATCGAACAGGACGAGGCGAGAATGGAATTCGCGTACAGTCAGATTAAACGCGCTATGAAGTATATAGGACGGCATATCCTAAGATTGTACAGACAGTTTGCCGCAGACGTAAGACTTCTGAAATTCGCGGGTGCAAACAATGTTTTAAGCCTGTTTTATTTCAAAGGAAGCGAAATATCTTCGGACGACGTGGTTCTCGAAGCGGACAACGAAGCAAATCTTTCTCCCGCGCAGAGGCGCAATTTAATTTATGAAATGCTTGACAGGGGACTGTTCTCCGACGATGGCGGACGTCTTACCGTTTCGGCAAAGAACAAGGTTTTGGAGCTGCTTGGCTATAAAGGCTTTTCAGGCGGACGCGATCTTGGCGAACTTAACCGTGCGAGAGCGGGAGAGGAGAACCTGAAAATGAAAATCCAAACGGCTGATGTGAAATCTTACGACGACCATACGACGCATATTTCAGAGCATACGGCTTTTCTGCTTACCGAAAAGCTGACTGCGGAAGCGGAAAACAGAATATGCACTCATATAGATATGCACAAACAAAAAATCAAGGAGGCACACAACAATTATGAAAACGGACAATCTTACGGACAATGAAAGAGTTACGGCAGAATCCGCGGAGGCGGAAAACGGAAATAAAGCTGCGTCGGTACTCGGAAAATTCAAGGACGTACAGACCCTTATGCAAGCTTATACCGACCTGGAAGCCGAATTCACCCGACGCAGTCAACGGTTGAAAGAGTTGGAAAAAGGGAACAAGGCGGATACCGCGTCCGACGGGACGAATGATTTGCCCTCCCTAAGCAGCGAAGAGGAACTTATCGAAACCGCGCTTTCAAACGAGAAAGTACGAAACGCCGTTATAGGCGGATACCTTAAAGGTATCGCCGCGGCGAAAGAAGTTCCTTTGATTTCGGGCGGAGGAGCAATCCCCGCTCCGCGTAATACGCCCAAATCCGTTAAAGAAGCGGGTATACTTGCGCGAAAGTTTTTGAACAAATAAATTTTAAAGGGAGAAAAAAAATTGATTACTATTCAGAACGCCGATTCGGCGTTAAAGGACTATTATCTCGACGCCGTTTCGGCGCAGCTCAACGACGGTATATCGCCGTTTTTCTCGGCAATCGAAAAAGGGATCGATTTTGTTTACGGAAAAGACGTAAAACTTGCGGTAGTGCGTGGTAATGCCGGCAACGTGATGGCCGGCGCGGAGGACGGGGCATTGCCCGACCCGCACAGAAACAGATACGCGAACATTACGTCGCCTTTGAAAAACCTTTACGGAACAATCGAAATAAGTGATAAAGCGCTGCGTGCTTCGCGCGATTCTTCGGGGGCTTTCGTCAATCTTTTGAACGCGGAAATGGAAGGGCTCATATCGAGCGCGCGCCAGAATTTTCAGAGAATGCTTTTCGGCGACGGTTCGGGCAAACTGTTCAGCGTTGTAGACAGAGTGACGAACTCGACTTTCAGCGTAGATAACGTAAAAGAATATTTTACTGGTATGCAGGTGGATATATACACCGTGCTCGATACCGTGGTTGACGAGGCTGTAGGTATTTATATAGAGCGCGTGGATAAAAAAGCCGGCACGGTTACTTTCAGCAAAGACGTTATGGAGATGATTAACGGGGCAAGCGTATATGTACACTGTTCTATGAATAACGAGCTTACCGGACTCGGCGCCATTTTCGACAGCGACAAGCTGTACGGTTACGTTAAAGAAACGGATAAATTTTTTGCGCCTTACAAAGCGGATGCAAACGGAAAGCTTACCGAAACGGCGTTGAGCGACGTGCTCGATTATATGGAGGAGAACTTTAACAGCAAAATAAATATTATTCTCTGCTCTTATAAAACGAGAAAGAAAATCGCTGCGCTTATCGACGCGAACAGAAGGGTTGTCAATACTATAGACTCGCGCACGGGCTACGGCGCGGTTACGGTCAACGACGTTCCCGTATATGCGGACAAATACTGCCCCGACGACAGAATATTGTTTCTAAATTCTGACGACTTCGCGCTGTATCAGCTTTGCGATTGGGAATGGCTCGAAGACGAGGACGGTAAAATACTCAAACAAATTCCCGGCAAAGCGGCTTATTCCGCGACACTTGTCAAGTACGCCGAGCTCGTGTGCAAAAAGCCCTGCGGACAGGCTATGCTCTTTAATCTCGGAAACTGACATGTCTTCCGTGCCTATACGGCACGGAAAGATTAAGGAGGTGATTTTTTGTTAGTTAAAGACGTTATAATTTCCGCGTTGAATATTCTCGGCAGATTAGATTTGGTTAAGATGCTCTCGGACGGTGTCGTTTCGGAAGGTGAGGGCGAAGAAACCGTCAATATTCTTTTGTACTGCTTCAATGCGGTTGAGGACGAACTTGCGAGAAGGTACATACCGCTTAATGAGAAAGAAGAACTGAGATCTTATACGGGTAAATTCAAATATACGGATTTCGCGCATTCGCCCGTGAAAATAAAGCGTGTGCTCGTTGGCGGGGAACAAGCCGATTACGAGTTGACCACGCAATATATAGCGGTGAACGCGGATACGATTACCGTCGAATACGAATATGCCCCTTCGAAAAAGGTTATCGAAGGCAGTTCCGATTTTAAAACGGAAGTAGGGGAAAGGCTTATGGCTTTGGGTATAGCTGCGGAATTTTGCCTCATTAACGGAGAAATAGAAGCGTCCGAGCTGTGGGAAAAGAAATACCGCGAACGTATCGACGAAGTTCAGCGTGCGCTTCCCGCGGGCGGGAATATTCCTCCGCGGAGGTGGGTATGAGTTTTAAAACTTCATTAAACCTGCTCGCCTCTGACGGTTCTAAAACTGTGAGCGGTTATGTAAAAGACGGAAAGCTCTGCCCCGCGCTTTCAGCTGTTTCCTTAAAGGGAGAAATGCCGAAAGATATAATATACGCCGAGTATTCGGTAACGCAGAAAGATTTCTTTTTGTGTGCGCGTGACGGTATTTATACTTCGGGACGCGGATACGATTTTATGCGCATAGCTCCGATTGAAAGCGCGTCTCCGTTTCTTATAGAGGATATATCCGAGGGCGAAACGCGAGCGGTAATATTGAACGGAAGCAAAGCCTTAACCGAAAGCGGGGGCAGATATGACCATATTCCGAACTACGGTGCGAATCTTGCTTGCGGGGTTATGCACTGCGGAAGGCTTTTCGGTGTAGACAAAGACAACGCATATAAGCTGCGCTGGTCGGGCGGCGGCGGGTTTTCCGATTGGGAAGAAGGGCTTTTCGGAAGCGGAAGTTTAGAGCTTGACCCGGAGCGCGGCGAAATTTTAGATGTAGTCGAGTTCGGCGAAAAGCTTGTCGCGGTGAGAAGATTCGGGCTTGCCGTTCTGAATATGTTCGGTTCGCCGGAAAATTTTTCGGTGGAAATTACGGATACGGATACGGATGAAATTTATAAGGGCACGGCGCGCGTCGTCTGCGGCAAGCTTGTTTTCTTTACCGCTTCGGGTCTGCATATTTTTAACGGCGGTTCCATAATCAGCGTAAGTCACGCTTACACGGACGATATATCCGAACCGGTATGCTCGGCGGAACTCGGCGGTAAATATTTTCTCGGCTGCAAAAGTGCGGAATTGAACGGCAGGGCGATATTTTGTTACGACTTCGCGGGAAACAACGCTTATCTGATCGCGGCAGAAGCTGACGCTATGTGTTCGAACGGGCATATATACATTTATAACGGTAACGGCGCTTTCAGGCTCGATGACGGCGGACGGTATGCTTTTGCCGTAGAAAAAATAAATTTCGGTTCCGATAGATTCAAGACAGTCACTGAAATATTTATTGACGGCAATGTGGATATAGAAATCGGCAATGGCAGAACTGCGAGAAAATTTGTTTCTGCATCGGGGAGCGTGCGTCCTGCTCTGCGCGGAAAAGAATTTACGGTAAGGATAGAGGGGAGAGTTCCCGTTAAAAATCTTACGGTTACGGCGGAGGCGTGTGATGCAATTTGATATAATCGACATTACGCCCGAAGAGATAGAGAAACTGTCCGTTGTTCAGATGAAGATGCTCAGAACCGCGCAGCAGAAAAAGGACGAACTTTGCAGAAAAGCGGATAAGGATACCGAGATGTTCCGCGCTATTGTTCTGACGGCGGGAATGAAGAATTCGACGCTTTTAAAAGCAAAGCAAGCCGAACTTAAAGCCGAGCTCGATTACCAGGTTGCGGTTCTCGCCGATAATCTTATATACAATATGAGCTTAAACGAACCGTCGGGCGGCGGGGACATAGGCGGAGGAGACGGTGACGAGGGTGCGGGGTATATAGTAGATTACACACTTTCCTACAACGAAAGATATGTTATTGTACGCGACTATTATCTTTCGATTTTGGACCCCGACGAACGTATGGCGCTGTATGCTGCGGACGAAACGGCAAAGAAATATCTTTCGAGCTATTACACAACTTTATATAACGTGCTGTATACTTACAGCAAATGAAACGGGGCGCGCGGTAATTACCGCGCGCCTTATAAATTCGCTTTACAAACATTTTTATTTGAGTTATAATTCCGTATATGAAAACGGCTGATAAATGGCGGGATTATAAAATAATCGCAACCGGCAGCGGAATGAAACTTGAAAGCTGGAACGACGTTATTTTGTTAAGACCCGACCCCCAGGTAATATGGAAAAACGACAAAAACCTTTACGGCTATAAGGGGCTTAACGCAGTTTATAACCGCAGCCCGAAGGGCGGCGGGGGCTGGGAAGTTATAAAAGATTTTCCGCAGGAATGGGTCGTTTCATACCGCGATTTGAAGTTTAAAATCAAACCTATGGGTTTCAAGCATACGGGGCTGTTCCCCGAACAGGCTGTAAACTGGGATATAATGCGCGATATAATTTCCGCCGCTAAAAAGAAAGAACCCGACAGGGAGATAAAAGTTTTAAATCTTTTTGCGTATACGGGCGCGGCTTCGGTTGCCTGCGCTAAGGCGGGAGCGGTAGTAACCCACGTCGACGCGGCAAAGGGTATGGTAGAACGCGCGGGCGAAAACGTGAGGCTTTCGGGCTTACGGGACGGCGTTCGCTATATCGTTGACGACTGTATGAAATTTGTTCAGCGCGAATCGAGAAGGGGCAATCTTTACGACGCAATAATTATGGACCCGCCGAGTTACGGCAGGGGACCGAACGGCGAAACGTGGAAGATAGAAGAAAATCTATACGATTTCGTATTGAGCTGTTCGAAGCTGCTTGCACCCGACGCTCTCTTCTTTTTAATAAACAGCTACACGACGGGACTGCAAGCGTCGGTGCTTAAAAATATCTTAATGCTCACGCTTAAAAATTTCAGCGGAGAGGCTACGGCTTACGAGGTCGGTATTCCGACGGACGAAGGCATTGCTCTGCCGTGCGGTGCGAGCGGTTTATTTCTGGGCGGCAGAATACCGCGAGATTTAGCGAACTCGGTACTTTACTGATTTACAGGCGTAAAAATTTACGTCGAATTAAAAAAATAAAAAGCGAACGGATTTTATGGAAGACAACGAACTTATAATTTTGCACGAAGACAATCACGTTATAGCGGTTCTGAAACCCCAGAACGTAGCGTGCTGTCCCGACGAAAGCGGCGACGATAATCTCCTCGACTGCGTAAAACGCTATCTCAAAACCAAATACGACAAGGCGGGCAACGCTTACGCGGGGCTTGTTCACAGGCTCGACAGACCTACGGGCGGAGTAATGGTTTTCGCCAAAACTTCGAAAGCGGCTTCGCGCCTTTCCGAGCAGATGAGAAACGGCGGTTTTGAAAAACGCTATTTTGCGGTGCTGTGCGGAACGCTTTCCAAAAAGAAAGCAACGCTCGAAAATTATCTCAGAAAAAATTCGGTAAACAACACCGTTTACGTCTGCACGCAGACGGAAGAGGGGGCGAAATTCGCTTCGCTCGATTACGTAATTAAAGATGAGCGCGAAAATCTCTCTCTTGCCGAAATAAATCTCAATACGGGCAGAACGCATCAGATACGCGTTCAGTTTTCGGCTATCAATGCTCCCGTTTACGGGGATATGCGCTACGGCGGCGAAAAAGCCGTACGCGGCAAACTCGCGCTTTGGGCTTATTCGCTGAGGTTCACTCACCCGACGACCGGCGAAAAAATGCGGTTTATCGTTCAGCCGCCTCAGGACGCTACGCCCTGGAATAAATTCAGCATAAATTTAGATTAAAAATTATAACTTTTGCCGTGCGTAAAACAAAAGCGTTTGACAACGGCTTTTTATTATAGTAAAATAAGTTAGACTTTGGGTTACTATTTCGGAGTAAATTAATATGAAACTTACTAAACGTAGATTATCAATAATAACACTTGCGGCGGTTTGTCTGCTGTCGCTTGCGGTATTTTTCGGACTTTTCTCTTACAAAACGGCGGAAGCGTCCGGAACGGTTACTGTCAGCGGAACCAACGTGTTCAACGCTTCCGACGATGCGAAAGTCGCGGGAGCCGCGGTCGGCGAAGGCGACGACGCGAAATACTATTCGACTTTTACGCTTTCTTCCGACGAAGCCGTGATTTCTTACAGAAGAAACGTTGCTTATAACTGGTTTGAACAGATTACGACGGGCGAAGGCGACGATGCGGTGACGGAAGTCGTCAACGGTCAGTTCAGCCTTGAAATCGGTTTCAAGAACACCGCTTTCGAAAAATTCGTGATAACTTTCGAGTCCCAGCAGTACAATAAGACCAAAGACGGCAAGACGAAAAACTACGTTATGTTTTTCCCTGCTTCCGCGGGCAAAGTTTATGTAGTAATAACTAACGACGAAGATGCGGAGCTTACGGAAGAAGATAAAAAATCCGAGCTTGACGCGGGTAATATTTATTTGGAATTCAAAGGCAAATATACCGAAGATTTTACGGGCGGATATAACTTAACTGTCCGCAATCAGAACGGCACGGAAGTAAACGGCAAACTCGAAAACGTCGGCGGAAACTTCGCTAGATACTCGGGTTCTTCGACGAGCCCCGTATATCCTCTTATATTCACCGCTGAATTTGCGGAAGATGCGGAAACGAAGAATGCGGAAATGGTTCTTTACTCGTTCAACGGACAGAGCTTCGAAACCACGAGTTCGACAGCGAACACCGTCAAAGACGACAGGGCTCCCGTACTGTGCCTCGGCGAAGATTTCAGCTTTCTCAATCTCAACGGCGAACTCGATTTGGAATATACGGTAATCGACGTACTGCGCAATTCGCCGCCCACGCCCACTTTGTATTATTATCTTCTTTCTTACGACCAGTACAAAGACGATAAAATAACCGACTACAACGATAAAGATTTATTTATCGAAACCAAATCGATGGACGATATCCTGCTCGAAGCAGACAAGGGAAAATATATGCCCTCGGAAGCCGATTTGGAAGGAACCGTATTCGGCGCGTCCTATGTGAACAAAGACGGAAGTATGATTCCCAACCCCGACAAAGATAAGCCGGTTGCGGATATGCTCGCGAGAATTTATTTGAAACTTACGGACTCTTCTTCCAACGGAGAAACTTCGGAAGTTTATCTCGACTGGTATATGAACGAGGCGAATCTCATAACGTTGGATAAGGACGAAAAATCGCCTTTCCTCGCAGTCGCGAAAGATTTGCGCGGAGTGACCTATAACTACGGTGCGGACTGGGAGAATATCAAAGAAGCGTATCAGGCGAAAGTAACGGAAGTTACCAAGAACCTGTCCGCAGGTTCTTCGAGCTATATGTATCTGCCTTCGCCCGAAAGTCTTTTCTCGGATAATGCTACGGCTTATACCGATATGAAGTTCAGCATTTATTATTACCACGATTCCAAACAGTCCAATACGAATTTATCTTCGTCAAACCTTTCAGTCAATATTACTAAGCAGGGCAAGTACACGTTCACGATATTCGCAACAGACGCTGCCGGCAACGATATGTACTATGTGGATGACAACGGTGAGGTGAAGGAATTCAAAGCCGCGGACATTTGGACGATGTTCGACGATAAGAACAAAGAAGGTCTTTACGATAAACTCCCTTGGTTCACGTTCGATGTTGGATATAAGGGCGTTGAATTCGAAGAAGTTCCCGGTATGCAGAGCACCGCTTACGTCGGCACTTTATACAACTCGGCTTCGTTCAAAATCAACGGCATTTCGGGAAGCTATACGACCAGATACAGACTGTTCGTATTTGACAGCGCTAAATATTACAGAGAAAACAACAACGCGACATTCACTTATCAGGAATTTATAGATAAGATGGACAAACTTTTCGAAAATCCTGTAACACGCGTATATTTCGAAGAAATTCTTCAAGTTTCCGAAGGTGACGCGGATTATGAAAAGTATAAGGACTACGGCTGGAACAATTCTTCAACGTCGTTTACCCCGCAGGACGAAGATTCGTATTACTATATGAGAGCGGAAGTAAAGGATAAACAGTATCTTACCGACCCCGTAACGTGCAGCCTTGCGATTGCCGCAACGGAGAATGCAAAGACCTTAAAGGGGCAGAGCGACTGGCTTAAAAACAACGTAGCTTCCGTGGTCCTGCTCGTTATCGCGGGTGTTGCGGCTATCGGCGTAGTGGTTCTGTTCTTTGTAAAACCCAAGGACAAAGGCGATATAGACCTTCAACTCGAAAAAACGAACAATAAGAAAAAATAAACAGTAAATGATAATATCCCCGACGTAGGTCGGGGATATATTTTATTCTTCTTCCGCTTTGAGAATTTCCGCTATATCTATAATCCGTTTCGACGCTTGCAGTAGAATGTTTTTAAATCTTTCGTTTCGGTCTTTCCGCTTGTTAAAATCGGGTGCCCATCTGTCGCAGGTTTTCTTTTCTGCTACCAAACGTCTTACTCTGTAACCTATGCAGTGTCCGCTGTATGTCTCTTTCAGGTTGCAGCTCTCCCGATAATAGTGGGGGTTATAGTGTTTACAATTCTTGCATATTTTTAATTCTTCCATAAATTCACCTCTCAAATATTATAAAAGTCCATTATGGACTTTGTCAAGTAAAATAATCCATTTTGGACTATAATAAGTTTGAGGTTAAAAATGTACGGAATTAGAATAAAATTACTGAGGATTGAAACAGGGTTGACACAATCGCAATTAGCAGAAAAACTTTCTATTACGGCAAGTACAGTAGGAAAGTACGAACGCGAGGAATTACAGCCGAATATTGATGTGATTATTGAATTGAGTAAAATATTTGAAGTTTCAACAGATTTTCTGCTCGGGTTAGAAGATTAGTGAAAGCCGACGGCTATGCCGTCGGCTTTAAGTTTATTATGTAATAGTCTGTATACTGCAAATGCAATTAAGATACACCGTCAACGTAAGGTTTAAGTTTGATGTGCGGTAAGTTGGTTTTATTGTTATTGCAATTAAGATACACCGTCAACGTAAGGTTTAAGTTTGATATGCGGTAAGTTGGTTTTATTGTTATTGCAATTAAGATACATCGTCAACGTAAGGTTTAAGTTTGATTTGCTGTAAGTTGGTTTTATTACTATTGCAATTAAGATACACCGTCAACGTAAGGTTTAAGTTTGATTTGCTGTAAGTTGGTTTTATTACTATTGCAATTAAGATACACCGATTAAACGTAAGGTTTAGGTTTAACTTGTAAACCCCAGCAACGTCTGCGTTTCGACGCGTCGTACTTGAAATTGCTCCAAAGATTCTGAATACGTCTGTTGGTTTCGAGCATAGGTCCCGTTTCGGTGAATTTAACTCCGTGTTCAATTAGCCCTTTAAGACAGTTGGTTATAATCAGAGCCGCCGCGCCGCGGTTGTTGTGCTCCTTGGTTACGCCGATGCTCATCAGGTCCGCAACCTCGATATGTTTCATAGCCTTTATATAAGGTATCAATCCGCGAGGAAAAATCGAGCCGCGCGCCTTTCTTAACACATTGAACATAGACGGCATCATAAACCCGTAAGCGATAACTTTTCCGTCCTTTAAAACAAGCGTGGAAAACTCGGGGATAAGCACCATATATATGGATGCCATTTCGCGTTTTTTCTGTTTGTCGTTGAGCGGGGTAGTGCCGTAAAGGGGCGCATAAGCCTCGTCGAGAATATCGAGGCACTGCATTATGTACTCGTTTAATTTCTTTCTGTCGTGTTTGTAAAGATACGCAACGTCGAGCAGGGTATAGCCGTTTCTTTTAGCTATCGCGTCGCTCAGCCTTTGAAGTCTTTCGTCGATTTTATTTGGCACGGTTATACGGAAACAGTTCCAGTCCACGACCTTGTAAGCTCCGAGCTTTTCCATATGCTCGACATAATAGGGATGGTTATAAATCTCTATATAAGTGCTGGGTTTGTCGAAGCCTGCAATCAGCATGCCTTCTTCGTTCAAATCAGAGAAGCTGATGGGGCCGATAATTTCTGTCATACCGAGCTGTTCCGCCCATTTGTAGAGTTCAGCGAACAGAGCTTTCGTGACTTCGAAATCGTCTATGACGTCGAAACGTGTAAATCTTAGCTGTTTGAGTCCTGACTTCTCGTTTGCTCCGCGGTGCCATATGCCCGCGATTCTGCCCGCGATTTTACCGTCTTTATAAGCTAAAAACATTTTGCAGTCCGCAAAGCGGAATGCGTCGTTCACTGCGGGGTCGAATTCAGCGAATTCGTCCATATACAGGTTCGGGCAGGCGTATTCGTTATCTTTATATAAGTCAATCAGAAATTTAAAAAATTTCTTTTTGTCGCGTTTTGAAGAAATTTCTTTAACGGTAATCATTTATTGTCGCCTTTGAGGTTTAAAAACTTTGGTTTATGATAATATATTTTAACACGTATTTATAACTTTGTCAATTATTTATATGACAAATCGCTAAAAGCGTAACAAATGACGCAGGAAAAAAATTCCGGCTTGCGCTTTACATTTTTTACAAGAAGTGGTATAATTTACATGTGTACATATACAACATATAGATTTTTGGTTGAAACTTTAACTAAGGGAAATAAAGATGTCGGAAAAAAGTTATAATGCAGACGACTTAAAAATTCTCGAAGGACTCGAAGCGGTCCGTATGCGCCCCGGTATGTATATCGGTTCGACGGGCGTTAAGGGGCTTCACCACGTTCTTTGGGAAATAGTAGATAACGCGGTTGACGAGGCGGCTAACGGTTATGCCGACGAAATCACCGTAAAAATTTGGCGCGACGGTTCGGCTTCGGTAGAGGATAACGGCAGAGGTATGCCGACCGACGTGAACACTAAAGCGAAGATGAGCGGGGTAGAGGTGATTTTCACCAAGCTCCACGCGGGCGGAAAGTTCGATACGGAAAACTATGCTTTTTCGGGCGGACTTCACGGCGTAGGCGCGTCGGTTACGAACGCGCTGTCGAAGTGGCTTAAAGTCGAGGTTTACCGCGGCACGGTCTATAAAATGAGCTTTTCGAGCCGTTACGACAACGACAGAAAAAAATGGCTGTGCGGTGTTCCGGACGGGCCGATTGAGAATACGGGTGAGAGGGTAAATAAAAAAGGCACGTTCGTACGGTTTATGCCAGATAATGAAGTGTTCGAAACGGTTGAATGGAACTACGATACCGTGTTTAAACGCCTCAAAGAACTTGCGTTTCTGAATAAAGGACTTAAAATAAATTTAATCGACGAGCGCGAATTATACCGTGAAATCGAGGCTGACGACGGTTTCGGGGACGAGCCTAAGAAAATATTACAACCGCTCCCTCCGCGCGAAAAGGTTGTTTTCAAATACGAAGGCGGACTGATTGATTTCGTCAAATATCTCAACGGCGACCGCGCACCGCTGTATGCGGAGCCATTGTCCTGTTCCGCAGTGAAGGATATTCAGTTAAAGGGCGCGCCAAAGGGCAAAATCAAAATCGAGTTTGCGCTCTGCCATACGAAGGACGATTCGGAAAGTCTGTTTTCGTTCGTCAATAATATTTCGACCGTCGAGGGCGGTTATCACGAAACGGGTTTTCATAACGGACTTTTAAAAGTAATCAACGACTATTCCAAAAGCAACGGAATTCTGAGGGCGAAGGAAGCGCCTTTCATCGCCGACGATATTAAAGAGGGACTGACCGCTGTTCTTACCGTCAAAATGACGGGCGTCGAATTCGAGGGTCAGACAAAAACAAAACTCGGAAATCCCGAAGTAAAATTGCCTGTGGAGCAGGCTGTTATAGAAGGTCTTTCCCAGTTGATTGCAATCAAGACTAACAAAGCGGTTTTCGACGAAATGGCGAAAAAAGCGAAGTTCGCGGCCGATGATAGAATAAAGCACCGTGCCGAAAGGGACGTTGCAAAAGCCGCGTCTGACAACGACGGTTTAAACTTAATAGGAAAGCTTGCGCCGTGCTCCGGCAGAAACCCCGAAATGAACGAGCTGTTCATAGTCGAGGGTGACAGCGCGGGCGGAACGGCGAAACAGGCGAGGGTAAGGCAGTACCAGTCTATTCTGCCTTTACGCGGAAAGCCTTTGAACGTTCAGAAAAAAACCGCTTTGCAGGCTTTGCAGAACGAGGAAATAAAGACGCTAGTATCCGCAATCGGCGCAGGGTTTAACCGTTCTTTCGACGTCGAAAAGTCTAAGTATAAAAAAGTAATAATTCTGTCCGATGCCGATCAGGACGGTATGCATATCCGTTGTATACTTTTGACGTTCTTCTTTAAATATATGCGCGATTTGGTCAACGCTGGTTGCGTTTATATAGGTATGCCGCCTCTTTATAAGGTATATAAAAAGGATATAGTCGAATATGCCTACGACGACAAAGAGCTTGACGAAAAAATCAAGAAAGTCGGTAAAGGCTATCAGATACAGCGATATAAAGGACTCGGCGAAATGTCCGCGGACCAGCTTTGGGATACGACGATGAACCCAGCGACGAGGAATTTGATTCAGGTTACGATCGACGACGTAGCGGAAGCGGCGAATATGATAGAAATGCTTATGGGCGACAAGGTTGACGGAAGAAAGGAATTTCTTGCGGAGAACGCGAACTTCAATAAGGTTGACGGCTTTATCGATAAAGTAAATTTCAAGCCCGAAACCGAAGCGGGAGGACGCTGATATGGCTAAGAAAAGCAGTAACGGCAATATTCAGACCACGATTCCGACAGGACAGATACACATAACCCCGCTTGAAGAGGTAATGCCGCAGTCGATGCTTCCGTATGCGGAATACGTAATACTCGACAGAGCTCTGCCCCGTGTCGAAGACGGTTTGAAACCCGTGCAAAGACGTATACTTTATACGATGGTCGAAATGGGGCTTACGCCCGATAAACCGCACAAAAAATCAGCGAGAATAGTCGGCGACTGTATGGGTAAGTATCACCCGCACGGAGACAGTTCGGTTTACGATGCTATGGTGAGGCTCGCACAGGATTTCAATATGCGTATGACGCTTGTCAACGGTCATGGAAACTTCGGCTCCGTTGACGGCGACCCTGCCGCGGCAATGAGGTATACCGAAGCGCGTCTCGAACCGTTGGCAATGGAGCTTTTGAGCGATTTGGATAAGGAGACTGTGCCTTTCTCGTTCAATTTCGACGATTCGCTTTTGGAACCCGACCTTTTGCCGGGGCGGTTTCCGAATTTACTCGTAAACGGCGCAAACGGTATCGCGGTAGGACTTGCAACGAATATTCCGACTCATAACCTCGGCGAGGTAATAGAAGGTTGCTGTGCTTATATAGACAACCCTAAAATTTCGCTGAAAGATATGATGAAAATAATTCCGGGTCCCGATTTTTCAACGGGCGGGTTCGTCATTGCAAAGGAGCTTAAACAGGCTTACGAAACCGGCAAAGGTAAAATCACGCTTCGCGCACGCTATACAGTCGAGCAGGGAGAATACGGAAAAAAGAATATCATAATATCCGAGCTTCCTTATCAGACCAATAAAGCGGAGCTGTTAAGAAAAATAATGCTTCTTCGCGAAGACAAGAAAGAACAGCTTTCGGGGATTGCGGAGATTGTGGACGAGTCGGACAGAACGGGTATGCGCGCGGTTATAACCTGTAAAAAGGACGCGGACGTAGATGTTATTTTGAAGCTGTTGTTCAAATACACCGATTTGGAGTGCACGTTCGGCATAAATATGGTTGCAATTGCGGGCGGAAGACCTCGCCAGCTCGGGCTTTTGGAAGTAATAAGATATTACGTCCAGTACCAAAGACAGATTATATTAAGGCGGACAAGGTTTGAGCTTAAAGAAGCTTTGGCGCGCTGTCATATACTCGAAGGACTAATAATCGGCGTTCACAATGTAGACGAAGTCGTTAAAATAATAAAGACGGCGGAGTCTACGTCGGACGCGAGAAGAAAGCTTATGGAAAGGTTTGCCCTTTCCGAAAGACAAGCGCAGGCAATTCTCGATTTAAGGCTCGCAAGACTTGCAAAACTTGAAGTTAAGAAACTCGAAGACGAGCTTGCAAGGCTTAAAAAACTTATAATCGAATTAAGGGCGATAATAGATGACACCCGCAAACAATGGGATATAGTCAAGTCGGAAATGCGCGAAATCAAACGCAGGTACAAATGCGAAAGAAAGACGAGAATAGTCGAGGACGAAACTAAAATAGCGGTAAAGCGTGCGGACGCGGGCGCAATGGTTTCGGACTGGGCGGTCTGTATAAACGCGAATAATAACCTTAAATTTATGGACAGAGGCGAATTTGCGTTTGCCTGCAAGAAGAAACTTTCGGCTTCGGCTTCATATTCTCAGCTTCATAAACAGGTACTCAATTGCTCTGCGGACGACGCCGTGTTTGCGTTCACTAATTTGGGCAACTGCGTTAAGTTTAAGGCGAAATACGCTGAACTTTCGGAGTTTAAATCATCGGGAACCAAACTCGAAAAGCTTGCCGAAGGCACGCAAAAGGACGAGTATGCCGTAAAACTTTTCTGTGCGCCCAAAGGTAATGTTCCCGAAGGCGAACTGCTGTTTTTTACTAAACAGGGTGCTGTAAAGCGTACTGCTTGGAGTGAGTACGCGCAGAATAAGAACGTTTTTCCTGCAATCAAGCTCAAAGATGGGGACGAGCTGTTAAATGCGGAAAAATTCGACGCCGACGAGTTCTCGACGATGCTGTTCGTAACGAGGAAAGGTCTGTGTCTTAACGCGAACAAGGATGACGTTCCCGTACAGGGCAGGATTGCGGGCGGCGTGAAGGGGATTTCGCTCGGCGGAGGCGACGAAGTTATATTTGCGACCCAGCACACGGGAGAGGGCGAAATTATCGTTGTCACTACTCTCGGCGGGTTTAAACGCGTGGTGTCTTCTACGATAGATCCTATCGGCAGAGCGTGTAAGGGAGTAATGATTGCAGATATAAAAGGCAGGGGTGAAATATTGTTTTCCGATTATGTTACGATACCTTATTCGGTTGCGGTTGTGAGCGAGGATAAGACCGTGGTTGACGTTAATACGGAAGAAATACCGATTGAGAACCGCGTATTCCGCGGAAAGCCGCTAAAAAAGGACGGTATCGGTAAAGTTACGGCGGTGTTCGCGCTTAAACATCGTTCCGAATATCCCGACGGCAGAATGCAGATTAAATTTTAGTTTAAAAAAGGAGAAATATATATATGTCGAAGAAGAATTTCAAAGAACAAACCGAAGAAGTCAGACAAAAGATTAAAGCCTTAGGCGTAGTTAAGCTTATTATTCTTTTTCTTATGGCGGTCGGTACTGTCTGTGCGTACGTGTTTCACGATTGGATATTTACCGAAAACAGCATATTCAACAGGGGAATATCTTCATCGGAGTTTTTGAACGATTTGCTTGCGCTTGTTCCGAAAGTCATCCAGGCGATTCAGATAATTACGATTGTGCTTGTCGTAACGGCTGTAATTCTTTTGGTTATTAATAAAACTTTCAGAAGAAGCCGGCGTGAAATTACGGTAATAAGGCTTGTAAGCAATCTTATCAAAACGATAGTTGTTATCGGGCTCGTGATAACTGTTCTCGCTATCTGGGGCGTTGATACAACTGCTCTCATTACCGGCGCGGGGGTGCTGACTCTCGTTGTCGGTCTCGGTATGCAGAATCTTATTTCCGACGTTGTCGCGGGACTCTTTATAGTTTTCGAAAACGAATTCAACGTCGGTGATATAATTACGATTGACGGTTTCCGCGGTACGGTAGTATCTATCGGTATCAGAACGACTAAGCTCGAAGCGCTCGGCAATATCAAAATAATAAACAACAGCGATATAAGAGGAGTGCTTAACCAGACGGTTATGCCTTCTACCGCAAAAGCGCTCATAGACGTTGAGTACGGCGATTCGCTTTCGCGTATAGACGAGGTCATAAAGGCGAAACTGCCAGAAATAAATATCGACGGCGTAATCGGCGCAATAAGCTATGACGGCGTTGCCGAGCTCGGTGCGTCGGGGGTTACGCTTCAATTCACGGCTAATTGTTACGAGGGTGACATATTCGCGGTTCAGCGCGAAATGAACAAAAGGCTTAAAAATATGTTCGACGAAAACGGTATCGGTATACCTTTCCCTCAGATTGTTGTGCATACCGCGGATAAAAAATAATATACTGAATTATTTGTAAACACCGTTAAACGGTGATATAATAAAAATATAACTTAAAAAAAGGAAGGATAAATATATGGCTAAAATAACAAAGGATACGCTTATTACGGATTGTCTTAAAATAAACCCCGACAGCGCGGAGATTTTACAGGCGGTCGGTATGCATTGTCTCGGTTGTGCAATGGCTCACGGCGAAACCATAGAGCAGGCGGTATTCGTTCACGGAAACGATTTGGACGCATTGCTTAATAAACTCAACGAAGGCTTGGAATAATTAAAAATGCCGCCCCGCTGTTAAAAACAGCGGGGCGGTTTCCATTTACTGCCAATTCTGCCAAAATCTTTGTCTTGAATTTATGCGCATAATTGTATATAATTTAACCGTAAGGAGAAAATATATGAAATTCAACAAACATTTAGCAGTATTAACTACGGCTCTTGCCGTGTCGGCGACCCTCGGAGGCTGCGCTACGGCAAGTAATAACGAAGCGGACAAGTTCGAAACGGGCGTTGTTGAACAGCTGCCCGAAAATCAGCTGCCTCCTGAAATAAACGTTCCCGAGGACGCTCCCGTTGTCAAGCCTCAACCGCCTGAGGACGTTCCCGTTGACAAACCTCAGCCGCCCGAAGAAATTCCCGTCGCGCAAACGGTGTCGTACATATCCGTAATGTCGGACGGTGTAAACATTCGCGCGGGTGCGGGTACAAACTATTCTTCGGTTGCAAAGGCGGAAAAATCTACGCTTTACACTTATCTCGGAGAAGAGAACGGCTGGTATAAAACAAAATACCGCAACAAGATAGTTTATATTTCAAAAAAATATTGCGTTGTGACGCAGATGGATAAAAGCGAAAACGAACGTATAGAAGCGGTAATCGCCGAGGGCGCGAACTTTCTCGGAACGCCTTACGTTTACGGCGCTGTCAGGCTTCACGACGGCAAAGGAACTAAGCTGAAAGGCTTCACGACAAATGCGTTCGACTGTTCTTCGCTTATGCAGTATATGTTCTACAAAGGTGCGGACGAGCTATTACAAGTCAATACGCGTACGCAGGTTTATCAGGGAACCACTGTTCCGAAATCAAAACTCAGGCGCGGCGATTTAATGTTCTTTACCAACGCTTCGCGTAAAAATAACGTGGGTGTAGAACGTATAGGGCACGTAGCTATGTATCTCGGAGATAATTATATTCTGCATACGGCTTCGGATTATGCTAAAATAGAACAAATATCTTCCACGCGTTGGAGTTATTATATACAGACGCAGAGAATAATTTAAACGAAAAACCGTTCCCGGTCAGAGGGGACGGTTTTTTTGAATAATTAACAGACTATTTGACTATTATATAAGTATTAGTCTTAACCGTCCGTGACGGTTTCAGGGAGGGGTTATGAAAAAACTTATTCTTACGGCTGTTATAATTGCTTCGGTTTTTTGCGCGTTGATTTGCGGGTGCGGGAGGTCGGATTCGCAACTTGTCGGGACCTATTATCTCGTAACGGTTACGGCGGATAACGGCAGCGGCGAAAAAACTTATACTTCCGACGGCTCGAACCGAGGAGTTACGAAGAAATCATTTATACTTGAAATTAAAGACGATTATAGATGGGATATGATAATTTCGTTGCCCAATATAGAAGAAACCGAGCGCGGCAGATGGAAAGAGAAGGACGGTGTGTGTTATCTGAAAGAAGATTGGGATGATCCCGAAATAATTTTAAACTACAATAACGGAATTGTTACATTCGATATTAATGAAGACGGGTATGCGCTGTCCGTAATGCTGAGCAAGAATTTTTAATTAAAAGAACGGAGCCGGATTTTTAATTAACGGCTCCGTTGTTTATTCTTTTTTATCGTTATCGGTTTTGCCCGTAATAAAATCGCCTTTTGGAGGCGGTGGATTGTCTTTGAGCTCTTTATTTTCTTGAAGTCGCTTAAATAAAAACATCAGTGCTCCGAAAACTACCGCGGAGGCAACGGCAACAAGTCCCCATTTCCATCCGAGGTAAACGAATATGAATATTGCCGCCGCGCATATGGCGACTGCAAGCGCGCAAAAAACAATTCTGAGTATCTTATACATAAATAAATCCCGTATCCTAATATGTTTACATGTAAATCCGTTCAGCGGTTAAACAAAACCGCTAACCGTATACATAATATTATAATATACTATATCGATATAAAAAGCAAGAAAACCCGCTGGCTAACGTTAAGTAAATTTTTTCGATATAGGTGTTTAAAATTTTCGAAAATTGTCAAAAATTATCTTATGGAAAAATTTTGTAAAAAAATTAAATTATTCGATTGACAATATTAATATTTTTATGTTATCTTAGACAAGCTGTCAGCGATGAAGTGTCTGAAAGTGCATAAATGATTGTAAAACGATAAAAAAAACTTTAAAAAATTAAAAAAAGTTTAAAAATTTGTTTGACAATTATTTTTACATGTGTTATTATAGACAAGCTCGCTGGTGAGCACCGAATGTTTTTTCGGTTTACGAAGCTTAAAAATTGAATAGAAGGAAACGATTTTAAAAAATAGTTTCTGTCAATTAACTTTGAAGTACATTAGTACCACAAAGCAAAGTCAGCAAAGATAAATGACTTAATAGTCGAGATAGAGCCACGAACTTAACGGTTCGGTTTTATACAAATTAAACTTAAGAGTTTGATTCTGGCTCAGGATGAACGCTGGCGGCGTGCTTAACACATGCAAGTCGAATGTAGCAATACATGGCGGACGGGTGAGTAACGCG
>CAJTNY010000024.1 GCA_910577875.1 uncultured Christensenella sp.
CAAATTCTAATTTGGACAGCTTTTCTTAAAAAGCGCAATTTTGCAACGTAAACCGCTGAAAAGTTTATATCTGAACCCCTTATGTCTTATTGCTGTTCTATGGATGCATAATAATCTTGCTCTTTCTTTAAAGGCGTTCTATAACTGTTTTGGTAATGCGGACGCTTTTCATTATAAAAAACAATGTATTCGTCAACCGATTTATAAAACTCATTTTCGGATTTGAATTTCCGCCTATACAACTCTTCTCTTTTCATAGATGCAAAGAAACTTTCCATAACAGAATTATCGTACGGAACATAAGGCCTTGAAAAGGATTGTTCTACGTTCAGTTTTAGTAAATACGTTTGGAAAGTTCTGCAACAATAATTTCCGCCATTATCCGAGTGAAACATCAATCCGCTTTGCGGCTGTCTGTTTATGTATGCGGTTTTAAAAGTGCTTTTTGTTAATTGCGTGCTGTTCTTTATTCCGATTTTGTAACCTACTACCGCTCTGGAATACAAATCTAAAATCACGCAGATATAAAAATTCTTTTCTTTTAATCTAAACATAGTAATATCGCTTACCCATACTTGGTTAGGTCTTAAAGGATTAAACTGCTGTTGCAACAAATTGCGGTTTCGTTTCTTCTCTTTATCATAAAGGCTCTTCGCTTCCTGCCGAATACTTTTAATTCCCATATCTCGCATCAAGAGTCTTACTGTTTTTTCGCCTGCTTTTACCCCTTGCTCTTTTAAAACAGCCATTATTTTACCCGCTCCAAATATCTGATTGCTGTCATCGTAAATTTTTTGTATTTTCTCTCTCAATTCTTCTTTCCGCTGAACATAAACCGTGTTTTGCTTTTTGTTTCTTAAAACGTGGTTATAGAAAGTTCCCCTTGACACATCTAACGCCTCGCACAAAATATGAACGCTATGCTGTCCGTACAAGTCTTCTAATGCGTACAATTTTTCTTTCAACGGCGAGTTGTAATTGCAATTGACTGTTTTATAGATTTCAATAATCTCTTCTAATCGTTTAACCCTGTTTTGTAGTCTTTTATATTTTGCTACGCTTATAATGCTTCCCTTATCACTTTACACATCACGATATTGCTTAATCCATAAATACAGCGTGCTTCGAGATATGCCTATTTTGATAATTATTGCCGATGCTCTTTCGCCCAACAAATACCGCTTTACCGCAATCTCTTTTTGTTCTTTTGTTTTTCTCATTTTGAATCTCCATAAAAGAAAAATATAGTCGAGCAACGATTTCCGTTGCTCGACTATATTTTAACTTAATTATAGATGATTTAGATACTTAAACTTGCTTGATATTTATCGTTAATGATAGTTATCCTTTAGGCGGAAAGGGATCATTCCCATAGCTATTTCTTCCCCTTATTCTACCATCTTGTCTATGAATAAAAAGTTCGGATTGCTGTGATTTGGCAATTTGTTTTGCTATTGAAATGGCTTGCCTCTGCGTTTCTGTTCTAACAGTTGCGCGCTGATTTCCTGCACCTTTAACCTGCCATCCACCCTCGGGATGCGGTGTAACATGTTGATTTTTGCCCACTTTTTTACCTCCTTGTCTTTCTTTAAATTAAATAATACAACTGTAAAGGTTATTTAAGTTTTATTTTTAAAATTTTATCTCTAATCTGATACTTATCAAAAAAATTATCTGGAATTGGTAATATTGAGCATAAAAACTCGTCGTCTAACGCTACTCCTAATTCTTTTAATCGCTCTTGCATAAAATAATAATCAGTTTCTTTATTGTCTAGTGAAAGCTCTAATGCCGTTTCAAACAACTCAGGTTGTTCAAAAGATATTTTACCGTCATTGTCAAACGGTTCATATTTCTCTCCAGGTAAATTACTGTGCGTTATTTTATAATTATATTTTTTAAATAACGTTGTATATTGATAATAATCAATGATTCCTAAATCTTTTGCCCGCACAATCATAGCTTTGATTGAAACGCGCCATTTAAGCTTCAACGTCACATAAAGTTCATAATCCAAAGGATTGATCAAATCTTTTTTGAAACTATTTTTTGGAAGGAGAAAACTTGACGCAAATTGATTTGCTTGTTTTTCTATTTTAAGACGATCAGCTTCAAACTCTTCCGGATTAATATAAGAATGTAAAATTAAATGACCTAATTCATGTGCAGCTGAAAAATTTCTACGCGCCATACTATGTTTTTCATCATCTAAAATTACACAGTATCTTAATTTTCCATTACTTCTGTAAACTTGAGTAAATCCATCTATTTTTTTAGATTCAGATTTCAAGACTGAAACAATAACTCCATTCCTTTCCAGCAATGATACAACATCAAAAACAGGATCTTCCCCTAACCCCCAATAATGTCTTAAGTTACTTGCAACTTTTTCTATTTCACAATCAGTAACATTATCAGACAATGGAAATTTAGGTATATTTAACTTTGGCAATATTAAAATATCTTCTAAATAATTATAAATTCTACTAACAAGTTTTGCTCTTTCATAATAAGAATTTCGTTCCAAAGCAGGCGTCGAATTTAACGCTCTAAAAAAGGTGTTAGAAACGTTTATTTCTTCCTTAAACGGTTTAATAAAGAAAAATAAAGGAAACGATAAAGCATTACATATTTTACTTAAAATTTCGCCTTTAGGTTCAATTAACTCGCTTTCATATTGAGAAATTGCCTGCTTCGAAACTTCTACTTCTTTTGCCAATTGAGTAATTGTTTTATTTCTTATTTGCCGTGCTATTTTCAACTTCTCGCCAACTATCTTCATAACTTATATTATTCCTTTTGGCTTTATCTTCTTTAATTGCAATACCAAGTAATCTTTTCTTTTCAGGTTTCGTTTGGTCAAAAGCATAAGAATTATTATCAGACTCGGATAAACTTTCATTGTCGTCTTCATCAAGATTAATAAAGTTACCTAAACGTTCCACCTTGTCAAGATAATAATGTTCAGATCTTAGCTCCGCACAAACATCGTTCAATTTCAACTCTTTATAATTTATATCATAAACGATAGTTATGCAACATTTAGGATTTAATTCGCCAATCTTTGCATGAATTTCATGTAACAACTTAATCCTAGCGTCTTCATCACTTTCAAAAACTGGCTCAAAAATACACAATTGTTCTTGCTCGTTGCAATAACCTTTATTTAGCAACTGAAAAGAATCCATATAGTGCGGATTTTTTACTGTTTTACGTTTAGATAGGCGTTGAATATTGTTCTTGCTAGTAAAAGTAATAATTGATTCACTTTCACTATCAAACAGAAATACGAACTCAAAAGGTCCACGTTTAAATGGAAAAACCTTAATATTCGTGCCAATTAAATCGCGCAAGTGCTTAAAGACATAATTCAATGAATAAAGACCATTTCCATTATTCTCAAATAAACCTTGGCTCTTTTTCTGTTCTTTGTATTCCTTAATGCCATTTTGAATACAACCAACTATAGCTCTTTTTGTGTTAGTTGATAATTCGACAATTCTATCCATAAGATTTTTACCTCCTTATCATATTTTAAGCTTATTATAACATAATTTTTATATTTGTCAACTCAATTTTAAATGATTATGGTAATTTTACATAAATTTGTCAAGTAAAGTTTAAATTTTATTATATTTTATCAAGCACATAAAATTAATCTAATCAAAAAAAATTATAATTTGGGGTTCAACCCCTGCTACTACCCACTCCCTTTTTCGGCGTTTTACTACGCTACTTATCATTCATCATTGACAGAAGGGAATTGTACGAACACACGCCAAAGTGAGTTCGTACTTTTCCTTTTATATGAGTGTTTTGGCGTGCAAATACCCATTACCTAAACCGCCTATTCCTACGGCGTGGCAAACGCAAAAGCGTGATGAACAAGGCAATTTTACCAAATAAAACAAAAGGCACTTTGGAAAACATCTCGGAGTGCCTTACTGTTTGCTTGATTAAATATTTTGTTTTTGCTATAATAATTGTACGATAAACAGTAATTTGGCGGAGAGAAAAATGAACGATATATTGGTATTTTCGGAAAGAGCGGAATTCCGAAATTGGCTAACTGAAAATTGTCTTTCTACCGATGGCGTTTGGCTTTTGTTTGGTAAGCACGGCAATCCGAAAACGATTAAAGCAGACGAAGCATTGGAAGAAGCCCTTTGCTTTGGTTGGATTGACGGACAAATGCAAAGCATTGATAACAATTCCTATAAAAAGTATTTTTCTATGCGCCGAGTGAACTGCAAGTGGTCGGAGAAAAACAAGACTTTGGTAAAAGTTCTCGAAGAACGGGGACTTATGACTGACTTCGGCAGAAAGAAAATCGAGGAAGCAAAACAAAACGGACAATGGTATGCCCCGAAACCTACGGCGGTTACGGAAGAACAAATTGCCGCGCTTGCCGAAATTTTGAAAGCCTATGAGTCTGCTTATACAAATTTTTCGGCAATGTCAATATCGGTAAAGAAAACGTATGTAAAAGCATATTTAGATGCCAAAACGGACACGGGGCGCGAAAAGAGAATTGCGTGGATGGTAGAACGGCTTAATAAAAATCTAAAACCGATGTAAGATAAATTTCAATTTAGCGTCGAATGGCTGACAAGACTAATTATCTTGTCAGTCATTTTTTTGTGCCGAGCGACTGCTTTTTGCAGTTCGAGAGTCTCCGTGATTTTGCCTTTCGTAGTGGCTGTTGTAGCACAGTTCTCGCAAAAGTAAACGGCAAAAAATAAGCACTTAAAATCTCAATATCGACTTTACAGCCTGACGGAAAACGTCGGGCTTTTTTCTTATGCAAATAACGCACTTATTTTTTGGTAACGGAACACAAATAAAGACCTGTCGTTTACTTTCGCTGCCTCGCCAAATCAAAGCCTTATCACACCCGAACAGTGCTACTTTGCCCCTGCCGAAAGGCTAATAAAATCACGGAGGTTTAGAAAATGCAAAAAGTAGTTTACTCGGTTTCAAAGGTAAACAAAGATGAGAAGTTGAAAGGTGTCGGTTATCTCATAGAAGGTAACTTGCTTATACCTGCCACCTCTCAAAAAGGTAACTTGTACATCAGAATGTTTGAGGACGTACAAAAGCAATGCAAACTCGTACCCAATACGGAAAACGAGTTCAAAGGCTATGTAACCGTCGCTTACGAAAACGTACACGTTTACAACAAAGAAAAAGACCATTAGTTTTAAAATTGAAAAATAGTTTTTTTGTGATATAATTTTTTCTTAAAATGAAGTCGTGAAACAGCTTTGGGATGGTCACATCTCAGATGAGCAGATAAAGACAATTTAGTCATGTAACCATAAAACTTTAAATTTTTAAATTAAAGAAACTTACATTGAAAATAAACTCTTACCCTTTGTAAGACTACGGCTGGAACAGTCTGAAAAAAGCGAATATATATTGTACTGATGACACGCCCGATAAAGACGGCGAAGCCATAAATTAAATTTCGTATTGTATGAACGAAAAAGACGAATGTATTAAAAACTATATTTAAATTACCGTCGCTCAAACGAGCGGCGGTTTAACAGTTGTGTTCGCTTGATTTTTTTACATAAAAGCATTATAATCGACAATATAAAAAACGTATTTAAATTTATAAATTTCTGAAATGTCACATAACAACGAATTAACGGAAAACTCGGCAGACATATTAGGAGAAGGTAAAATATTTCCTCTAGTATTCAAGCTGACCGTTCCGGCTGTAATTGCCCAGCTAATAACATTTTTATATAATATAGTTGACAGAATGTTTGTTGCTAAAATCGAAGGCTCGGGTACCGACGCTCTGGCGGCTTTGGGTATAGTTTTGCCAATTACTTTGATAATTCAGGCGTTTGCCAGTCTCATAGGGCTTGGAGGCTCTCCGCGGGCAAGCATCAAACTCGGCGAAAAAGACAGTCTGGAAGCGAATAAAATCTTCAACGCTTCTTTCGTTCTTCTGACTGCTACGGGCCTCATTTTAAGCGCGGTAATTTTTTTATTATCAAAACAAATAGTTTTGGCTTTCGGCTGTCCGCCGAGTGCTGTCGGTTTTGCCGTATCGTATCTGAGAATTTATTCTGCCGGAACATTATTCGTTTTACTTGCACAAGGCTTAAATCCATTCATTACCGCGCAAGGTTTTTCTTTGATTGCAATGTTTTCGGTGTTATTAGGCGCGATAATAAATATCGGATTGGACCCTCTCTTTATTTTTGTATTTGAAATGGGTGTGAACGGAGCGAGCCTTGCTACCGTCATTTCACAGACTATTTCTTTTATATGGATAATATTATTTTTCATTTCAAGAAAAAGCATCTTCAGATTTAAATTCAAAGATATGCTGCCTAACACGAAAATAATCGCAAGCATACTTTCTCTCGGTTTTACTCCGTTTGTTATGACTGTTACGGAATGTGCGATTCAAATTGTTTTTAATATAAACTTAAAAATAGCGACGGACGGCAATGCGGACTACACTGCCTCGTTAACCATTATGCTGAGCGCGTTGCAATTGATTTCGCTACCTCTGAACGGGCTCGGTTACGGTATACAGCCTTTTGTAAGTTACAACTACGGAAAAGGCGATACTGATAGACTGAAAAAAGGAATTAAATGCGTGACCGTAATAGCATTTATCTTTGCTATAACTGTCTGGTCTGTCTCCCTCGCCGTTCCGCAAATATACGCTTACGTTTTTTCCGCAAGCGAGAACGTAAGAAAAATAGTAAAAGATTATACCCCACTTTTCCTTATGGGGTCAATAATGTTTTTCGTGCAAATGACGCTGCAAAACGTCAATGTTGCATTAGGACAAGCCAAATCCGCCCTTTTGCTTGCTGTTATGAGAAAAATCGTAATATTAATTCCGCTTTGTTTTACCCTTACTCATTTTATAGGTTTTAAAGGAGTTTATTTATCCGAAGGAATCGCCGATTTCGCCGCAGGCATAATAACCGCCGCAGTCATATTTGCAACATTTCCGAAAGTATTTAAAAAACGTGAGGAAACTTTGAAACTTCAAAATTCCGAACACGAAAATAATAACTGACGCAATAAAAAAAGCGAACCCACTGCAAGGGTTCGCTTTTTATAATTTCAGCAAATTATTTAAATATTTATCCAAAAAATCCATTCTGCGGGAAAGCCATTTTTTTAGGTAATCAGCCGCATCGGACTGAGATTTAAAATCTTTCAAAGTATCACTTTGGACAGGGTCTACTATCTTGCCGAGGTTATCCCAAAGTCTATAATTTTTTTCGAAATACGGCTTATATGTTTCCGTTACCGTTTCAATAAGGTTGATAAGACGTGTGAAAACTCCGTTTTCTTTAAGCTCGTTCCACCGTTCCGCTACCGCTTTCATAAACCAATCTGCATGAGTAGGTAAAGCTGTCCAGGGATTAAGTCCTTTCATTGCGTTCGTGTAAGAATTCGCCGTAAATATTTTATCGAGTTCTTCAAGCCCTTTCATCATACCGAATCCCGAATCGAAATCCCAAGGAGCCTGAAAAGTAAGTTTTTTATCTCCTCCAGCACTCATATCAACCGAGAAGAAAAAACTTGACCAGTCGACGTCGTTATCGCAGGCGATTTCCTGCAAGATAAACATATCGACCCAAGAATCGAGATTCACTACCGCTTCGACCGCGGAACGCGCGTCCGCAAAATCTGCGGGTACTATCGCCGTATAGTCCGAATTAAACGTCGTATATTTTCCGTTATAAATAGCGTCGTATAAAATTTTGAAAACGTTTTTGGTATATTCGGAAATAAATCTCAGTTGTTCTGTATTATTGGGGTTGGGTCCGTACATATCGTTCTTTACCGTATACGACACTTCACGCGGATAAGGATACTGCGAAGGTACCATAGTTTTACCGTCCTCGCAAACGAGCGGAAACGCGGAATAATTTACGTTGAACTTAACCCCGACCGGCTCTTTGAACGCATTTCCGTCATACTCGACCAAATAACCTATGTCCGTACCGGCATAGCCTTCTTCGGGCTCGTACACGTCTACGCGGTCGGGATTGACCTGCTGTTGTTCCGCTACGAAATACAAGCCATTGTATTTACCGTTTATACTAACTTCCGCATAGCAATAATCGCTAGAATAATATCCGTTTTTCGCAAGCGACTGCTTTGCAAATTCAAACGTTACCGCGTCGCGTAAAAACGATACGTCTTTATAGCATGCGAGAAGAACCCAGTTCTTGCACTTCGCTCCGTTATTCAATCCGAACAAATTTATTTTTTTGTCGAACTTTAAGCGGAAAGATTTTTTATCATAACCTGCGGTATTGTTTCCGCGTACACGGACCCGAGCCGGTACAGAGTCAAAATTCTCTCCCTCACGTCCGTCGGTAACGGTAACTCCGCAATCTTTGTATTCCTGATTATTTTCGTCTCCCGTGACGTCCTGTCCGTCAGCGGTAACTATATTTATACTTGCAATCTCCTCCGCAAGTCCGAACATTTCCACACCCTGCGGTTCTTTATCTTCGCCTGTATTACCGTCGTCCGTGTTGCCGTCGTCAATATTTTCATTATTACTGCCGCTGTCCCCGTCTGTATTGTTTCCGCAAGAGGTAAAAGAAAATGCCGCAACCGAAAATAATAATGCAATAAGAACAGTTAAAAATTTTAATTTTTTCATAAAATCCCCCTATGCAATATTATTTTATCATATTAGATAACTAATTGCAATATAAACGATTCAAAAATTTTTAACCGCCCAAAGTGACGTCCTGTTTGCGATACCAGTCAAGAGCGTCGGTAAACTGTATTTCTTTAAAATCGGGCCATAAATCTTTTATGATATAGAAATCCGAGTAAACCGTCTGAACGGGGAGAAAACCCGATAAACGGCACATACCGCCCCAACGGACGACCATATCTATTCTCGGAATTTCGCGGGAAGGCCAGCCGTTTCTCATATCCCATTCCCAACCGTAATTAACAAGTAAATTGACTTTCATTCCCACGCCCGACTTTTTTTCGGTATACGGAAGCAAATCTTTCGGAAAACATAACGAACGCGTATTTCCTAAGACGTAAACGCTTACCCCTTCCTTTTCTATCAGCTCAACTGCTTTTGAACACGCTTTTGAAAATGCCTGAACTTGTTCTTTCGGGCGTTTACAGTTATCGGTCGTAAAGCCGTAATAAGTCAGTTCTTCAATTCCTTTTTTCTTTGCTTCGCGCAAAAGTTTAAGACCTGCCGATAAACCGTATTCATAACCTGCATCTTTTTTTAATCCGTTCAGAACCGCCCAACGCCTGTTACCATCCGGGATAATTCCGATATGTTTTGGTATGCGATACATAATGTTATAATTATCTGTAAACGTTTTAAAAATATAAAATAAAACAATTTACAAAATTTTCCTTATATGGTAAATTTTAGACTATGAAAAGACTGATTAACATAAGAATTCCTCTCATATTTGCGTTCTCACTCATTGCGGGAATTGCGTTAAGCCGTCTTTTTATTAATTTCAATATAAATTTATTTTATATTATTGCAGTCGTTCCGTTCACGGCGGTGATAGTTGTCATAACAGCGTTTTTTCATAAAAGTCGTATAAAGATATTAATAGTAATATTTATCGCGCTGATATTCATTTTAGGTTTAACAGGCGGCTATGTCAAACTTAAACATTACGGTACAAGCAGTATTGTCGACGGAGCGTCCTATACTGTTTCCGCAGTCGTTTGCGAAAAGGGCGAAACACAGAACAGCGAATATATAATTTTGAAAAACCTGCACGCCGACGGTGAAAAAATTAACGGTAAAATGATAGTATACCTCGGAAAAACTTACGGCGATTTCTGCGACATAGGTTATAAAGTCGAATTTACTGCGGAAATTTCACGCAAAGACTTGTTTACTTTCGGCAAGCTTAATAATTACGTTCAGAGTAACGTTAAATATAGCTGTTTCGTTATTAATAATCTTAAAGCCGAATACGGATTTTCATTCTTCGGAAGTATCCGTTCGCATATCCGCGATACGCTTTATGATAACCTTGACGGAGATACCGCCGCGATTGCGTTCGCTATGCTTACGGGAAATACGCAGGACGTTGACGAAGGCGCAATGCAAAACTTCCGTTATGGCGGAATCGCGCACATTTTTGCCGTTTCGGGTTTACATATAGGAATTGTTTATGCGGCGCTGTTCCGGATATTGAAAAAATTCAATTTAAATAAATACGTTAACGCAATTTTATGTTTGTCACCTTTGTTTTTCTACGCGGGTATTTGCGGATTTACTATGTCGTCTTTGAGAGCCGTCGTTATGTGCACGGTTTCTGTTCTTGCAAGGTTGACACATAAAAAATATGATAGTTTAAACGCGCTCTCTTTATCGGTTATTATAATTTTGCTGATTACACCGCTCAGTTTATTTTCAGCCGGTTTTCAACTTTCTGTATGTGCTACAGGCAGCATTATACTTCTATCTAAAAATATCGTCCGTCCGTTTAAAAAGCTACCCCGCAACATTTCGAGCGCGATAGGAGTTTCGCTTTCGGCTCAGGCGGGAACTATGCCCGTAATGCTTTCCTGTTTCGGATATCTAAGCTGGGCCGGACTTCTAATGAATATAATTATTCTGCCGATACTGTCCGTGGTTTTCGTTGTTATTTTTATTAGTACGCTGATTGCTTCTGTTATTCCGCCTTTTGCGGTTGTTCTGCCATATGCGTTTCTGCCTTTGCAATTGATAATTTCGATTTTTCTCAATACGAGTTTTGAAAAGGCAGTAATAAGCGGTTTGGGAGCCGCAGCTCTGTTGCCCTTCTATATAGCTCTGTTGGCATTATCGGATAAAATAAATTTAAAGCTCAAATACCGTTTGACCGCCATAATCTGTGTTACGATATTTATATGCGTCAACGTTTTATCGAACGTTTTCGCGCCTTTAAACGGTTATAAAATAATTGTTTCCGCTAACTACGGCGGAGGTGTAATTTTAATTAAATCCAAAGGCGAAAACATACTGATAGTAACCGAAAATCTGTCCCCGACAAAAACGCAGTCAATGCTGAACGAATATTATGCGTTTGATTTGTCGGCAGTCATTATTCTCGGCGGAGAAGACTGCGTATCTTCATACGGCGGTTTCGAACTTAATTGCAAGAATTTATATGTTTATTACGGATATATAAACGTTCAGCCTTATAAAAACTGTACCGTAAACTATGAAAGCCGATTTATTCTTAATGAAATCGAATTCGCATTCGCGGACGGTTACAGCTTAACTGCAAAGTGCGGAAATACTCAACTTGGCATATGCGCAGGCGATTATGTACCGTTTGAGAATTGCGATTTATTCGTTTCCGACGCCGACGGAGACTGTGAAAACATTTATCGCGTGAGTTTTGAAAACAGGAATATCGAATATTGTATATACGATTGCGGAGATTTGGTTTTTAATTGCGGAAACGAAATAAAGTTAAAAAAATAAGATGCACCCTGAAAGAGTACATCTTATTTTTTTTAGGCATTTTCTGCCCTTATTTATTATTCTGTTTTGCTTTCGGAAACCGTTTCGCCGTCAGATTTAGAAACCGCAACTTCGCTCTCTGCATTGTCGGTCTTTTTCACTGCTGTTACTTTCTTTTTGGAAGTCTTGCCGTCAGCTGAAGTCTTTGAACGTTTCGGTTTCGTCTGAGGCTGTTCAACCGTTATCTGCGTTGTTTTGACTTTGATATAACCGCCTTTTATGAGGTTCTCAGTCGAACGGTAAGCAGGTCTGTAATTAACAGGTTTATGCTCCTCGTTAATCTTGATACCCTTTTCGGAAAGAACTATATCGATTAATTCTTTCGCGTACTTAGTGCCTCTGTCGCTTCTGATACGGTACATAGTAGGCATTTTAGCGTTGCGAACCTGTTGCGTACGGTCTTCGACTTTATATTTCGTTCCGTCGAACTTCGAAGACGGGACAGAAAGGAACAGACAAAGAGTTTTGCCGCGTATTGCGAATGTTGCAAAACATTCGCGTTTGGGAACATAGAACGCTTCGCGTTTCCACGTTATCCCGTTGAAAACTCCGCGATAGGAAATAATATGGTTTTTGATTTCCGAATAGCGCGCTTTGAGTTCGTCGTCCGCCTGTATGATACGCGCAGTATAACTACGGTTATAACGTTTGAGCTCTTCGACGCTTATTCCGCTTTCGAGTTCCTCCTCGTAAACGTCCTCTTCCTCGGTTTCGGGCTGTTCGTAAGGAACGCTGTCCGGAACTTCGCCGAGAACCGTAATTTGAAGTTTGTTATCGACAAATAGTTCTTCACGCGATTTTTCAGCAAGTTCAAAAGTAAGTTTTTCGGGTTCGGATAGCGGCATTATAGTATTTTCTTCCGCAAGCTGAACTAAAAGATATTTTACATAATCGAGTTTGCGTTGCGAAGTAAGCTTCATAAACATAGGAGTTTTTGCAAACCTTTTACTGTCAGACTTATCTATACCGCGGAATTTTGTTTCGGCATATTCGGCGGGGTTGAGCGCAAATGCGACACACAACGTCTTTCCTCGGAATACAATCAACCCCAATGTTTTGCGTCCTTTGTAAATTCGCTGTTGTCTGTAACTTGGTTTGACTTTTAATCCTTCGTACACTGCAAGTTCATTCATTAACGACACATAACGTTCTTTCACTTCATCCGACGATAACCTTAGTTTAGCTTCGAATCCCAAAGAATAGCGCACGTAATATCGTTTGGAATCGTATTCGGAACCAGTAAAGCCGAGCTTTTCTCTCGCCGCTTGCGACGTCTTTGAAATATAAAGTATTTCCGCGTCGAAAGTTTCGTCGACTTCTTCCTGATTAACTATACCTAAACTACGAGGTTCAGCATTTACTGCCGCAGTTTCTTCTTCGTCATTGTCGTCATCTTCTTCCTCATCAACGAGCAACAATTCTTCCGCTTCCTCGGGTTCCTCTTCATCATCTTCTTCGTCTGTTGTTACGAAAATACCTTCGCGCAAGAGGTCAAGCTGCTGTAACAGTTCGTCGCGCTTGTTTTGCAATTTATGGGTACAAAGTTTGCGGACGCCGCGGCTACGCAGATAAAGGAATAACAATACGTTGCCTGCAACCAAAACAGTGATAAGTATACACAAAAGTATTACAGCCGCTAACTGTGCTGGAGATAACTGTCTTACAAGTAAAATCGAATTAAACATATTCATTATTCGTTACCCCGCTCTTGTGCTTGCGCGTTTGTTTCCGCCTGCGAACGTTCATCGATGTCGCGTTCCAATATTCGTTTTCTGCGGCGGTCGAGCAGTAACTGCACTCCCGCGGCAAGAATCGCTATTCCGCAAACGCCCGATAAAACAGATACGACAATCTTGAATACTGTATTGATACCCGAAACTTTCCAATCAAAAGTTATATCACCGGCTCCGCCGTCTTCCCAAACGTAATTCGCTTTGTCTTTAAGTCCGACGGTTACTTTAAACTCACCGCCGTAAGCCGTGCGGTTACCTTCAATAAACATAATTTCATCATCGAAACCCTCGGGAATATAGGTAAGATACTGACCGTTGACCATAAACCTGTTTGTATTCGCGATAGGTTTTGCAACCGCCTTAGGCGCAACCGTCCAGCTTAAAATTACTTCGTCCGCTTCGGTATTCTGCCAGCGATAATTGTTATTGCCTGCGATAGTGAGTTTTACGGTATATGTACCCGCGTTTACGGCAACCAGCGTGATACGTCCTCCGCTTACGTTGGTTTTACCTTCGTAATCGAGATTCATAAGCGCCATATCGAAACCTAATATTTCGGCAAGCAACTCTCCGCCGGTATAGACGTCGTTTTTGCCTTCGCCTTCTTTTATCTCCGCCAAAGCGGGAAGAGCGAGCGATTTTTTGGTTATCGAAAATTTTACGGGCGCGCTCTCAAACGCGTTGTAGTTATCCGTCGCCATAACGGTCGCACGTACATAATAGTCGCCGACATTGCCGGTTACGGGAGCCCCGGAATAATACCTGCCGTCTTCCGTTTCGCAATATGTATAAACTATAAGACTTTGACCGAATTTGACGGAAGCCGAAGGCGAGTTAGTCGCGACGTCGTATTCGCCGTAAATCCAGCCCGATATCTTTAACTCTTCTGTCAATTCGTTTTCAGCTTTATCGATTGTAAATATTATGTTGCGCTCCGCAATTTCTACCGACAGCCATTTATAGTTGTCTGCGTCTATCAAGCGCAGAGTTATATTATGTTCCCCTGCATTGACGAAGCTGCCGTGGGCAAGTTCCTCGTAAATTCCGCCGCCGTAAGCCGATACAAACGCGGAATTGTTTATTTCGGGAATTTTAATCTCGCCGTTATAAGTCTGATTTTCAACGGTAATCAACGAGCCGTCAACCTCTTTCTTTTCAACTACAAACTGTGCAAACGGTTCGCCTACGACAATGAAGTTATCGTTACCGGAGCCCTTTACAGTCGCAACGTAAGAGCCTGCCAGCAAAGGCGTCTGGGTACCGTTGAATACTGTTCCGTCGTTTGCCGTGCCGCTGTAAACCACCGTAATGTTCAGTTTATCGTTTACGAAATCGGTTATATCGACCTGCTCGTCGTCAAGCACCTTCGAATAAGTCACTCCGACAATGTTTTCGCCGTAGACACCGCCGCCTTGAACTATTTCTACCGTAATAAGACGTTCGGTAATAGTATAAGTGCCGGGATTAATCGTTGCATTGTAATTGCCGTTATTATAGGTCGCGTTTATTATATATCCGCCCTTGCCGCTTATACCCGTCGCCGTGGTCGTAAACGTGAGGTTAAGGTCGTCTCCAGCGACAAGTCCGTTCTGGCTTCCGTAAGTTACTGTTACGTCACTTACATCCACGGGTCTGCCGTACTGCGAAGTTTTATTGCCTATATTGACTACTACGCTCCGCTTGTTTACCGTAAATACGCCGACACCGCTTACTATTTTATAGTTATCCGCTGCAAGTCCGATTACATTGCCGTTTTCGTCCGTTTCGAGCACGAAACCGTATGTACCCGCATTAAATCCGTTATGCAAGTTCGTTACGGTATAAGTAACTTCTGAAACTTTTTTAATTACTTCGTTGGGGTCGTCGCCTCTCACAAGCCCTTCCGTTACTGTATATTGGAAAGTAGGATTGGAATTCTCGAACTCGTTGCCGTAAATCATACTGCCGTTAGGAGTAACCGTGAGAGTCGCTTTTACGACTTTAAACGAAATAATCTTGAAATCGCCGTTATAGTTGCTGTTGCCGCTGTTTGTAGCTTTGATCCAATATTCTCCGACATTGAACTTATTAAACGCTGCTGTCCAGCCGCTGTCGTCGGCATCGGGCACAGTATCGCCTGTTTTCAACATATAGCGATAATAAACCGTTCCTCCGTACGTCGCAGAAGCGTCAGACACAAAAACGTTACCGTATACAACCGTTCTCTGTTCCTCGGTATTATTCCATGTAACGGCGTTATCTTCGGCTTTTTCGATTACCCAGTCAGCCGAAGAAACGTTTCCGCCCCACTGATAATTTGCACTGTCGATAATAGCGAACCTGACAGTATAAGTACCTGCGTTCATAGCCGTAAGAACGGCGCCTTTTTCGGTTAAAACATAATTAATTCCGTTAAAACCGCTTATGCGCAGTATCATAGGGTCGAACACGACCGAGGAATTCAACTGCACTCCGCCGTAAACTCCGTTATTTCCGCTTACGGTAATAACGGGAGCCGATACCGTAGCTTTCGTTATCGTGAACGAAGTAAACTGTTCGTCGCCGCCTAAACCCTGATATGAAGGATAATAAGCCCTGACAGCGTAATTTCCTGCAGCTTCGGGAATGCTTGCCGAATACGAAAGGCTCTGGAACCCTGCCGTATCCGTAGGAATCTGACCCGTTATAGGCGCGTATGAAATCTGTACACCGTCCGTATTTCCGTTCGATACGCTGAAAATTACTTTATTAAGTCCTGCATCGTACTGTTTGTATATCCAGCCCGTAATACGAAGACCGGTAATGTATACTTTGTTTGTTGTTACGTTGAATATAACTGTTACTTCTGACGCGCTGTCAGAATCATCCCATTGATAGTTAGCTTTCGCCGCAGAAGTGAACGCGAAAGTGACGCGGTATTCGCCCGTTCCCTGAGCGGTGATATGAAGACCTACTCTTTCACCGCCGACCGTTCCTATCTGATACCGATCGGGACCCGTGCCCTCCGTAATACCGAATACGCTATCGCCCACCGTTTTCTGGAAATTGGAAAGCGTCATTAACGACTCGACGTAATCGGCGATTTTGTTTGTTAAATCTACCGTTTCGCCCTCTTTGGGATTGTTTGCAATCGCCGTATGCAACCACGAAGGCGACATAGTACGCTTTAACACGTTAAACTGTAAAGCAGTCGAAACCGCATTGCCAGCAAACACGTAGTCTCCGTTTGTGAGATTAACCGTAACGATGTACTCGCCGACCTTTGTAGGAGCGGCTTGCGCAGTTTGCCCCACTCCAGACTTCGTGTTATAAGAAACGCTGAATTTGGGCGCGAAACGCGTCGCGTCGTATCCGATACCGTTATCGTGACCGATAAATTCTATGACTGCGTTGCGGCTTGCGCCGTAAACGCCGTTATTGTAAATTTTGTTTCCATCAGCGTCGGTTGCTTCGAGATAAATTTCGTCGTGCGTGCCTGCCGTTATTACGCGGGGCGTTACTATTACTTTGCCTGAAACAAACTTGGTTACTTTATAGTTCGTGAAACCGAGTGAAGAACCGTCGATACTCAAAACGATTTCATTACCGACACGACTGATATAAGGCATATAGCCAGTCGAGAAAACGAAAGAGTTTTCCTGCATTGCGGAATCACTTAAAGACATATACGTTTCGCCGTTCTCGAAACCGCTTACCGTGAAATATCTGTTAAACAAATCTAAACTGAGATTACTTTGCAGTATTCCGTTGGAAACGTTTGAATCAATCGCGTCTCCGTAAATTACGTTAACGTTTTTAGCCGTAACCGTGATTTCCTTTTGGGTAATCAGATACGTAGGCTTAACTTCACTATAAGGTATTTTCTCCTCGCCGACCACGAAAACAACGTTGTAATTACGGCTTACAGGGCTATTGCCTTTTAACACGTTTACATTATAAGGCGTATCGCTTGCGTTGTAATTCTGGCTTTCTATAGTCAGTGTTATACCCAAATCAGCCAAACCGTGACCATGTACGAACGCGTCGTTTTCGATTACCGTAAGCCAGTCGTTTATTTCCCCTTTATTATCCGCAAACGGATCCTTGCCCGTATAATGCGATGTCGCGGTTGCATTGCCTTCGTCGTAACCGTCGACCTGCACCGTTATTTTACGGGATACGACGCGGAGTATTTCCCTTGTCGCACTTGCAGTAAAGTTTTGCGATACTATTACCTTAGGCGCTATATATATATCTCTTTCCGTAGCGTCGTCGTAGGCGGTTTCGTATCCGTATTCGACTTCTCCGAGCAACTCGATTAATTGAGTTTCCGAAAGCTCTGTAAAATGAGGACTGCTGAATTTGTAAGTCAGTCCCGAGAAGCGGTTGTTCGCGGGATACCCGTTAATACCGACGTCGAATTCGGGAATATTTTCGCCGTATTGAATTTCCGCGGCATAAGTACCGTTTACAACCCAACCGACGTTTAACGTTGCAGGGGTTATATCGAACGGTATGCTCGCCCTGTTTGCAACGTAATTTTTGTTATCGGTTGTTGCCGTAACGCTATATTTACCGACATTTACGGGCGCATCCGTCAATCTGTTCTCGGCGCTTATTACAGTTCCGTTGTAATAAGTAACTACGAAGTCTACGATGTCCGTATCGTTAGTTACGAACGCTTTATAATATTTTTTCGTATTGCTGAACACACTTCCGTTTACGGCTTCCTGCGTACCATCCGCATTATTGAAAGGTCCGCGTATATCGACTGCAAGAAAAGCTTTTTTAATTGTATAAGTTCCTGCGCAATAATTATTTCCGTCCTGGATAACCGCGTCATCGGGGAGTTCGCCGCGGTAACTGCAATCCGCGAATACAGCCGAATAATTGTGTCCGAAACTAATCTCGGCTCCGCTATCCGATAAGAAATCAAGCCACTTAGCGTAAATCGGATATTCGCCCGCCTCGTTGGTGTCCTTACCTCCCGCCGAAGTCAGCGCGTTAGTCCGGAGCGCGAAAATCTTCTGTATTCCTCCGTCCGTATCGCCTTCGTAAACTCCGCTTACCGTAAAACAGTTTCTCCATTCGGCGATTTCTTCTTTACCGTATGTTTCTCCGTTGATTACGCTGAGATTATAGAAGTTCTCCGCATCGGTTATCGTAATAGTTATTTCGCGTTTTTCAACGGTCAATTCGCCGCTTTCAAATCTGAAAGAGTAGTTTTCCAGAACTTTGTCCGTAAGTCCTTCTATAACGGTACTACCGTCAGCCTGATAATGTTTTATAGCGTACGTTCCTACGGAACCGCTTAAACGACCTGCCGAGTAATCGGACGTAAAGAAATTATTTTCCGTACCGAGAATATCCGCTTCGGTGTCAACAACACCGTCGGTTTTGCCTGCGACAAATCCGCTTACCGAATAAGAATATTCGGGTGCAGCGCCGCCGTAAACGACAGATTTATCGTCAGCCGTTACGGTAAGAGTCTTTTTATAGACTGTGAACACAAACGACTTTTCAAGACTGCCGTAGTTGACCGTGCCGTCCATATTTATCGTAAGCGAGTATTCTCCCGCGGAGAATAAACCTTTCTCCCACATTTCTGCAAATATCGATGTTATAGTGTCGTGTGTTCCGCTGAGTTCTGCAATAGGCTTGCCGTCACGCGTCAAATCGAACGCGAATTCGTTCTGTCCGACCTCTCCGTCGGATAATACAAGTCTTGTAAACTTTGAAACGGGTTCGGTAACTTTATGCGTCGTATCCGCATTATAACCGTTGAGATTAGTAGCCGAATACAAGCCGTAAGTCCAGCCGTTGAATTTCAAATCGCTTTCGTTTACAAAAGCGTTTTCAACGCGGGAAATTTCCGTTTCGCACATACCGTAAACGGTTTCGTAATTTCCGCCTGCAAAAATACGGTAATAGACGTTTTTGCGGCACACGTCGATATATTCAATCGGGTCAGTCACGACCGGTAAACCGCTCCAATCCAAATCTTCCGCCGAAACAGCGTTATCCGAATAGTCCGAAGCATAGAAAGAAACCGTAACATTCGTTCCGTCGTTTGCCGTTGCAAATACTTCGCTGACTTCTCCATTACGCATTATTATCAATGCGAGATGGCTTAATTCGTCATAACCGCCCTTATATCCCGTTATATCGCTTACGCTGAGATTTGCTGGCACGACCGTATGTATGGCTGTCGAGCCGTTGCTTCCGGAGAAAATCGCGGTATAATCGGTTTTGTCTTTATTCAGTGTTCCGCTTATCGAATATACGCCGACCGCTTGGGTATGCGTGCCCGCGTTTGTATCGGCAAATGCCGTAGTTTTAAGCGTAATTAAGTTTGCGCCTTCAAAGCCTGCTGACGCGTCGAAAATTTCTTCCCATATGTTTTCCGCAAGTTCGCTCTGAGTAAGTTCAATACCTGTATATGTAGAGTCGGGAAGAGTTATTTCAGTGACGAATTTAACTTTTGAGAAAGTATCGTAGTATACGCTTTCTATATCGTTTATTACGACTTTGAGCGCGAGAGGTTTTACTGTCAGCACACCTTTATCGCGTCCGTCTTCCTTTACGGCGTTAACGAAATTATAGTTCGGCGCGTTCAGAGTATCTGAATCGTTAATAAACTTTATTGAGTATATGCCCTGTTTTTCGCCCTGCGTATAGTCCGCAGAATATGCAAACGTTCCGCTTACATTTATATTGGCAATAGTTTCGTTTCCTTTCAAGCCGTCAAATTTAAAAGTATCTGCATCGGATATTAGGCTATCGACGTCCGCTTTGAACGAAAGGTCTGCGGGATTTTCTTCACCGTACCAGATACCGATATTGATCTGAACTTTGATTTCCGCTTTTTCGACGGTAACGGGCACCTCCGCCTCTTTTCCTCCGACCGAGAAAACAACAGCTTTGTGGTTGGGAGCAGTGGCTTTTACGAAATAAACTCCGCTATCGGCAACGTCTTTGATTTGAGCGTTTTTACCGTCCGCGAAATAAGGCAACCAGTCAACGGAGCCAATGCTCTTATAGTACCACTTTAACGACTGATTATTTACCGTAACCGCCGAGACCGTGAATAAATCATGAGCGGACGCATCGTATGTTCCGACATATCCAGTTACGTTAACATCCATTATCTCGGCGGAGGTTATTTCATATTTTCCGCTGCCGACAAAAGTTATGCCGTAATTATCCGAGATAGCTGTACCCGTTACTGTATATATGCCGATGGACCAGTTTTTTGAATCCCCGACAGCTTCTACGGAATTTAATTTTGCGGATAATCTGAACACATCGTAAACGTCGTCCGCAAGCGGGTCGCCCGTTCCGTTTTCCGTACTGAGAGTATAAACGCCGCTCTGATATAAATCAGCCGTTTCGCCGTATGTGCCCGACGCGCCGTCAGCTGTGAATTCGACCGTTATAAGACGCTTGACGACCGTAAAATCGGCTGACTTAACGGAAATTATATAATTTGCCGTTTCAAGCGTATATTCGCCGTTTTCGTCCAAAGTCAGTGTCGAATAATTATTCCAGACCGGACAGAGTTTATAAGTGCCTATAGGAGTAACGTTTGACGTAAAAGGGTCACCTACTCCGTTTAAAAGCACGACGAGTTTAATATTGTCCGCATCGTTATTGTGAAATTTCCCGCTTCCGCCGTAAGTCCACTTATCGGAAACGGCTATTTCTTCGCCGTAAACGTGTCCGTTTACCCCCTCAGCTTCTATCGATAAATTGTATTTTGAGATAGTGAACGAGCAGTCAGACGTTTTATCGAGATTGAAATTTCCGCCTTCGGCTTTTATTACCGAAACGGTGTAAGAGTTTGCGTTCTCGGGTTTTTCTGTATCGGAATAATTATAAGTCAGCAAAGGCGAATCAACGTCTCCGAAATCTTCTTTCGACGGCATATTTTCTATCTGAGCCGTCGGCATCTGACCTGCACCGTTATATACGGTTTCAAGGGTATCTCCCGTCTTGCCTGCATAAGACCAGATTATTTCAAGCCCGCGTGTGTTTACGGTTATATTCTGTTGACCGCTGTCCCACTTCGAATAAACTTCCTCTCCAGCACCGTTTCTGTCAAATATTATTACAATTCTGACTCCGTATTCGCCTGCGTTCCAAGGCAAACCGTTAACAAGTTCGTCCGCGCCGAGTTGCGTTCCGTCTTCGTTGTAGAACGTATAAACCGCGCCTCCTCCGCCGCCACCCGAGCCGTCGAAAGTAGCATCTTCGAACCCGTCGGGAATTTTAAGAACGACGGCATCGCTTAAACCCTTTCTCGCAACGTTTGCAGTATTACCGATAAACGCGCCGTTGTCTCCGTACACATAATCGTTTATTGTGAACTGAACGTTTACCTGAGAGGCAGTAATAGCGTAATAAAGTTTTACCTGAGCGCCGTATTCGGAAGTGTAAATAATTTCGAATACCTTACCGCCGTTAACGAACGACGCGCCTGCATAACCTGTTTTATCGTCGTTATCGAATTCAACGTTCCAGACGTAATTTAATGCGTCTGCATTTATCGTAAGGAGCGCGAAATACTGACCGCGGTTTGCGGTAGTTCCGTTGAAGCCGTCGACGTCTCCCTGCGTCGTTCCGGTAATATTATCCGTTTCTTTATTCGTTCCGTATAATACGCCGTAGTTTATTCCGTCAAGCGCGCCCGTGAGAATCGTACTCAGCGCTGTTACCTTTCCCCATTCCATTGCTCGGTTCGAACCGAGCGCGGGCGCGGTTAATGTTTTGCGTCCGAGTTTTGCGAACTCGTTCCATTTATGGGTATATACGCCTTTAAAATCGAAATCTCTTGTATTGCCGGAATTTTCCCAACAATAATTTGCAGAATCCTTAATAGTAAACTCTACCGAATAGACACCCGCGTCAAAGCAGGTAAAATCACCGTTCGATACGTTAAACGAATACCGCTCAGCAGAAGTCGTATCAATTACGCGATCAGCGCTTTCCGCGGATTGAGTGTACCAATCCGCAGGGCGCGAGCCCGTAATTTGAGCCCCGACTAGCGCAGAAGTCAGATTATAATCTTTAAACCCTCCAACGCTCCCGCTCCAAAGCGAACCGCTGTAAGTGCTTTCGGTTGCACCCGCAGGCTGTGCGGGCTGTACAAGCTGTTTCTTCAGTATTGTATAGCGTGCGGAAATATTTGCGTTTACCGCACCGCTGTCCAAAATATAATTATCTTTATCATTATCGATTCCGTCTAAATCCGAAGCGTATACGGTATAATAACCTGCGTTCGATTTCGAAGTGAGGTTCGCGATTGTATTCGCGCCGTTTTTATCTTTATAGCCAATTACAATTCCTACCGTATCTCCGGTTACGGCATTGTTCACGATAACCTCGGGCGCGGGAGTTTCGCCGTATACCGACGAAAGACTGCTTTCCGTCCATTCGAGAACGACTGCAAGCCGATTTATAACGAAAGTAAACGTCAAAGCGTCCGCGCCGCCGTCGCCGCCGTCCGAGCCTTTCCACTTAAAGTTTTCCGCAGGAATAACAGTTACCGTATAAGTTCCCGCAAGAGCAAGTTCTGCGAATGTTTGGGAATCTTTTTCATAGGTAAATTTAAGACTGCATCTCGTTTCGCCGTTAGCCGTATACGTATATGTATCGCCTTCGATAAAATCCAAAAAGTCGAAAGGATTGTTTTTACCTTGATAATCCGCTTCCGCTTTACCGCCTTTTAAAACGGGCTTTATAAGATACGGCGTTTTTATATTGAAACCGAGCGAACTGTCTTCGGGCAGTTTATAGTTTACCGCATAAGTATACGAAGCTCCGTTCGGTTTTTCCTTGACGACAAAGCCCGTAACCGTGACTTTATATCCGCCCGCGTCTATTATATCTGTTTTATCGATAGAACTTCCGTCGGCTCTGCTGTATTCGCAAGTAAGCGTTACCGTTAAATTTTCGCCGAGCTGCCAATCCACCTCGGTTTCCGGAACCTGATTCTCTCCGGTATAAGTAAGGTCCGTTTCTGGATTGAGTTTAAACGATAATTCGCATTGCAAAATCGTTGCCGAAGCGGTAACGGTCTGAGGTGCGTTTCCTTCGTTTTTCCAGGTAAAGTTAGAATCTTTTATACTGATTTCAAATGTATACACACCTGCATCGGTAACGTATATTACGCCTTTTTCCGAGTCAAACGAAATAGTAGTAATCTTTGTCGTTCCGTCGGTAAGTAAACCAGATGTTTTAATATTCAGAATATCGCTGTAAGAATAAACTGCTCCGTTTGCAAGCGTTTGTTCGCCATGCAAGTAATTATTAAGCGCAAATTCCCAAGCTTCGTTCTTGTATTCATTTCCGCTGTTCGACGTATCTACTTCTACTTTCACGATTTCTCTGCGCGCGACCGTGAAACTCGTTTGCACGGTTTCGCAAGTTACGTCCGTAGCCAGAACCCCGTCCGCATACGAGCCGATTTTGTAAACTGCTTTATATTCGCCCGCCTGCCATATTCCGTTTGACGGAACGGTATAAGCCGAACCGTCTTTTTCGTATGTAGGTGCACCGAGCATAGCCCAGCCGCGAAGTCCGCTTACGTCTAAGCTCGCTTCGCTTTTAATATCGCCGTACGTAAACGAGCCTTGCGACGCGTTGAAATAAAGCTGTGCCTTATTAATCGTAAAATTAGTAGTCTTACCCGCAGATTCAGTATCCGACCATTTATAGTTTGTGTTTATTATCGTTACTATAACGCCGTAATTGCCTGCGTGGGTAACCGTTTTACCTGCGTTTTCACCGGAGAATTTTACGCTCACAACCTCGGCTGGATTATCCTGATGCTGGGGAGCAAAGCCTGTTGCGGTGACTTGCCTTACTACGTCGTCTTCACTGTATTCAGTTCCCAAATCAAACGTTACGGACTTTATCGAAGCGTTGCCGAGCGAAATTTTGCGCTGGACGATTTCGAATTCAAAAGGCGTTTCGAGCTCGCCTTTATCGTACCAAGCCGTTTCAGCAGTGCTTACATATACTTTATAAGAACCGCGCTCTTGGGGAAAATCGTAGCTTGCATAAGCATTGTTTTCATAATCGGTGCCGATATAATACAGTCTGTACGAAGGCGCAGCCGTAGTTTTATCTTCGTAGGGAAGATTATCCGTGTCTATCTTGTTCGTTGCAATAAACTGCATCGAAGCGTTCCCCTCTACTGCGCCGCGCACCGTATAAGAGGGTTCTCTCTCTCCGAACTGAATTTCGGACTTGAAATTATCGAGCGTAACGACTATTGGAGCTTTTAAAACGTTGACGGTATAAGTCACTCTCGTGGGGTTGCTCGCGTCCACTTCGCCGTCACCCGCGCCCGTCATAAAGATGAAGTCGCTTTTTTCGCCTTTAACGAAGGATACTGTAATCTTATAAGTTCCGCCGCGCTCGAACGAAATAACGCCGTCTTCATATTTCGCATATTCCGAATCCGTTTCGACTTTCATATTGTCGCCGTAAACGTCGTCGGTCACCAGACCGCTTATGACGGTCGAACAGGTTTCCGTACTGTATATAAGTTCCTTATCCGCAATCGACGGACGTGCAATGCTTATCGGAGAGACCTGTACGCCTGCGAAATTTTTGCTGGCTCTTGAACCGTTAGGAGCGTTGTACGTTAATCTTATCCTTGTTACACTTCTGGTAAGACTGTCAAGTTTATTATTATCTTTGTCGTAAAATTCCGTTACGATATCGCTTTCTGGAACGTCTTTAAGATATATTTTCGCGCCGATATTATCTCCGAATTCATCTTCAAATAAGGCTTTCACATATACGTCACCGTAATCCAACTTTTCGGAACGCGCGATTTGACTGCTCAAATTGCCGTCGAGACTTTTATCAATACCTGTATAACCATTAAAAGTTACTATTAAATTCAATTGCAGAGCTTTGACTCCGTCGCCGTTATAAGGAATTTCGAGCGTTTTATCAAATTTAGCGCCTTCACTCATTTTAAGCGCGTCGGCGGTCGCACCTACGTATAAACCGCTGTAACTGAGTTCGCTTTCAACGTTTACCGCTCCGCCTTCGAAACCGCTGTTCATAATAACGAATACGTTGCCCTGCAAACTTTTAATAAACGAAGCGACGGTCGTCGAGGGCACTAATTCGACAGGCTGAGTCCAACCGTCGCGCACTTTAAGCGCAAATCTCTTCGAAGCCGCGAAAACGACGCTTTCGCTTACCGTTGTATCTTCAACACCGTCTATACCCGATACGCCGAGCGAAATATCAACCGAAATATCGGACGCGTTCGTATCGCTGCCGAAGGAGGGCGCGGAAGACGACCATTTGACTTTCGTACCGTCGTAAGGCACCGTTTCGGTGTGATTGGGATAGACGAGTTCTACGGCAAGACGGCTTTCTACCTGTTCCGCCGTCATACCCTGTACGAAAGCATAAAAACCTTCGGAGTTTACGAAATACGCGTTCGAACGTTCGTACCCGCTTATCGCGCCGATACGTAACTCGGCGGTCGCAGCTTCAACCGTTTCAACGGGCAAAGTAAACGACAAACCTTGATACGTAACCGTAACCGCGTTGTCTTCCGCTCCCGCAGTAAGCTTGCCGTTTGCAAACTCTACGGTATAACCGGAAGCAATAATGCTTTTGCTTCCGTCCGCCGATACCCCGTAAACTTTCAAATCTTTTTTGATTGTTTCCGAGTCGTAGTCGTCGTAAACGGTTTCAACGTTCAATTCAGCCGTTATAGACGCGAACGGTTCTTCTCCGTCTGCCGCTATCGGTAAACCGAACAAGCCGAAAAACAGCGCAATGCAGCTTATAAAAGCAAGCAACGCTGCCGCTATCAAACGTCTGTTGTTTTTTATAGTATGTATTTTCATTTCCGCCTCCAAACCCGTCTAACGGGAACCGCCGTGATTTTTTTCAGTAAAAAAGCCTATTTAATGCAAAAATCTCACGGCTGACGCCGTAAGATTTTCTATTACTGCCGTTCGGCACACAAGGCGCGCCAACCGCTGTGTGCCTACAAATTTTTGAGTTCCTCCGTGAGCTTGCGCAAATTTTCGCGCTCAACTTCTATCAAAGAAGTATATATCCTGAAATATTGCGCGTCCTGCTCGTTCTGCTTGGTATTATTTAAAATGGCTTGCAGAATCGCCATTTGCGAACGGCTGCACTTACGTTCAAGCTCCGCAATTTCCTTTTCGCTCTGTGCGATTGCTTTTTTCAGTTCGCTTTTTTTAGACATCTTTTCTCCTTATCTCTGTCTTCAATCTATTTGACATATACTTTATTAATATATAAAATTTTATCTTATGTATTATTATACATTATTTTACTAAGTTTGACAAGATATTTAATTAAATTTTTTAACATAATTTTCACATACTCAACAATATTTTCCAGTTTATAATATTCTAATTAAAATTATAAGTCAAGTTAATTATGCTTAAATAACAAAATTGACAAGCGAAAAATTCAGGAGGCTGTATAAAACAACCTCCTTTCAACAATAATGTTCCCTTAAAGTTTCTATTCGCGCGGGGTTACGAAGATTATACGTCTATTTGTTTAAGAGTAAGCGTAGTATTGACTCCGCCGCCGAGAGTCACTCCGACCGCAAGCAACGCGGAAATAGCCATATCTATTACGTCGCCCGCGTTAAGCGCAATCAAAAAGCTTCCGTTATAAAGCGAACCTACGCCTACCGATAACACACGCGATACGGTCGCCTGAGGAATCGCGGTTCCGTTTCTGCGTACGGCCAGCGTTACAGTAGTACCGAGCGCCGCCGAAACGTTGGTATAGTAATTAACTTCGTAAACCCCTGCAACGTTTGCCGTAATGCTGTTGGCGGGCGTGTACGCAACGTTCTTTAAAGGCATAGTCGAGGCGATAGGCAACTGCGTCGTACCTCCGACCGTAAGGTTTAACGTCTGAGGCGTAGCGTTATACAGTCCGCCGTAAGCATTCAGATTCGCAATGCCTGTCGGTCCCGTGGGACCTGTCGCCCCCGTAGCGCCGTTTGCACCCGTGGGTCCCGTCGCTCCAACAGGTCCTGTTGCTCCGGTCAATCCCGTGGCACCCGTAGCGCCTACTGCGCCGGTAGGGCCTGTAGCGCCGTTCGCACCTGTCGGACCTACTGCACCCGTGGGGCCTGTAGCGCCGTTCGCGCCCGTTGCGCCTGTAGCTCCAGTGGGACCTGTCGCGCCAGTAGGCCCGGCTTCACCGTCCGCGCCGGTTGCGCCCGTAGCGCCCGTGGGACCCGTTATTCCGTCTGCTCCTGTAGGACCCGTCGCGCCAGTAGGCCCGGCTTCACCGTCTGCTCCGGTTGCGCCCGTTGCTCCGGTTGCGCCTGTTGCTCCCGTCGGACCTGTTATTCCGTCTGCTCCTGTAGGACCCGTTGCACCCGTAGGCCCGGCTTCACCGTCTGCTCCGGTTGCTCCTGTGGGGCCTGTTATTCCGTTTGCACCGGTCGCTCCGGTTGCTCCCGTCGGACCTGTTATTCCCGTTGCTCCGTCGGCGCCTGTTGCTCCGGTCGCTCCCGTGGGTCCCGTTATTCCGTTTGCACCGGTTGCGCCGGTTGCCCCGACGGGACCGGCAGGTCCGGCGGGACCTGTAGCGCCTCTTGTACCTCTGGGACCGGTCGCCCCCGTTGCACCGGTCGCGCCAGTCTCGCCGTCAGCGCCCGTTGCTCCGGTCGCTCCCGCAGGTCCTGTCGCACCGGTTAATCCCC
>CAJTNY010000025.1 GCA_910577875.1 uncultured Christensenella sp.
CTTTCTAAAAGGTTTGTAGTAAAAAGCTCTCGAACATATCGTTCGAGAGCTTTTGTCCTTGCTTGAAAGTATAACTCTTAATAATTTAGTTTTTTAATTCCCTATGGGAAGTGCGCTTTATGGAAGGCTTTTATATTATCAGTTAAGCGTAACGTCTTTTAAACTATCGTATTTTTCAGCGGCTATGCGCATCAGCAGTTTAACGTCGAACGCGCCAGAAAAAGCTTCATCGGAAAGCGCTTTCGCGGTAAATATAACTTTTACGGGAAACCTTAGATTTTTAATTTCTTTGAGCATTTTACCGCTCTGGCGGGTACCCATAAAGTCGCCGCCTCCGCGAAGCTTCAAATCGGCTTCGGCTATCTCGAAACCGTCGTCGCTGTTCTTGATTACCGACAGCCGCTGAATCGCCTCTTCCGTATCCGCGCCCGACAGAAGGAAACAATAACTTTTTTTATCGCCTCTTCCCACTCTGCCTCTCAACTGGTGAAGTTGCGAAAGTCCGAACCTTTCCGCGTTATAGATAATCATCGTAGTCGCGTCGGGAACGTCCACCCCCACCTCTATAACCGTGGTAGAAACAAGGCAATCATATTCCTTTGCTTTAAAAGCGGACATAATTTCGTTCTTTTGTTTATCTTTCATTTTTCCGTGCAGAAGCGCAATTCGGACGGAAGGCATTTTAATTTTCAGTTCGTCGTAAAGCTCGGTTACAGACATCGCCGTCCCCTCGTCATCACCTTCGATTTTCGGACAAACGAAGTACGTCTGATTTCCGAGTTTCGCCTGTTCCTCGACGTATTTATACATATCCGAATATTTTCTTTCGGGGATAACGGAAGTTGAAATCTCCTGTCTTTTCGCAGGCTTGTCCTTAATAGTCGTTATGTCCAAATCGCCGTAAAAAATCAGCGAAAGGGTACGCGGTATCGGAGTCGCCGACATTATCAAAACGTCGCAGCCGTCACCCTTTTCCGAGAGTGAAGCGCGCTGTGCGACGCCGAAACGGTGCTGTTCGTCACAGACCACGAAAGAAAGATTTTTAAAAACCACGTCGCCCTGTATAACGGCGTGCGTTCCGCAGACTATATCTATTTCTCCCGAAACAAGTCCTTTTTTTATCTCGCGTTTTTCCGCAGCAGTCGTAGAACCGGTGAGAGTGGCAACCTTATATTCCGGAAAATACTTTTCAATAAGCGCCGAATTCTGACGCGCCAGCACTTCGGTAGGCGCGAGCATTGCGGACTGGTAACCCGACTTGACCGCCATAAATATACCCGCGAGAGCGACCGCGGTTTTACCGCTTCCGACGTCGCCCTGTATTAGTCTGTTCATTTTGTGCGGAGAATTAACGTTTTCGAAAATTTCGTTTACAGCGTTCTTCTGCCCCTCGGTAAACTCAAACGGAAATCTTGAAATAAACCCGTCAACATCTGCGCGCGTGACTGAATAACGGTTTAAACGCGCGTCGTCGCGTCCGCCCTTTATGACTTTGAAAGCGGAAATAAGCAGAAAATATTCTTCCAAGGCGATGCGCGCAGAGCCCTCTTCCGCGTCTTTCATATTCCCGGGACAATGAACTTTGAAATAAGCGTCTTTCAAAGGCGCAAGCGAATATTTCTTCTGCAAGTCCGACGGAATACAACTCGTAATCTGAATTTTTGAAAGCGACTGTTTCACAGCCGAACGCAGTACACCCTGAGTGAGTGAGCCCGCAAGAGAATAAACGGGTATTAACCCTTTTAATTTTATATTTTTGTCGGCGCGTTCGAAAGACGGATTGACCATAGACCAGCCCGTGCCGTACTCGTTCCTGACCCGTCCGTAAAAAAGATATTCGCCTCTTGAAAGTTTATCCGCGACGTAAAGCTGGTTGAACCATATCGCAGTAAATAAAAACTCCTCCTGCTGACAGAGAGCTTTTACGTAAGGTCGGCGCGCATAGCGGTTCACCTCAGCGTTGAGCACTTTGCAGGCAGTTAAAATCACGTCGTTGTGATACGAATCTTTTAAGAGCGAAACGTGCGTCATATCGAGGTAATCGCGCGGAAAATGACGGCAAAGTTCCTCCGCCGTAAATATTCCGAGTTTATTCAGTTCCTTTTCGCGTTTTTCGGAAATCAGCTTTAAAGAAGTCAGACGCATAATAAATTTATAGGGAAGACCTAGTCTTCCCTTGTCATTTTTTTAATTTACGGCGCAGGCGAATATGCGGATACCGCATTATTCAAGAGAAACCATATAATAATATACAGGCTGTCCGCCGTAATGAATATCGACGTCGCAATCGGGGAACTCTTCGCAGACGCGCTCGGACAATGCGTTAGCATCGTCTTCGGTCACGCCTTCGCCGTAGTACAGAGTAATCATTTCGTGTTCATTCGATTTCAAAGCTTTCAAAAGCGATAATGTCGCTTCAGGAATATCTTTACCCTTTGCGAGTATGCGCTTGTTATCGAGTCCTATTATGTCACCCTCTTTGAGTTTGAAGCCGTTCATCGTCGTATTCCTGACGGCATGCGTTACCATACCCGAAGCAACGTTATCTATCGAGTGCGTCATATTGGTTTTGTTTTCGGGAACGGACGCTTCCGGATTAAACGCGAGAGCCGCGGCAAAACCCTGTGGCACGTTCTTGGTTGGAATAACGTGTATTATACGGTTGCTGACAAGAGCCTTAGCCTGTTCAGCCGCAAGTATTACATTTGAATTGTTAGGGAATACGAACACGTTGGACGCGTTTATCTTCTGGACCGCGTCGGCGATGTCCTGCGCGGACGGATTCATCGTCTGTCCGCCCTCTATAACCCTGTCGCACATCAAATCCTTGAAAATTTCGGAAAGTCCCGACCCCGCACATATTGCGAGCATACCCATTTCTTTCTTCTCGGCTTCGAGCTTGGCTTTCAGCGCCCTGTTCTCTTCGAGCATATTTTCGATTTTCAATCTATCAAGCTCGCCGAGTTCTAGCGCGTATGTCAATGCGACGCCCGGGGTATTTGTATGAACGTGAACTTTGACGAGTTCTAAATCACCTATGCAAATAACCGAATCGCCTATGCTCATAAGTTTCTCTTTGAGCTTGTCGATATCGGCGAGCGTAGTCATCTGTTTTAAATGTACGATAAAGAATTCGGTACAGTAAGCGAATTCTATATCTCCCAAATCGAGGTTGACTATATCGGAATTATCTCCGAAAACAGACTCGTCGCTTTTTTTGCCGTCCTGAGCTTCGGTGGGAATAGAATCCGTGCCGATATCTTCGCCCGTAATCGCCGCGAGAAAACCGCGCATTATTGTCATAAGCCCGACTCCGCCCGAATCGACGACGCCGGCCTTTTTCAAGACAGGCAGAAGTTCTGGTGTTTTCGCAAGCGCTTCGTCACCGACAGCGATAAGAGCGGTTAAAAAGTCAACGAAATCTTTATTTTTTGCGGCAAGCTTACCCGCAGATTCGCTCATAAGCCTGATAACCGTCAGAATCGTTCCTTCCTTGGGAATAGATACTGCGCTGTAAGCAACTTTCGTTCCCGCTTCCAAAGCTTTTGCGAAAGAGCGTGTATCGAACGAATCTTTTGTATCTTTGAGAACCGAACAAATACCTCTGAATATCTGTGAAGATATAACGCCCGAATTTCCGCGTGCGCCTTTGAGCGCACCTTTTGAAACGGCGTCGCAAATCTCCTGGAAACGGTTTGAGGAGCAAGCGTTCATCTCCTTTATCGCGGACTGCATAGTCAGCGACATATTCGTACCGGTATCACCGTCGGGTACCGGGAAAACGTTCAGAGCATCTACTTTCGCTCTGTTTATATCTAACATTCTTGCACCGCTTGCAACCATTTTTCTGAATTCGGTGCTATTGATTGTTTTTTGCATATTACTCCTAAATTCACAAAATTTCGTATGCGCAATTTTTCGTGAAATTGCCGAATATATATAACCTAATATAGCCGCACGTCCGGGTGCGGCTATTTACAGTTTAACTCCTATTATGTTTACGTTCACGGTATCGACTATCATACCGGTAAATTTTTCAACTTTATATTTTACGCTTTCTTTAAGAGATTCGGCGACGGCATTAATCGATACGCCGTACTTTATGATTACGAATACGTCTATAAATATTCTGTCGCCCGAAGTTATAACCTTGATTCCTTTTCCGTCGGGCTGTTTTTTCCAAAGCTCCGACAGAGAATCCGTAAAACGGCGGGAAACGGTATCGACTATTCCGTAACATTCGAGTGCAGCGTATTTAGCCACCTTGGCGATGGCCGAATCGGATATAGAAATATTACCGTAAACGTTGCTTGTACTGACTGCCATAATTTCTCCCAACCCGCCAACCGAAAGCTGACGGGCTTCGACAGATATTTTATACCATTTAATAATATTTTGCAAGAATATTTTCGGTTTCCTATAAATTATTTTGCAAAAAAGAAAAAAAATTAAACTTTACCACCGAATTTGATTGATTTTTTATTAACTTAGTGTTATATTAACTACGGTCGTTTTTTTAACGGCTTTAATTTTTCACTTATAAAAACCCACGGAGGTGTAATTATATGTCAAGAGTTTGCAGCGTTTGCGGAAAAGGTCAGACTACAGGAAATAACGTAAGCCATTCCAAGAGAAGAACGAGAAGAACGTTCAAAGCCAACGTTCAGAAAGTTTCGTACGTTGCGGAAGGCAAAACCGTTACGGGCTACGTTTGTACCAGATGCCTTAAAACCGTTGAAAGAGCATAAAACGGTTTTTTCTACCACGCTTTAAATTAAAATCGACCGCCGTACCGCTTCTTGCGGTACGGCGGTTTTATTTTATCCGCAGACGTCTTTGAATACGCGCGTGAAATTTTTAAAACACAGCTTTTCCAAAATCCTGCCCTTTATGCCGCGGCTTTCCAAAAAACCTAAAAGCTTCGGCATTTTCGCGCAGTCCTCCAAATCCTGCGGCGCCGGTATTCCGTCGAAATCGGAACCGAACGCGGCAACGTCTTCCCCTCCGACGTCTATTAAATGGCGGATATGAAAGAACACACTTTCAAAAGTTTCGCATTCCCCTAAAAAGTCTTTGCAGAAATTGACGCCGACTACCCCGCCGCAATCCGAGATTCTTTTTATTTGCCCGTCGGTCAGATTGCGCGAAACCGAATTGACCGCGGAACAGTTCGAATGACTTGCGACGAGCGGTATTTTTCTTCCGCGCAAAATTTCGTCCGTTCCGCCGTCGGAAAGATGCGAAACGTCTATTATTATCTTATTTTCGTCAAGCAACTTGACAGCTTCCCTGCCAAGAGGTTTAAGACCCGTTTTTCTACGCTTAGAAAACTGCGGTATTCCGTTTTCGAAAATAAGATTCGGATAAGCGAATTTGTTTTCGAAATTCCAAACGAGCGATGCCATTTTAACCCCTGCATCCGCAAGGTCATAGATTTCGGAAAGTTCGTTTATGAAACCTAAGTTCTCGATAGTAAGCAACGCGCCCGTATCCTCGTCTTCGACACAGTCAATGAGCCCTTCATAATTCAAAACAGCTTTGATTTTATATTTTTCAAGACTTTGATAATAGAAATTCAAATACTTTTTAAAACGTATGGCAGCCTCAGCCCCCTCAGTAAAAACCGCAAAGCATTGTGCCGCACATCTGCTCTTTTTAAGCTTTTCAAAGCTTGTCTGCAAAGCGCAGTCTCCAAGATTCAAGCCGTTATCGCAGCACACGGTAAGCGTGTCGCAATGTAAATCTACGTATTTCATTTTCTGCAAATTTTTCTGAGTATAAACCTTACGGGTTTAGGCGGTTTAATACAGATGATAGTCATACGTCAACCTCGTTTATTATTACAAGAGCCGTACCCTCAACCTCAACGTAAGCCGAACCGCTTTCGCAGATATTGGAAATCCCTCTGCATTCGCCGTAAGAAATAACGTCAGGATAAGAATATTTAAGCCCTGCACTCTCTATTATATGCAGGCTTCCGCCGAAAGGTAACACAGAGAGCGTTTTACCGCAAAATTCGCCGAGCATTATTTTTCCGCTTGCGGGAAACAAAACCGACTTTCCGTTAATCATACGGCACTTCGCGCCCGAAGCGTGCGCGCGGTATAAAAGATGCAGATTGCCGAGGAAATGGTCTTCGCGCCCTCCGCCTCCGCCGTATATTTCGATTACTCCTATACCCATTTCGAGGAGTTTTATAAGCGCGATTTCGCTGTCGGTAAAATTTTTTTCCGACGGATAAATTTCTTCGGGAACGGGATAAGGGACTTCTGACAGAGAATCGAAATCTCCTATATTTTTATCAATACGCACCTTACCTTTGGCCCAGTTATAAGCTCCGTCGCAACAGTATACGAGCGCACCGTCCGCGTTTATTTCACCCGCATACGGTTCGCCGTTCAAAAGAATTATTCCTTTCATAATTTCAGTCTTGATATCGCATCCGTCCAGTCGGGCGAATTGAATACGGCAGAACCCGCTACAAGCACGTTCGCACCCGCTTCGCGCACCGCCTTCGCGTTTTCAAGCGTAACTCCGCCGTCAATCTCTATATCCATGTCGGGTCTGCCGCATTTTATCGCGTATTCCCGAGCGGTCTTTATTTTGTCCATAACATCCGGGATAAATTTCTGTCCGCCGTATCCGGGATATACAGACATTAAAAGTACCATATCGCAAATCGGAAAAACGGGAAATATTTTTTCGACGGGAACGTCCGGATTTACGACCGCCCCGCACTTGACGCCGTAGGATTTAATAAGACGCAAAGTTTCTTCGAGATAGGTTTCGGAAATTTTAGTACAGGCTTTGTAATGAACCGTAATAATATCCGCGCCCGCCTCGGCGAAAAATTTCACCTGCGTTTTGGGGTGCTCTATCATAAGGTGTGCGTCAAGCGGAAGTTTCGTCAATGGACGGATATTTTTTATCATCTGTCCGCCAAAAGTTATAGGCTCGACGAACGTTCCGTCCATTACATCGCAATGAATTAAATCCGCCCCGAACTTTTCAAGTTTTTTAATCGTTTCGCCCATAACGGAGAAATCCGCCGACAATATCGAAGGAGCAATTTTGGCAATCATATTCAACCTCACGTCAATCTTTATTTTTTAAATAACCCGCACGCAGCTGACCGCAAGCGCCGCCGATATCCGAACCCATACTTCGCCTTACCGTCGCAGACAGTCCGCCCTTTTCGAGCAAGCCTAAAAATTTGTAAGCCTGCTTGTCCGCCGCGGATTTCAAACCGCGTTCCTCAACCTCGTTAAGTCTTATAAGGTTTACGTGACAGGGTCTACCCTTCAGAAGTTTTATAAGTTCCGACGCACAGATTTCGTCGCAGTTCTCGCCCGCTATCAGCGAATACTCGAAAATATATCTCCTGCCGGTCTTTTCGAAATAATACGAGCAAGCTTTTAATATCTCGGAAATTTTATATTTTTTAGCGACAGGCATCGTCCGTGCCCGTCCTTCGTCCGTGGTCTGATGCAGAGAAACCGTTAAATTTACAGGAATACCCTCGTCAGCCAAATCATAAATTTTCGGTACCAACCCGCAAGTCGACAGCGATATATTCCTCGGCGAAATATTTATTCCGTCAGGCGACGAAACGTTTTTAAGAAACTTCACAACGTTTTCGTAATTATCAAGCGGTTCCCCGCTTCCCATAAGAACAACGTTTGTAACCGCACGTTTTTCTCCGCCACCGCCGCGGTGAAGCGCGTTCACGGTTAAAATCTGAGACAAAATCTCTCCCGCCGTCAGATTTCTTACAAGTCCGCCGAGAGTGCTTGCGCAGAATTTACAGCCCATACAGCAACCGACCTGTGTCGAAACGCATTGCGTATATCCGTACTTATACTTCATAAGCACACCCTCTATCAAATTACCGTCGGCGAGAGCGAAAAGAAATTTTTCCGTACCATCCGACGAAACAAAAGACTTTTCGATTTTAACGGGTTCGTCCTCGTATTCTTCAAGCAATGCGCTCCTGAGTCCGGGAGATACGTTTATATCGGAAATGTTTTTCCCTTTCGTTAAACCGTCGTAAAGCTGTTTGGCGCGGAACTTCTTTTCGCCGAGAGAATGTATTAAATTTTCGATTTCGGCAAAACCCAAATCCTGCAAAACTTTTTTCATTTTTTTATTAACTTAGTAAGATAGAAACCCGCCCCGAGAGATAAGTCGGGAAGGAACTGCAAACCGAATTTGGTTTTTATATGTTCAAGAGGCGATGACGGAATATCCAAAACGAATTCGGGGTGAGCTTCCGAAAACGAATAAACTATACTGTCGTTTTCTTCCGGCAGAACCGAACAAGTCGAATAATAAAGCTCCCCTCCGCTTTTCACATAGCGCGAGCAATTGTCTAAAATCGCGTATTGGATTTTATTGAGCGACGCTATATCCTCTTCCTTTCTGAAAAGCTTTATATCGGGATTCTCGTTTATAACTCCCGTACCAGAACAGGGCGCGTCGCATAGTACCGAGTCGAACGCATTGTCGTATTCGGGCGTAAATTCAGACGAATCGGCTTGTACCGCGTTCACGTTATCCGCGCTCATACGCTTTGCATAAGACCTTATTAATTCCACGCGGTGAGAGTGTATTTCACAAGCCGTGACGGTGCAGCATTTTTTAGATAAAAGAACGGATTTCCCGCCCGGCGCCGCGCAGGCGTCCAATAGCTTTTTACAGCCGTTTACAGCCGAAGCTATCGCGACCGAACCGACAGACTGAAAGGTATAATCGCCTCTGTCGAAACCTTCGTCGCGGGTAAAATTCTTAAAGATGAAAACGTTCTCAAACGGTGTATCCATATGAGGTTTATCGAGATATTTTTCCGCATTTCTTTCAAAGCGGACGCAGACCCCTTGCGAAGGCGCGGACAAAATTTCCGATGCCTGAGATTTATAGCTTCTGCGCAGACGTTTGACGAGCCATAAAGGAGAACTCGTTTCGATTGAAATTCTTTCATCTGTTTTTTGCGGAAATGCGGGAATTTTATATGAACGCAGAAACGCGTTTACAAACCCCGACGCGCCGTCTTTGCCGAGTTTCTTAACCAGCGCGACTGCGCTGTCCACCACCATATAATCGTGTTTTTCCATAAATTCGAGCATATACAGCGCGATTTTTAGTATGAGTTTTATAGAACTTTTCGGAGCTTTTTTTACATTTGCCCCAATAATATGCGACAGATAAATATCTTTTTCAAGCACTCCGTAACATATCTTTACGGTTCGCGCCTTGTTAAGAGATTCTATAAAAGTTTCCGAAATTGCCTGTTTTAAGTATTTACCCCCCTGATATACCTTTGCGAGTATAAAATAGGGGTCACACAGAGGATTAGTCAAGCCTGTCGCCCGCCTTTATTTTTCTTCCGTTTACGAAGTCGGCCGCGTTCATTCTCTTTCCGCCGGCCGGCTGAACTTCTTTAACCAGTACTGCGCCCGTACCGCATTTTACTATAAAACCGCGTTTATCGGCGCATATTACCGTACCAATCTCTCCTTCGGCTTCACATATTTCCGCGCGGAGAATATTTAAAAAGTTTCCGTTATGTCCGCAGAACGCTACGGGCTGAGGATTCATTGCGCGTATTAATCTGCATATATCCTCCGCCGAATTACCGAAATTTATTTTCGCGTCATTCTTTTGTATCTTTTTGCAATACGTCGCTTTCGCCTCGTCCTGAATAAGAAGCTGCGCGTTCTTTTTCTTTAAAAGCCCTACGGTTTCAACAGCAGCTTCCGCTGAAAGCAGAGAAAGCGCGTCTTGCAGTTCGCCGTAAGTTTTATTACCGATTTCGCATCTTTTAACGAGCAGTATTCCGCCCGTATCCAAAGACAATTCGGTCTTCATAACCGTTACGCCGGTATGCGTTTTACCTGCGCATATAGCCGACTGAATAGGCGAAGCTCCGCGGAATTCGGGCAGAAGAGACGCATGCAGATTCCAAACACCCGCAGGGAAACTTTCCAATACCTCTTTGGAAAGAATTTGCCCGTAAGCGCAGGTTATCAGAATATCCGCGTCCAGGAATTTAAGTTCTTCTACGCTGTCTCTTATATTTACGAATTCATAAACTGGCAACCCTAAGTCGTCCGCCTTAGTCTTAACGGCGGTAGGAGTCAAAACCGCTTTCCTGCCTACGGGTCTTGCGGGCTGGGTAATAACCGCGCTTACACCGAACTTTTTATGAAGAGCTTCGAGAGAGGGAACTGCGTAAACGGGAGAACCCGCAAAAACGATTTTCATAATTTATTCTCCGTCGGGAATATCGTACAGTTCGTCCGCCTTATCGGTATAAAGTATTCCGTCGAGGTGGTCGAGTTCGTGGCACACCGCTCGAGCAAAAAAACCTTCCGACGTTAGTTTGTGTTTTCTTCCTTTGCGGTCACGGTATTCAGCCTTTACTTTATAGGGACGAGTTACGGTGCCTTGTTTGCCTTTAACCGAAAGGCAACCCTCGGGCCCCGTCTGTTCGCCTTTCGCCGAAAGTATGACGGGATTGACCATTTCAAAGTAACCTTCTTCGACATCGACGACAACGACGCGCTTTGCTATCCCTATCTGCGGAGCGGCAAGCCCCGCGCCGTGCTCTGCGCGGACGGTTTCTTTCATATCGTCAAGCAAATCACAAAGCTCCTGATTGAAGTTTTTGATATCGGCGCATTTTTCTCTCAATACGGGCTCGCCCGTCTGATAAACGTATTTTCTCATAAATCACCTCTGTTATGATAAGTTTGCAGGATTCTCTTCAACGTAAACGATAACCGAATGCGAAGAATTTTTTACGGCTATATCGTAAATTTCGGGTAAAAGCGAGCTATCTTTCAGCCTCATCAAAACCTGATAACGGATTTTGCCCTGAATTTTCTTTATCGGCGAGTGCATCTTGTTGAAAAAAATAAACTCGTTTTGACGTCTTTTTCGCAGTTCGTCAATCGAAAAGTAAACGTTTTTTAAAGTTTCGAGCGCGCTTTCTCCGTTTTCGGAAGTAACCATAACCCTGCAAATCAACGAATACGGCGGAAAGCCCGTTGCTTTACGCAAAGAAATTTCGTTCTTGAAAAAGCCCGCATAGTCGTAATTTACCGCATAGCGCAGAATATAATTTTCCGGCGAGCAAGTTTGAAGCACTACTTTGCCCTTATTTCCCGCGCGCCCGCTTCTGCCCGAAACCTGCGTAATCAACTGGAACGTTCTCTCCCCGCTTCTGTAATCAGAAAAATGAAGGCTCATATCGGCATCCAGAATCCCGACAAGCGTTACCGACGGGAAGTCGTGCCCCTTTGCTATCATCTGGGTCCCGACCAGAATGTCCGCCTGCTTGTCCGAAAACTTTTTCAATATGTTATAGTGTCCGTCCTTGCCCGAAACGGTATCGTTGTCCATACGCAGAATCCGTGCCGCAGGATAAAGATTTTTAAGCTCTGTAACCACTCTCTGCGTGCCCGTTCCGTTATAAAGAATGTGCCTGCCTCCGCAGTCCGGACAGACATCCGGCATACGGTACTTGGTTCCGCAATAGTGGCATTTAAGACAATTTTCTTCGCTATGGTAAGTGAGCGTCACATCGCAGTTTTCGCATTTGGCGACGTAACCGCAGTCGCGGCACATCACCGTTCTCGAATAACCTCTGCGGTTTAAAAATATTATCGCCTGGTTTCCGCCGTCGAGAGTTTCTTTCAATTCCTCTTTTAAGACAATTGAAAAAGGTGTATTATTGCCCCTTTTGACCTCCCTGCGCATATCCGCGATAATAATTTCGGGGAGAGGTTTTTTGTTTATTCGCTCAGTCAGCGTTATAAGACCTATTTTCCTCTCAACCGCCTTTACATATGTTTCGACGGACGGAGTTGCACTGCCCAAAACAAGTTTCGCTCCGTTATATTCCGCCCTCATTAGCGCAATTTCCGAAGTTGAGTAGCGCGGAGCGGATTCGCTGACGTACGAAGAATCATGCTCCTCGTCTATTATAATCGCGCCTATATTTTCAAGCGGAGCGAAAATCGCACTTCTTGCTCCGATTGCTATTTTCGCCTCGCCCGAACGCAGTCTCCACCACTCGTCGAACCGCTCTCCCGCGGAAAGCCCGCTGTGCATAATAGCGGCGGCTCCGCCGAATCTGCCCCTTAACTGCGAAAGCATTTGCGGCGTCAGCGAAATTTCGGGGACTAAAAATATTGCAGTTCTGCCCCTCTCTATTTCACGGGCGATTACGTTTAAATAAATCTCGGTTTTTCCGCTTCCCGTGACTCCGTGTATAAGATGCACCGTATTTTTGGAATTCTCTATCTTTTCCAGCGCACCCCGCTGTGCGGCAGTTAAAACGCGGGCTTCCGCATTTGCGGGAAGTCCGGAAAACGGCCCTCGGAGAATTTTTCGTCTTTCGATTTTTACAGCGCCCTTTTCCGCAAGCGATTTTACCGCTCCGCTTCCGAAAACATTGCGAAGATACGCGTGTTCGGCGCAACCGCGTTCTTTAAGATATTCCAGAACCTGTTTCTGTTTTTTTGCCGACTTGGAAAGCTGTATATCCGCGCCGTTTAAAACAACGTAATTTTTAAAAGCTTCTCTTACCTTGCCGAGCCGCATTTCCGATGGCACGAATAACCTTAAAGCAACCGCCTTAGGTACGCGGTAACGAGAACTTATCCGCTCCATCAGAGAAAAGCACTCTGGAACGAGTGCGGGAGCTTCGTCGAATACCATGTTGACAGGTTTCACCTTTTCGGCGGGATATGAGGAAACGCGGCTTACGCCTATCACGAATCCGTCTATAACTCTCCCTCCGAAGGGAACCTTTACTCTACTCCCGACTTTCGTATTGTCGGGACAGGAGTATTCGAAAATTTTATCCACCTGACTGTGGGCTATATCGACTATAACCTGTGCGAACATTTTACACCTTGGTATCGTTTAACCGTATAAACACGGCAAGGAACCGACTGCGGTTTTCCGTATTGAAAAACCGCAGTCAGTGTTTTATTTTATCAATCTTTCGTACACTTGATTTTACCGTCTGCTATCTCCTGACAAGCGACGGAAATTTCTTTGAGATACTCGTCCGGAGCGGGACCCTTTGCCATATGGTTTTCGAGTATCTGTCTTGCGCGCTTGGAAGCGACAACGCAAAGACAGTAACGCGACACGGGCTGACCGTCCGCTCCGAGTTTGTCGATTAAAAGGTCAACAGAAGGTTGATTAATCATATATTTGACTCCTTATTACGCAAATATTGCACAATTAAATTTTTAACTTTTTTATATCTTGGCGGATTTTATTATCCGTTCGATTTCTTCTACCGCCGTTTGTAAGTCATCGTTGATTACGGTGAAATCGTATTGCGACTTTTTGGAAATCTCGTAATCCATACGCGACAATCTTTCGGTTATGCTTTTGCCGTCTTCGCTTCCGCGCTTTAAAAGACGCGCTTTAAGCTCATTTTCGTCGGGGGGTAAAATCATAATAAGTAAAGCGTCGGGATATGAACGCTTGACATTGAGCGCCCCGTCCACTTCTATTTCCAAAATTACATCGTAAGTTTCGAGTTGTTTTTCCACAAACGCTTTCGGGGTTCCGTAGAAATTACCGAAATGGTTGTTGTATTCCAAAAAACCGCCCGACGCTATCGTTTCTTTAAATTTCTCTTCGCTTACGAAAAAGTAGGAAACGCCTTCCTTTTCGCCGTTCCGCTTGGCGCGAGTGGTGCAGGAAACGCTTAACGCATATCCGCCCTTTTTCAGAAGTTCTTTGACGATCGTACCCTTGCCTACTCCCGAGGGCCCCGACAATACTATAAGTCTATTCTTCATAATCTTGATTTACTCGATATTCTGCACCTGTTCGCGCACTTTCTCTATTTCGTTTTTAAGGGCGAGCCCTAACCGCGTTATTTCCAAATCGTTGGATTTGGAACATATCGTATTGCTTTCTCGGTTAAATTCCTGTACGAGGAAATCTAATTTTCTGCCGACGAGCCGTTCCGAACATATTTGTCTGAACTGGGATATATGCGAACGAAGCCTTGTCAGCTCTTCGTCTATATTGCTCTTATCCGCAAACAGCGCAACCTCCGTTAAAAGCCTGCCCTCGTCGGGTTCGGTTTCCTGTAAGATTTTTCTTATTTTGGTTTCGAGCTTGGTCCTATATCCTTCGGCAACGGAAGGTGTGCGCTTTTCGATACTGACGACAAGAGATTCTATGCTTTCCATTCTCGAAAGCATATCCGCTTTAAGTTTTTCACCCTCTATCCCGCGCATATCGTTAAGTTTTTCAAGCGCTTCGGATAAAGCGGTTTTGAGCGCGTAGATACCGTCATCGTCCACAGAAACGCTTTCATCGTTTTTGACAACGTCGGGATAACGCAGTACACCCGTCACAGAAAAATCTTTTACGGCATCCGGCAGAAGTTCTTCTACCCTTCGCGCTATCTTTGCATAAGCTAACACCGTCGCCTCGTCAAGACTTAGTTCACGGCATTTCTCGCGCTTGTCTGAAAAGCCGATGTAAACATCTGCGTGACCTCTGGTGAGTTTCTCGCGCACGATTGCTCTTATGACGTCTTCATATGCTATGAATATACGAGGACATTTTACGGATACATCGAGATAGCGGTTGTTTACCGTCTTGACTTCGACGGTAATTTCTATACCGCCCTGTTTATATTCGCCTCTGCCGTAACCTGTCATACTCAGCATAAAAAAGACCTCTAAGGGTAAAATTATCGATACAAATTGATTATAGCAAAAAAAAATAAAAATTACAAGCATAAAAAGCGTGCTTTAAAAAAAAGCACGCTTTAATTTTACCGCGTTTTATTTTTCCGCCGTACGCACCGAATTTAATGCAACGTCAGTAGTCTTCGCTAAGTTCGTTATACATTCCCTTCGTTCGTATCGTAACAACCCTGTAATGGTTCTGTGGCTCCACGTCGAAAAGCGCCGCAGGCTGAGAAGACGATGCTATCTCACCCGTGATTTCCGAATAATAAGCCATATTGCCCGCGCACATAATGACGGGTATTCCGTAAAGATAAGAATACGCGCGTATAAGCAACGCCGGCAATGTATTTTTTATTTCTTCCAAAAACACTACGATAACGTTGCAACCGCAAAGCGACAGCGCTTTGAACCCGTCGGGGAAATGCAGGTCGTTTTCTATACACAGACCTATTTTATAACCGCCTACCGCGTACACTCCAAGCCCCGCCCCGCTCTTGTAATTTTCTCCGTCCACGACGTGGTTCATATCGGAAATGCCAAGAAGCTTGCCTTTATCGGCAACGGAAACAGATTTTCTGAGAACGCCCCTGCTTTTTGTCCTGCAACCGCACAGCACTCCGCACTTAGCCGATTTAGAGAGGCGCGTAGCGTCTTCGAATTTATCCGTAACGCCTTTAAGCTCGCTTTCGAAATCGACTTCGCCGAGCCCGTTGAAGCCGAACACCGCAATATCGCATTCGGGCAACGACTTGACGTCTTTTACCGTACTGTCTGTAACAACGCAAAATATCATACCTTACATTGTATTTAACTTTTATAAAATGTGTTAAAAGCGTTTGGACGGGCATAAGATATTTTATCAAAATATATAATTTATAAAAGAGGCGCAACGTGAAAAAAATTATTTGCATAATTCTTACACTCTTAATCGCCGCAACGGCGGCAACGGTTGCCGCTTGCTCTAAACGGCAGAAGCGGATAAGCGAATACAATATATTCGCAAGCTACGACAGCGAAACCAGAACGCTTAAAGGTACGGTGGATTTCAAATATTATAACGATACCGACAACGAAATAAGCGACCTTAAATTCAACCTTTACGGCAACGCTTTCCGCGAGGGAGCGAAGTTCTCTCCAGTATCGCAAAGTTATGCAAACAAGGCGTACTATGCAGGAACGAGCTACGGTTCTATGACCGTTGAAGAAGTAGAAAACTGCGCCGGCTGGAATATAGGCGGAAGCGACGAAAACATACTTAACGTCACTCTCTCCGAACCCGTATACCCCGAACAGACCGTCAGCGTAAAGATAAGCTACACTTTGAATCTCGCACTTGTCAACCACCGCACGGGCGTAACCGAAAACACCGTGAATCTCGGCAATTTCTACCCCGTGCTTTGCGCGTATTCGAAAGAAGGATTCGTCGAATGTCCATACTACTATTGCGGCGACCCGTTCCTTTCTGAATGCGCGAATTACAATGTAACAATAGATTTACCCGCGGGATATGTTGCGGCGAGCAGCGGAAAACTCGAAAACGAATCGTCTGCGGCAGATAGAAAAAAATGCACGTATTCGCTCGGAAACGCGCGCGATTTCGCAATCGTGCTCTCCGATAAATTCGAAGTCGCGTCTCAAAACGTTAACGGAATTAACGTTAGCTATTACTATTATTCAGATTCTAATCCTCAGGCGAGTCTGTCCGCAGCCTGTGAAAGTTTAAGTTATTTTTCGGAAACTTTCGGCTCATACGCATATCCCTCTCTCTCAGTCGTTCAGACCGGTTTTTGCTACGGCGGCATGGAATATCCCGCTCTTACTATGATAAGCGACGCACTCGATTCGGACGGCAATATATACACGATAGTACACGAAAATGCGCATCAGTGGTGGTATGCGATGGTAGGAAGCGACCAGCTCAACAGCGCCTGGCAGGACGAAGGGCTTGCGGAATACAGCTCGCTCATGTTCTTTGAAAATCACCCCACCTATTCTTTTACGCGCACGGGTATAGTCGGAACCGCGACCAAGTCTTACAGAGCGTTCTATTCCGTATACAATCAGATTTTCGGCGAAGCGGATACGAGTATGAACAGAAACCTCGGCGCGTTCGAAAGCGAATACGAATACTCGAATATAGCATACAATAAGGGACTTATTATGTTCGATATGCTCAGAGAGTCCATCGGTGACGATAAGTTCAAAGCGGGTCTTAAAAAATATTTCTCCGAAAACGTTAACCGCATAGCTTCCTGCGAAGATTTATTCGGCTGTTTTTTGAGCTCGGGCGTCGACCTCGAAGGCTTTTTCAACTCGTTCATGGAAGGAAAAATTGTAATCTAATAATTTTAACTTTTACTTGCCAAAAAAAATATAATGTTATATAATTAGAATAACTTAGAAAAAATTTTAATTCAAGGAAGCCCTGATGGACCCAAGTAGTTATTATTTATTCAAAAAGATGATTTAAGATTATTCCGTACAAAAGACGATAAAATTTTTGTTTTCTTTGATGCACGGAATTTTCCGTGCATTTTTTTAACAAAATTTTATTGAGGACAAAAGCTATGGTTAAATTCTTTGCGTCGAACGGCGCACGCGCACCCGAACAAATCGAAGGGTTCAGACCCGACTGCTGGATTGATATGGTAAACCCCAGCGACGACGAGTGCGACGACGTATCGCTCGTTACGGGAATACCCGAAGATATGATTAAAGCCGCGCTCGACGAAGAAGAACGCGCTCGTACCGAATTCGACGACGGGAACAGTATGTTCGTCGTCGACTGTCCGCTTATCGAAGAAAACGACGACGGCGTGGATATATACACCACGCTTCCTCTCGCTGTTATCTATAACGGAAAATGTATAGTTACGGTTTGTCTGAAAGGCAACACCATTTTAAAAGATTTCATAACCGGCAGAGAACCCGTCCGCACAGGCAATCCGCTTCATTTCACTCTTGCATTCCTTTTAGGGAACGCGAAAAGATTTTTGTACTACCTCAAACAAATCGACAGAAAGACGCGGCGCATCCAGAGCGAAATGGAAAAAACAATGCGCAACAGCGAAATTATTCAGCTTCTCGATTTGCAGAATTCGCTTGTCTACTTCTCCACTTCGCTTAACTCGAACGAACGCGTGCACGAAAAACTGTTCAAAGTCGAAGGCGTTGCGACTCGAGAAGAATATCTCGATTTGTACGAGGACGTTATTATAGAAAGCAAACAGGCCATCGAAACCTGTAATATCTACAAAAATATTCTCAGCGTAACAATGGACGCGTACGGCTCTGTCATTTCCAACAACGCCAACAACACTATGAAGACTCTTACGATTATCACAATTCTTCTCGCCGTGCCGACCATGATTGCAGGGTTTTGGGGTATGAATATGCCCGTGCCGGGACAGAGCGGAATAAAGTTTTACGAAACGGTATGGTTTTGGCTTGTAGTCGGCGCGACAGTACTTATCACGGTCGGTATAGGAGTTTTCCTGTTAAAACGCGACCCGTTCAAAAGAAAACCAAAACAGAAAAAGAGAAAAAAAGAACGCAAAGAAAAATAAGACTTTTATTTACGACGTATCGCGATAAGAAATTATGCCTATACTTCAATATGTTTGCAAAAACTGCAAAAAGAGCTTCGAAGAGCTTGTAAAAAAATACGACGAACCCGTATGCTGCCCCATCTGCGGACGAAGTGCGGAGCGGAGCTATAGCGGAGAGATTTTTTCCGCAACGGGTAAAACGGGCAAAAAATGCAGCGGAAACTGCAAAACCTGCGGCGGCTGTAACCGTTCCGTTTAATCGATATTACCTAATCACCGAATAAAGATATTTTATGAACATCCTTAACTACGCCGAAAACAAAAAAGAGAGTTTTGAACAAAGCCCTTTTAACCGCGTCGACGCGGTTATTTTGTGTTGGGTGTCATATTACACTTTCCCCGATTATCTCAAAGGCGAAAAGAGCGTCGCTCTTAAAGATTTCGGCGAATACGGACTTTTACCAGACAAGCGTATGTACGCGGAAGCGTTTAATCCCAGAAAGAGCAAAAAGCTTTTCCGTCTGCTCGAAAAAAATCCGAGATATGAAAACCTGGAATTTTGCGACTACTGTGACGAGAGAGACGAAAAGCAAGAAAAACAGTTCGCAGCCGTCTGCATAAAAATATCCGAAAATAAATATTTCATTGCATTCCGCGGCACAGACCCGTCTTTTACGGGTTGGAAAGAAGACTTCAATCTTGCCTGCCAGTATCCCGTTCCCTCACAAAAAAGCGCCGCGGAATATCTCAAAACTCAGATGATGAAATTCCCTGACGGCGAATTCTATTGCGGAGGACATTCAAAAGGCGGAAACATTGCGGTTTATTCTGCGGTATATTCGGATAAAAAATTACAGGACAGAATTATCGGCGTTTTCAATTTCGACGGACCGGGATTTATAAACGACGTATATTCCGAATCCGGATACGAAAACGTATCCGATAAAATAATAAAAATCGTACCCCAGTCATCGTTTGTCGGTATGCTTTTGGAAACGCGCGACTGTTACGAAATCGTAAAGAGCCGTAATTTAAGCATTTTACAGCACGACCCCTTTTCCTGGACTATCAAAGACGACGATTACGTATACCTTAAAGACAGGTCGAAATTTTCAATAAGGCTTGAAAAAGCAATCAACAAATGGCTTAACGAAATACCCGTTCCGGAGCGTACGCGAATGATTAAAATGGTTTACGGCGCAATTACCGCCTTGGGTATGAGGGATATTAACGAGTTCAACAGAACGCTTTACAAACAGATACCCGCTCTGTATAAAAGATATAAAAACCTCGGACAGGAAGATAAAATTTTCTTCGACGAAAAAATCGCAAGGCTCAAACAGCTTTTCGATAATCAATAATCAATCAAACGCGCGGCGCGCCCTGACTTTTCGGACGCGCCGTGAAATTTTTTTACATTGACAAATTATAGAGTTTATGATATACATTAAAAAATCAAAGGAGAAAAAAATGAAATGAAAACGATAACTATTAAAGCCGCTATGCTTTCGCTCGCGCTCGTTCCGTGTTTATGCCTGTTCGCCTGCTCTGATAAAAACGGCGGAAACAACAATAAAAACGGCAACGCCGAAGCGGCGCAAAAACTCGAAAACCAGATAACGGCGGCAGACAATACATATAAGGGAATTTACAATCGCGCAGAACGTTGCGGCGGCTTATTTGCGGAAAGTACGCAAAAATCAGCGGTAAAATTCGCTTATGCGAAAGAAGGCGACAACGTCGCGGTTTCGACGACCGATACTTCGACTTTGATTGAAAAACTTTACAAAACGGTTCAGGAAGGAAACAAAACGCCTTTCCCTAACCCATACGCTTTGGATACTTACGCTATAGATTTATTCGCTTATACGCAGATTTCACAGGCTATCGTAAAAACAAAAGGCAAACTTGCTCTTACGGAAATCTACAAAGTGGATTACGAAGTCAATAGCGACGTTTACGAAAATTTGACGACGGGATTTTGGTCAACCAAGATTCCCGAAGAAATGAATTTTGCGGGATTCGACGAGAATTCGAAAAAAATAAACATCACTTTTAAGGCGCGTACTCCCTCGGACAAGGAAAATAACGTTGACAAATTCGAGAAAGTCAATTCCGAAATGTATTACATATCCGACAACGATTTCGGATACGCGCAATTTACGTACCGTTACGATAATTCCGGCAATCTCAGAGAAACCGGCTTCGATTATTTCAGTATGAAAGACAAATCAATGCTGGAAATCAATATGAGCCCGACCCAAGTAATAAACAACGTTTCATATAATGGAATGCCTGCGTTCACGGGTATGAGCGCCGAAACGATATTAAATAAAAAAGCGGACATAATAAAATACTTTTATCAGCTTGAAAGCATATTTACGGAACGCACATACGTTCTCGAACAGCAAAATCTCGCGCTTGCCGTTGAAGCGGGCGTCGAAGGTATAGAGAGCTCTAACGACGATTCAACGGACGGAAAAACGAAATACGTCAAAAAAATTTCAGAAGACGAGTTCTTTGCCGATTTCGACTACGAAATACTCGAAAAGATGAAATAATGGCAACCGCTTAAATACTTGCGGACGATAATAGTTTAAAATTGCGCCTTACGGAAAAAATTCCGTAAGGCGCAATTTTATTGAAAATATTTTACTCGTAAGTATAAGATTTAATCGGAACGGCAATAAGTTTTTGCGTAAGGAGGGTAAACACTGTGCGTTTTTTGAAATTGCTGTCAGTCTCCGTTATCGCCGCCGCGTTTATCGTTGCTCTGGCTGTCGTTCCGACGAAACTGTGCTTTGAAAGCGGAGAAAGTTATACTTTTTTCTGCGGCGACAGCTCGAAAAACTGCAAGGAAATCACCACCGTCTCAAACGCGGAATTCAAAAAACTGCTGTTGCAGGACATTTGCGGTGAAAGTACGGTATACAGGAATTTCAATCTCGAAGAATATCTTGAAACCGTCAACGGCGAAGTAGTGTTCGTAGAAAAACTTTCCGACAGTGTAAACTACTACTGTAAAGCAGACCTGCCTTACTCGGTCAGTCTTTACGGCGAGGAAATCAATTTGCACGTCTGTATAAAATCGGACGCAGTAAAAGTCGCCTCTCCGATAATTTTCGGCGGATATTGAATAAAAATCAAAACCGCTGTCAATATCATTTCTGAAAGGAGTTAAATTATGAAAGAAGAAAACAGAAAAAACAAAAAGAAAATTTTACTCACCTATTTAATTCTTGCAGCTTGTCTGCTTGTGATTGCAGCCATCACCGTCACGGTAATTTTTACCGTTGACCGCAAACCTGATTTGTCGATTAACAATCCTAACGACATTGTCAAACCCGACGACAGCAACAACAATGACAATGAAGAAGACAACGACAACGACGACAACAAACCTACCGATGTTGAAACCGGCTATAAAATCCCCGTCGAAAATGCAGTCGTTACAACCAAATACGAATTTGCACATAACGAAACTCTCGGTCAGTACAGAGTGCATCAGGGCATAGACTTTGAAGGCAAGGCGGGCGACAGCGTTTGCGCTGTGCTTGACGGAACTATTACCGAAGTCGTAACCGACAGTACCATCGGCGAAAATTACGTCACCATAAGTCACGCAAACGGCGTAACGTCAACGTACAAGTATATCAACGCCAAAGACGGACTCAAAGCGGGTAATACCGTAAAACGCGGTGAAAATATAGGAACCATTGCCGCGGCAGGCGGGTACGAATTAAAACAGGGCGAGCACCTTCACTTCGAAATGAGTGTAAACGGAAAGTCCGCCGATCCCGAAACTTATCTCGATTTAGTAGAAAAATAAAGATTACACCCTCCCTCTTATCAATTTAAAAGCCTCCGAAGCCGCATAAACCGACTTCGGAGGCGAACTTTTATAACTGTTTTGCATTTATTCGTATAAAAATGTTAAAAAATGTAATTTTCTGTAATAAATGATAAATATTCGCAAATATGAATACTAATAACTGAAAATTAACATTTATTTTACTTATTATCATAGAATAGTGTTATAAACTAACAAAAATTAAATTTTTAAAATTTTTACAAATGTTATTGACTAACAAATTAACAAAATGCTATACTACAATCGAAATTAAGAAAGAAACAAGGAGGCGCATTATGAAATTCGTGAGCTGGTTGCGTTATATAAATAGTCTGTTAAATCCTAATAAACAAGAGAGAAGATAAAAGATAAACAAAAATTTTTAAAACATCCCGCAGTATTACTGCGGGATGTTCCTTTTAATTAAAACCTTTAATATTTTTGCTCCGTTTATAAATTATTTTCGTATAGATATTCGTCTACTATATAATTCGCCCATCTTGTCGCCATTATTTCAAGACTTCTTTTCGATTTAGTTTCATACTCATAAAAATACCATTGAAAATAATGCGTCAATTCGTGCGCCAACGCAAAAATGCGATAGTATTTATCGTCTTCCTGCACAAATTTGGTTGCGATATAAATACTCGGATAGTGGAATGTCTTATATTCCTCGTTTGAATAAAAAATTCCGTCGCAAAAGCCTCTTTTTTGAGACCTGAATTTGACCATAGAACTAAAAAATATTTTACAACGAATAGGAAACCAGTACTTTTTTGTCAGCCAACGGCAAAATTGCTTGCACCATTTTTTCTCTTCCTCGGAAATTCCGTCATCGAAAAATAGTCTAAGCCCTTTTGCATCGCTGTCGTTATAAAATTCCTTTTCGCTCTTCTCTATCCACATATTAAAACCAAATATTTGACAACAATTCAGTCAATATTACCGACTTATTATTATGATGATGTTTATGGTCACGTCCCGGAGTATGTTTTTTAGGCGGTTTAGGTCTTCGTTTACCGTTTCGTGAGTTCCATCCTGGTTTTTCCCTTGATTTGTTTAAGTGTTCTTTGCCTTGTTTTATTATGCCTGGACGCTTGTAATAATTAGGGTTGTAAACATCATAAAAAATATTGTCATACCATTTCCATTCCAAGACATCCGTAACCAACAAAGACAAATAGTCTTCCGTAATAAACGGTAATGACTTTATATTATTACCTAAATAAATTCCACTTCCCGAATTAATAGTAATATCATTAGCCAAATCACCGACAGCGTTTCCTATATCCTGAATTGCATTTTGTATGGGATGAAAAGTAATTTCTATCAATCCAAGCGCAGCCGCTACAGCAGCTAATACACCGAGCACAACAGTTGTTGACATCGCAAACTCTCCGGTCGGGTCCACGTTCATTACAGGATTGTTTCCGCAGTACGCGTAAAGGTTCAGTCCGTTCAGCGTTTCGGGGTCCGCGTATTCCACGGAGTCAGCATTTAAAAACCTGCACGTTCTCGGGTCGTAGTATCGCGTTTGCAGATAGTACAAACCCGTTTCTTCGTCGTAATAATACCCGCGGTATCTGTACGGGTTTATTCCCGCCGTTCCGCCGCCTGCCAACACCATTGCCGTTTGATTTGTTATTTTAAGTATATCATATTATTTAAACTTGTCAATATAGCAAATAAAGGAGAGCTAATAGCTCTCCTTTATCGCTAAAATTTTAATCAAATTATCTCAATTATCTCAATTCTATCCCATAATTGTTTTAACGTAAAAGAACCTTTTCTGCCCATACGGAACAGCTTAAACCCCTCTTTAAATGTATCATAAAAACTAACATACTCCGCCTCATTAGTAGACAAATTTACATTAATCCAATAAATTATGTTTCCGTTTAATAATTCATTTTTTTCAACGGTAATTTTACAATTCCTATAATGCGCATAGTCCTTTACTTTAAAATTCAACAACGTTATACTATGAGTATTTATTGCTTTAATAATTTCATTATAATCTTTAATCATTTTAAACACTTCACGGCTTTTATCGGTCAATATTCGGAAAAATAATTAAATCTTCCGTAAGAGTAAACAACCTATAAGCCTCTGTATAATCATCATAGGCAACGGTGTCAGGTATTGCCTCAATAACAACCTCGTTTACTAATTTGATAATAAATTTATCATAACTAATTTTAACATCGGAAATTGCTATGTCTAAAAAATATTCCCCGTTTACGTCAACGCAATCATCGAACAAACTGCTTCCAGGAATATCCCATTCAAAATCTTCTTCTGCCTTGTTTCCTCTTTTATATAAATCATTAGAACATAACAATAATTTTTTCGAATTATATATCCGCAAAAAACAAGTCGCATGAAAAAATATCTCTTGTTCATCTTTGACTATAGTTAACATAATCAAATCGCACGTTCTTTTTACATCTTTTATTTTTGCACCGCAAAGCATTTTTAAATTTTCACAGCTTTTCATAATTATACCAATATTAGAAATCTAAAAATTCTCTAATAAATTTAAGTAAATCCTTATAACCCTTGGGAGGCTCATTATGTAATGCGTCATGAATTTCTCTCCATAACGGGTCGGTTTTTTTAATCCCGTTTTCCTTCATTGCAGCTTCAAACTGTTTATTTTGCGCTTGATTATTACCAGGTCTGCTATCAGAAGCAAACAACACCGAAATACCTAAGCCGATACCTAATGTGCCGACGCCTGCAATAGTGCCTCCGACAACTACTGCTCCCGTTCCTGCCGACAAACGTTCCCTATAATCTTATTTTAACATTTTCACTCTGTTGCTGTCAAGATAGAAATAATCCACCGCATTTGCAGTGGATTACCCAAACATTTCTTAATAAATTAACTTGATAATTGTTTATAAAACAGAAATCTCATTTATATCAGTGATAATAATTTCAACTTCATATTTTCCGCTAAATCCTTTTATCAATAAAGCATCTGCAAATTCAGAATAAAAATCCAAGTAAATACGTAATCTGTTTTTTGTAAGCATTTTAACAAATTTATTTAAACTTATTTCTTTTCTTCTATTTCGTATAAATTTATAAATAGTTATATGGTTATAAATGTTGCAATCAAAATTATTAATATCAATAACTAACTTTCTATCTTTAAACAATTCAATTTCGTTACCGTTATATAAATATATACCGTCTTGAATAAAAAACTTTAAAGATGAACTTATAATATCAATATTATATATACTGCTATCATGTAAAATATATTTAGGAATTTTACTATATTTCATTATCACCACCTATTAAATAACTCTACAAATTGTTTCCATAACTTTTTTAAAGCCTTACTTGCTTGCGCAGACAATTTGCCTTCCCCTTCTAACGGCAAACCATCGCGACCTATTCTTATATCAATACCATTCCCTCTTAAATGCACGTGGTCTGGCTTATGCGGATCCCCTGGCCAACGTTCACCATAATATCCGTTACTTTTCCCTGTTTGAGCAAACAACACCGTAATACCCAAACCGCTAATAACTGCGCCGATACCCGCAACCGTACCGCCTGCAACAACCACTCCTGCTCCTGCCGCAATTGTGCCTGCCGCAGCTGCACCGCCGCCCGCTATCGCCATTGCCGCTCCGCTGCCTATCATCGGTATCCCTGCCGCGATTAGTTC
>CAJTNY010000026.1 GCA_910577875.1 uncultured Christensenella sp.
CTCCCCCGCGCGGCTTTTAGCCGCGCGGGGTAGTTGATTTTATTTAAGATTTTCTATTGGATATAAGCGCGTCGTAATAATTTTCGAGATTTTCCGCTATATTTCCGAGTGAACGATAGAAAAATTCGCGTTCCTCGTCGGTAAGCGCGGCGCTGCCCTTGTTGACCGCTTCGGTCGAACGGTGTATAATAAAGTCGGCAAGATTTTTTCCTTCGTCGGTAAGACGTATCAAAGAATTGTGTCCGTTGACATCGTATGTGACGAACCCTTTTTCCTGTAACGTTTTGAGTGCGCGGGAGATTGCGGCTTTGTCTTCTAGCGTGAGTTTTACAAGTTCGCTTGCAGTCAGTCCGTCGGGATTTTCCATAAGATAATAACCGCACATAACGTGTATCGCTTTTAGTCCGTATTCCTGCATTTCGTAAAGCTTGATTTTCTGTACGAGCTTATTTAATTTTAAAATAGTAATAGTAAAATGTTCGAATATCTTATCCATAAAATACCCGCCTTAGTTATATAAAAAGCGGTTTGCAATGCTCGATTGCAACCCTATCGATTTTTAATCAGTGTGAAAGCATCCAGTTTTTCACGTCTTCGCGCTCGATGGGAATTATATTTTCATAAGGATATTTTGACGAAATTCCGCCGTTTGTGTAAACAAAATATTTTCCGCAGTTAGTAATATATAAAGTCTCTTCATAGCCGAAAGGGTCGCCCGGCGTGCCGAACGTGAATTTTTTGTCTACCGTGGAAGTGAGCGTGTCGTATATGATTCCGTTAATTTCTTTTAACACAGATTTTCATTCTCCCCGTAGTAAACGCCGTCTCAGGCTGTATATAATTTTAACATACGGCAAAGTCGGTGTCAATTCAAAAACCTACGGTTAAAGACCGAAACTTCGTTTGTTAAAAAATAAATTTTATTGTTAATTAATAATGTAAAAAAAATATAACAAGGCAAGTTAAAATACTTGACAAAACCGCAAGATTGAATTATTATCTATGTAAAGTTGCGGAGCTTGACGGTTATGGATAAAATTTCTATTATTGCGCTATGGGACGTATACGGCGGATTGTTGACGCCGAACCGTAAAGAAATAGCGGATATGTATTTCAATCTCGATTTAACGGTTTCAGAAATCGCGGAAGAAAAGGGTATTACGCGTCAGGCAGTGTCCGATTGTTTGAAGAGCTGTAAAAAACAGCTTGAAGGTTACGAAGAAAAGCTTAAAGTCTGTAAAAGAATCGGCGAGTTTTCTACTATGTTTGCGTATGTGTCGGAATGGGCGGAAAATTTTAAAAACGCCCACGGCGAATTTGCGCAAGAGATTGCCGAATTATCGGGAATATTAGATAAAAATAATATACCCTATTTGTACAGAAGAAACAAGAAAGGCGAATTTTAAGGAGGAATATGGGAGCTTTTTCATCTCTGTCCGAGAGATTAAATCATATATTTTCCAAATTGACTAAGCGCGGAAGATTAACCGAGCTTGAAATAAAGACTGCTATGCGTGAGGTGCGTGTTGCGCTTTTAGAAGCGGATGTAAACGTAAAGGTTGCGAAACAATTCTGCGCGGACGTATCCGAAAAAGCGGTTGGTCAGGAGATTATAAAAAGTTTGAATCCGGCTCAGCAGGTTATCAAGATTGTAAACGATGAACTAATCGCGCTGATGGGCTCTTCCAATCAGAAACTTACAATAGCTCCGAATCCGCCTACGGTAATTATGATGTGCGGACTTCAAGGCGCGGGCAAAACAACTCTTTGCGGAAAGCTTGCTGTGAATCTAAAAAAGAACGGTAAGAAACCTTTACTTGTCGCTTGCGATATTTACCGTCCTGCCGCAATAAACCAATTGAAAGTAGTCGGAAAGAACGCCGGAGCGGAAGTGTTTGAGAAGGGCACGCAAAATCCCGTAAAAACCGCACAGCAGGCGGTTGAGCACGCTAAATCGATGGGGTTCGATACCGTTATCATAGATACGGCTGGCAGACTTGAAATAGACGAAGCTCTGATGCAGGAACTCGAAAACATCAAAAAAGGCGTTCAGGTTTCGGAAATACTTCTCACTGTCGACTCTATGATGGGACAGGTTGCAGTAAACGTAGCGAAGACCTTCAACGAAAGACTCGAAGTGACGGGCGTTATTTTAACCAAACTCGACGGTGATACCCGCGGAGGCGCGTGTCTGTCAATAAAGGCGGTTACGGGCAAACCTATAAAGTTTGTCGGTGTCGGTGAAAAGCTGACCGATTTGGAACCGTTCTATCCCGACAGAATGGCTTCACGTATTCTCGGTATGGGCGACGTTTTAACGCTCATAGAAAAAGCGCAGGAAGCGGTGACCGAACAGCAGGCGAAGGAAATGCAGAAAAAAATGCTTGAAAATACCTTCACGCTTGAGGATTATCTCGTTCAGTTCGAGAGTATGAAAAAGATGGGCGGCGCACAGGCGATTCTCGCAATGATGCCGGGTATGGGCAACAAGGTCAACGCCGGCGATATAGACGAGAGCAGAATAGAACGCACGAAGGCTATCATACTTTCGATGACTAATAAAGAAAGGGTTGAACCAGCAATAATCAATGCGTCGCGCAAAAAGCGAATCGCATCGGGTTCGGGTACGAGCGTTCAGGAAATAAACCAGCTTTTAAAGCAGTTCGAGCAGACTAAACAGCTTATGAAACAGTTTAAGAGCGGAAAAAGACGGCTACCGTTTTAATTGAAAATTTTAAATTTTCAACGGCAGAGCAATTACAATCGTTTAAAATAAAAATTTATATATAGCCGTAAGGCACAAAGGAGTAAAAAAATGGCAGTTAAAATGAGATTGACAAGAATGGGAGACAAGAAATCGCCTTTCTACCGCGTGGTAGTCATTGATTCGAGGAAAGCGCAGTCCGGCGAATATATCGATAAAATCGGTTACGTCGATCCTCTTAAAACCCCCGCGGAAATCAACATAGACGTTGAAAAAGCTAAAGCTTGGCTTGCAAAAGGCGTTCAGCCTACCGAAACGGTTAAGAGCTATCTTGTAAAGGCGGGTGTTATCGAGCAGAGTTCCAAACTCAGCGCGCCTAAGACCAACAACAAGAAAAAGAAGGGCTAAGACAGTGTATATGCGCCGCGTTTAGCGGTGAAACATTTTAAAAAGGCGCATCAATCCCTGATATAACGCGCCGAGGGAGATAAATATGTTAGAATTGATAAAGTTCGTAGTAGAACAATTTGCCGAGAAAAAGAGCGAAATCGAGTACAACGTAGAGGAAAAGGAAACTTCGACAGAGGTTACCGTTTTTCTTGCCGAGTCTGATATGGGTAAAGTAATCGGTAAACAGGGTAAAATCGCAAAGGCTTTGAGAACGCTCGTAAAAGCGTCCGCGCCCCGCGACGGCAAAAAATATATTCTTGAAATAAAAGAAAAAGTATAAATTCAAAAATAACTGAGCAGTACGGCGTGCCGTGTCTGCTCGGTTTTAAATTTATTTAATTATGCAGGACAGGCTTACCGTAGCAACCGTTTTAAAACCTCAGGGAATACGCGGCGAAATTAAAGTCAAATCGCTGTGCGATTCCGCAGAGGACTTAAAAGTTTTTAAAAAGTTAATCATCGACGGAGTTGAATACTCCGTTCTTTCCGTACGCACGTCGGGAGATTTTGCGTATATCGGGCTTAAAGGCGTTGCGGACCGCAACGGCGCGGAGCTTCTGCGCGGAAAAGACGTTGAAGTCGACCGCGGCGACACTCCCGCTCTTCCCGAGGGCAGATATTATATAGTAGATTTAATCGGGTGTGAAGTTGTTACGGAACGCGGAGCGGTTATCGGCGAGGTGGTCACGGTTACTCCCGCCAAGACGGATATTTATGTACTCGAAAAAGACGGAAAGGAAATTACTTTCGCAGCGGCGGACGGGGTAATATCCGATATCGACGTCGAAGCGAGGAAAATTACTGTGAACGCTAAAAGGTTCAAGGAAGTTTCTCTTTGAAAATCACTATTCTGACGCTTTTCCCCGAAATGTTTGCTCCGCTGTACGGAAGCATTATCGGCAGAGCGGTGAAAGCAGGAAAACTTAATATAGAAATCGTTAATATCCGCAGTTTTGCCGAAAACAAACATTTAAAGTGTGATGATTATCCTTTCGGAGGCGGCGCCGGAATGGTAATGATGCCGCAGCCGATAGGCTCGGCGATTAAAAAGGTCGACCCCGAACACAAGGCGCGCCGGATATATCTTTCTCCACAAGGAACGGTCTTTACTCAGGACAAGGCGTTCGGGCTTTTAGGTTACGAACACCTTATTTTGCTTTGCGGGCATTACGAGGGCGTCGACCAGCGCGTAATCGATTTGTATATCGACGAGGAGATATCGATAGGCGATTACGTTCTGACGGGCGGAGAACTCCCTGCTATGGTCGTGACCGACTGTATAGCACGGTACGTCGACGGCGTTATTTCGGACCGTTCGCTTGCAGATGAAACTTTCGGCGAAAACGGACTCGAATATCCGCAGTATACGAGACCTGCGGTTTATGAGGGCGTTGCGGTTCCTGAAATTTTGCTTTCGGGCAATCATGCGGAAATAGACAAATGGCGCAGGCATGAGAGTGCGCGGCTGACGAGCGAAAAACGCCCAGACCTTAAGGGAGGTAAAAAATGAAAACCATACAGTGGTTCCCCGGGCATATGACGAAGGCAATGCGGATGATGGAGCAGTCGATTCCGCTTGCGGACGGTATACTTTACGTGCTTGACGCGCGTTGTCCTGCGGCTTCTTTCAACAATAAACTGATAAAAATGGCGGGAAACAAACCCGTACTTTACGTTCTTAATAAATATGATTTAGCGGATGAACGCGCCGACGCGCTTTCGAAAATAATAGGAGCGAACGCTGTCAAAATAAACGCATCGAACGCGAATTCGAAGCGCATTATTTTCGAGGCGATTAAAAGGCTCACAGCCGAAAAACGCGAAAAAAGCCTTGCAAAGGGTTACAGTAAGATTTTCCGTTTTATGGTTGTCGGCGTACCTAATACGGGTAAGAGCACAGTTATAAATTTGCTTGCCGGCTCTAAACGCACGGTCACCGGCGATAAGGCGGGAGTTACGCGCGGTAAACAGTGGATAAGGCTTGACGGCTTCGAACTTCTCGATACCCCCGGTACTATGCCCCCTGCATTTGAAAATCAAAAACTTGCACTGCATCTCGCTTTCGTTGGCAGTATAAACGACGATATACTTGATTTAGACGATATAGCGCTCGAACTGTTAGGGGAACTGTACGAAAAATATCCTGCGCGTTTAGAGGAGCGTTACGGCGTTACGGGCGGAAGCAAACTAGAAATGCTTGACTGCGTTTGCAAGAAACGCGGATTTATTATTAAAGGCGGAGAGTATGATTACGAGCGCGCCGAACGCGCCGTCATAGACGATTTCAGAAAAGGCAGACTGGGAAGAATAACTCTAGATACGATAGGGGATATGCAGGGGTTATCGTTCTGATGGATAAATTAATTTACGAAAAACAGCTGTATGAAAACGGCTATCGCTATATCTGCGGAGTCGATGAAGTGGGCAGAGGTCCTCTTGCGGGACCCGTCGTCTGCGCGGCGGTTATTTTGCCGTTGGACAATGTTATCGACGGCATCGGCGACAGTAAGAGCCTGACTGCTAAAAAGCGGGAAAAATTATCTGAGATTATTCTGAAAAAAGCGGTTGCCTGCAACATATGCCGTGTCGAACCGCAGAAAATAGACGAAATCAATATACTCGAAGCGACAAAGCTTTGTATGAAAAACGCTGTCGAGGGACTTGGAATAAAACCCGATTTCGTATTGACGGACGGAAATATGACGCTTGATATAGATATTCCGCAGCAGAGTATAATAAAGGGCGACGCGCTTGTTTATTCGATAGGCGCGGCGTCTATCGTGGCGAAGGTATACAGGGACGCTATAATGACGGAATATGATAAAATATATCCCGCTTACGGCTTTGCAAAGAACAAAGGTTACGGAACGGCGATACATATAGATGCGATAAAAGAAGCGGGAATATGTCCTATTCACCGAAGGAGTTTTACTAAAAAATGGCGGTAGGAAGCGAAAAGGACAGGGAAAACAAACTGCTCGGAAAAGCGGGTGAGAGAAAAGCCTGCGCGTATCTGAAAAAACAAGGCTATAAAATTCTCGAACGTAATTTTAAAAGTCCTTTCGGAGAAGTCGATATAATAGCCGAAAAGGACGGCGACGTGGTTTTTGTAGAAGTAAAGACAAGACTTTCGGACAGCTACGGACAGCCTTCGGAAGCGGTGACAAGGGCTCGTATAAAGAAATATATAGACGGTGCCAACTATTATTTTTCAGGCAGGCGGCAGGATTGCATAATACGTTTCGATATTATAGAAATTCTGCGCGGCGAAATAAATCATATAGAAAACGCGTTTTACGCGTAAATAAATTAACGGGGGATACTTTTTATGGAAAAGAGAGCTTACGAATTATGGTCACGTTTAAACAGCGAAATAAGCATACGGGTAATACCGGGACATTTTGCGACGCGTCATTCGCATATAAGTCATTGCATTGATATGACAAAAGTCAAGTCGCAGTTAAATATGGCTAAGGCGGCGGCGAAGATTCTTGCCGATAGCTTTATGGGCGTTCCGGTGGACACTATAATTACTTTGGAAAGAACGAAGATGATAGGTTCGTTTATGGCGAATTATCTATCTCATGCGGGTATGAACGTAAATCAGAACATAGCCGTAATTACTCCCGAACTTGTAGAAGATAAAATGCTTTTAAGAGATAATTTTCTCCCGTACGTAATGAATTGTCACGTGTTGCTTCTGACTGCTTCGGCAACTACGGGACAGACGGTTAACAGCGGAATAGAAGGCATAAAGTATTACGGAGGAACTCCTGTCGGCGCGGCGACAGTGTTCGGCGGAAAATTCGATTGTCCGGTTCCCGTGGTAAAACTTTTCGGCGTTGAAGATATACGCGATTATTCTTCCTATGCGCCGCAGGAATGCCCGCTTTGCAAAAAAGGTTTGAAAGTAGACGCTGTGGTTAATTCATACGGTTATTCGAAATTGATATAAAATTCAAAAGAAAAACAGATAATGAAAAGCAAGATTTTAATAACTGCGCTAAGCGTTGTTTGTATCGGCGCTGCCGGTCTGGCGGGATGCAATTTTTTCAAGCTTCGTCTTCAGATACGTCAGAGGACGGCGTTAAGTATGAACTTATAGACGATAACGGTTACCGTGTAAAGGGATTTGTTAATCCTGACGATTCAAGAGAGTCGCCGGTAATACCAGAGAAAGTAAATGGTATACCCGTGACGGAAATCGAACGTTTTGCATTTGAAGGCAGTACTTCTTAGAAAAACATAAGTATTCCAGAGAGCGTTTCAGACATTGACGTGGGAGCGTTTAAAGACTGTACTGCGGTTGAAAGTATTAAAATATCTTATGTAAGTAACAGAGGCAGCGGCTGGTCTTTCGGTTATCATTTCGGTGACAATGCGAACGTAGAAAACGCAGACATTGTTCCGGCTTCCTTGAAGAGCGTGTAGTTACTTTGCGAAAAGAATCTTAACGGCTATGCATTCAAGGATTGTACTTCGATAGAATCGATTATCCTTCCGGATACGCTTGTTTACGTCGGCAGATTCGCGTTTGATAACTGTACGTCGCTGACGGAAATTGTAATACCCGACAGCGTTACACGCATAGAATATGCATTTGCCGGATGTTCCGCACTTGAAAGCATAACGCTGCCGCATATAGGAGAGTACAGAGACCCGTCTGAAAGCTCCGGTTCGCCGAGAACTTATTTTAAATACATTTTCGGCGGTACGGGAAACTTGGAAGAATTACCTGAAAGTTTAAAAACGGTAAAAGTAACCGCCGCAACCGGAATCGACGCCGAGGCGTTTAAAAATTGTTCGGATATAGAAAATATAATCTTGCCAGATACTCTTGAGGAAATGGGCTAAATGGCGTTTTACGGTTGCACTTCGCTTAAAAGCGTCAATATTTCGGGTCTTGTAACAGAAATAAGCAAAGGAGCCTTTATCGGCTGCGAAAATCTCAAAATAACAGTGCCTTCGGCAGTAACCGCGATTAATCGGGAAGCATTTAAAAACTGTACTAATCTTAAAATTACTTTGTCAGAAGGTTTGCTTTATATAGGAGGTATTGCGTTTTATAACTGTACTTATTTAAAAGATTTTATTTTCGAGGGTACACGGAAAGAATGGGAAGCAATTGAAAAAGAAAAAGGCTGGGATAATTACGTCGGACGGGGAGAGCACACGGTTCATTGTTCTGATGATGCGGAGTAATAGATTTTCGCAAAAAAAGTATTGTGAAAATTGCGATACACCCCCTAAAAAGAGTTGCAAAATAAAACCGGATTTGTTAATATAATTCTCGACTCGCGGCAGTCCGCTGATATTTCAAGAAAGCCGTAATCAGTTTATGGAGGTCAAAATAATGATAAAAGGTTTAGTTGAAGCCGTAGAAAAAGAGGGTATGAAAAAGGAAGTTCCCCATTTCAACGTGGGCGATACCGTTAAAGTAGGCTTCAAAGTAATCGAAGGTACGAAGGAAAGAATTCAGAATTTCGAAGGCGTTGTAATAGCGAAAAAACACGGCGGAATCAGAGAAAGCTTTACCGTTCGCAGAATGTCTTTCGGTGTAGGAGTTGAAAGAACGTTCCCGTTACATTCTCCAAAGATTGCTTCTATAACCGTTGTAAGAAAGGGTAAGGTAAGAAGAGCTAAGCTTTACTACCTGCGCGGACTTACCGGTAAGGCTGCCAAAATCGCGGAAGTCAGATAAAATAAAAAAAGCTCTTGCTATGTGCAGGAGCTTTTAAAATTTTAAGAATACTAAGGTTTAATTATGCTATCTAAAATAACGAGTTTTGCGTTAAATGGGCTTGAAGGCGTGCCCGTCGACGTTGAAACGGATATAAATAAAGGAATGGTTTCCTTCGACCTCGTAGGGCTTCCCGACACGGCGGTAAAAGAAAGCAAAGAGCGTGTTCGTTCGGCGATAAAAAACAGTGCGTTCCGCTTTCCTGTAAGTAAAATAACGATAAATCTTGCGCCTGCCGATATAAAGAAAGAGGGAGCGCTTTTCGATTTATCGCTTGCAATAAGTATTTTAAAGGCTAGCGGACAGCTTTCGGGCGAAACCGATTTCGTGTTTTTAGGCGAACTTGCACTTGACGGTTCCCTGCGCCCAGTCGCAGGGTTACTGCCGGTATTGATTTCCGCGAAGAACAAGGGTTTCAAACGTTTTATCGTTCCTTTCGGCAATGCGAACGAGGCGAGCTATATCGAGGGAACGGAAGTTTATGCTCTTTCTTCGCTACGGGATGCGGCAGACTTTCTCAACGGAGAAAAGCAGTTCGCTGCGGTTGAGCACAGAAGTTTTAATCAGGTTCAGAGCCGACGCGCCTATAATTGCGATTTGTCGCTGGTGCGCGGGCAGAAAGTTGCAAAGCGCGCTTTGGAGATTGCTGTTGCGGGCGGCCACAATATTTTGTTTTCGGGACCTCCTGGCACGGGCAAAACTATGCTTGCCCGCTGTATTCCGACTATTATGCCCGACTTGACTTTCGACGAGGCTCTCGAAGTTACGAAAATACACTCCGTTTCAGGCGAGTTGTCAGAGGACGGAATAGTTTCTCTGCGCCCTTTCCGCACTCCGCATCATACTGCGTCGACGGTTTCGCTTTGCGGCGGCGGTAATACGAGAATACGCGCCGGCGAAATTTCGAAAGCGCATAAAGGCGTGCTGTACCTGGACGAGCTTCCCGAGTACAACCGTCATACGCTCGAATCTCTGCGCCAGCCACTTGAAGACAAAGTGATTACGGTAACGCGTGCAGGAGGGGCCGTAACTTTCCCTGCGGATTTTATTCTGTGCGCGAGTATGAATCCTTGCCCTTGCGGGAACAGCGGTTCCCAAACTTCGGAGTGTACCTGTACTCCCGCGCAGATACGAAATTACAGGAGTAAAATTTCGGGTCCGCTTCTTGACAGAATAGATTTGCAGGTGGAAGTGGACGGTGTAAAATACGATGATTTGGCATCAGATACCGTCGAGGAAAACAGTGCTTCCGTAAAAGAGCGGGTTGAGCGCGCACGTGCGATTCAGCGCGAAAGATTTGCGGACGAGGATATGTCCGTCAACGCGAATATGGGCGAAAGGCAGATAAAAAAATATTGCCGTCTTTCGTATCAGAGCGAAGAGATTTTAAAAAACGCGTTCAATTCTCTTCATCTTTCCGCGCGCGGACGGTCCAGGATAATAAAGGTTGCTCGTACCATTGCCGATTTGGACTATTCCGAGGAAATAAAACCCGAGCATATTCTCGAAGCGGTTTCATACAGAAACTTGGATTTTAAATGATATGTATACAAACGAAGAAATAAATCTGATAACTCTTTCGAGTTTTTCCCTGCCTTACGAAATTAACAAAAAATTGCTTTCGGAATTCAGTTCGGCGAACCCTGATTTTAAAAAGTACGAAAGTTTCCTGATTAAAACATTTTCGCAGGGAGTATATAATAAAGTGACGGGCGATTACTGCGAACCTTCTTACCGGGTTAAGATATTACGTGAGTTAGAGAAAAAGGGAATAAATTGCGTCACTTATTTTTCGGAAGAATATCCCGAAACACTGAGAAATATAAAAGATTCTCCCGTCGTTTTATACTGTAAAGGCGATATCTCGTTATTAAAAAGCAGGTGCTTTTCAATAGTCGGTTCGCGCAGAACTCTGCCCAAAATACTTAATTCCTGCAAAAAGATTTCAGGCGAACTTTCGCAGGAGTTTACGATAGTGACGGGGCTAGCGGAAGGCGCGGACAGCAAAGCGATCGAGGGTGCGCTTGAAAACGGCGGCAAAGTTATTTCCGTTCTGGCAAACGGATTGGACCATATATATCCCGCGTGCAATGCTGGTTTGCTAAGAAAAGTTGCGCAAAGCGGGCTTGTCGTAACGGAGCATCTCCCGCAGGAAAAGCCGAGGCCGTATTATTTCCCTATCCGTAACCGTATAATAGCGGGTCTTTCTGTCGGAACGCTTGTCGTATCCGCTGGTGCTAAAAGCGGAGCGGCTATTACCGCCGATTATGCGAACGATTACGGCAGAGATGTATTTGCATTTCCTTATTGCACCGACGTGAGTTCTGGCGAGGGTTGCAACGAACTTATAAAAAACGGAGCCTCTCTTACAAGAAATGTACTTGACATTTTCGCCGAGTATGGGTTAGACTTGAAAGGACGCAAAAAAATCGAACTTACCGAATCGGAAAAAATCGTTTACGAACTGATAAAAAAATCGGGCGAAGCTTTTTTACCCGAAATTACAAATAAACTTAATAAATCCGTTGCGGAAATTATGCCCGTTATAATGTCGCTCACCATAAAAGGTCTTGTGGCCGGTATCGGCGGAAACAGATATTCCGTAATACAATAAAAGAAATAGAAGAGGCTTTGAATATGGATTTGATAATAGTAGAATCGCCGTCAAAGGCAAAAACCATTTCAAAATATTTAAAGGGCAAGTATAAAGTCGACGCGTCGGGCGGACACGTAAGGGACTTACCCGAAAAGACGTTAGGCGTAAGAGTATCGGCTAACTTCGAACCGAAGTATGAAATTACTCCCAGCAAAAAAGAAGTCATAAAACGTCTTACAGCCGAAGCGCAGAAAGCCGACAGAGTATATCTCGCAACCGACCCCGACCGCGAAGGCGAAGCTATAAGTTGGCATTTGCAGACGGTTTTAGGTCTTGACGAGAACGGCGAGAACCGTATCGAATTCAACGAGATTTCTCCGTCCGCCGTTAAAAATGCTTTGGAAAAACCCAGAAAGATTAATTATAATCTCGTCGACGCGCAGCAGGCGCGCAGAGTTTTGGACAGACTCGTGGGTTATAAACTTTCGCCGCTTCTGAATAACCGTATCCAGAACGGACTTTCTGCGGGCAGAGTTCAGTCCGTGGCGCTTAGGCTTATAGTAGACAGAGAACGCGAAATTCAGGCGTTTGTTCCCGACGAGTATTGGAATTTCAACGCGATTTTGCAAGACGAAGGGAGAAAATATTCTCCTTTCAAAGCTACTTATCAATGCAAGAAGAACGGCGAAAGCATCGGTAAAGACTTTGCGGATAAAGTTGAAGATGAAGTCAGGAAGAGCCCTTTTACCGTGACTAAGGTAAAGAAGGGGATTACCAAACAGCATGCGCCTGCGCCGTTTACGACCTCTTCGCTTCAACAGGATGCGTCTAATAAATTCGGTATGACTTCGCCTGAAACTATGCTCGTTGCTCAGCATCTTTACGAAGGTATGGATGTCGGCGGCGACCATATAGCTCTTATCACTTATATCAGAACAGATTCCGTGCGCATTTCAAAGGACGCTCAGGACAACGCGCTTAAATTCATTTCCGAAGAATACGGCAATGAATATGTGCCGGAGAAGCCCAATTTTTATGCAACTAAGAAAGGAGCGCAGGACGCTCACGAAGCAATAAGACCTATTAATCTCGCGGTTACTCCCGCAAGCGTAAAAGGTTCGCTCGATAAAAAACATTACAACGTTTACAAACTCATTTACGACAGATTCGTTGCATCGCAGATGGCGGACGCTCAGTATAATTCGATGCAGGTTGAAGCCGATTCGGCTGGATATATATTCAAGGCAAGCGGAAAAGCAATGCTTTTTGCGGGTTATACCGCGGCTTATCAGGAAGCAGGGAAAGCAGACGAGGAAGAAATATCTTCCAAACTTCTTCCTCCCGTGGAAGAGGGCGACGGGCTCATTTTAAACGAACTTTTGAAAGAACAGAAATTCACGCGCCCGCCCCAGCGCTTTACCGACGCTTCGCTTGTAAAGGCAATGGAAGAAAAGGGTATCGGCAGACCGTCCACGTATGCTTCGATAATATCCGTGCTTACGAAACGCCACTACGTCGAGAAAGACGGAAAACATATGATTCCCACGGACGTTGCTTATAAGATTACGGATATGCTTGTCAAATACTTTACGGATATAATGGACGTCGGATTTACCGCGCATATGGAGGACGATCTCGATAAGATAGAAGAGGGCGGTTGCGACTGGCACAAAATAATTGCCGATTTCTATCCCGGCTTTTCCGAAAAACTTAAAACCGCGTCTACCGACGGCGACGAGCCTACCGATATTAAGTGCGAAAAGTGCGGAAACAATATGATACGCAGAATGGGTAAATACGGCAAGTATCTTGCCTGTTCCAACTATCCCGCATGTTCGAACATAGTCAGTGAAAGCGAAACCGAGGTTTCGGAAATGCGCTGTCCCAAATGCGGCGCGAATATGATTGTTAAAAGCGGGAAATTCGGGAAATTCCTTGCCTGCCCTAATTATCCGGAGTGTTCTTCGATACTTCCGGTCGACGCAAAGATGACACAGGAAAAATGTTCGGAATGTGAATCGTTTATGCTTATGAAAAAGGGCAGGTACGGCAACTTCTTAGAATGTCCCAAATGCGGTTCGAAGCGTCCGTACGCAGACCCCGAGAACGGTCAGGGCGCAGAAAAGAACGAGGGCATTTGCCCCGATTGCCGAAGACCTATGCGTCGTATGCGTTCAAAAACGGGCAAGATATATTACGGCTGTACAGGTTATCCCGACTGCAAGTTTTTAAGCTGGGATATTCCTACGGGAGACAAGTGTCCCGTTTGCGGAAAGTTTTTGATTAAGCGCGGAAACAAAATCAAATGTTCTGAAAAGAACTGTAATTATTCTGTGGATTTACCCGAAACGGAATATGAAAATTAAGATAATCGGTGCGGGGCTCGCAGGCTGCGAAGCGGCTGTATTCCTTTCGGAACACGGTGTAAAGGTCGAGTTGTACGATATAAAACCCAAGTCGCTTACTCCTGCGCATAAAGATAAAAATTTCGGCGAACTCGTTTGTTCGAACTCGCTTAAAGGCAAAGATGCATATTCGAATGCTTGCGGACTTTTAAAGGAAGAAATGCGCGTTATAGGTTCTCTTATGCTCGAGGCGGCGGAGAAAACAAGCGTGCCCGCTGGCGGTGCGCTTGCGGTCGAAAGAGAAGCTTTTTCCGAGTATATTACCGAACGGATTAAAAGCGATTCAAATATTACCGTCGTATGCGAAGAGGTAAAAAAAGTTCCCGAAGAATGGAGCATAGTAGCCACGGGACCTTTGACCACGGATACTCTTTCCGGGAATATTCGCGATATATGCGGGGGGCAACTGTATTTTTACGATGCTTCGGCTCCGATAATTACGCGTGAAAGTCTGGATTTCGGCGAATGTTTTTACGGTGACAGATACGGTAGAGGAGGAGACGATTACATTAACTGTCCGCTGAATAAAGAGCAGTACGAAAATTTCGTTGATGCGCTAATATGCGCCGATAAAGTTATTTTACACGATTTTGAAAAGAGAGATATTTTCGAAGGGTGTATGCCCGTCGAAGTTCTGGCGGGCAGGGGTAAAGACAGCCTAAGGTTCGCAATGCTCAAACCCGTCGGACTGAAAGACGGGCAGGGCAACAAGTATTACGCCGTGTTGCAGCTTAGAAAAGAGAATGCTGAGGGAACATCTTACAATTTAGTCGGCTGCCAGACGAATCTTAAATTCGGAGAACAGAAGAGAGTTTTCTCTATGATACCGGCATTGAAGAACGCGGAATTTTTACGTTATGGAGTGATGCACAGAAACACGTTCATAAATTCTCCCTCTTGTCTTAATTCCGATTTTTCGCTTAAAAACAAACCCTCAGTTTTTTTTGCAGGTCAGATAACGGGGGTTGAGGGCTATGTCGAATCGGCGGCGAGCGGGCTTCTTGCGGCGGTGCATCTGTATACGAAGCTTAACGGAAAGAAACCCGTAATTCCCGACTGCACCACCGTTTTAGGCGCGTTGTCGGCGCATATATCCAATGCAACGCAAAATTTCCAGCCTATGAATGCGAATTTCGGAATACTCGCTCCGCTGGAAAAACACATACGCGATAAAAAACAGCGGTATTGCGCGCTTGCGGAAAGGGCAATTGAAAATATTAAGATTTATAAAGCCGAAAGCGGTTTATAAATATAAAAAGGAGATAATTATGACGGAATTTCACGCAACTACTATATGCGCGGTGAAGAGAGACGGCAAGACCGCAATCGCGGGAGACGGACAGGTCACTATGGGCGAAAGCGTAATCTTCAAAAACAGCGCTACAAAAGTCAGAAGAATTTACGGAGGAAACGTAATCTTAGGATTTGCGGGGTCGGTTTCGGACGCATTTTCGCTCAGCGAAAAATTCGAAGGAATGCTGAATAAATTTTCAGGCAATTTAATGCGCTCGGCCGTTGAGCTTGCGGAACTTTGGCGTTCCGATAAAGCTATAAGAAAACTCGAAGCGTTGATGATTGTCGCAGATAAGGAAACAATGCTTATAGTATCCGGTACGGGCGAGGTAATCGAACCCGACGACGGAATTGCGGCGATAGGAAGCGGAGGTAACTACGCTTTGGCGGCGGCACGCGCTCTCTGTCAGAACACGAAATACACGGCGGAACAGATTGCGCAGAAATCTTTGAAGATAGCAAGCGAAATCTGCGTATATACCAACGACAACATAAAAGTTGAAACGATATAAGGAGAACGCGTAATGGATTTGACTCCCAAACAGATAGTGCACGAACTGAACAAACATATTATAGGTCAAAACGAAGCAAAAAAGGCGGTTGCAATCGCGCTCAGAAACCGTTACCGCCGCAGTTGTCTTTCGCAGGAATTACAGGACGAAATAACGCCCAAAAACATAATAATGAAAGGTCCTACCGGCGTCGGTAAAACGGAAATTGCGAGAAGACTTGCGAAATTAGTCAAAGCGCCTTTTCTTAAAGTCGAAGCTACCAAGTACACCGAAGTCGGTTACGTCGGCAGAGACGTCGAGTCTATGGTCCGCGATTTGGCTGAGTGCGCCATAAGACTTGTTAAGGAAGAAAAAACTGCCGAGGTTAAGTACAAAGCGACGGCAGTCGCTGAACGGAGAATCGCGAAAGTTCTTTGCGAAATGAAAAAGGACGAAAGAGGCGAAACCGCGAAAGAAGTATTCGAACAGCGAATTGTAGAGGGAATTCACTCTGGTAATTACGATTCAACCGTTATAGAGATAGAGGTCGACGATATTCCGAAACCTTTGGAGCTTTCCCCCGGGAGCGGAGCGGCAATCGATATAGGTTCGATTTTCAGCGGTATGGGAATGCACAAAAAAAAGAAACGCAAGATTACCGTAAAGGAAGCTATGAACTTAATTATTGCCGAAGAGGCGGATAAACTCATCGACAACGACGCGGTCAACGCCGAAGCAATTAGACGCGCCGAAAACGACGGGATTATTTTCATAGACGAAATCGATAAAATCGCAGGAAAGGGAAATCAAGGCGCGGACGTTTCGCGCGAGGGCGTACAGCGCGACATACTTCCGATAGTCGAAGGCTGTACTGTTATGACCAAGTACGGACCCATAAAGACGGACTATATTCTCTTTATTGCAGCAGGCGCGTTTCACGTTTCGAAAGTAGAAGATTTGATTCCAGAGCTTCAAGGCAGGTTCCCCATTCAGGTCGAACTTAACAGTTTGACCAAAGAGGATTTCATTAATATTTTGACACAGCCCCAGAACGCGATAACAACGCAATATTCCGCGCTCTTGGCTGTCGATAATATAGATTTGCATTTCACCTCCGACGCTATCGAGAAGATAGCGGAAATTTCGGAGGACGTTAATTCTACGTCGGAAGATATAGGCGCGCGCCGTCTGCATACCGTTATGGAAAGATTATTGGAGGATATTTCCTATAACGCGGGCGGAAACGATTATCCTGTTATACAGGTCGAAGTAAACGCGAAATACGTGGAAGAACATCTTGAAAAAATAATCAAAAACAGAGATTTGAAGAAATATGTTCTATGAGGTGTAATTGTGCGTAATATCTTGCTGAGCTCTTCTCAAACGGCGACGATTATAGTTTTTTGCGTATTATGCGCGGTTGTTTTAATTGTACTTTTCGTAACCGCGTTGAAACGCAAAATAAGATTTAAAGATAAAGAAGAAAGGACGAAGGATAAACTTTTAAAAGCTGCGGAAGCAGGCGACGCGAAAGCTCAGTGCGAAATAGCGCACGATTACAGATACAGCGAAAGCGGTAAATATTTATACTGGCTTGAAAAGGCTGCCGCACAGGATTTCGAGGAAGCGATACGCACGCTTGCCGACGAATATAATTACGGGAACGAATACACCAACCCTCCGATTAAAAAAGACAGAGAAAAAGCTATCTTTTTTCTTTCGAAACTTGCTGATAAAGGCGATGTCGAGGCGATGAAAGACTGTGCGCTTTTGTATGCGGTGGAGTATAATGACGAAACCAAGTCGCTTGAATGGCAGGAAAAAGCTGCGAATGCGGGCGACGTTGAAAGTATGGAAGACGTCGGAATCGCTTACAGCGTAATTCCCGAAATCAAAGACTTCGAAAAATCGGAATATTGGTTTCGAAAAGCAATAGACGCGGGCAGTATTAACGCTATAAGATATATGGGCGATTTGTATTATTATTTCGAAGATAAAGAAGATTATTTCAAAGCGGAAAATCTGTACAGAAGAGCCCTGTCCGCGGGAGACAATTATGCCTACGTCCGTCTCGGCGATATGTGCAAGGAGGGTAAAGGGTTATCGAAAGACGAAACTGCGGCTTTTGAATATTATAAGAAAGCGGCTGACAAAGACGAGGTCGTCGGCAAAATAAGAGTCGCAGATTGTTATATAAACGGAGTCGGCGTTGCGCGCGACGAAAAGAAAGCGTTTGAAATTCTGAGCGAAATCGAACAGAAAAGTATTTTATCGAAGTATCTTCTCGGGCTTTGCTATTTTAACGGTACCGGCACGGAACGCGATTACGGACGCGCTTTCAAACTTTTCAAAGAGAGCCCGGGATACGATAAAAACTCGCTTAATAAGCTCGGCGAGTGTTATTACTTCGGCTACGGAGTCGAAGCCGATAAGGAAGAAGCGTACAAACTTTGGCGAAAAGCCGTTGAATATAACAGCGAACAGGCAGCGGAAAATTTGAAGAAGTATTTTAACGAAACGCCCGAAAACGGAATTAAAGAGGTAACACAAGGTGATTAACATACCCAAAGGAACGAAGGACGTTTTACCCGGAAGTTCTTATAAATGGCAGTATATCGAGGAAACGGCGCGCAATGTTGCGCGGGCGTTCAACCTTTCCGAAATACGTACGCCGACATTCGAGTATACGGAACTGTTCAAACGCGGAGTCGGTGAATCGACCGATGTCGTTAACAAAGAAATGTATACGTTCGAGGACAAGGGTGGGCGCAGCATAACGCTTAAACCCGAAGGTACCGCGGGAGCGGCAAGACTGTTTATCGAAAACGGACTTGCAAGCAGTCCGATGCCAGTAAAAACTTTTTACATTACTCCTGCGTTCCGTTACGAAAGACCGCAGGCGGGGCGCTTGCGCGAGTTTCACCAGTTCGGAATAGAAGTGTTCGGCTCGGGTTCGTATCAGACGGACGCGGAAGTCATATTCGCGGCTTCTGCGTTTTTGGATAAGCTCGGCGTCAGAGTCAAACTCGAAATAAATTCAATCGGTTGTAAAGTATGCCGCGCCGAATATAATAAGGCTTTAAAAAAATACTTTGAACCGAATCTTTCGAAAATGTGTGAAGCCTGCCGTTCCCGTTTCGAAAAAAATCCTCTGCGTATTCTCGACTGTAAGGAAGAAGGTTGTAAAAAGTTTACGGCGGAAGCACCGTCTATTACGGATTATCTGTGCGGGGAATGTTCGCGGCATTTCGACGGGGTTAAGTCGCTTTTGGATAATCAGGGACTTAAATATATCGTTAACCCGCGCATAGTACGGGGGTTAGATTATTATTCCAGAACTGTATTCGAATTTGTATCCGATGAAATAGGCGCGCAGGGAACCGTTTGCGGCGGAGGAAGATACGACGGGCTTATTGCAGAACTCGGAGGTTCGTCCTTACCGGCGATAGGCTTTGCGGCAGGCATAGAGCGTCTTATGCTTTTAATGGAGAATACCGGAATAAAATTCCCCGAAAGACAAAAGGTGCGTATATATATTGCGGGTATGGACGAAAAAACCCGTGACAAGGCGTTTGAAATTGCGACAGCATTGAGATTAAAGGGGATAAGCGCGGAGATAGATCATTTGAACCGCTCAATCAAAGCTCAATTCAAGTATGCGGATAAATTGGGCGCGGAATATGTCGCGGTTATAGGAGAAAATGAACTTCTTTCAGGCGAATTAAAAATTAAAAATATGTCCGACGGCACGCAGACTGCGGTTAAAATCGGACAAATAGAATCATACTTAAAATAAGGAGATATTATGGTAGAACAAATAAACGCAAAACAATTCGACGAACTTTTGAAAGGCGAAAAGCCTGTTGTCTGCGATTTTTTCGCGACCTGGTGCGGACCGTGTAAAATGCTTGCTCCGGTAATCGATGCAATGAGCGAAAAATACGGAGATAAAGCCGTTTTCGTCAAAGTCGATATAGATGAAAATATCGATCTCGCAACGCGCTACGGCATTATGTCGATACCGCTTGTTTCGGTTTTCAAAAAAGGCGAACAAAAAGACAGCTCTCTCGGTTATATGTCTGAATCTGATGCAGACGAATTTCTTAATAAAAATCTTTAAATATCGAAAAAACGGCGGCTAAAAAATACCGCTGTTTTTTTCATAATAAGGTTGAGTTATCTCATATTTAGTGATACAATATAGAAAAACAATTACGGAGCGGATTATGATTGATATATCTTTAATCGAACAGACGGACCCAGAAATCGCGGAAGCTTTGAAATCGGAGCTTTACCGCCAGCAGAATAATATTGAACTTATAGCGAGCGAAAACTTCGTTTCTCCGGCGGTTATGGCGGCTGCCGGAAGCCATCTTACGAATAAATACGCTGAAGGCTATCCTGCGCACCGGTATTACGGCGGCTGCAGTTACGTTGACGTCGCCGAAGATTTGGCAAGGGAACGTCTTAAACAAATATTCGGATGCGAGTACTGCAACGTTCAGCCGCACTCCGGCGCCAGCGCGAACCTTGCCGTTCTATTTGCCGCCTGCCAACCGGGCGATACGGTTATGGGAATGAATCTTGCGCACGGCGGACATCTTTCGCACGGCTCCCCCGTAAATATTTCCGGCAAATATTTCAATATCGTGCCATACGGAGTGAAAGAGGGAGAAGAGGTCATCGACTATGACGAAATGGAAAAGATTGCGTCGGAGAGCAAACCCAAGCTCATAATTTCGGGTGCGAGCGCTTATCCGAGAGTTATAGATTTTAAGCGCATACGCGAAATCTGCGATAAGGTCGGCGCGCTTATGATGGTCGATATAGCCCATATTGCAGGACTGGTTGCGGCGGGCATTCATCCTTCGCCGATTCCTTACGCCGATTTTGTAACTACTACCACGCATAAGACGTTGAGAGGTCCGCGCGGAGGTGTTATTATGTGCAAGGAGGAATGGGGTAAAGCAGTCGATAAGGCGATTTTCCCGGGAATTCAAGGCGGTCCGCTTATGCACATTATAGCTGCGAAAGCGGTTGCGTTTAAAGAGGCGTTAAGCCCCGAATTTAAAGCTTACCAAAAACAGATTGTCTTGAACGCATCCGCAATGGCGGAAGAGTTTAAAAAACTCAACGTAAAAATGGTTTCGGGAGGAACAGATAATCATCTTATTCTTCTCAACCTTACGGATAAAAATATTACGGGCAAAGAGCTTGAAAATCTTCTTGACGAAGTTCATATTACAGTAAATAAGAACGCTGTACCGTTTGATACTCAAAAGCCTTTTGTGACTTCGGGTATACGTATAGGAACCCCCGCTATGACGTCGCGCGGAATGAAAGAAAACGAAGCGAGAACAATAGCCCGCCTTATATCGGAGATTATAGATAAACGTGAGAACGCTTTCGAATACGTCAGAGCCGAAGTTGCAAAACTATGTAAAGCGTTTCCTTTATATGCAGACTGCGTGAGGTAAGAATGAAAATTAAAATAACAGCGGATTCCACCTGCGATTTAAGTTTGGAGCTTGTACAAAAATATAACGTAGGGGTTTTGCCTCTCCACGTGATTATGGACGGAAAAGTATACAGCGACGGCGTAGACGTTACTCCGCAGGATATATTCAAACGTGTATCAGAGACGGGGAAGTTACCGACTACGGCGGCGCCTTCAGTATCCGAGTATATAGAATTTTTCAAAAAATTTACGGACGAATACGATGCCGTAATACATATCAATATATCTTCAAAAGCATCTTCTTCGCACGATAACGCGGTAAATGCTTCGAAGAGTTTTAAAGGTAAAGTTTTTGCGGTGGACTCGCTTGCTCTTTCAACCGGACAAGGACTGCTTGTATTGAAAGCGTGCGATATTGCCGCGGAAGGCAAACCGCCGAAAGAAATTGTTAAAATTTTAGAGAGCCTGCGTTCCAAGGTAAATACTTCTTTCGTTCCCGACGCGCTTGATTATCTGCATAAGGGCGGAAGATGTTCTCTCGCCGCGCTTATGGGTGCGAAGGTTTTGAAGCTCCATCCGCTTATCGATATGAAAGACGGAAAGCTTTACGCAAAAAAGAAATTCATGGGCGGAATAGAACGCTGTCTTAAAAATTACGTAAACGAACTTGCGGAAACTTATCAGCACTACGACAAGACGCGTTGTTTTATAACTCATTCGGGCAGCGAACCAGAGATTGTGGCAAAGGTACGCGCACAGGTTGAAAACCTTTTCAGTTTCGACGAGATTCTTGAAACCGTTGCGGGCAATGTTGTTACGTCCCACTGCGGGAAAGGCACTCTCGGGGTTTTGTTTATTTGCGAGTAAACGTTATGAAAATAATAGACGTCAACAGTTGGGAAAGAAAGAAGTCTTACGACTGGTTTTCGCAGTTCTCTAATCCTACGTATCATTTAGGCGCTAAGATAGACGTCAGTGCGCTGATTAATTTAAAAAACGAATATAAACGTTTCTTTTTCGGGGATATGCTTTATTTGACTGTAAAGGCTTTGAATTCGGTACCCGAAATGAGATTAAGGATAGCAGACGACAATGTCGTCGAATACGACGCACCTTCGCCGTCTTTCACTGTGGCGACGCGTGACGGACTGTTTGATATTTGCAGAGCGGAGTGGGATGATGATCCGAACGTGTTTTGCAAGAGAGTCAGGAATGAAATCGATAGAACGGTAAAGTACGGAGGAAACAAACAGTTCGGCGACGCTTCCGCGGATGTTTATTATGTAACCTGTTTGCCATGGCTCGATTTCGAAACTATGAGCGACCCGATTCCGGACGACGTAAAATCTTTGAGTATCCCGCGCATATGCTGGGGGAAATATGTTTTTCGCGGCGGAAAATATGAAATGAGTTTAAACATTACAGTAAATCACGCATTAGTGGACGGCAAGCCTTTGACGGACGCTTTTAATGCGATTCAAATCTTAGTAAACGATTGCAGAAATATATTGATAAAATAAACATACGGGGAAAAATAAATGAGTAAAGTATTTATTGCTTGGAGTGGAAATAACGAGATTGCAAAACAGATAAAAGCGCATATAGACGAGAAAACGGGTTATGAGGCAATAGTCGGAGGAAATCTTTACGGTCACGACTCTATTTATGTAGGCGGTACGATTATCGAGCAAATGAAAAAATGCGACCAGGCGATTTTGCTGATACAGAAAAATCCGCGCATAAACGCCATAAGCCCCAATCTTATGTTTGAATGGGGTTACCTGCTCGCTAAACTCAATATAAAGAAGATACATAATTATTTTATAGACATTTCGCCGAATGACCCGGCTTTGCCGAGCGACTTGCACGGAGTGTGGGCGCACAGCATTTTCACGGACGGGCGGACGGAGGGCGAGATAGCCTCGGAGCTTGCCGATAAGTTTTTCGGTTCGCAGAACAATACTCTTACTGAAAACAAGATGATGCTGATAATAAACAGGGACGAAACGAGAAAGAAAATACTTTCGCATCTCGTTGACCCGATATGTTCGAATTACGAAATGGCGCAGTATATCCTGTGTTATATTTACAGTTCGAACATTTATATCGAAACAAGACAGGAAGCGCTGAGCGATATGCAGAGTTTCCTTGACAGGTTAGACGATTCGGGGTTCCAGTCTGCGGAGCTTGTGCTTGCATCAAGACTTGCGGTCACGTCTATAAAGTTTTTTCTCGATATAAAATACGTGACCGACGAACAGTATATCAAGTTTGAAAAGTTCTACAAGCATCGCGAAAAGTTTGAAGATTTATTCGACAGAATAGACGATTTGCCGGAGAGCGAACTTAAGAACTGGCTTCTTGCGTTTGTTTACAACTTCCTGTCGTATTTATATCTTTTAATCGTTAACAGCGACGAAATCGATGACGACGTTATGCCTGACGATAAGAAGGCAGATTATTGTTACAGGCTTTACGACATTTCTGAGAAAGCGGCGAATCTTTGCAATACAATCGAGGGGCAGGCGCCGAACGTGAACCGTCAGCTCTGCACTCTGCTCAGAGGGTATATGTACCGCGATATGTTCTGTGCGTTGAATTGTCTGGAAAGAATAGAGAGCCTTGAAATAGTTCCGCGTTCGGAAGACAAGGAAAGCCGCCGCAAAAAAATACTTAACTGTCTTGAACTTTCATTCAAAGAGAGGAAAAAGCTTTACGACGAATACAGTCTTAAAAATATCAATTCCACGTTTATAAATAACATCGAAATGGAATATTTTCTCGGACTTGCGGAATTACAGTTGTACGAGAGCGATGATGTGAGGCGTAAAAACCATAAGGAGAAGCTTATGCGTTACGTCGAGCGTGCAGACAGAAATATTTCCGAAAAGAAGGTCTTTACCGAAAAAATAAAAAATTATTTAAAAAAATAGTTTTTTTCACTGAAACCCGAGTTTTCAAATACTTGACAGTATAGAAATGAAAGTATATAATTAAATCGAAATTTAAAGTTATTCTTTGGGGCGGGGTGAAATTCCCCACCGGTGGTAAAGTCCACGAAGGTCGTTTTGACCCCGAACGGGTGAAATTCCCGTACCGACGGTATAGTCCGGATGTTAAAAGAATGTATGCGTTTCGCACGTTTATTTCGCTCCGATTTTTCGGAGCGATTTTTTTTTCAAAGAACGGCTTTAAAAATATTATTTTAAGGAGTTCTTTTATGGAGCAGGAAACAAATCAGACTGCCGAGACTGCAGTCAGCGAAGCGGGGATAATTCCCGTTGAAACAATGAATGAGGTAAAGAGGAAGAAGAGCGTCGGTGAATTTTTCAAAAACTATTTTACTGCTACGAGAATGGCTTATATTGCGGTATTTACGGCGCTATCGTTTATATTGCGTCTGCCTGTTTTCGAATTTCCCATATTCCCGGCAGTACCGTTTATGAAAATCGATTTTTCGGGAGTATTCGCCTTAATAGCAGGTTTCTCGCTGGGGCCTGTTGCGGGTGTTATAGTAAGCGTATTGAAAGAATTTATTTACGCGCTTTCGTTTACTCAGACGATAGGAGTCGGAGAGCTTGCGAATATACTTATTATGTTGCCTTTTATTTTAATTCCTTCAATTATCTACAAAAAATACAAGGGAATTAAGGTGGTATTAGTAACAATTGCGATAGGCTGTGTTGCTCAGGCGATAATCTCCGTGCCTGTCAATTATCTTCTTACGTTCCCGTTCTTTTTAAATGCAATGGCAAACAAACCCTGGACGGAAGGTATGTCTTTCTATCTCACAGTATGGTACTGGGCGGTGCTGTTCAACTTCATTAAATGTCTTCTTCTATCTGTCGCCGTCGTGCTTTTGTACAAACCCTTGTCAAGACTGATTAAGATGACTAACGACAAATTTTCCAAACGAAAGAAAAACGCATAAAAAACAAGCCCCGCGCAAAGCACAATTCCCATAGGGAATTAAATACTAAATTTTTAAGAGTTGTACTTTCAAACGAGAACAAAAGCTCTCGAACGATATGTTCGAGAGCTTTTTACTACAAACTATTTGGAAGGATAAATTGAAATTTATATTACTGTCTATAATAACTCTCTGCAAGTTCAAGAAACTTCTTCTCGTTTAGGATTTCGTTTGATATATATTGTCCGTTATAAAATACGGCGTAATTCGTCCA
>CAJTNY010000027.1 GCA_910577875.1 uncultured Christensenella sp.
TCAAACGCTTCTTCGTACATTCGCGCCACGCGGGCCGGCGTTTCGCGCAGACCTTCCCTGTCAGGGTCTTCACCTATGGCGATCAATAATCCGCGGATATGTTTTTCTATTCCTTTAATATCCATACTTTCTCCTATACCCCGCGCTTATCGGGTTTCCAGATAATTTTATGCAACTGTAATTGCAACCGTACGCCGTTAAGCTTACGCTCTTTCATAAACTCCGCTATTTCTTCAGGCTTTATTCTTCCGAACACGGGGCTGAAATAAACGCGGCACCTGTCTTTAAGTTCGTAGCCGTTTATAATCTCTTCCGCACGCACCAAATCGCACTTATCCCCTACCACAAACTTGACAGCGTCTCGTAACGTAAGGTAAGAAAAGTTTTTGCTCAGCATATGTTTTTCCATTCCGCTTGAAGGAAGTTTATAATCGGCTGTAACTGCGGGACGGTACGATAAGGAAACGATATCTTTCAACGGAACACTTCCGTTGGTTTCTATTTCAACTTCTGCGCCAGACTCACCCAGCAGTTCTGTAAGATACGCAATATGCGCCTGTAAAAGCGGTTCGCCTCCCGTCAGGGTAACGTTTCTTACTCCCGTTGATTTCACGTATGAAACGAGCTCTTCCGCAGAAACAAGCTCATATTTTACGTCAACTGTATTAGCCCAGCGCGTGTCACAGTAGCTACAATTAAGATTGCAGCCGCAAAACCGCAGAAAGACGGAAAGCTCACCCGCGCGCGGTCCCTCGCCGTTTATACTTACAAACTTTTCGGCAACTTTAAAAAAGCACATATCACTCACCGTACACCGCGCAGTTTTCCGGCGACTCGTACACTGTCACGCTGAAAACGGGCAAGCCCTTATCGCAAAGGTCGGCGTATATGTGCGCAGCAAAATTTTCTGCAGTGGGTCTGAAATCAGTTTCAACCAATGAAAACCCTTCTTCTCGAAGCGCGGTAAGAGTTGCAGGTTTAAGGGTATTTTTTTCGTAAATAAGGGTATGGTCAAAACCTTCCGCAAGCTCTTTTACTGCCTTCTTAAAATCGCCGAAGTCCAGAAGCATACCGCGCTTTTCGCCGTTTCCCTGCAATTTCCCGCCGTTTATCTTTACTTCCACAATCCAGTGATGACCGTGGATATTTGCACACTTGCCGTTGTAGCCGTGAAGAAAGTGTGCACTGTCAAAACAAGCCGAAGTTTTTAAATAATACATATCTCTCCCTTTGCGCAAAAAAGTACAGCCGTAACAAAACGACTGCACCCAAAAAGACTGTTCCCATTCAGATGCCCTGGTTTTGTTTAACGACAGGATGGCGCAAACGAACTGTCTGTTTAATTTACTATATAATACCACTCTGCAACGCGTATGTCAACTCAACCGAAGCGCTTACATGCTACTTATTTAAAAACGGTTGTAAACGTGTTTAGGGTTCAAACTCAGTTTCCGCCTGTTACCTTTATCGGATTTTCGGTACGCTGCTTAACATTCATCATTGACAAATAAACGGCATCGACAATTTCCCTGCTGTTTTTTGTTTCATCGAATTTAAAAGGAAAATATTGACAATCAATTTTAAATTATGTTAAACTAAATAAAAATTTCGGAAAATTTAATTATGAATAATCACGAAAATTTATACAACTCAATAGAGCAGATGCTTATTCTTTTAGGTATTGACAACAAAGACGAACTAACGCCTGAAGATTTAAAACGCCTAGAATTGACACGCCAGACGAAAAACTTTCTTGATAAATTTCCAGGCGGTTTCTTCATATACCGCGCTGACGAAAGCGAACAGATAATCTACGCCAACAAAGCAATGTTAAAAATTTTCGGTTGCGATGATTTGGAGCAATTCAGAACGTTTACCGGAAACTCGTTCAAAGGTATCGTACATCCCGACGACTTAGCTTCGGTGGAAAAGAGCATTAAAGAACAGATTTCACAAAGCCAGGAAGATTTAGATTACGTTGAATACAGAATAATAAAAAAAGACGGTGAAGTCCGCTGGGTAGAAGATTACGGCCATTTTGCGCACAGCGAAATTGCAGGAGACGTTTTTTATGTATTTATTAGCGATGCAACCGAAAGAATCAATCGCCAGCTCAATGAAAAAAACGCTCTTATTAACGCTCAGAATGAAAAAGAACAAAAATTGCAACACCTGATAGAAAAACATAACAGAGAACGCAGTTTGTTTCAACAGGAAGATTTACAACGTCTTAAAGTAATCGAAGGACTGAGCATTAATTACGACTCGATACTTTTTGCCGACTTAGACGAAGATACCGTTCTCCCCTATCGTTTAAGTTACAGAACCCAGCACCATTTCGAAAAAAAATTACAGATACGGAAATTTACAGAACTAATGAAAGATTACGCGTCGACTTGGGTTCATCCTGACGACCGCGAACTTGTTTCTAAAATGACAGTAAACGACTATATCCGAAAAGAACTTTCCGAAAACGATTCGTTTTACATAAATTACCGCTGTATCGAAAACGATACGACTAAATATTTACAGCTTCGCATAGTAAACGTCGGAAGCAAATCAAAAATTTCACAGATTGTTTTGGGATACCGCACAATCGACGACGAAATTTTACACGAAATAAAACAAAAATCCGTACTTGAAGACGCATTACACAAGGCAAATCTCGCTTCGGTTGCAAAAAATACCTTTTTGTCAAATATGTCGCACGATATGCGTACGCCGCTGAACGCGATTTTCGGTTATACCGCCCTTGCAGGAAAAAACCTAAAAGATAAAAAACTTGTAGCTGATTATCTCGAAAAAATCGAAGCTGCGAGCCGCCAGATTCTCGACCTCATCAACAACGTTCTCGAACTTACTTATATGGAATCCCAGAACTTCCGACTTAACGAAACAGAATGCAACGTCTGTGAAATCGTACAGGAAATTCAAAGAAGCCTGTTGCCGAAAGCGGTTCAGAAAAACATTTCGTTATCGTTACAGGCAAATACTATGAACAGCGGAGTTTACGCCGATAAAGAAAAACTTAAACAAGTACTTCTCCACCTCGCAGACAATGCGGTCAAATATACGAAAAACGGCGGACAAGTAAACATTTCGGTTACGGAATTAAAAAAAGACAATCTATCGAAAGGTTTTTCCACGTATGAATTTACAGTTAAAGATACAGGCGTCGGCATAGGCGAAAATGCGCTCGAACATATCTTCGAACCGTTTGAGAGGGAAAACAATACAACCCATGCAGGCATATATGGTTTAGGTCTCGGACTGACTATAGCAAAACATATAATAGACACTATGGGCGGCAGCATAACCGCAGAAAGCGAAGTTGGAAAAGGCAGCACGTTTAAAGTCATACTCGAACTGCGCAAACAAAATTACGACCATCGCCTCGAACAGGAACAGTCTTCGCGCACATTCAGCCTGAAAGGCAAAAAAATTCTTATTGTTGAAGATAATCCGATTAACCTCGAAATAGAAGCCGAACTATTGAGCGACTTAGGCTGCGTAATCGATTCTGCGCAAAACGGAAAAATCGCCGTAGAAAAAGTAAGCGCTTCGAAAGACGGAGAATACTTCTTGATTTTAATGGATATACAGATGCCGGTTATGGACGGTTTGCAGGCAACGGAAGCCATAAGAAAGCTCGGCAATCCTGCGCACGCGAAACTCCCCATTATTGCCGTTTCCGCTAATGCTTTCGAAAGCGACAAAAAAGCGTCCATAGAAGCCGGTATGGACGCGCACCTGACAAAACCTATAAATATTCCTCTGCTTTTAAAAACAATTAAACAGACGATAAAAAACAAATAAACTTTTTAAGTTTCCGTCATAACATCTTTGACGGAAATTTTATTTAGTTTTAAGCTATAAATCAAAATAACAGCCGCATAAAACACGATAAACACTGCCAAAATTATAAAAAATACGGAAAAGTTGAATTTATATTCAGGCATTTGAGCAACATCCTTGAAAACGACGTTAACCATCAGTTTTAAAAGTCCGAACTGATATAACGTGCCTATAATAAAACCGATTAATGCAAAAATATGATATCCGCCGAGTACCGTAAACGAGCACTCTTTCATAGAATATCCGAACGCTTTCATAATAGAAATGCTCTTTATATTTCCTTTTACAAGCGAAGTTATAGCCATCAACAAAGTAGTGACGGCTAAAATCAAACCGATAACGAGTATAACAGCGCCCATAATTTCACTGCTTAAATCAATCATAGAAACAGCCATTTGAATCATTGCCGAGAAACAAAAACAAGCAAACGCGACGAAAAACGCAAGCGCCTTTTTGCCACCGAGCGTCTTGAAACACATTTCCGCAAGAAAAGAAACCCCGTTATTCTCCTTCGCCTTTTCTTTCTTTAATTTAACTTTATTCTTACCGCGCAGCATATCGCATACTGGACGTTTTAAAGCCAGATACGCATATCCGCAAGCAAAAGCCGAAAATACGGCTACAGGAAGAAATACAAGCGCAAACAACAGCTCGGCATGAAAGCTTATATCAATTTGCGGAATACCGTCTATAGTTAAATTTTTATATATAAGCGGCATAATCGCGAAACCCGCACCGAAACCGAGTGCGGCGCCGATAAAAACGCTGAAACCGAATACAAAAAAACCGAGAGCGATTTTACCGTCGGAATATCCCATCGCTTTTAAAATCCCCAACTGCTTTCCATGTCTGTCAATATATAACTTAACATAAAAAATCAGTATGACAACAGCCATAAATCCAAGAAAGCCTCCGCTAACAGCGCTGACAAACTTAGCGGTAACCATCTGTGCTTCGTATAACGCGTTTATTGCAGGGTCGGTAAACGTTCCCTCCAATTCAACCGCGTCAAGATAAAAATTAAGAAAAAAAGTACAGACGAAAACCGCGCAAAAACTTACTACGCTCAACCCTATAAGCTTAACACCGTCTTTGAAACTTACAATCATTCTACCACCCTATTTCATACGCTGTCTTAGGCGACGGATTATTTATTATTTCGGTTATTTTACCGCTGTTTATTTTAATTACCTTATCAGCCGTTTCCGCAATATTCAGATTATGGGTGACCATTATCATAGTAAATTTTCGTTCGCGCTTTAAATTAATAATATAATCGAGAACGCGGCGCCCCGTTGCCTCGTCCAATGCACCCGTAGGCTCGTCGAGAAACAGAACGCGCGGATTTTTTGCCAATGCGCGCGCGATGCATACGCGTTGCTGTTCGCCGCCCGAAAGCTCCGACGGTTTATTTTTCAACTTATCCGACAGCCCGACTTTTTCTATAATCTCACGGTAATTTGCGTTGCCAGCCAAATCCGCGCCCATTTTAACGTTTTTATCCACGCTCAAATGCGGCAATAAATAATATTGCTGAAAAATAAACCCTACTTCCCTTCTTCTGAATCCGGTAAGCTGCCTGTCATTCATTGCGCTTATCTCTTCGCCGCCGTAAAATATCCTTCCGCCGTCGGAACGTTCTAAGCCCGAAAGCACGCTCATAAGAGTAGACTTGCCTGAACCGGATGCACCGCAGATTACAACGAAATCCTCTTCGTTTATTTCAAGCGATATACCTTTTAAAACTTCAACCGCACCGCCGTTATAGGTTTTAGTAATATTCTCCGCTTTAATCATATGCCGTTCTCCGATTTTACTCTTTTAAGCAAACTTAAAAATATCTCCGTAATCATTGCGGTAACTTCTTCCGGCAAAAACTCGCAAACTTTAGTCGCAATCAAAACCGCTATTCCATGTGAATATATCCATAAATGCAAATATAACTTTTTAGATATTTCGCGTTCTAACCCGTATTCGTTTTCAATTGAGTTCAGAATTTTTTCGAAACTTTCATCAATAATCCCTAGAACAGAGTTCATATCTGGAACGCTCTTATTTTCGCTCATAAACAACAATCGGAACAATTTAGGCTGTTCGGAAGCAAATCTAATGTAAGCTTTGCCTACCCCGCGGAACGCAAGGTCTTCATTTAAGCCCTTACATATATATTCCGCGTATAAGCTCTTCGCAGCGCATACCACTGCCGACTGCACTTCTTCCATATTATTAAAAACAGTAAATATCGGTCTCGGCGAGCTTCCTAACGCTTCGGCAAGCGACCTTGCCGTCAATACCTCCATACCTTCGCGCTTGACAATATTAAATCCTACCGTAATAATTTCTTCTCTTGAAAATTTTGCTTTCGGCGGCATCATTATCTCCTTTTTAAAACTAATGTTTTATAACATATGTTTTATTATAATTAAAAAATTCATTTTGTCAAGCTAATACAATAAAAAAAACGTCCTCTAAGGACGTTTTTTATTCATCGTATTTGACCGTCGCCGGTAATTATATATTTATATGAACACAATTCCATAAGCCCCATTGGACCTCGCGCGTGGAGTTTCTGCGTTGAAATACCTATTTCACCGATTAAACCGAATTCTCCTCCGTCCGTAAATCTGGTAGAAACGTTTACGTAAACCGCCGCGCTGTCGACGTTTTTCGTAAACAGCTTTGCATTATCTTCGTTCTCGGTAACGATACATTCGCTGTGACCGGTTGAGTGAGTAGAAATATGCGCGATTGCATCTTTAATGCTGTCAACCACTTTAACCGCCATAACATAGTCCAGAAACTCCGTATCGAAATCCTGTTCGTCTGCTTTATAACAATTATTCCAACCGCCTAAAATTTCAAAAGATTTTTCGTCAAGTCGAAGCTTTACTGCATCTTCATACCTGCCTGATACAATACGAGCGTGCAAGCGCGGTAAAAAATTTTCCGCAATATCTTTATGAATAAGGCAAACCTCCATAGCGTTGCATACGGAAGGACGACTGCACTTCGCATTTTCTATAATATTCAAAGCTTTTTCTTCGTCGGCAAATTCGTCGACATAAACGTGACAAATTCCAGTACCGGTCTGAATGCAGGGAACTTTTGCATTCTCCGTACATAGACTGATAAGCTCCTTACCGCCGCGCGGTATAAGCAAATCGACATAACCTACGGCAGATATGATTTCTTTCACGCTCTCACGTGAAGTATCTTCTACAAGACTGATTATATTTTGTGATACCCCCGCTTTTTTCAAACCCTTGCGCATAGCGTTTACTATCGCCCGAGCAGAAAGAAAAGCTTCCTTACCTATTTTTAATATGCAAACGTTCCCGCTTTTTACAGTAAGAGCCGCCGCGTCTGCTGTAATGTTCGGACGACTCTCATAAATTATAGCCACAACACCGATAGGAACGGCAACCTTTTTAACCGTCATTCCATTGGGACGGATAAATTCGTCCGTTACAGCACCTATAGGATCGGGAAGTTTGGCAATAGCTCTCATATTTTCAGCCATATTACGCACTTTTTCTTCATTGAGGGAAAGCCTGCCAATCATTACGTCTGACATAATACCTCGCACTGCGCTTAAATCAGCACTATTTGCACGCAAAATACCTTCAATATCGTCCTCTATCGCTACCGCCATATTAATCAACGCCGATGTTTTCTGTTCAGCCGACATTGAAGCCGCCGAACCCTTTATTCTCTTTGCATTTTCCAAAATCTCAGAAGTTGTCATTTTTTACCTATAAATCTGGTTCCCGCTCTTTCGCCCGCAACCGCTTTGTAAAGAAATTCGGGATAATCTCCGTTTAATATTACCAAATCGATTCCGTTATCCGTACATATTTTAGCGGCTTTGATTTTAGTCGCCATTCCGCCTGTGCCGAATTTGCTTACTGCTCCGTCGGCAAGCGAGTATATTTTATCGTTTATTTCATTCACTTCGTTTATAAGTTCTGCTTTTCCGTCTTTGTTAGGGTCAGCCGTATATAACCCATCTATATCCGAAAGCAAAATCAAAAGGTCCGCTTTAATATTCACTGCAACTATAGCCGCAAGCGTATCGTTATCCCCTACGGATATTTCCTGCGTCGAAACAGTATCATTTTCATTTATAACGGGAATTACACCAAGTTCGATAAGCTTAAAAACCGTATCTTTAAAACAGTTGCGCCTGTTCACGTTTTCTATGTCGTCGCCCGTAACGAGAATCTGCGCCACCGTATGATTGTAGTCTTTGAAAAGCTTATCATAGGTATACATCAGCTCGCATTGCCCGACCGCGGCCGCCGCCTGTTTTTCAGACATATCCGAAGGACGCGAGGCTAAATTTAATTTACCCATCCCCATACCTATCGCGCCGGAAGAAACAAGAACGACGTTATTACCCGCATTTTTTAAATCGCTTAAAACTTTGCAGATTTTTTCGACGCGTCGAATATTTAATTTACCAGAAGGATGAGCTAAGGTTGATGTTCCAACCTTAATTACCAAACGCATAAGTTCACCTTTAAATTATTATAAACTCTAATCCAAAATTTGTCAAACATAAAAAAAAGCCGTCCCCATGAAAGAAAGGAACGGCTTAAAATATTTATGAATTATACTATGCCGTGCGCCATCATAGCAGTCGCAACTTTTACAAAGCCGGCAATATTTGCACCCATCACATAATCGCCCTCGTATCCGTATTCTTTCGCCGATTTGTCGATATTTTGATAAATATTTATCATAATATTTTTAAGCTTTGCGTCTACTTCTTCAAACGACCAGAACATTCTACCGGAAGACTGCGCCATTTCGAGTGCAGAAGTAGCAACTCCGCCCGCGTTCGCCGCCTTTGCAGGAAGGAAAACAACCCCTTTCTTTTTAAATATTTCTATCGCTTCCAGAGTAGAAGGCATATTCGCCCCTTCTCCCACATATTTTACACCGTTTCTTACAAGGAGCTCGGCTGATTCGGCATCGATTTCGTTCTGCGTAGCGCAGGGAAGCGCAACATCACAAGGAACAGACCAAATTCCTTTACACCCGTCTTTATACACTGCCCCTTTAACGATATCCGCATATTCTTTTATCCTGCCGCGCTTAACTTCTTTTATTTCTTTAATAATATCAAGCTTTATACCGTCAGAGTCATAAATATAACCGTTCGAATCGTACATCGCCACTACCTTTGCACCAAGACTCTGCGCTTTCTCGCAAGCGTAAATCGCAACATTTCCCGAACCCGATATTATTACAGTTTTATTCTTAAAACTGTCTTTGCGCGCTTTCATAGCCTCTTCTGTTATATAGACAAGACCGTACCCCGTCGCCTCTTTTCTCACAAGGCTTCCGCCGTATGTAAGCCCCCTACCGGTAAGCACGCCGACGTGCTCGTCGCGGATACGCTTATACTGTCCAAAAAGATACCCCACTTCTCTAGCACCGACTCCGATATCGCCAGCAGGAACATCGGTATCCGCGCCGATATGACGGTAAAGTTCAGTCATAAAACTCTGGCAAAACGCCATTACTTCTCTGTCTGATTTGCCTTTGGGGTCAAAATCAGAACCTCCTTTACCCCCGCCAATCGGAAGTCCTGTAAGACTGTTTTTTAAAATCTGTTCCAAACCGAGAAATTTGATAATAGATAAATTAACGGAAGGATGAAATCTGAGTCCACCTTTATACGGACCTATCGCACTATTAAACTGAACGCGGTAACCTTTATTTACGTTTACTTTGCCGTTATCGTCAACCCAGGGCACACGGAACAATATCACCCTTTCCGGTTCGATAAACCTCTCCAAAAGTCCGGCTTTTTCATACTCAGGGTGTTTTTCCACCACAGGCGCAAGCGTCGTTAAGATCTCGGTTGCCGCCTGATGAAATTCGGGCTCGTTAGGATTGTGTTTTTTTAAATTTTCAAGAACCTGTTCTACATATTTCAAAGCAAACTCCTTTTATGCCTCCGGCATTATTGTATTTATGATAAAATTATAACACAGGCTTAAAGATTAATCAAACTTTAAACCTGTGAACAAATATAACGATTTATTTACATATATATAAGCGCAATTTATGCCTGTCTTTTTTTAGTTTTAGGCTCCGGTAATTCCGCATACATTGCATCAAACAGCTCCGCAAAAAATTCAGCGTTTTCCAAGTCATCCAAAACAATCATATCTTTTGCTCCTTGATAAGGTGGACACATTTCCGCATCGGGCAAAAGATCGAGCGCCGAAGATACAGGCTTTATAAATACTCTGTTGTCACAAATATCACCGATGAGTTTTCCTTTATAATAAATCAGATATTCACCCATCATTCTTCTGCAAGAAATATCCGGAATATCTTTGAGTTGTTCGAGAAAGTAATTTAAAAATTCAATCGTCGTCGCCATAATTCACCTCCATGCTTATATTATAATTTAAAAACGTTCCACTGTCAATTAATTAAATTTCAGACTAAAAACGCTTGATTTTTTTATTAAAATTTTATATTATATTAATGTTGTAGAAAAGACAGCAAAACGTTAAACGATTCATGCTTCGGCAGAATTAGCGTTATAGGTTGACCTGTTCTTTGAAACAAACGCTTTTATGCAGAGATGGCGGAGTGGTCGAACGCGCACGACTCGAAATCGTGTTACGGGCAACTGTACGGGGGTTCGAATCCCTCTCTCTGCGCCAAGAGCAACCGCGTTTGAACCAAGAGGAAAACAGATTAAATTATATCTTTCTGAATGGAATTGCGGGCGTAGTTGCTAAAAGACGATTCGCGCCGAGATGTTACGCGAACAACTATAACGTTCACGGGGCAAACGGCAAGTTCGTTAAATTGTAAAAGAAAAAAGGCAATGAGTTTTCACTCGTTGCCTTTTTTCTATCTCCCACCCAAGCCCACCCAACGGAATGGTTAAAAAGGTATATCGCCGTCATCATCAATAGCTATGAGCTTCGTCGGCTTTTTCAATTCGCCCGTATACTTGTTTACGGGCATTTCCTTGCTTATGTCAAAATTATATACCGCCGTTATACGCCGCAGGAACGCCGCCCACGTTGCAGGTTCAGACTGTTGTATATTTGCGTATTGCTCTTTTAATGAAAGATTAGAAACAATATACACCGTATCATAGCAAGCAACGCGGTTATAATTTCGCCCTCGTATTCGTATCGGTTGCCCGTCCAAGTAGTCCAATATTTCCGAGATTTTGAACGAACTGCGGAACTCGTCCAAAAATAAAACCTTTTCGCCGTTGTAATCGTCTATCCAGCCGAACTCATAATTTGTTGTCCTGTACACGTCGTCGTAACCGTGCTTTTCAAAAACGTAACTCGTCTTTCCGCACCCAGCAGAGCCGTATATATAATAGACTTTCATTTGTCGGAATACTCTTTTGTATTTGTTTTCCAAATGCGACTGTCTAAATTCCCGCGCCCAATTTATAACCTTTATAAAACGGTTGCCGTGCTTTTTAGATAGGTCATAAAAGCACATACCGCTTTCAATATCTTTCATTATGTCGGTTAAGTCAGAGCGTTCCCCGATTTCCGCATATTCGCCGTATTCGTAGTATTGCGGGCTTATGCGCGTTTCCTCGTCCATACAGTATAAACGGGCTTGTGAGCGTTTTCCGCGCCGCGCCTCGATATGCGCGTCCACGCCGATAGTTTCTTTTGATAGGTACTTTTTAATGGTAGTAAACCATTTCGGTTGAGTAAACTCGAAATAACCTTGATAATGTTCCGTTCCCGTTTCGGGTGCTTTTTCTCTTTGAAAAACTACATAGCGCAATTCGGGTAAAGATTGCAGATAGGTTAAAAATTCTTGTTCACTTTGTACGGGGTTATTCACGGTAAAGCACCAATCGCGGGCTTGTGAGTTCTTTTTTATTTCGGGTTGTTCTTCCGTTATAGATAGGTCAATTTTAATTTTATCGTCCATAATACCCCCAAAAGTGTTACAGTGTTACATAGTGGCGTAAAGGTAATACTATTTACGCCAGCGCGGGCGGGCAAGCCGCCCGCGCATTGCCGTTATTGTTGCGGCGGGTTGATGAGCGCGGCGGGCGCAACGTAAATAAGCGTTTCGCGCTTGCGTTGTTTCCGTTGTTCCGCTTGCCGCTTGCGCTGTTCGCGCCGCAGTAACTTAAAGTCTTTCATAAGTTCCTTTGTTACGAATTTGGTATTCTTATTGAGAATGACCATTTTCGCCTTGTAGTCCAAAACGGTATCGTCTATGATTTCACGGAAAAAGCGCGGCGGCAGTTGCGTGTCGCTTTCTTTCATAGCCGTGAGTATGTCTATATTCTCGAATATGACCGCTAATTTTTCCTTGTGCAGTTCGGTAAAGTCTAATTTGTCCATAGTTCCGTAACCTCGCTGTTATTGCTTTTTTGCTCGTTCAGATTGAAAAGCGGGTAACGCTTGCACCGCGCCAGCATAGCCGCCTTATCGTTGCCCGTAAGCGTTGAGGGCGTGGTATGGTAGTTGCCCGTCATACCGTTGTAAAAGTATTCTTTGCCGCTGTAACTGTCAACGCAAGCGTAAATATTTCCGTAGTGCGTGTATGCCGTTTTAACGCCTATTTTTGCGTTTCCGCTGTCTTTATAACGTGCGTATTGCCGAACGCCCGAAAACTCCAAGCAGTTCCATACGGTTTTAATAAGCCGTCCGTAATGGTCGTAATAATCGCGTTTGTTTTGCACCTCTATGAGTTTGTCGGAAAGCGAACGAAAGCGTTTGTCCGCGCTGTCGTCTATTTGCGTGTCAGCCCACATCTGAACGCCGACCTTGCGTTGCCGTTCAATGTAACGTAGAAAGTAGTCCGCAACCCGTTCCGCAGTCATTGACTTGCGACTGTCTAACTTGCTTTGTATTTCGGGCAGAAAGATTTTCGCGTATGGCAAGAGATAGTCAACCTCGTGAACGCCGTCGTATAGTCCTATGCGTTCAAATTGCAGTTCCATAGAAACGCGCGGCTTGTAGCCCATACCGCGAGATATAAAAGTATCGTCAACGACATAAACAAGGTGTTGAACGTGCGGCGCGAGAGATAGATTTTCCCAGCCGCCAGCGCGTAGCCGTTGTATTTCCTTTTTGCAAATAGATAGGTCATAAACGGACAGCGGCGGTATCATATATTGCGTTGCAAAATGCGCAAGTAGAGTTGTTTTACCTACGCCGCGCTCGCCTACAACGTAAGTTAAATAATACGTTTTGTTTTCCATAAGCACCCCAGCAAAAAGAATAAGAGAGCGGACGAAACGCCCGCTCTCCCGTAAGATTTAATTATTTATTGCCCGTTTGGTTTTTCCTTGTGCTTCGGGGCTTTTCGGCGGGCGGCGCGGGCGGCGGTGTTGCCGCCTCGTCGTTTTTCAGATTGTTGTAAATGAATGAGGAATTACGCCGCCCGATATTCCCCATATGCGCGTATGCGCTTTGCTGTCCTTTACGATATGACTTTCTTTGTTCGGGCGTAAACTGCTTTGCGTATTCCTTTTTCTGTTCGGTTGTGTACGGCGTATATTTGGGCGGCTGTTCGTCAGTCATTGTCATTTGTTCGTTTGTGGGTTGATTTGCCATAGGCTTTTTATACTCCTTTTTTTCGATATAGTCCGTTATGCTATCTGAACGCGACACCATAATGAGAGTAGCCGAACCGTCGGCGGCGCGGGCGTATGTTCCTTGATAGCCTTGCGGTATTTTCGGGTTTGACATAGGTTACGCCTTTTTCGCGGGCGCGGGCGTTTCGTCCTTTGCGGCTTTTGCAATAAGCAATTCCACAATGGTATTTGTAGCGCGGGGCAGAAAGTAAAAATATTCGTCGTCGTTGAACATTTTGAGTACAACCGCGATATATTCCGCGCCGCTTTTGTCGCTCGTTCTCTTTTCGAGCGTAAAACTCTTGAACGGCTCAACGCCCAATTCCGTGCAAGTCTGAATAAGTTCGACGACCTCTTTATCGCACCACACGTCAGCCGAACGCCCGTTTATAAGTTCCACACGCACAAAATGATTTTTGCCGCCGCGTTTCGAGGGCTTTGCTACGATTTTGATTTCCTTGACTACCTTGTTTAAGTTTTCCATTTTTAACTCCTAATAAATTATTTTTAACCGCCGCAAATCACGTTGCGCACCGTCATTTTAAGCGGCTAATGGTGGGGCTTTTTGCGCTTACCCCAAGCGTTATAATTAAGTTGTTTTGTTCTAACTGAAATCGTTGTAATTGAACGGTGTACCGCTAAAACCTATAAACGAGCTTTTTTCCGTGCGTTCGTAAACAATGTTATAAACCTTGTTTGTTCCCTCGCTCGTATTCGTAAATGTTACTGTTCCTACTAATGTATCGCTTGCGACATCATATCGCAAATCAAATTTAATATTCGAGTACATAAGCGCGTTATATTTTATCGTGGTATTTGTCAGTTCCGATATTTCCATTTTTAACGGGTAGCCCATAGGAATATTGAAAGTAGTAAGTAAACTAAATTGCGTATCACTTACCGCTTTGATTTCAAGGGGGTTGCCACTTAAATCTATTTTTCTGATAAACTCGTTTGCCTCGTCTGCATTTTCCCCGACACATTTACCAAGCCACGTACCAAACAAAGGCGAATTTGCGTTAAAAGACTGATTAACCACCGCAGTAAAAGTTACGTTTTCCGTTATCGCGTAACTTTCCAAATCGACAATGTTTTCCCCGTCGAGCGACCAGCCCGCAAAATTTTCTATATTGACAACAGGTACGGTTGCATACTTGCCGTGTTCAACCGTTTGCATAGATACCGTTTTATCGTTGTTCTTAAACGTTACCGTATAGGACTGAATACGGAACACCGCCGTAAAAGTTACGTTTTCAGTAACGGTGTAATTGCTTACGTTGACGGTGTTCGTTCCGTCCACAGACCAGCCGACAAATACATAATTTGTCTTTGTAGGGTTGGCGGGTACGGTAGGCTTGCCGTTGCGTTCGACTATCTGCGTATTGTGCATTTTGCCGTCCGCTATGAATTTGACATCATACTTATACGTTATATCTGCGACAAATACGGTGTCGGCGGTTATGCGGTATTCGTTCACGTTGACCGCCACGCCGTTTACTTTCCAGCCGTTGAAAACTTTGTACGCCGTGCTTGATGCCGTCGGCGCGGTTGCATAGTTACCGCTTTTTACGGTTTCGTTTTTCAGCGTGGTTTCCTCGTACTTGAACACGACGGAATACAGCTTTGTGAATTTCGCCGTAAATGTTACGTTCTGCGTTACGGTGTAGGTTGTAAGATTTACAACGCTGTTTCCGTCTATCGTCCAGCCCTCGAAAACGTAGCCGTTTTTCGTAGGCGCGGCGGGCGGCGTTATGTTTGCGTTTTTCAATATGATTGCATTGTGGTAGTTTTCGCCGTCTACCGTAAAATTGACCTCGTATTTGTGCGTTACGTCGGCAACTATCTTTGTGTTCGCCGTTATGCGGTAAGTGGCAAGGTCGATAGGTTCACCGTCAACCGTCCAGCCGTTGAATATAACGTAAGCCGTTGATGGCGGCGTTGCAACCGTCAAAAGACTGTTCTTGTTTACTACTTGTATGTTGTAAACGCTGCCGTCAAACTCGAATGTTGCAACGACTTGTTCGCCGTTTTCCAGCGTAGAAAGGTATTGCTCGTAATAACTCACGGACTTTTGCAATTCCGCAATTTTTACGTTCAGCGCATTTACGACGGACGAATTATTTTGCGTTTGTAGCGTTAAATCGGCAATCTGATTGTTCAAACTTGCAATTTGCGCGTTCAGCCCGTTTATCGTCTTTGCGTTCAGAGCGTTGTTTTCCTGCAACTGCGTATTCAGCATTTGTAAGTTCGTAAGTTGTTCCGTAAGCGCGGCAATTTGCCGTTCGTTCTCGTTCTTGTTGCCTTGCAAGCTCATAATTTCGGTAGAAAGCGCGGCAATCTGCCCGTTTAATTCCGTAATTGTTGTTTCGTTGCTTGCCTTGATAGTGTTCAGCGTATCAACCTGCGCCGAGATTGCCGCTTTTTGTTCGTTCAGCGTGGTAATCTGCCCTTGATAGTCTTTGATAGAATTATTTAAGGCGGTTGCCTCGCTCGTGTACTGCGATATTAAATCGTTCTGCGTAGTTATCGTGTCGCGGTAACTGTTGATTAGTTTGTCGTATTCGTCCTTGTCTTTGAGGGCGGTAGAATAGCCGTCCTCATAAGATTTTTGCACGTCCTCTTGCGTATATAGTCCGTTGCCCGCCATTCCGTCCTTGACCTTCGACCAATTTATAATGCCCCAAGTCAAAAGGAACGCAAACGCGCCGATTATGAGAATACTGAAAATTATAGTTAATACTTTTTTCGTCGTTGACATTGTTTCCCCCTATAAAATTTCGATTATGCGTAGGCGTATGCCGTTGTCCGCAAAATACTGTTCGAGAAAACTCGCGTTTTCCTTGCCCGTAGTGGTAAGCGTTAGCGTTGTTTTGTTACTCAAAAATTTGACCGATATTTTCATAACCGCGCTATTGATTACGTTCCCGTTCGTGTCGTAAAAGTCCATATCTACCGTTGAGAATACCGAGCCGGCGTTTATTTCCGTATTCAGCAAAACGTAATCGTTCAATACAACTTGATAGGTCTTTTTCTTGCCGTCAAAATTCTCGACTTTGAGCAAATCTTTTTCAAATGCGTATGTGTCGGTGTCGTCGTATAAATCGTGATAGAAAACCGCGCTCGTGGACGAATAATTAAAACTTTCTTGCGTGAATCGGTTGCTTATGTCGATAGAGCCGTTTATATAACTTTCAGCCTTGATTTCCTTATACAACCGAATCCCGCAGAAAACCGCAACCACGATTATGACGAAAGAAAGCAGATAGAGAATAATCATACCTATGATTTTTTTCATATAACCACCTCGCCGTAGTCGTTATTGATTGCGTTTTCCAAGCCGTCCAGCGTAATACCGCGACTGCGTTTGAGTGTTTTTAACTGCGTATCGTTCAACGATTTTTCCAAGAGGTAGAAAGTACGAACGCCGCCGCGAATAGTAAGCGTGTCTATTTCCAGCCCGTCAAATGCGTTATAGTCCAAGCCGACAATGCTATGTTCCAAATACGGCGTATCTATATCTAACACGATATTAACTTTTGCGCGGGGCATATCTGAAAACAACTTTTTGCCGTCCATAGAGAGCGAAACAAAATAGCCGTCGTAAACCTCGCTGTACCTATAAACGAACAACGCCGCGCCGTTCAACTTGCTTGTGTCCGTCAGCGTGTAAGTCATACGTTCTTGCCAATAGGTAGTGTCGATTTGTTCGTCCGATATATCATATTTCGGGTTACAGTCTATACAGTTGAACATTGACTGGCTACTATTCCGCGCGCCGTTCTCGTCATAATGGAATTTGAGTACGGAATACGATTTTATTATGTCGGTTACGTCGTCCGTCTTATATTTTCCGCTTTCCGCGTCGAACTCTCGAATAGTAAAATACTCGCTTAAATCGACGGTTATATAGTAGTCGCCATAACCCGCGCTGTTCGAGCGTATCGCTTGCATACAGTCCGCGAACACGTTCAGATAGTTGTAGTAAATTATGTGTTGCGTGGGCTTGTTCCAAATCCACAGCGTGTACCATTGCCGTTCGTAGGTCGTCCAATCATAAGTTTTATCTAACTGTATCTGATAGGGCTTGCCGTCTATGCTTATCACGAACGCCGTTTCGCGGTTCAGTTGTGTGCGTAGTTTGCCGCCGTCCCAATTTATGCCGTTTGTTGTGTCGTAGTAGGTAAAATTTTGCGGTTCGTCGCGGTTGGCTTGTTCTGTCGTCGTTTCCACCAGCCGCAAGTCCTCTTGTTTCAAATCGCCCAAAAACTGCATTCCCGTAGAGCGGTAGCCCGTTGACAGTAGCTTGTAATCTGTAAAATAATTCAGTTTCATTTCCTGTAACGCGATACCGTTGTTTTTTGCGTTGCTGTAAAAATTCGCTTCCATAAAATACCGTTCCTCAAACTCGTCTTTTTCCTCGTCCGTCAATTCGTCCGCTTTTTTTATGTCAAGCCCGATTTGATTGTCGATATAGTTTGTTCCGACCGTTATATCGTGAACAAAATAGTGGTAGTAAACAAACGCGATAATAACACATACGGCTATTACGGTTATAAACACCAAACAGCAGTTCGCAATCGTTTTTAATGCTTTCATAGTTCCTCCTTTTTTGATTTTTCTTTGAGGCTCAAAAAGTAGTCCGTCAGTTGCTTTTCATACCGCTTTATCATTATTTCGGTTATTCGGCTAATCGTTTTTTCCTGCGTTTCCGTCATACCGCTTTTATTAAGCTCGCTTGCTTTAACGTATAAAGGCACGTTCAGCATTAAAGAGCCGTCTTGTTTTTGTAAGCCGATATATGCGACTTTCACAAAAGTTTCGTTCGCCATTTTTACCTCTTGCCGATATTCGGTATTTCTTTTCCCAACGCCGCCCAATCTATCATTTTCACAGCCTCGTCCGCGCCAAAATAATAAATGAATTTCCGCGCCGTTGCCTCGTTTACCGCGCCGCCGTCTAACAGCGTTTGTATTTCTCTTTCGTCAACGCCGATTTCACGCGCCAGCATAGCCGCAGTTATGCCGTACTTGTCTAAAAAGGCTTGCAATAATTCTTGTTTGATTTTCACGTCCGCACCCCCGTTTCAGTAGTAGGCGGTTTTGCGCCTCTACTTATAAGCACGGGAACGGCGAAAGTTCACGGTCTAATTCAAAAATTTTTTGATTTTTATGTAAATTCGCGTTAAGCGGTTGGCAATAGCAGACTTGCCGACATTTTCCGCTTTTGCTATTTCCGTAATTGTCTTGCCCTCGTAAAATATCTTTTTGATTAGTGCTTGCTGTTCGGGCAATAGTTTTGTTATTGCTTTTTTTATTCGCTCGTCGTTCTCGCGCAACTCTACGGCGGTAAAAGAGTCGGCGGCATTGTCCGTAAAATCTACCCCGTTTTCCAATAGGTAGTAGAGCGATATATGCCGCCGTGTTTCCCGCCAATGGTTGCGCTTTTCCTCTTGTTGTAATTGCAGGTGCAGAGCGTAAACCTCGTCCGTAACTTCGATTTCGCTTGTCGTGCCGTCTGCGAACGTGTATTTGATTTTCGACATAAAAAAGTCCTCCCGATTGAATTTGAAAATTGATTAAATTTCCAAATTCGCACGGGAGGACTACGACATTTCAAATTGCGACTTTTTTCGCAAGCAATAAAAAAAGCGTTCACGCGATTTTGCGTGAACGCCACATTTTTATGTAGTTTTAAGACGAGCGCATTTTCATTTTACACCTTGTTATTGATTTTACTTGATTATGAACGCCAAAATTAAAAGTAATATTTCAATCGTCGCTATTGTGCTATATGCAACGGAATACCAAAATTTTATTTGTTTCAATCTGTCATTTTCTTTTTCTATCTTGCCTTTGTAATAATCTATTTGCCCTTGAACGGGGGTTATCTTGCTTGCAATGTCTTTTTCCGTCTTTATCTTGTTGATACGGATTTTTTCAAATTGTAAAGCCACATTATAAACCAGCGTACAGCCGATTACTATGAAATTGAATATCTTGAAAGTCAGCAATATACATTTGTTTACGTTCAGATTACAAGAGCAACCCAAAATTAAATCAACCGCAGAAAAGACCGCCGCCGCAATAGCCGTTAGAATAGCGACTAACGCTATTTGCGTTGTGTCTGATTTATGGACGGCTAAACTATAATCGTTTTTTATTTCGGTTAATTCTAACCGTTCATAAATGTTTTCTTCCATAGTAACCGCCCCCGATTAGTCCGCAGAATTGCCAAAAAACGGCGCGGAATTATTCTCTAATTTTTCGCCCGTAATAGCAACGTTCTTTTCTTCGCCGTAGGTATAATATTTTGAATTGTTTATGTTTTCTATCAATTTAATGTCGTCGCCGTCATCTGAAATAGTAAGCGATTTTTCTTTCACATAAATATCTATTATTTCAATTACAGTAAAAGAAACAGCATCACCATATTGCGGATTAGTGCTTGTTCGTCCTAAATCAATAATATATCTTGCCGCGTTTGTCTTTTCGCCGAAAAGTTTATCGCAAATGGCGTTGGTCAGGTCGGTGTGTTCCGCTTGTATCGTGGGGTCGATAATATTTCTATATAGGCGTGTATAAGTCAGAGTTTCTATTTCATTGTTACGTATATTTTGAATTGTTATAGGTGTTACAAATTCTATCTTGCAAAGAATAATGAAATAAACGTTTTCTGCCTTTATATAGGTAAGCACAACGTTTGCATTAGTTATATTTTTACCATATTGGGTAACATACCAAGTAGGGTTAATTACGTTTTCGTTGTTTACTTCCCAAGAACTGCTCAAACAATTTTTCGCCGCATTGAGCAAAACATTATCGTTTAAGAATTTGAGCACTTGCGCGTTGGTAAGGGGCGCGTTTACGGTAACGGTGCAGTTCGCGCTATTGCCGTTCGCGGTGGCGGTTATCGTAGCCGTACCGTCTTTTAACGCAGTAATAACGCCGTTTTCCACCGACACCACGCCGGACGGCGCAACCGTCCACGTTACCGTTTTATCCGTCGCGTTGTCGGGCGCAAGCGTTGCGGTCAGCGTATGGGTTTCGTCTATTTCAAGCGTGATTGCCGTTTTGTCTAATTCTATGCCCGTAACGGGTACGGGCTTTGCCGTAACGGTAACGGTGCAGTCCGCGCTCTTGCCGTCCGCCGTAGCCGTAATTTTTGCAGTTCCTTCCGCGATTGCCGTTACCTTGCCCGTATTATCTACCGTTGCGATACTTTCTTTGTCGCTTTCCCAAGTAACCGTCTTGTTTGTGGCATTGTCGGGCGTAACAGCGGCGGTTAAGGTTGCCGTGCCGTCTACCTCTAACGTGATTTCCGTTTGGCTTAATTCCACGCTTGCAACGGGAATTTTTACGCTCATAGTATAATCGCAAGTATCGCACTTGCCGTTGTTGTCGTTATCAATATGCGCGGCTTTGTCTTTTTCCTTTTGGTCGCAGCCGTCGTTCTTGCACTCGTGCCAATGGTGCGTGGAATTAGTTACCCATTGCGTGCCGTAGTCGTGGGTATGTTTGGGCGTATCATCGCCGCAAGCCGCAAACGAAAACGCGCAAGCGGTGAGCACAACCGCAGAGGTGAGCATTGCAAATAACTTTTTCATATCGTTACCTCATAAAATTTTTTTTGATTTCCGATTAAGATTTTTTGTATGCGGTAGAGCTTCTACCGCATACAGGGGCGCGCCCCTGAAAAAAACTTTAATTGTTTCCCTTGTGCGTTTTACGGGTTTGCCGTTTCAACGCGCTTTTTTCTTGTTTTTTATTCTATCATATTTTCAGCCGTTTTTCAAGCGTTTGCGCCGTTTTTTTCTTTTCCGTATATTTTACAATTTACGACCTTATTTTCTCGTTTGCGATAAAATTTCTTGTTCTATTCGTGATAAAATTTTTGTGAGGTTATTTTTCTTTTCATAAGAATTAAATAGTTTTATTGTTCGCAAGGTGCTTACCGTCTGAGGACGGAATACGCCGCCTTGTGTAATTGTAAAGCGGGCAAGCGGTTGTATTTTCCGCGAGCGGAAAATCTCCACCGTCAGCTTCTTTTTTTTCAGACAAAAAAAGTATGACCACACTTGACAATTCCCCTGCGGCGGCATTTCTTTTGCAGTTAAGACGGTAAGCACCAAAGCGAACAACAAAATTTTAAGCCGCAGTCCGCACACCACGCAGACCGCGCAAAGGAGTTTCACACAATGAAAAACGCAGTTATCTACGCCCGTTTCAGCTCGCAAGGACAAAACGAACAGTCTATCGAAAGCCAGATAAGAATTTGCACCGAGTACGCCGAGGAAAACGGGTATTCCGTCGTAGAGGTATACAAGGACAAAGCGCGGACGGGAACGAACGACAGCCGCCCAGACTTTCAGCATATGATTAAGGACGCCGCCAGCGGCAAATTTGAATTTATCATTGTTTATATGTTCGACA
>CAJTNY010000028.1 GCA_910577875.1 uncultured Christensenella sp.
CACCGACCGTTCGCTCGTCAACTTAAACCTTACGTTTAATCGGCGTTTCTTAATTGCTTATCAAGTCACCGACCGTTCGCTCGTCAACTTAAACCTTACGTTTAATCGGCTTTCTTAATTGCTTATCAAATCACCGACCGTTCGCTCGTCAACTTAAACCTTACGTTTAATCGGCGTTTCTTAATTGCTTATCAAGTCACCGACCGTTCGCCCGTCAACTTAAACCTTACGTTGAATCGGCGTTTCTTAATTGCTTATCAAATCACCGACCGTTCGCCCGTCAACTTAAACCTTACGTTTAATAGGTGTTTCTTAATTGCTTATCAAATCACCGTCTAAAACTAAATTTAATTGAGATAAGAAATATGCATCAAAGCATATAATTACGCATAAGCGTATTTTAACTTAGCCTTGACGCTGTTTATGGTTCTTGTTCTTTGAACAGATTACCATAACTTTACCGTTTCTTTTAATTACTTTGCATTTATCGCACATAGGCTTTACAGAAGGTCTTACTTTCATTGTTAAATCCTCTCGTTTTGTATTTTTTGCTTTGCTTAGTTCTTGCTGCGCCAAGTTATTCGACCCTTAGTCAAATCATAAGGGCTCATTTCCAGCTTAACGTTGTCGCCTTCGATAATTCTAATATAATTCATACGAAGTTTACCCGAAATATACGCGGTGATAACATAGCCGTTTGACAACTTGACTTTGAAGTTTGCGTTCGGCAAACACTCTATTACTTTGCCTTCCGCTTCGATAACATCATTCTTTGACATAATGCCTCTATTCTTTATTAGTTTCCTGCGGTGAATTGTTGTAAGTCTTCAATGCCGAATATACTTCGGAATCGAACACCTGTCTGCCGTCGGCAAGTTTCGCAGCTATAACTTCCGCTTTATCCGGTAACAGTCTTATATGTTTTAAGTTCTTGCGTTTAGGTTCGGCGAGTTTTTTGAAATTGCCGTCAACCAAACCGACCGCACCGTCGGGATATATCGTTTTGATAAGATAAAATCTGTCCTTATCTCTGCCTTGCGTACTTTGGCAAATTCCGCCGACAACGGGGATTTTAACTTTCATAAAGTCAGTATCTCCACTCCGTCTTCTTTAATGAGAACCGTATTTTCGTAATGCGCCGCGGGTTTACCGTCAGCAGTCGTCACTGTCCAACCGTCTTCTCTGTTAAAGTTGACCTTATAAGTACCCATATTAATCATCGGTTCTATACAGATTGTCATACCCGCTTTCAATCGCATTCCCGTACCGCGTCTGCCGTAATTGGGAACCGACGGGTCCTCGTGCATACTTGAACCAATACCGTGACCCGTAAGCGCACGGACAACACTGTATCCGTTTGCTTCCGCGTGAGTCTGTACTTTCCAACCGATATCGAACAGCGGCGTTCCCGCCTGTAAGTCTTCTATAGCTTTGAAAAAGCACTCTTCAGTCACTTTTACAAGTTTTTTCTTTTCTTCCGACACGTTGCCGATTAAAAACGTCCTACACGCGTCGCCGTGAAAACCGTTCTTTTCCGCCGTAATATCCACGCTCACAATATCTCCGTCAAGTATTACTCTGTCCGAAGGTATTCCGTGAACTACTACTTCGTTTACCGACACGCACGAACTTGCCGGATAGCCCTCATAACCGAGTTCGGAAGGATAAGCGCCGCAGGAAGTTATATATCTGTAAACGAGTTCATCCACATCTTTCGTGGTCATTCCCGCACGGATATTTTTGCCTACGAATTCAAGTGTTTCCTTAACTATCCTGCAACTTTCGCGCATCAGTTCTATTTCTTTTTCGCTTTTAATTGTAATCATTTATCAAGCACTTCGCAGACAGCCTCGAATACCTCTTCTGGCGTCTTGGTTCCGCAAACTACGGATGCAAGTTTATTCTGCGCTGCATAATAAGCAATAAGCGGAGCTGTCATTACGTTATAAGTACTCAGCCTTGCCTTTACGGTTTCGGGATTATCGTCGTCGCGTCTGTACAGCTCGCTGCCGCATTTAGCGCAGATATTCGAACCATTCAAGGTAGAAACGTGATAACTTTCTCCGCAGGAACAGACGCGTCTTCCGCATATTCTGTCCATAATCAAAGAAGAATCGACTTCGAGATTAAGACACAAATCTATATCCGCGAATTTATTGAGCTCTTCGGCCTGATACAGACTGCGGGGAAAACCGTCCAACAGATAACCGTTCTGCACATCGTCTTTGGATAGCCTGTCTTTTACGATTTCACAGGTAACCGAATCGGGAACGAGCTTGCCTGCGTCAATATACGACTTTGCAAGTTTGCCGATTTCAGTACCGCCCTTTATATTGGCGCGGAAAATATCGCCCGTAGAAATATGAACAATTCCGTACTTTTCAGCTATCCTCGTTGCCTGAGTGCCCTTGCCCGCGCCGGGTGCGCCGAGTAAAATCATTTTCATAACTTTTATCCCCTTAATGCTTTTTTATTTCAGGAAGCCTTTGTAGTTCTTCATCATCAACTGCGACTCCAACTGTTTATCAAGTTCAAGCGCAACTGAAACAACGATTAGAATTCCCGTCGTTGAGAATACCGACAAAAGAGACAAATCTTTAATCCCTACACCTGCGAGTATCATTGAAAGCAACGAAGGTATAAACGCCACCAAAGAAAGGTAAATCGCACCGAACAGCGTAATTCTGTTGGAAATCTTTTTGAGATAATCTGCGGTAGGTTTCCCGGGACGGATACCCTGAATGAAACCGCCGTTCTGCTGAATAGTCTTCGAAACGTCTTCAGGGTTGAACTGCATCGACTGATAGAAGAACGAGAACGCAAATATAAGCAGACACAGCGCAAGCATGTAGTAAAGCTGAACGTACCAATGAGGCGACGAACCAGAGAACCACTCAGTAATGCCCGCGTTAGCGGATTCCGAACCAGTAAGACTGATTATCATTGCAGGGAAAGAGATCAACGCGAATGCGAAGATTAAAGGCATAACGCCCGAACCCGCTATTCTGATAGGAATTACGGAGGACTGACCGCCGTACATTCTTCTGCCCTTTACCTGTTTCGCATACTGAACGGGTATTCGTCTTTCCGATAAATCGACCGTGACGATTGCCGTAAACTCGACGATTGTCAAAAGTATGAAACCTATCAGTTCGAAAAGATTTGTGAGTCCGAGCTCACCGTAATCGCCGATTCCGAATATTCCCAAGAATTTATTCAAAATCAAAAGACCTGCGGTGGAAATGATACCGACGAAGATTATAAGCGAAATACCGTTTGAAATACCGTACTCCGTAATTCTCTCGCCTATCCACATAACGAGCATTGCGCCCGCCGTGTAAACCACCGTAAGGAATATTCCCGCCATCCAGGTCGCAGCAGTATCGCTCAGCGCGCCGACCGCGCCGCCGCCGAACAGCGCGACTTTTATTGAATCGCTCTGTACGCCGAAGTTAACTACTATACCGACCGCCTGTGCAATCGCGAGTGCGATAGTTACGTAACGGGTAATCTGCGCGATTTTCTTTCTGCCGTCTTCGCCTTGCTTTGAAAGACGTTCCAAAGCGGGAATTCCGACCGTCAAAAGCTGAATTATAATCGACGCGTTAATATAAGGACTGATTCCGAGCGCGAAAAGCGTTGCGTTCGCAAGCGAACCGCCGGTGATACTTGATAAAATACCGAGGAAACTATTGCTCTCTATCTCCGTTTTAAAAGTATCAACGCTGATTCCGGGCACGGGGATATAACATCCCAGTCTGAAAATAAGCAATAAAAGAAGGGTTATACCTATCTTCTTTCTTATTTCCTTTACCTTAAAACAATTTTTTATTGTTTCAAACATTTTTAGCCTCTCAGTCGCACGTTTTCCGTGCGCGGGTCATTATTCTACGACTTCTACCGTGCCGCCTGCTTTTTCAATCGCAATTTTTGCGCTTTCGGTGAATTTTACAGCCTTTACGGTAAGAGCGACGTTGATTTCGCCGTTGCCGAGTACTTTAAGACCCGTCGAATTTTTTACTTCCTTTGCAAGTTTGTTTTCGGAAACGTAACCGAAATCGACTACTGTGCCTGCGGGAAGCTTTGCAAGCTGGCTTAAATTTATGATAGTGTAATGAGTAGCCCACTTATTGTGGAAACCGCGTTTGGGAATACGTCTTGCGATAGGCATCTGACCTCCCTCGAATCCTGGACGAACTCCGCCGCCGGACCTCGCCCACTGACCTTTGTGTCCTTTACACGATGTCTTGCCGTGACCCGAACCTATTCCTCTGCCGAGTCTTTTTACGCGGGAGGTTGCGCCCTCTGCGGGCGATAAAGTATCTATTCTCATATTACTTTCCTTCCTTTTCTGTTTTGAGAAGGTAACCCACCTTTTTAATCTGACCCATAACGGCGGGGGTTTCTTCAAAAGTCTTTGTCTGACCTATTTTTTTAAGTCCCAACGCTTCGACGGTAGCTTTAACCGTCTTCGTTTCGTTGGATACGCTCTTAACTAACGTTACCTTAATCATACCGACCTCCGTTAAGATAATAATTCTTCCACGCTCTTGCCGCGCGCTTGAGCTACATCTTCGGGAGACATAAGCTCGTATAAGCCGTAAACCGCAGCTTTAACGCAGTTGATAGGGTTGGAAGTGCCGTGGGATTTGGTTCTTACGTCCTTGACTCCCGCAGCTTCCATTACCGCACGCACGGGGCCGCCAGCGATAACACCGGTACCTTCTGCGGCAGGCATCATAAGTACTGAACCTCTGCCGAATACTCCGGTAACCGTATGAGGTATCGAAGTTGCTTTAAGGCTTACTTTGCGCATATTCTTTTTAGCCTGCGCGGTTGCCTTGTCTATTGCTTCGGGAACTTCCTTGGATTTACCCATTCCGTAACCGACGGAACCTTTTCCGTCGCCGACAACAACGAGAGCGGCGAAACGCATATTTCTTCCGCCCTTGACGGTTTTGGTTACTCTGTTAACCTGAATGAGCTTTTTGATTAAGCCGTCGTCTTCCTGCCTTCTTCTCTGTTCTCTTCTTGCAGGTCTTTCTTTCTTTTCTTCCATAATAAGCTCCTTAGAAATTCAGTCCGGCTTCTCTTGCGCCGTCCGCGACCGCTTGAACGCGACCGGTATAAATATAACCGCCCCTGTCGAACACGACGTTCTTTACGCCCTTTTTAAGAGCTTTTTCAGCAGCCTTCTTTCCTACAACCTTTGCGGCTTCGGTTTTAGTCATATCCTTTATTTCAGCCTTAACGTCCTTTTCCATCGTGGAAGCAGAGCAAAGCGTTACGCCTTTCGTATCGTCAATGAGCTGAACGTAAATGTGGTTAAGACTTCTGTAAACGCTGAGACGGGGAGCTTCCGCCGTTCCCGAAACCTTTTTACGGACTCTTTCGTGGCGGCGCTGCCTTTCACTGTTTTTATCTATTTTCTTAATCATAATATTTTACCTCTTACTTCTTGCCCTTGCCGCCCGTCTTGCCTTCCTTACGCTCGATTACTTCGTCGCTGTAAGCGATACCGTAACCGTGATAAGGTTCGGGAACTCTTATTTTGCGGATGTTCGCGGCGGTCTGTCCGACCAAGGTTTTATCGATGCCCGAAACCACGATTTCGTTCGCGCTGGGACATTCGAGTTTTACTCCTGCGGGCTCTGCGAAGTCTACGGGATGAGAGAAGCCGACGTTGAGAACGACTTTTGTTCCCTGTTTTGCAACTTTCCAGCCGACGCCGTTTACTTTCAGCGTCTTTTTATATCCTTCGGTTACGCCTACGACCATATTGTGCAAAAGTGCGCGATACAGTCCGTGTTTTGCGTTAGAATCCGTGGTTTTGCCCGTGTTGAGCACGTGCGCTTCCGCGCCTTCAAGCTTAATATCTATATCCCCGACAATCTGCTGTGTGAGCGTACCTTTCGCGCCCTTAACGGTCAAAAGTCCGTTTTCAAACGTAATGCTTACTCCTGCGGGAATCGCAACGGGTAATTTACCTATTCTTGACATACTTAAATTACCTCCTTACCAGATATAGCAAAGCACTTCGCCGCCTACGTTCGCGGCTTTTGCCTGCCTGTCCGTCATTATTCCTTTGTTCGTCGAAAGTATCGCTATTCCGAGTCCGTCGAAAACCTTAGGCATATTTTCTACGCCCGCGTAATTTCTGAGTCCGGGTTTGGAAACTCTTTGAAGTCCGTTTATAACCGACTTTCTCTTACCTACATATTTAAGCGTAAGTTGAAGTTTGCCGTTGTAACCGTCCTCGACAAGCTTAACGTCGGAAACGTAACCTTCGTTAAGTAATATATCGGCGATTGCTTTCTTCATATTGGATGAGGGAATCTCAACCGTGTCTTTATTTACCATTATCGCATTTCTGATGCGTGTGAGCATATCTGCTATAGGATCTGTCATCTCTTAATATCTCCTTACCAACTCGATTTCTTAACACCGGGGATTTGTCCCTTGTAAGCAAGGTTTCTGAAACAGATACGGCAAACTCCGTACTTTCTGAGAACCGCGTGGGGTCTTCCGCATATAGAACATCTCGTATATGCTCTCGTCGAGTATTTAGCAGGCTTTTGCTGCTTATTTATCATTGCTTTCTTTGCCATAAATCTTCTCCTTACTTCTTGAAGGGCATACCCATTGCCCTTAAAAGCTCTCTGGCTTCCTCATCCGTCTTAGCGGTGGTAACGAAGCAGATGTCCATACCTCTTATCTTCTCGACTTGGTCATACTGAATCTCGGGGAAGATAAGCTGTTCTTTAACGCCCATACAGTAATTGCCTTTGCCGTCGAAGCTGTCTGCGGGAACACCTCTGAAATCGCGCACTCTCGGAAGTGCAATGGAAACGAATTTATCGAAGAAATTACACATCATCTGTCCGCGGAGCGTAACTTTGAGACCGATAGGCATACCTTCGCGCAATTTGAAGTTTGCGACGGATTTCTTTGCTTTGCAAAGTATAGGTTGCTGTCCCGTTATAATCTTTATTTCGTTCTGCGCCATCTGAATTGATTTCGCATTGTCTTTTATATCGCCTAAACCCGAGCTCACTACTATCTTGACAAGCTTGGGAACCTGCATCGGGTTCTTGTAACCGAATTTTTTCGTAAGCGCGGGGACGACTTCTTTTTCGTAATTTTCAACTACTCTCGATTTATATTCTTTCTTAGCCATATCGTCCTTCCTTATTCTGCCTTATCTCCCGAAGAAGTTTCGGTTTCTTCTTTCTTAGCACGCTTTCTTACGCGTTTTTTGGGTTCTTCCTTCTTCGCGCTCTTTGCCGCTTTACCAGCATAGGCCTTATCGAGAACCGCGCCGCATTTAGGGCAAACCCTGTGTTTTGCTTTTCCTTCGACGTTATACTTTATACGTATTGCTTTATCGCACGAAGTGCAGACCACCATTACATTGGAAACATCTATAGGTCCTTCGATTTCTACAATCTTGGATACTTCGTTTGCCTTTCTTGCTTTTTTCGCTTTCTTGTGAATGTTTACACCTTCAACCGTGACGGTTGCGTTCTTGGGAGACGTTGCAATTACCTTGCCCTGCTTGCCCGCATACTTACCGGTGATAACCAATACATTATCATTCAATTTTACGTTCATAGCTTATCTCCTTGATTAAAGAACTTCTGGTGCGAGAGATATAATCTTCATATAGTTCTTTTCTCTCAATTCTCTTGCAATCGGTCCGAAAATACGCGTTCCGCGAGGTTCCTGATTGTTACCGATTATTACTGCGGCATTATCATCGAATCTGATGTATGTGCCGTCGTCGCGTCTTATGCCTTTGCTCGTGCGGACAATTACCGCCTTGACGACTTCGCCTTTCTTGACCGCTCCGCCGGGGTTAGCGGTCTTTACAGAACAGACTATAACGTCGCCGATATTTGCGGTTCTTCTGAACGAACCGCCGAGCACCTTTATACACATAAGCTCTTTCGCGCCGCTGTTGTCCGCGGCTTTGAGCCTTGTCTGAGGTTGTATCATAAAAATTCTCCTGTTTTTGAACTTACAACTTTTTATTTTTGCAGAGGATTGCGCCGCGCCCACATAAGCGAGGGGAGTATCCCGCTCTCCATTGAACGCCGTTCACAATCTTAACCAATAATTAATACTAACAGCAAAATGCAGATATCGAAAAACGCAAGACCGGATTCATTTCGACCGATAAACATTTTACGACCATAGCAACTCCACGGAAAATATGCGCAAACACATTTTCGTGAATTTTCTTATTTCGCTTTTTCGATAATCTCAGCCACGCGCCAGTTCTTGTCTTTGGAAAGCTTACGCGTTTCCACGATTTTAACCGTGTCGCCTTCACCGCACTCGTTGTTTTCATCGTGCGCTTTGAAGCGGGTGGTTCTGGTGATTGTCTTTTTATAGAGGGGGTGTTTGCGGTTTTCTCTTACGGAAACAATAACAGTCTTATCCATTTTATCGGAAACGACTATTCCCACTCTCTCTTTACGAAGATTTCTCTCTTCCATCTCTTTATCTCCTTACGCCTTTAACTGTCTTGCACGGATAACCGTGTTCACGCGTGCGATATCTTTTTTAACAAGGTTTATCGACAGCGGATTTTCAAGCTGACCGCTTGCATGGCGGAAACGAAGATTGAAAAGCTCGCTTTTAAGCTCTTTGAGCTTCTTTTCGAGTTCTTCGTCGCTTAAATTAACTATTTCCTTAGCCTTCATTAGCTTCACCGCCTTCTGCTTCTTTCTTCACAAACTTGCATTTAATAGGAAGCTTGTGACTTGCAAGGCGCATAGCCTCCCTTGCAATATCTTCGGGTACACCCGCCATTTCAAACATTACTCTGCCGGGTTTAACCACTGCAACCCAATATTCTACCGAGCCTTTACCTGAACCCATACGCGTTTCTGCAGGCTTCTTCGTAATGGGCTTGTGAGGGAAAATATCTATCCATACTTTTCCTCCGCGCTTAATAAATCTCGTCATAGCGATACGCGCCGCTTCTATCTGGTTGGAAGTTATCCAAGCGCATTCTTCCGCAACTAAACCGTACTCGCCGTAAGCGACTTTGTTACCTTTCTGCGCGGTACCCTTCATTCTGCCGCGGTGCTGTCTTCTTCTTTTAACTCTCTTGGGGATTAACATATTATTCTTCGCCTCCGTCCGAGATTATCAGCTTCTTTGCGCCGGAAAGGACTTCACCTTTATAAATCCAGCACTTTATGCCCAGCACGCCGAACGTGGTATGAGCTTCCGCAAAGCCGTAATCTATGTCCGCACGAATCGTCTGAAGGGGAATCGAACCGTCGTGATAGCTTTCGCTGCCTGCGATTTCTCTTCCGTCAAGTCTGCCGCTGACGGTGATTTTGACGCCCTTTACGCCCGTTTTGGAAACTTTTGAAATCTGCTGTTTTACAGCCCTTCTGTAAGATACGCGCTTTTCAAGCTGGGAAGCAACTGCTTCCGCAACCAACTGCGCATCCTGGTCGATTTTGTCGACTTTTCTGACATTGATGATAATGACTTTGCCTTTCGTAAGCTTAGCCAAATCTTTTTTGATTACCTCTATTTCAGAACCCGCTTTGCCGATAAGCACGCCGGGACGCCCCGTATAAATTCCTATTTCGACCTTATTAGCCGCTCTTACGACCGTAATTTTACTGATTGCGGCGTCGTAATACTTCTTCTTTAAAAAGGTACGGATATCGTTGTCTTCTTTGAGGTTAGCACCGAACGCTTTCTTGTCTGCGTACCACTGGGTGTCCCAGGGCTTGATTACGCCGACTCTTAAACCGTGAGGATTAACTTTTTGTCCCATATATCTTCTCCTTATACCTTCTTCGCGTCGAGTATTACGGTGACGTGGCTCGTTCTTTTAAGTATCGCGTGTCCGCGTCCCTTGGAAACGGGTTGCATTCTCTTCAAATGAGGACCGCCGTCCGCAAACGCTTCCGCAACTATCAAATCGCTTCTGTCCATACCGTTGTTATGTTCTGCGTTCGCCGCAGCCGAAAGAAGAACCTTCTTTACTTCGGTGCTGCCGCCCTTATTGCAGTAGCTGAGAATAGCCTCGGCTTCTTCAACGGATTTACCGCGGATAAGCGCAAGAACCGTCCTGACTTTGTAGGGGGAAAGTCTCAAATATTTCGCCGTCGCGTAAGGACGCTTATCCTTAGTTGCGGCAATTTTTTCAACTTTTTTATTCATATTGCTTGCCATAACTTAAACTCCTTACTTCTTGGCGGTTTTAGCCGCGTGTCCCTTGAACGTTCTCGTAGGAGCAAACTCGCCGAGCTTGCAGCCTACCATATCTTCGGTTACGTATACGGGAACGTGTTTTCTTCCGTCGTAAACCGCAATCGTGTGTCCAACCATCTGGGGGAATATCGTTGTCGCGCGCGACCAAGTCTTAACGACTTTCTTCTCGCCGGCAGCGTTCATCGCCTCAATCCTTGCCATAAGTCTTCCTTCGGCATAAGGTCCTTTCTTAACGCTTCTTGACATTATCTATTCCTCCTTTAATTAATTCTCTTCAAGATAAACTTGGAAGTAGGATTCTTCTTCTTTCTCGTCTTATAACCGAGAGCAGGTTTGCCCCAAGGGGTCATAGGACCGGCGTGTCCGACAGGGCTCTTGCCTTCACCGCCGCCGTGAGGGTGGTCGCAGGGATTCATAACCGAACCACGGACCGTGGGCTTAACTCCGAGATATCTCGTTTTACCAGCCTTGCCGAGATGAATAATCTCGTGCTCGACATTTCCAACCTGTCCGATAGTTGCTCTGCATTTAACGGAAACGAGCCTCATTTCACCGGAAGGCATTTTAAGCGTCGCGTAAGCGCCCTCTTTTGCCATAATCTGTGCAGAGATTCCCGCCGCTCTCGCAATTTGCGCACCCCTGCCGGGTTGAAGTTCGATAGCATGAACTACGGTACCTACTGGTATATCGGAAAGCGCAAGAGTGTTGCCAGCCTTAATGTCCGCGCCTGTACCGGAAATAACCTTGTCGCCGACATTAAGACCTACGGGCGCAAGGATATATCTCTTTTCGCCGTCCGCATAAGCGAGCAAAGCAATATGCGCAGACCTGTTGGGGTCGTACTGAATACTCTTAACCGTTGCGGGGATACCGTCTTTATTACGCTTGAAGTCTATAATTCTGTATTTTGTTCTGTTTCCGCCGCCGATGTGACGAACGGTTATTTTGCCTTGATTGTTTCTGCCGCCAGACTTGCGCTTATCGTGAAGCAAGCTTCTTTCGGGTTTATCGCCAGAAAGCTCGGTATATGCGCTTACCGTCATAAAACGGCGCGCCGGCGAAGTGGGTTTATACCTTTTTACTGCCATTGTCTTTTCTCCTTACGATAACGAGTTGAAGAACTCAATCGCCTTAGAGTCAGCCGTAAGCTGAACGATTGCCTTCTTGTAGTCGGGCGTATATCCTTCGTTTCTGCCCATTCTCTTTAACTTGCCGTGACAGTTTACGGTGTTAACGCTCTTCACGTCTACTCCGAAAAGTTTTTCAACCGCAAGTTTAATCTGCGTCTTGTTTGCCGATTTTTTAACGATGAAAGTATATTTCTTATCGGCTATTCCGTCGTAACCCTTTTCCGTGAGGAGGGGTTTCAAGATAATATCTTCTGCAACCATTATTCTCCGTAGACCTCCTCTATTTTCTGAACCGCAGCTTTGGTCAAAACAACCTTGGCATTGGCTACTACTTCGTAAGTCGAAATCTGCTGTACGGGCAAAGTCGAAAGTTTTTGGATATTCTGCGCCGCGCGGATAACTTTTATATCGTCGTTATCCATAACGACAACAGCACTCTTGTCCAATTTCAACGCTTTCTGGAAAGCAACCATTTCTTTGGTCTTGCCGTCTTTGACGGAAAGACTATCTATTACGAGAAGTTCGCCGTCCGCAACTTTCTTGGAAAGCGCGGATATAAGCGCCGCCGCCTTAGCCTTTTTATTCATATCCTTGGAAAAGTCGCGGCTCTTAGGCGCGAACACTACGCCGCCCTTTATCCACTGGGGAGCTCTGATAGATCCCTGACGCGCGTTACCGGTACCCTTCTGTCTCCAAGGCTTTCTTCCGCCGCCGCGGACTTCGGTACGCGTAAGCGTCGATTTCGTTCCCTGTCTTTCGTTTGCAAGACGGGTTACGACTGCCTGATGAATAAGCGGTTCGTTGTACTCGGCTCCGAATACCTTTTCGCTTAAATCTATCGTGCCGGCTTCCTTGCCGTTCATTTTATAAACTTTTATTGTAGGCATTTCTCTTCTCCTTATTTAACGGTGTCGTTAATAGTCACGACGCTTCCGTTAGCTCCGGGAACCGAACCCTTTATAAGCAGGCAGTTCCTTTCCGTATCTACTCTTATTATTTCGAGATTCTGAACGGTTGTCGCTTCCTGTCCATAGTGACCGGGCAAGTTCTTGTGCTTGAATACGCGCGAAGGAGCGCTTATCGAACCCATTGAGCCGGGTTCTCTGTGTACGGGGCCGACACCGTGGGTCTCTTTAAGTCTCTGCTGGTTCCAGCGTTTGATTACGCCCGTGAAACCGTGACCTTTAGATACGCCGTGTACGTCTACCTTATCGCCCGCCGCAAACACGTCAGCTTTCACTTCCTTGCCGACTTCGTATGACGAAAGGTCTGCGAGTCTGAATTCTTTCATAACTTTGCAAGGCTTAACGCCGGCTTTTTTGTACTGACCGAGTTCCGCTTTGGTGAGGGCCTTTTCCTTTGCCTCGTCAAAACCGAGTTTCAATGCGGAGTATCCGTCTTTTTCAACAGTTTTGATTTGAACTACGGGGCAGGGTCCAGCCTCGATTACGGTTACGGGAATTACTTTCCCTTCCGGAGTAAATATCTGGGTCATACCCGCTTTACGTCCGATGATTGCTTTATTCATTGATAAAGTTCCTCCGTTTAAAAAATTTATATTCCGTGATACCGCGTCCCGCCGTTCCGCCGAATCCGTATATTATATATATGGTATATACGGTTTATCGTCGCCTGCGCTCCGTAGAGTATCCGTTAAAGCAACATTTATAATTTAATCTTTATATCTACACCTGCGGGAAGATGAACAGTGTCCAAAAGCTTCGCATTAGGCGTATAGATATCTATAATTCTTTTATAAGTTCTCTGTTCGAACTGCTCGCGGCTATCCTTGTATTTGTGAGGCGAGCGAAGAATCGTCACTATCTCCCTCTCCGTGGGAAGGGGAATGGGTCCCGAAATTTTCGCGCCGCTCTTTTTCATCGTTTCAACGATACGCGCCGCCGCAAGGTCTACGAGTTCGTGATCGTACGCCGCAAGTTTAATTCTTATTTTCTGTCCTGCCATTTTAATAACTCCTTTTTATACTAACGAAATTTAAGTCAACTTAACCGTGTGTATCGCACTTTTTAACATAAATAAAAAGCTGCGGTTAGTCGCAAGAGTCGAGCTCTTACATTTGTCAGCGTAAATTATCTGTTCCGTCAGCTTAACGGGGTTTTGCAGTAACTTCACGCCTCAACCCTATACATTACAGTCAATACGGTTTAATACCGCATATATTGACACGCTAAACCATTATAACGGCTTGTCAACGCAAAGTCAAACGAATTATGCATATTTTTTTATATTTTTCTGCTGTTTCGGAATATTTTTTATAAATTCGAGTTTGCCTATTGAAATGACGAGTTTTGTATTGTATAATAAATTCAGGTTATACGGCTGAACGCTCAAGTTGCAGACCGTTACGGGATAAAGGGGATAATTATGAATATTACGGCAAAAGACATCAGAAACGTAGCTGTTATCGGGCATAGCGGCGAGGGCAAAACCACTCTCTGCGAAGCAATGCTTTTTAACGGCGGAGCAATCGAAAGAATGGGTAAAGTCGAAGACGGAACAACTGTTATGGACTTCGACGAACTCGAAAAAAGCAAGAAGATTTCAATTTACGCTGCCGCTGCTTATTTTATGTGGAAAGGCGTAAAAATCAACGTCCTCGATTTACCGGGATTTTACGACTTCGAAGGCGAAAGACACGAAGGGTTAGCCGCGTGCGGAGCGGCAATTCTGGTAATAGGTGCGAACGGCGTTCTTCCTATCGGCGCGGAGAGCGTAGTCGATTACTGTTTAAGACTGGGCAAACCTTTGGTCATTTTTATTAACGGTATGGATAAACCCAATGCAGATTACGCGAACACTCTGCGCGCGCTCGAAGGAAAATACGCAGGAAAACTCGCGCCGATACAACTGCCCGTTATGTCAGACGGAAAAATGACGGGATACATAAACGTTATACAGGAAAAATGTTATAAGTTTTCCACTCAGGGTCCGCAGGGAATTCCCATACCCGACAGTCTTAAAAAACAAATGAGCGAAATGCAGTCGAGTCTTATGGAAACAGCCGCCGAAAACGATGAAATTCTGCTCGACAAGTACTTTGAAGACGGCGCGCTGACGAAAGAAGAAACCATACACGGTATAAGACGCGGTATTGCGACGGGCGGAGTTATCCCGGTTATGGCGGGAAGTGCGCTTCAAAACCGCGGGGTTATAAATCTTTTAGACGAGATAGTCAGATATATGCCCACCGCCGACGAGAGAAGAAATTCGCTTGCCACGGACCTTGCCGCAGACGAAATAGTTAACGTTGCCTGCGAAGAAGACGGGCCTTTCGCCGCACAGGTTTTCAAGACGGTGCACGACCCCTATTCGGGAAAACTTAACTACATAAAAATTTTCCGCGGAAGATTGAAATCGGGTATGACTATATACAACCCCAATTCCGGTACGGAAGAGCGCATCGGACAGATATTTATGCTTAGGGGAAAGAAATGCGAACTCGTAAACGAACTTACCGCCGGCGACATAGGTGCGGTCAACAAACTCTCGGCTACGAATACGGGCGACACGCTTTGCGCGCTCGGCACTAAACTTATATTCGACCCCGTACGCTTCCCCCGCCCCTCGCTTTCACTTGCAGTAAAACCCGTCAACAAGGGCGAAGAAGACAAAATGTTTTCGGGTTTTTCGAAGATGACAGAAGAAGACTACACTTTCTCCGTTGACAAAAACGCCGAAACGGGCGAACTCATTTTAAGCGGTCAGGGCGAAACGCATCTCGAAGTTCTCGCTAAAAAACTCAAACTACGCTACGGTATAGACGTTAAGCTTTCCGAACCGCGAATTCCGTACCGCGAAACAATCCGCGCCGTATCCGACGCCGAAGGAAAACACAAAAAACAATCCGGCGGACACGGGCAATACGGACACTGTAAAATACGTTTCGAACCGTGCAGCGAACACTTCTTATTTGCAGACGAAGTGGTCGGAGGCGCGGTGCCTAAGCAGTATATTCCGGCGGTAGAAAAAGGACTTAAAGAATGTTTGTTGCGCGGAGTGCTCGCAGGTTATCCCGTTACTGGAGTTAAAGCCATTTTATATGACGGAAGCTATCACGACGTCGATTCTTCCGAGATGGCGTTTAAAGCCGCGGCGGCTATTGCTTTTAAGGAAGGAATAAAAAAAGCTTCTCCCGCACTGCTCGAACCCGTTATGAAACTGAAAGTCGCCGTAAACGGCGAATATCTCGGCGGAGTTATGGGAGACATATCAAAACGTAGAGGAAGAATTTCCGACAGCCGCACGGACGGAGAAATCACGACCGTAATAGCCGAAGTCCCGCTATCGGAAACGGCTAAATATTCCACGGATTTAAGAGGACTTACCCGCGGGCAAGGCAAGTTCACCTGCGAATTTTTAAGATACGAAGAAGTTCCCCCTCACCTTGCAGAAAAAATTATCGCAAAAGAGAACGCAACCAAATAAAAAACGCTCCCTGAGCTTTCTGCTCAGGGAGCGTCTGTTTTTACGATAACGAATTGCGTTCTTTTAAAAGTTCGATGTGGAGGATAATATCGTCCAGAGTGCGCGCAGGCGTACCGAGTTTTTTGTCAAGCTCCGCAATTTGCTTGTTTATTTCGGCAAGGCGACCCGCTTTGTCCGAATATGAAGTGAGCAACGTGATTTTCATAAGTTTCCTCCGTTCGGTGAGCAATTTATACTCTCCCTCTATTTGTAGTTTCATATTAACATATTAGACAAAAAAAGACAAAAAATATAACTTAAAAATTTTCCGTTCGCCAAAAGTAGAATAATTTCGACATTTTATTACAAATCTAAACTATAAATTTAAACAAAAAAGACGAATTTAAAAGAAAAACGCGGAATTTTGTAATCCGCGTTTTTTATTCTCAGTAATAAGTCACAACCTGTTCTTCGGGCGGTTCAGCCGTTTCGAGTTTTTCGGCAATCAGAACCGGACCTTCGGCGCGATAGACGGAATTATACTCGTAAGCTATTTTCGCTGTAACCGTGAGCCAATCGCGTGTCTTTATGTCTTTGAGAAGTCCGTTTGTTTTTACCGCAAATCCGTCGTAAGCAATATCGGCTTCGCAACAGGTCATAATATGCCTGCCGAGCACGATACAGCCCGCAGGAACTTTTTTAGAAACAGCCGCCATACCCTTGAACCGAACTCGTTTCCCGACGTAGCTTTCTGCTTTTTCTGCCATTTCACGATAAAACCAAGCAAAATCCCTATCGGCGATTTCTATTATCGGTGCGTCTACGTCGAACGGAAGAGGGTCTTCTATGTCGTCAAATTCGGCTTTTCCGCCCAAATATTCGTAAACTATATCGGGACGGCGCGAAATGCCTCTGATTATTTTATGAAACTCCGTTTTTTCATATTCGCCCTTAAAACGGTTAAATACTACCATCTGGGTCATTTGCACCTTATCGAAAACGAGCTGACGCATATTCGCATTATAATTAAGAAACGTATTTGCATCGAAAAAGGTCATTATCTGATTTATTACCCAGCTTTCGGGCATAGCGTCGAATAATTGCTGTAACAGCCACGTTCCGTTATATTCGACCACCACTCTCCGAGCTTTATGTTTTTTAGTAAGGCTCTCCAAATTCTCGACATTAAGCTCTGCCGCGCTTTCAAGCGTAACTACAATAACGTTATTTACCGCGAATTTTTCGGGTTCGTACTCCACTACGCCTTCCTCGCATATTAGAAGTAAAGTGCGTTCACCCGTTTCCATTCTGGGGTCTTCAAGCGTTTCCTGTATGAATTTTGTTTTTCCCGATTCCAAAAAACCGAGGAATAAATAAACAGATATATCTTCCATAACCTTACGTTAACGGTGTATCTTAATCGCTTTTGCAATACACCGTCCTTATTCAAATCAAACTTTAACCTTACGTTAACGGCGTATCTTAATCGCTTTTGCAATACACCGTCCTTATTCAAATCAAACTTTAACCTTACGTTAACGGTGTATCTTAATCACTTTTGCAATACACCGTCCTTATTCAAATCAAACTTTAACCTTACGTTAACGGCGTATCTTAATCGCTTTTGCAATACACCG
>CAJTNY010000029.1 GCA_910577875.1 uncultured Christensenella sp.
GACTTCGGTGGTTCGAATCCACCTCCTCCCACCAGCAAAGAAAAGCGGCAAAAACGAGCAAAAATAGCTCAAAATTGCCGCTTTTTCCTATGTTTTTTAAGGAAAACTAACCGCAAGCAGACTTTCAGAATTTTCGGAGAATGCAAAAAAACGCTTTGGTCCCAAAAAAATCCCAGAAAAAATCCGCCGTTTTACTTATATTTTCGCCTATTCCTTTACTAAAAGCCAATTTTTATTTTAAATTGATATTTCTTGGTCCCAAATTATTCCCCCATAGAAGTTTTATTTTTCCAGATATCTGGAAAAATAAGCGAAACTACGATATAAGTTTTTCAACGGACCACCTTTTGCCTTCGTGGTATAATTCGCGTGTCTGTCCCTGAATCAAAACGGTATAGCGCACGGTGGGCATACTTCCAACGTGCCGGGGCGACGCGGAACACTTATCAATGACTTTTGCAATATCATATTGTCGCCCGTCCTCCCATTAGATTGTGAGCGGCTTCATTCTACCGTCGGAATCAACGCGCAAAACCACGGTAACATACACTTTGACAAACTGTGCCATAAGTCTATTATGTGCCTGTATAGCCAAAATATAGCGTTGAGAATGATTTACAAAACACAAACCATTTTACGGTGAATGAGCCTTGCTCCGACGTTGACAACTTATTAGTTGTCAAAATTAAAAATGTGGTCAAGCACCGCCATAGGCGGTGCGGGTTCCGCATTTAGAAAAGAAATGATTAACAAAAAATGAATGATTTTACGCCAACACGGCAGTTCCGCGCCCTTGGGCGCACTTTTTCTACCTAACCCAATGTTTCGCACCGCATACGGCGCACACTTTTACAAAATATAAACATATGTTTAACGCGCCCAACTGCGTTAAACGCTTTTCTTTTTTTCTTTTATATATAATAGGAAAGCAAAAACGGAATTTTGATTATTCTACGACGAAAATTGATTATCAAAATATTCAAAATTCCCACTCTAAAAAATTGCATACAAAAACCGCACCGTATTCCCGATGCGGTTATCTGATTTTTAGTTTTTTATCAACTACTATAAGCGCAGCCGTTTACTGCGCTTTAAATTTTCTTATGCAATTCCCTTGGTAGTTCTTTCGGCGCTTCTCGGCGGCGAACCGCGTTTACGCTTATCAAAGCACTCGCAAGATGTTCCGTCAGTCTTCCTGCCGCTATCCTGACAGCATTTGCACTTAGCATAGTATTCAGGTTTCAACTGTCCTTCAGAAAGCCCGATATTATTAAGTACATTTGTACGTTGCTTATTAAGGACTTCCATTCTATCCGAAAGCTCCCGTTCTTTAACGTCATCACCTAAAGCTCGGTACCATTGTGCGCGGAGGTTTAAGATATCGTCAGTAAGTTGCTTATATTTCTTGTTGTTTTCTGCCCTTCTAATAGCCTTGTCAGCCTTTATTTGAGCGTTTGCCTGTAACTCTGCGTAGAACTGCTCCCGCGTCAGCTCTGCGGGCTGTGGTGCCTTTTTAGAGGTATTCTGTTGCCCCCTGTAAGCTTTTTCTTTACGGAACCAACTCCAGCTTTTCTTTAGACTAACAACGCTTTTTTTATGCCCGTTTACGCCTTTATTTGCTTTGGGAAAATATATTAATTTAGCGTGTTTTAAAATATCAATAGCCTTGGCTACCGTGCCCTCATCAAGCTGCAGCTCGTCCGCTATTTCTTTATTCGTAAACTCTAAGCGCCCTTTACTTTTCTTGTACTCGATTGAAAGTTTGGTATAAAAATAAGAATAAACGTCCTGCATACTGTAGGTAAGCTTTCGTTCATCGATTACGTTGCCGTCATCGTCGTATATTTTAAATGTTTCCGTCATAATAGCCAATGGACAATACCATTTGCCTTTGTTTTGTTTAAGCTCGTCATCGAACTTATATGTACTCATACCCTCTTTTGATAAACCGTGCTGCTTAAGCTTCTGAATACCTCGCATTATAGTCGCAGACGGAAGTCCTAATATTCCGGTAATATCCTTATACGTTCGCCGTGTGCCGGGAAAGCTCTCTAAAAGCCCCGCCAACCAACACGCCGACGAGGTTATCGACGGCGCGCGGAAACCGCGGGAAACGCCTATATAATAAAGTTCCCCGCGTTCTCTTTTATTCTTTTTTGGCGCCGTCATTGCTGCCATATCAACCCTCTATTTCTGCGTCTATAAATTTTACAAGCTCGCCCTTAAATCTGAGCGGGAGTCTTGCAAGCTCACCGTTCCTGTGCTTTGCTACGTTAAGAATTGCCGAACCTTTTGTAATCTGCTTGCTTTTCAATTCTTCTTCCGAAACTCCAACGTCAGGACGATTGATGAACATTACTATATCTGCATCCTGTTCAATTGCGCCCGATTCCCTAAGGTCCGATAGCTGCGGTTCGCCGCTCTGAATACGGCGGAGCTGCGAAAGCGCAATAACCGGCACGTCAAGCTCTTTTGCCATAAGCTTTAATTCGCGCGTTATAGCTGCCACCTCCTGAGTCCTATTCTCTTCGCCGCTACGGTGCTTTCCGCTTGACATAAGCTGTATATAGTCAATCATTACAAGGTCCAGCTTCCCGCTGTTCTTAGACTTAATGCGGCGACATTTAGAGAGAATTTCCGCCGGCGTAACACGCGCACTATCGTCAATATATAGTGGACTTTTATTTAACTCAGTGTTAGCCTTAGCGATACGCTTCCAGTCATCGTCGCTAAGCTTTCCTGACCTTGCGACAGACATACTTACCCCCGCAACCCCGCACATTAAACGTTCTTTGATTTGGATTTTAGGCATTTCCAAAGAGAAAACCGCACACACCTTACCACCATACACGGCGGCGTGTTCAACGATATTCATTGCAAGCGACGTTTTACCCATTCCCGGACGTGCAGCAAGCACGATGAGGTCCGATTTCTGCAAACCGTTCGTAAGCTTGTCTAATCTAAAGAAACCCGTCTGAACGCCTCGTAAAGCTCCCTTGTTGGCTTCCATCATATTGAATCGGTCCATAACGTCATAAAAGCCAACGGCGCGAACGTCTTCAATCGCTGAGCTATCTTGCGTTTGCGAAACTGCGTAAATTTTACTTTCTGCAAATTGAATACTTGCCGCCACATCTTCACTTTTGGAAGCGTTTTCAATTATTTCACGCGCGGCGCGTATCATACTGCGGTTTAAGCTGTCGCGTTTTACGATATCAAAATAATATTTATAGTTTGCCGTGGAAGGCGTTATTTGCGCAAGCTCGGTTATATATGAAATCCCGCCGATGTCATCAAGCTCGCCGGCATTTTCAAGTTTATCTGAAAGCGTAACTATATCTGTTGGCTTATGCTCACTGAAAAGCTCCTTAATCGCCCCCATAATTATTTGGTGCGATTCCTGATAGAAATCTTCCCGCTGTAGTCCGCCAGCTACTTCCGTAAGTATTTCATTATCCATAAGCATACAGCCTAAAAGCGACTGCTCTGCTTCAAGATTATTAGGCATTAATGTATTACTCATTTTTATAAATCTCTTCGTTTATTTTGAAATTCTCGCCCTCGGCAATAAGCACCCCAGTATTAACAAGCCGTTTTGTCGCCGAATAGAGCTTACGTTTGTCTACGTTCAGCGTAGCGGATATCTCGTTATAATCGAGCGGTCCGCTCTCTGAACCCCGTTCACGGTTGATTAACTTCAGAAATTCGTATTCAGTATTGCAAAGTCGGTCAAAAAGTTTTTTAAGACTTATTTTTTGCATAACTTACACCCCGCTTATAGAAATTTGCTGTGCGCTGTTACCGTCGCCATTAAAGCCCTTACAGCCCGTAGAACGGTGCTTAAGTGCGCAGGCAGGGCAATAACACTTTTTGCCGCCCGCGGCTATCGCCCAACCCTTTGCTTTGGGCGCGTCCTTGTCAGGAAACTCTCCAACCGTCGGGCAATCAGCGCAGGGAAATCTCCAAATTTTTTCTATTAATCTTTCATTTTGTTTCATTGCTTAGCCCTCCTTGTCTATTATTCGTTTACTGTTATTCGTTTACTGTTTCGCCGTTATCGTTCTGATTATCAGTTTCTTGCGGTACCCACGTAAGCATTTGCGCGTTATCAGCGAGCGTCATTAGATTTTCTTCCTGTATCGGTTCTTCCGGTTCAAGCTTAGGTTCCTCTTCGAGTTCTTCCGCGTCAAGCTCATCTTCGGAATCTTCGTCAAATTCTTCTTCCAGCTCTTCAAGTTCCGCGTATTCGTCAAGCTCGTCTTCTGCGCCCTCTTCTTCAGGTTCTGGTGTTTCTTCAGCCGGTACTTCTTCCGTCGGTTCTACGGCGCTTTCCGCTGCTTCCGCGGGGGCTTGCACATTGTCAGAAGTTTCTGCTTCCGGCATTTCTTCTTCCAAGCTCTGTTTATATAAAAATGCGGATAGTAAACCCTTTAAATAATCGCCGTATTTCTTTCTGAAGTTCTTTATACAGATTCTCGGTACCAGTACTTCTGATACTAAGTCAAACAATTCTTCAGGCGTTTTGAAAGCGCCGTTTTGCTCACCTTCCGATAGCAACCAAATTAAGTAACCCTTATTCTTCCATATAAATCTTCTCTGCTTAATTGCCGGCACAAACTCGTCCACAATAGTATTGAATAAGTTCTCTGTTTCGTCAGGTTCAAATCCCTCGCCGAGTTCGGCTAACCGCCCGCCTGCTTCGCAAGAAATTCGTTCATCAAGTATTTTTTTCATTGCGCTGTCATACCAACGGAGATACCGACGCTTTGAAAATATTCTTAATTCTTCGGTTAGTCCTTCTGCCAAATAGAACTTTATGTCAGCATTGCTTTGCGCCTGCGCTCGTTTAAGCTCTAACTCAGCAGCAAACTGTTCCGCTAAAGACGCCTGAGCTATAATATAAACATCTCCGTCCATATTATCTTTATGGGTTTGCAAGTCCACCGAGCGGCTTGTATATTTCTCGGTTAGTTCAAATAAATCTTCCAGTATTACGGGATAATCATTGTAAACTTTTAAATTAAATTTTTCTCTATGCCGCATTTTTTGCTGCTTATTTTTATTTCGTTTCATCTCCGCCCCTGAACCACGACGGTTCGCTTAAATTGTAAATTTCAGCTTGCTTTTGCGGTAATTTAGATATTTCCTCCGCCGATAAATGCCTTGCATACGAAAAATCCTGACCCTTCGGCGGTATAAAATCACGCTTACGTTCTTTTGAGTCATAGCAATTGAATATGTTTCCGTTATACGTATACGTTGTTTCAGTATAACACCGAGCATTAGCATTTTTTATGTACTCGTCATAGTCTTGCAAATGCGTAAATTCGCGGCAGTGCCAAGTCGTTCTAATCACTCGGTCTAAACAGTCAACCTCGTTCTCTATACCCTGCATTTCAATGATTTTATCGGCAATTGCTCGCACGTTCAAGTCCATTAAATGCCCGCGCTGACCGTCCCCCCAAAACTCGATATCAAAATGACGACTTTCTTCAAACCACTGGCTTAGACGGTCCGGAAGTGAACCGCTCTTGCGGCTATTTATAACACGCTGCAATTCAGGTATTATAACTACACTTCCCGGCGCAACGTATTGCGTAGGTATTTTACTGCCGTCATTTACTCCAAGATAATACGGGTTAATGAAAAACGGTTCATACCACTTTTTATAACCGGCTAAAAAGCGCATTTTCATCATTGAATATATCGGCACGTCAGGCGGCGGAGTTAAACGTAAACCAAACTTTTTATTAAGCTTCGCCGTCAGCGCTGCCGAATGGCTTTTTAAATATTTCCCGCGCTTAGAGTATGCCCTGTGTCCTTGATACGCTAAAAATGAACTTTTGCCAAAACCTCTTTTGCCGACAACTAACGTTAAGTCAGGTTTAGTTTCCATACGCCTTAATTAATTCTTTGATTATTCCCTATAGTTTTCTTGGTGGTCGTTTTACTCGCCCTTTTTTTTGGCGCCGTCGCTGGCTTTGCCGGCGTAAGCTTCGGCGGTCTTGCCATTCCGAAAACCGCGTGTTCTCCGTCTACCGTGCAGATGACTTTGCATTTTACCAAGTCTTCCGCTGTACCACGGCTTATAAGCTCTTGGTTGCGCTTTTCTATTTGTTTAAGCTTGTCGGTAGTAATTTGCTTACCATTCACAAAATACCTTTTTGCCATAATTTTATTCTCCTTTTTTATTTGACTTTTTTAATTTAGTGATGTATTCTATTGACATAGAGTTACTGGTAATCCCATTTATGGGACAGCCCCAAATGAGGGGCGGGCGTAAATTTTTATGCCGTCAGTCGAAAGGACGCAACAGGTAACTCTTTTTTTATGTCTTTTTTTCGCCGTTACCGTTATCGCCTTTACGATTGTTTCCTTCATAACGTTTCCTAAGTTCTTCCGGCATATCCAACGGCTTATTATGCGGCTCGAATAATTGCTTCGGCAACTTCTTTGCGGGTTTCAAATACATTGGTTGTTTTTTTGTTTTGTCCGGGTTTGGTTTAATTTCTTCAAGCCCTTTATGCTTTACGCTTGTTGCCTCTCTATGTACATAGCCCGGCACTACTTTCTTTTTCTGCTTATCAACAGCCTGCGCCTCATCAATTACAAGTGTTGTACGGCGTTTACTTATTTTTAAGCGCGCCCAGAATGGATATTTATCAGGGAATACTTGCATTGATTCATTAATTGAATTGCCGGTTACGGCAGACTTTTTATTTTTAGTCGGCATTTGCGCCGACTGTTTTAATGTTTTACTTTTTTTCTTCTTTGTCATATCTGGACCACCTTGTCTGTATCATTCGACCACCTCGTTAAACCATTTAATTAACCACTCCCGCATTGAACTTTCAAGCGGCATAAAATCCGTATAACCTATTGACTTTGCATAAATGTGGCTGCAAATCTCTTTTGCAAGCTCATTTGTTGAAAGCTTTTCCAACAACTTACGGCGGGTTTGCTTTTCATCTACTACTTCATTTTCCGAATCTACGGCATTCACTGACAGCGCTGGTTCGGCGGCGGGCGCTTCGTTCACTATTAGCCCGTCCTGCTGTGCTTTCCATTGTATATAAGCAGTTTGCTCTTCGGCGCTTAAATAATTGCAACATTCGATTAAGCGAGTTATTCGCCCGGTTATGTATGTCCACGGCAATTCAAGCTTGCCGCCGCTCAGACGTTCGATTGTTACGCCTTTTGAAGGCGCGTAATCTATGTTTGCTATTACAAGTCCTGCACCGCCGTGTCCGCCCGTCCCGTATTGTCGCTTTATAAAATCCAAAAACAGATTTCTTGTTGGTTGCCTATAATAGTAAAATTCATAAATTTCAAACTTACCGTGCTTGCCGCAGCCATAGCCCTCTTTCAGACAATAGTCTATAAGCTCCCCGTCTGTCATCGCGGGCGCGAACGCTTCAGATAACATTTCTGGCTCGTCCAACACGTTTGCCGAATTTTCCGAATATCCGGAAAATTTATTGACTTCGTTAAAATCTTCAACGTTCTTAACTTCCGATATATCTATTACCGTCTGTCCCGGCAACTGTCCTTGAAGTCGCTCACCCTGAGCGGTTTGCTTTGGTTCTCTGTATTTCTCTAAAAGCTCCGCTATGTTATGTACTTTCTGGTAACATTCAAAATAATGCTTATTCCATATATTTACAGCTTCTCGTATATCCGCCACCGTATCCGAAGGTCGTACTATTTCCGTAAAGTTCGCCGACAGATACTTCAGGCGGCAAAGCTCTTCCAACTGCGACTTTGAAAACGGCTCGTATTTTTCGGCTATTTGGAATGGTGCTTGCTCATTGTGCGCAAGCTCGTAAATTTGAATTAACTGATATGTAGTTGACTTCTTAAAGCCGAATTTATCTTCGGCAAGCTCTGCTATGTTCTGATAACCGAGCGGCTTATAATAGCAGTTTTTGCTTGCCTCCGCAAGTCTGAACCCGATTCGGAAAAAACTATGTTTTATATCACTTAAATCCGCATAAACGCTTTCTACAAACCCTTCCGCCATTATACGGTCTTCTTTTTCCTGAAGGGCAACTATTTCGGGGTTCATCATCTCTGCACCTCCACCGCTGATTCAGTAAAACTTTGCGTTGTCGGCAGGGGCGGCGCCTGAAACAGAAAATATTTGAATTTCTTCATAATCGGAAAATAGTCTATATGCGCTTGCAACAACCCATATCTTTTACTTTCGGTATTATACTGAAGGACCGTATAACAAACCGGTAATGCGGCAATTTCTGCACTACCGACTTCATACAGTATCGTGCTTATAGGTTTCATTCCGCCACCTCATTCAAACCTTAAAGATACAGCTTGCAAGAAGTATTCAATGCAACCGTACTCGAATATCTGACTTACCGAATATTTTAAGATATCATCATTATCCGGAGTAAAACCTGTGTATAGGTTATACGCCAACCGTATAGCCCTTACGTCCGTTCCTGTTACCCAGCCTGTGTGTATGCAGTCTGCATTTATACAGTCAGTTTTTATATTGAAAATTTCATTAAAATGCTTGCGCGTATCTTCAGTTATTCCAATCGTATATATTAGCGCCCTATGATAACAATCGTTTGTACGTACCTTTGCAAGCTGTTCCTTATAAAACTGCTCGTGTTCTACGTTCGCAAATATAATCTTACTTTGCTGCGCATTACCTTTAATGTCGCCGTTTGCCAACAACTCGCAAATAGCACAAAGCACAGCACCACTGCAAGCGATATTACCAAGTTTAATTTGGTCTATAGCGCGTTTAAGCTCTTCGTCTGTAATGCCGTACTTCTTCTTTAAGTTCTCTTGTTTGTTCATTTGTTACACCTCTTAAAAATTTATTTTAAACTCCCCGGAAAGAGTGTTTAATTCGTCCCCTTAACCCCCGCACCGTTTTCCGGGCAGTGCGGAAGCCAAGGTGTAAAGCCCGCTGTCGTGGGGCAAGCACGTAGAGTTTATCGGTAAGCTCTCAACCGTTTCCGTCCGCCGGAACTGCGGAAAGTTTTACTCACAAAACTTAGCCGAAAAGTCAGACGCCCAAATTGTCAGGTTTCATTCTCCACGGACTTACCCATTTTGCCGTGAGTGGGGCTGGAGCGGGACTTGCGGCGCCCGCTATACCGCTAATTAACGTTATCATTCGTCGTACCAGCCATTATTTTTTCTTTTCCGTAATTTCCTTATAAATCTTAATGCCGATAAACACCGCAGCGAGAATTGCAAAAATTACCGTAAGCCAAGTAAACGGCGTAAGGAGCTTTGCAAATACGCTGACTTCGTCAACGAACGCACCAAAGAGTATCCGCGCAATAAGGCTAACTATAAAGCTGATTATAAAAAAGACTGTCATTTTTTCTCCGTCTTGATTTTAATTGAATCCTTTTTTATCTTTTCTTGATAATTTGGGCAACTTTCCCAGTCCACTGCGCACATTTCAAATCCTGTTACAATTTCCATTCCCCAAGGGCTTACTGCGCAATAGAAATCCGATAAATATAATTTTCTAAACGGGCAACCACTTAATGCTTCTTCGCGCATTGTCATTATTCGTTGTCCTCGACTAAGCTTGATAGCTTTAAATAAACTACGTTCATATCGTTTATAATTGATAAAAACGTTTGAAATTCTTTGCCCGCAGGGTTTAATGCTGCATTGCTTGTATTTAAAAATTCAACGTCTGAATGTATTTGACTTTGCAACGCGTTAAGTATAGTGTTTACTTCCGATATGCTTAATTCAACGTTCATAGTTCTTTTCATCACTGCACCCCTGTGAACTCGGTGCAAGCTTCGTTAATTGCGTCCAACGTTTCTTCCGATAACCCACTGAACATTGATAGCATTAAAGCCTTTACCCGTATTTGTCGGATAACCGTGGGGCGGTCTTGTTCGTCAACCTTTTGCAAGGTCTTTGTTACTTCTGCCTTGATTTGTTCCTTTGTCATTTTTGTAAAATCTCCTAAAAATGTATTTCAACGCCCTTGCGGGCTGTCGTTCCCGTAATCTCAACCCCTGCACCGTTTACGGCAATGCAGGAGCCGAGATTTTACAAGCCGGCGCAAAGCTTTAGACTTCTTGCCAGCATATAGCCGCGGCTTACCGCGGCAAGCTTATTTAACGACGTCGGAAAGCGTTTATTTGCTCCGACGGCTTTTTTTAGATTTCTTTGCTTTTGGTTTTTTTCTTTTTGGCGGAAGTAGCGGCGGTTGCCTTCTTGCGTTCCTGTCCGCGCTTCACAGCGTTTCCTATCCAGCGGAAGGGAGCGGAGATAACCGCCCAGATTGCTTTTAAAACGACATTTACAACGGGGAAGAATAGCGAAAGAATGTTCAATACGATTACAACCACTATAAGCAGTACAACCGCAACTATAACCCATACCCACCAAGGGATATCCGAAAGCCTGAACGGGTCTTTGCCGTTCGTTGGCTTTCCGCTGCCGCTCTGGATATCGGATACAACGCCAAGGTTTAATACCCTGCCTTCAGCTTCGAACTCCAAGCGCATAAGCGTTACGTCGCTTACCTTAGTTCCCGATATGTCGTATATGTAGCTGGGGTCGCCCGTGAATATAAACGACAGGTTATCGCCCCATTGATAGTTTTTGTCTATATCAAAAGTCGTTTCGTAAAAGTTAAGTACCCAGTCGTACTTTTGGAAAAGCTCTTTTTCTTCGGCTTTAAATTCAAGCCCAGAATTCAGAAAGTCCTTTGTGCCCGCCATTCTGTCCCATTTGGCTTTCTTACCAAGCCAGCCGCCCGCGGGGTTCTCGGCATATTCGTCCGAATACAGCGTTACAGCTTGGCGCGTTTTGCTGCCGTAAGTTAAATTGCCGTTCGCTTTCTCAAACGTTTGCGTGTTAAATATCAAGTCCGCGCTTATCAGCCGGTCTATAGTGCGCTTTGTACTGAACGCAAGGAAATGCGCATCACACGCGCTGCCCTTCAGGATAAACGGGTTAATTCCGTTTGAATAGCGTCTGAAGCCAACCGTCTGCATATCTATTTCAACGACTTCAACCGGTTGCATATCGTAGCTTATACCGTCTTCGGTAGTGCACACCGTCCATTTCTGCCCGACTGCATACGCCTTTTCGCTTACGGTATTGCCCGCTTCGGGTTCGCCGTCTATGTTATTGACGTGCTTCCGCTGTATCGAAGATATTTCATAATACCGCACGTTATCCGCCTTAACGGTGAAGTCGTTTACTTTGTACTTGTAGAGCGTTCCCGCAGAGTTCAGGAGCGTTAAGCCGTACAGCTCGTAATACACGCTTGCGCCTACCGTAGTAGAGAACTTAATTGACGTCGCCGTCAACGTCTTGGTTTCGCCGACGTGGTGGTACACGTATATAAACAGCTCGTCCGACGTGCTTTCGGCTATCTGTATGACTTCCATTCCGTAGCTTAACGGCTTTACCGGATATTTGCTGTAATTAAACTGCTCGTCTTTTTGTAAATCGTATATGACGTTTGTATAAGACGTTTCGGCAGCGCTGACGGCTAAGCCGCCAACGCTACCGGTTATGGAGGAAATTACAGCTATTACAAAGATAACAACTGCCAAATATGTAAATTTTCTTGCGCTTCGCATTTCTGCACCGCCTTAAAAAATATGGTTGCTATCATTAAAAGTAATTTGCGATACGTCGCAGAAGTCCGCGTAAATCTCATAATTGCAGGTAGAAGTACCGCCGTATTTGTAATTGACTTCTACGGCTACGTTAAACAACGCTGTAGTTCCGTTGTTATAGCCGCCCGTCTGGCTGTACCTGATGAGCGTATCCATAAACGTTGCCATTGCCTGACCGTTGCTATACATTACGATGTCGCCCATTTTTCCGCCGAATATGCCGTCAAACAGGTTGTACTGCGTAAGCGCTTCTACCTTATTTGAGCTAAACTCAGAGCTTGCGTTTTGACCCTGATAGTTGATTGTATACGTTCCCCAGTTGTCGCCGCCTAACAGCGTACTGAGATTAGATTTTAACTGCGATTTTAGTTCGTCCGGTATACTTACGGTTATCGTATAGGTATTGAACTGGTTAAACGTAGAGCCTTTGCCAAGCTCGATACTGTTCAACAGCTTTATCCGCGCCGTATTCCAGTCCGAGTTCGATACGCTCGCTTTATCGCTCAATTTAAGCGTTGCCGTATTTGCAATATCACGCGTATAGAACGTTAAGCCTGTAGCTGTTCCGCCGTCATATTCGCCGAAATTTACTCCCATACTTTCAGGACGTCTTGCATAGGTCATCGTTACCGTGTTGCTGACTTCGGAAGAAAATGCCGACGTACATTTAAGCTCGCGGGTACCGTCAAAGGCTTGCTTGCAAGTTACCGTTGCCGTATTGCCCTTTACGGTAAGATTGAAATAGCTGTCAAAATCACTGCCAACGCCTTCAAAAATTACCGTCTGATAGTAGTCTGATACTTCGCTTCCGTCTGCGTGTTTTACTGTTGCCGTTACCGTCATAACGTCGCCGCTTGACGATAGCGCCATAGGCGTATCCAACAGTTCCGCCGATACCGCGCTGTCTGATACAAGGCTGCCGCCGGCTATTGCCGTTAATTCAATACGTAAGTCCTGCACGTCGCTGTCCGGCAACGGCTGTTCGCCTTTCTTCAACCAGTCTATGGGGTTGGTCTTGCCGGTTATCCCGTAGCCTATCCCGTAAGCTGCGCCCAGTATTAACACGCCCGCCAAAATGAGCGCTAACGCTTTCCAGCCTTTGCCCGTTCTCGCATAAGTCTTTCTTTTTGCCATAATTCAAAACTCCTTGAAAAATTTATAAATTTATTGCTCGTCCGTTTCGTTCTCCGAAGCGGGCTTTTCTTTTTTATCAAAACGTTCTATTACTCTGCCAAGTAAAACAAACGCTTGCATAAATAACGCACAAAAACCGGTTGTTATAAAACTCAATAAAACGGTTATTGCTATCTCAAATGCACTCATTATTGCTCCCTTTTCCCTGCGGGTTTCCGCCGTTCGGCAGGATTTTTGTTTTCTACGCATACGCGCGCGTTTAATGGCATTTGCCATTATTAACAGTATAGCAATGGAATATGCCATTGTCAAGGACATTTTTCATATTTTTCTGTAAAATCGTGGTATGACAATAGGAAAAATTATTTGTGAACTCCGTAAAGAGCGTAATATTAGTCAACAAAAATTGGCGGACGCAATAGGAGTTAACCAAGCAACTATTGCGAAAATAGAGGTAAACCGTAACGAGGCGACGGCGGCGACAATTAGAAAATTGTCGACGTTCTTCGATGTTTCCGCTGACTATCTGCTTGGGCTTGAGGACGATTTTGGCACCCGCGTTCCGGCAGAAGCTTCAAGCGTAAAACCTCTTCCACCGCTTATGCAACAATACGCTGATGAAGAGCGGCAGCTTGTTGAAGAATACCGAAAGCTACCCCGTAGCAGTCAGGAGCTTGTACTTCGTATGGTCGGCATTACTGAAAAAACTTCAACCTGAATATTGAAACAGATAGCGCGGTTGCATATTAAAGTTATACAATAGCAGTCCTACACTTTTTACACGGGGAGAACTGCTATGATAAACTTAAAACAAGTAAACGAGTTTCTTTGCAGAATAGTTGCTGAAATATTTACATTTCAGCGGCAACTCGCAGAAGAAATCGAATACAAAGAAACCCGCAACCACGAACTGATTGCGGGTTTAATATTTAATTTATTGGAGCCTGCCAAGCAACAGGCATTTTTACCGAAGGAGGTTGACGACAGAGAGCTTACTAAAAGGACAAAAGAAAATTTAAGCAAAACGGCATTCGAGAAAATCAAAAAGGAGTTAAAACGAATGCCACAAAAATTCAGAGATATTTTCAACCGGGAATGGTTTGAAAAACATTTGCGGCGAAAAACCAACGGACTTTATGAAATACGCTGCACCATAAACTACGTTCCGTATTCTGGTGCAGGAAAGACTGTTGATAAAGCCGCAGAAAATTTTATTAATAATATTGCCTCGACAAGAAATGCAAAAGCTAAAACTACCGTTGCTAAACGGATTTTGTTTAACGACTTTGCGGAAAAGTGGTTTAAGCTTATAAAAAAGCCGGTTATAAAACCCAACACTTACAAAAATTATTTGAACAATTACACGGTACATATTCAACCGTACTTTAAAAACAAAAGTATTGACAGTATAACCGCTATGCAAATACAGCCCCTGCTATTGAAGTTAGAACGGCAAAAGATTTATAACGTTCTCCGGAACGTAAAGCTTCTGCTTACACAAATCTTTCAGTCAGCCTTGGGAGAACGTCTGATTAAGTATAATCCTATGGACGGCGTTCACACTTTGAAGCACGAACCAAAGAAAAGCGTTGCGCTGTCTGTGGTTGAAGAGAGTAAACTACTCGTTATTGACAATCCATATAAATTATCTTACGTATTCCTGCTGTTCGCGGGTATGCGCCGCGGCGAGCTTTGTTCTGCGCGTATCGAAGAAGATTTTATTATTGTTGACGACGGTAAAATAAAAGCCGGAAGAAATCAGACAACAAGAAAAATTCCTATTACACCTATGCTTGCACCTTATCTTGCCGGCATAACAAAGAAAGAGTTTAAAGCAGCAATTTCGGTAACTCCGGACGTACTTACCAAAAACTTTAAAAAGATATGTCCGAATCACCACCTGCACGAACTGCGGCATACGTTTATAACACGCTGTCAGGAATGCGGAGTTCCGCGCGAGGTCGTTTCGGTTTGGGCGGGACACGCCGCAGATAAGACGATGACGTCAACCGTGTACACGCATTTTACAGACGAATTTATGTTAAAAGAGGCAAAAAAAGTGGACTATTTAAGCCGCTTATATAATAGATAAGGCGTTTAGTCCCAAAAAAATCCCAAAATTTAAACAATGCTAAATAACGAATTTTAATTAAAAATAAGCCCAAAAAGTGCGTTTTAGACCGTTTTTCGGAGGTTTTATTATCAGATTGCCCTGTAAATCTGACGTCTCCGACTTCGGTGGTTCGAATCCACCTCCTCCCACCAATAGCGACCTAAAACGAACCACTTATGCGTTAAGTTTAGGTCGCTTTTATTTTTTTAATTGCTAAAATATCGCCATATCTAGGATATTTAATATGATTTTCAATACTTTCGGCAACAAAAACAATAAAGCGATTTTGTTAATTCATACTCTGTTCACGAGTGCGGACTTCTTTTCGCCGATAATGGACTTGCTTGCAAAAAATTATTTTGTAATTACTCCTACGTTAACGGGGCATCACGAAGATACCGTCTACATTTCAACGTCGGACGAGATTCACCGAATCAAAGAATTTTTAATCGCAAATAGCATCACGTCGCTTTACGCTGTCGCAGGATTTTCACTTGGCGGAAATATTGCATACGAGTTCTTTTGTCAAAATTCGGAAATAACTGAAAAAGCAATTATAGATAGCGC
>CAJTNY010000030.1 GCA_910577875.1 uncultured Christensenella sp.
AAAACTATTTTGTACGACAAATAGGAAGGAAATGGGCGAATTTTCGTTTTGAAAAAGATTGCGCACTTATAATATGTAAAAACTGTTAAATTTCAATTTGACGTGCAGTGAAGTCAGTCAAGCTGTTCGGCAATAAAGATACGCGGCCGCGGCGACACGCCGCTAAATTTCAATTTAGCGTTCTATTATTAAAATATAGCCCACAACACTTCTCTTGCGAAGTGTTGTGGGCTAATTATTTGTTTACGTTGGAAATTTCCTATAAAATTCATCCTTTTGAGTTTTGTTTTTTATGTTGACTAAATTTCTGTTTTACATTTTTATTACAATTTTTAAAGTTATTTATTACAAAAATATGATAATATAGATATAGACAGCGAGGGGGGGAGACGTTAATTTTTTTGAGGTAAATTATGAAAGGCAAAGTGTTTATACTTGAAGATGATTTAAGTATTTGCGGTCTTGTTAAAGTCGCGTTGGAGATGAGCGGTCTTGAATTCAAGTCGTTTTGTACTTTGAAATCGTTTACAGACGCTCTTTCCGAAGAACGTCCCGACGTTGCTTTACTCGATATAATGCTGCCGGACGGCAGCGGACTTGACGCACTTCGGAGTATAAAAAGCAAGTACCCCGAAGTGAGCTGTATTATGCTATCCGCTCTTTCCAAGGAAGAAGATAAAGTGAACGGACTGAATTCAGGCGCGGACGATTATGTAGCTAAACCTTTTTCCGTTCTCGAACTGACGGCGAGAGTGAAGGCAAGACTAAGGAGCAGGAAACAGCAGGAAGTATTAAACGTTTGCGGCATTACTCTCAATACCGAAACTTTTTCCTGTGAAATAAACGGAACGCCTGCTATGCTTAAAAGGAAGGAATTCGATTTATTGAAATATTTTATGCTGAACGCAGGTAAAGTTTTACAGCGCGATAAGATTTTAACGGACGTATGGGGATATGATGCGGGCGAGACGAGGACACTCGACAATCACGTCGCGCGTCTGCGCAAATTCGGCGTAAATATAAAAACCGTATTCGGAATAGGTTACAAACTATAGTTAACAGGCAATAACTGACTTATGAAAATTAAGGGAGTTCTTTTATGAAATGGCGGATATGGTTTTTATCGCTGGGAATAACGCTTGTTTGCGTATTGATTTTTACTTTCGCGGCGACGCAGGTTTATTACCGTTCCTCGATTAACGACAGCAAAAATTATTTGAGGGTATATATGAACGGGTTTAGCGGAGAATATCCTTTAAACGCGGAAGGAGCGAAAGAGTTTTCCGAAAAACTTAACGGCGCGCGCGTCACGTTTATGGACGGACAGGGAAACGTGCTGGCCGACAGTCTTGCGGACGGAGGAATGGGAAATCATGCCGACAGGTCGGAGGTTACAGACGCAATACTTCACGGCGAGGGTTTTGCGGTGCGCGGGAGTTCGACCCTCGGGAAAAATATGGCGTATTACTGTAAGAGTTTCGATGGCGGATTATTAGTGCGTATTGCATTGTTTACCGATTCGGATTGGAAAATATTCGCGAACACGCTTCCTACGCTTTTGGAATTTTCGGCAATAATAATTGCTTTGTGTGCGATTATCGCGTTTATTTCGACATATTTTATTATTACTCCCGTGAAAAAACTTGCGGAGGACGCGGCGGCAAATTCGAAAGTTGTAAGTAAATATTCAGAGCTTAGACCCGTAGCCGAAATTCTCAACGAACGTAACCGCGACATAAAAAGACAGTTGGATGAAATAAACAAAGAAAAAGAACTTGCCGAAAAAGCACGCGCTTCGAAAGACGAATTTATCTCCAACGTTACGCACGAAATGAATACCCCTCTTACATCGATTCACGGATACGCCGAACTTCTGGAAGCGGGAGGAATGTCTTCGGAACAGCAAAAAACTGCGTATAAAACTATTTTGAATCAGAGCGAAAGACTGACGAATCTGATAGCCTGTATTATAAATTACAGCGAAATAGACAGTGACGGATTGCCGTCATACGAAGTCGATTTTTCGGCGCTCGCAAAGGAGATGTTGTGCGCGCTGAAGCCGGAGGCGGACAAAAGGAATATTTCGATAGCGGAGAGGATAGACGGAGGAGTTATAATTATGAGCCGTCACGAGCGGCTTAGCGAAATTTTCGGTAATCTCGTGCGCAACGCGATAAAATACAATAAGGAAGGCGGAAGCATTACAGTGACGCTTAACAGTCGAGAACTTACCGTGGAGGATACCGGAATAGGCGTTGCGCCGGAAAATTTGGACAAAGTATTTTCAAGATTTTTTACGGTGGATAAATCTCATAACGGCAAAAACGGCGGATTCGGACTCGGCCTTGCCGTGGCAAAAAAAATATGCGTTAAATCGGGCTGGGAAATAAGCGTTGAGAGCGTTCTCGGCAAAGGCAGTAAATTCAAGGTGAAATTTTAGATATGGATGCAAAAACTATTGCGACTTCTATCCTGACATTAATAGCAGGCGTCGGCGTGTTCCTGATAGCCTGCACTATGATGAGTTCGAATTTAGAGTCGCTCGGCAGTAAAAAACTCAAGGCGTTGTTCGCTAAGACTTCCAAAAGCAAACTCGTGGGGGTGGGCGTAGGTACTGTAACGACTGCGGCTATACAGAGTTCGAGCGCTACAACGGTTATGGTTATAGGTTTTGTAAACGCGGGAGTTATGTCGCTTACACAGGCCGCGACGGTTATATTCGGCGCCAACATAGGCACCACCATAACGGGTCAGATAGTAGCACTCGGTATGTTTGGCGGGAATATGATATCGACTTCGGTAATATTCGCCGCATTTGCGGGTTTCGGCGCGTTTATACTTGCATTTGCAAAAAGGGATAATCTCCGTAAGTCGGGAGGGATTATGGCGGGATTCGGAATGATTTTCGTAGGACTTTCGTTGATGAGCGGTTCTATGGAGACTTTCGCTAAGTCCGCAGAGCTTAAAAATTTTCTCGCGGTAATTAACAATCCTTTTTTATTGGTTCTTTTAGGCGCGCTCCTGACCGCGGTCATACAGAGTTCGTCCGTGATGACTTCGATAGCCATTACTATGGTGGTATCGGGACTTATTAATTTGAATCAGGGCATTTATATTACTATGGGTTCGAACGTCGGAACGTGTATAACCGCGCTGATTGCAGGGCTCACGAGCGGTACTAATGCAAAACGAACGGCACTTATGCACGTCGTATTCAACGTGAGCGGCGTTATGGTTTTTATGATAGTCGGTTTGTTTTTACAAATAGGAGGAATTAATTTCGGATATTTGTTTGAAAAAATGATACCGTCCGCTCCTCAGACTCAGCTTGCTATGTTCCATACGGTTTTTAACGTCGTAACCGTTATAATAGTATTACCGCTTACAGGACTGCTTGTTAAACTCGTTACCAAAATCATTCCCGACAAAAAGAAGCGCAAGGAGGGTGACGGCCCGCATCTTTACTTTATAGACGACCATATGTTAACGACGCCGCCTATCGCCGTACAGCAGATTAAGAATGAAATACTGAATATGGCGGAAATAGCTTTTTTAAACTTTAACGCGTCTTGTGAAATCATATGCAAGCTTGATTTTACAGGTGCGGAAAAATTCAGAGCTAACGAAAAAGAATTGAATTTTCTCAATAAAGAACTCGGACGGTTTATAGTGAGATTACTTAAAACGAAACTCGGCGAAAAGGACCGTATATATCTCGCCACGGCGATACGCTCGGTATCGGATTTGGAACGGATAGGAGATTACGCCGAAAATATAGTCGAATATGCGGAAAAATTAAAATCGTCGGAACAGAGTTTTTCTGAAAAAGCATTGGCTGAAATCGGGGAGTTGAAAGCCCTTATATCGAAACTTTACGATTGCGTAAAAAGAACTTACGGCGAACTCGACTTAAAAGCGTTTAATGAAGCGCTGAAAACCGAAAATACAATCGACAGAGTTACACGTAAAATGGCGGAGAACCATATAAGCCGTCTGTCTTACGGTGTTTGTACCGTCGAAACAAGCGCGCAGTTTCTGTCGTTTACATCGAATACCGAACGTATCGCGGACCACTTTATAAACGTTGCGAAGACGATAAAAGAATATGCGTAAAATTAATCAGCGGAGACGACGTATAGGTCGTCTCCGCTGATTTTACTGCCGTTTAATAGTTATTGCGTTTAGCCTTTTTAGCTTTTAACTTTGCTTTTTGCAGATTTTTGTTTGTAAAAGAAAGTATTTTTTCGGTTGAACCGAAAGCGAGGATGTGGTCGCCGTCTTCGAAAACGTAAGAAGGCTTAGGGGACGGGACTATGTTTTTGCCTTTTTTTATCAAAAGTACATTAAGTCCGTATTTGCCTCTGGGGTTTTCGTCTACGAGCGTCCTGCCGTGCCAGCTTTCGGGTATCGCTATTTCGAATATGGAATATTCAGAGTCTATTTCGATATAATCGTATACATTTTCGGAATTGAGTTTTACCGCGAGTTTTTCCGCAATATCGTGGTTGGGGTAAACGACCTCGTCGGCGCCTACGCGGAATAAAAATTTACGTTGTATTTCCGTGTCTGCGCGGGAAACAACCCATTTCGCGCCTAAGTCTTTTAAAATAGAAGTAATTTCGAGCGAGGACTGGAAGTCGTCGCTTATTGCTACGACACAGGCGTCGAAAGAGGGGATGTCCATCGCTTTAAGGTTGTCCTCGTTCATACAGTTGGCAATTAAAGCGTTGTTGTATTTCGGAGCAAGGGCGTTTATCAAATCTTCGTCTTTATCGACTATCATTACGTCGTCGCCCATATTTATAAGTTTTTCTCCGAGCGTTTGTCCGAACTTGCCCATACCTATAAGTAAAATAGATTTCATTTAAGTTCTCCTTTTTGAAGTGTCAGCCTATTAACAGAGAATCGACAGGCCTTCTTATTTCGGCGGCTGTTTTCTTTTCACCGAGCGCAAGCGCAAGAGTAAGAATTCCGACTCTGCCAGCGTACATCAAAAGTATTATGATTATACTCGAAGCGGTGTTAAGTTCTGGCGTAAGCCCCATACTAAGACCCGCGTTGCTGAGCGCTGAAACCGTTTCGAAAAGTATGCGTTCGAACGAAATATCCGGCTGTATCGTGCCGATAGCGAGAGTGGACACTACCACGCACATTAAAAAAGCCGCAAATATAGCGAGAGCCTGTGAAAGCAAAGAATAATCTATGCGCCTTTTCCCTATGTTTATATCTCTTCTGCCGCGGAAAACCGCGAACATACCCGTCATTATTACGGCGAAAGTTCCGACCCTTATGCCGCCCGCGGTGGAACCCGAACCTCCGCCTATAAACATATATATTACTGTTAAAAGATAACCGCTGTCCGAAAGCGCAGAACAGTCCGTACTCGCAAAGCCCGCAGTACGCGGGGTGACCGCGTCGAAAAACGAAGCTAACAGTCTTTGTCCGAAATTCATACCGTTATAGGTATCGCGTTCGAAAAGCATAAACAGCGCGGTGCCGAAAACTATTAAAATTAAGTTTACAATAAGCACTACTTTTGTGTTAAGCTGAAATTTTTTATAGTTGAATTTACAGTCTATAACGTCGCCCCATACGGCGAAACCCAAACCGCCGAGAATTATGAGCGCGCAGAGGGTGATGGATACAAGCGGGTCCGTGACGTAAGCCGTCAGTGAAACGAAACCTCCGTTTTCGGCGGTGCCCATTAAATCGAAACCCGCGTTGCAGAACGCCGAAACGGAATGCCAGATTGAAAAATAAATTCCGTTTGCTGCGCCGAACTGAGGGATAAACCTTATCATTAAAAGAAGTGCGCCTATTGTTTCGCAGAGTGCGGTGCCGATTACTATGCGTTTTAACAGCGTGCCTATCCCGTTGTATTTTCCCCCGGAATCGAGCATAAATGCGTTTCGGCTGCTCGAACCCATTCCGTGTTTAAAAATCAGGAAAGCCGCGGACACAAGCGTCATAAATCCGAGACCGCTGAACTGAATCAGCAGGAGTATGACGAGCTGCCCGAACAGCGACCAGTGCAAAGCAATGTCATAAGGGGACAAGCCTGTTATGCAAACTGCCGAAGCCGCAGTAAACAACGCGTTTATATAAGTTGTAGTTTGTCCGCTCCGAGTGGCGAAAGGAAGTATTAAAAGCACGCTTCCGAGTATGGTTCCCGCAAGATATAAAAGCGCGAGAAGCTGCCATACGGACAATCTGATTTGTTTTTTGCGTTTCATTTGGTTTTAAACACACGTGTGCGCAGGCTCTTTTGTGTTTGAATTCACTTGAACCGAAATAAATTTGTGCGTAGCTTCACTTGAACGGAAATTCACACATATGATGATTTTTCGGTTTGCGCAGACGTAAATAACAGCCTAATTATAAGTATTTGCAATTAAGTTGTCAAGTTTTCGCAGGGTCCGCTTTCATCTTTCACCTTTTTTGCATACGGACGCATATTCTTTAACTACGGGGTAAACTCCGTATTCCAAGGAGGTGCGTTTACGGGAAAGTATTTCGGAACCGACGGTTTCCGCGGCGTAGCAGGCGTTACTATTACTGCCGAGCACGCTTATAAAGTCGGAGTGATATTAGGATATTTATACGGTAGAGAAAAAGGCAAGTGCAGAGCGGTAATAGGCAAGGATACGCGTCTTTCCTCTTATATGCTCGAAGACGCTCTTTGCGCCGGGCTTACGGCTTCGGGCGCTGACGCATATATACTTCACGTTACCACCACTCCTTCGGTGTCATATATAACGCGTTGTGACGGGTTCGATTGCGGGATAATGATATCCGCGAGCCATAATCCTTATTGCGACAACGGAATTAAAATTATGAACGGTCAGGGAGAAAAACTCGAAGACAGCGTTATTGACGTAATCGAGGAATACCTTGACGGTAAATTAAAGGATATTCCGCTAGCGAGCGGAGTCAATATAGGAAGGACGGTCGATTATATTTCGGGACGAAATCGGTATATAGGTCATCTCATAGCGCTTTCGACTTGTTCATATAAAGGTCTGCGCGTAGGACTTGACGCGGCAAACGGCAGTGCGTTTATGATTGCAAAGAGTGTTTTCGACGCACTCGGCGCTAAGACGTTCGTAATTGGCGATAATCCCAACGGCATTAACGTAAACGACGGAGTAGGTTCGACGCATATAGAGAAACTCGCCGAGCTTGTAAAAAATAATTCCCTCGATATAGGTTTTGCTTTCGACGGCGATGCCGACAGATGTATATGCGTAGATGAGCGCGGAGAAATACTTACGGGCGACGAGGAACTTTTTATGCTCGCGGATTATCTTAAATCCCGTGGAGAACTTGCAGGCGATAAAATCGTCTGCACGGTTATGAGCAACGGCGGACTTATAGAAAGCCTCGGCGCAAAAGGAATAAGTTGTTCGGTTTGTGAAGTCGGAGATAAAAATGTCTGCGAAGAAATGTCGAAATCGGGCAGTGTCCTGGGCGGCGAGCGGAGCGGTCACGTTGTTTTCTCTAAATACGAAACCACGGGCGACGGTCTGGTAACGGCAATTATGATAATGGAAGCTTTGGTTGAAAAAAAATGCCGCGCGTCCGAACTTATAAAAGGTTATAAAAGTTATCCGCAGGTTTTGGTCAGCGTTCCCGCCGAAAACAAACGCAAAATTATGTCTGCAATAGAAGACGAAATAAATACGGTAAAAAACAGTTTGGGAGTACGACTGTTGGTCCGCCCTTCGGGAACGGAAGAAGTTATACGTATTTTAGCCGAAGGCGAAAGTTATGAAAATTGCGTATGCGCGTGCGGACGGATACGCGAAATTATAGACGGCGTAAGAGGTCGGTTATGTGCGGAATAGTTGGTTACTGCGGTAAAAGAAACGCCGCGGAGATTATTTATAAAGGACTTAAACAGCTCGAATACCGCGGTTATGATTCTGCCGGCATTGCCGTCGTTTCTGACGGAAAAATTTCGGCGGTAAAAAAACAGGGCAGGGTAGCCAACATCGAAGCCGAAGCGAAAACTTTATGCGGACACGTCGGGATAGGACATACGCGCTGGGCAACGCACGGTAAACCTTCGGACGAAAACGCCCACCCCCATTCGGCGGGGAGATTCACTCTTGCGCATAACGGCATTATAGAAAATTATGACGAACTTAAATCTGAATTTTTAAGCGAAGAAAAATTTTTGTCAGATACAGACAGCGAAGTTATAGTAAAACTTTTGGATAAATTTTACAGCGGCGATATTCTTGCGGCGGTAAAAAAAGTAACTGATATGCTCATAGGTTCCTATGCACTTGTGATAATGTGCGCAGATTTCGATTGGCTCATCGTTACGAAAAGAGCAAACCCTGCTATTATAGGTTACGGCTCGGACGGAAACTTCGCGGCAAGCGACGCGCCGGCTCTTGCGGGATACTGTAAAGAAATTACAGTATTGCAGGACGGCGACATCGCTTTGCTGACCTCCGACGGCGCGAGTATATTCGATTGCAATCTGCAAGGCGTGATTCGCGAAAGACTTGTAAATCTTGCCGAGCCTGCAAGTCTCGAACTTGGCGGCTGTCCTCATTATATGTTAAAGGAAATACGCGAAGTCCCCGCTTCGGTGGAAAGAACGTATTTAGCTTACGCTTTGGCGGAAAGCAGAATAAAGCAAATTTTAAAAGGTGTAAAGCGGGTCATATTAACCGGATGCGGGACAGCATACAACAGCGGACTTATCGCAAAAAGATATATTGAAAGTTTTGCGTGCATACCTGCGGAAGCAGAGATTGCGGGCGAGTTCAGATATAAAAATCCGATAATAACGGGCGATACCGTAGTTATAGCCGTCAGTCAGAGCGGGGAAACCGCTGATACGGTCGAAGCAGCGAAACTCGCGCGTTCGATGGGCGCAAAAGTTATCGCCGTTACAAACGCTCCGTATTCCGAATTGACTCGTCAAGCGGATGCGGTCGTTCCCGTGGAAGCGGGTTCGGAAATATGCGTAGCGGCTACTAAAAGTTATACGGGACAGATAACAGCGCTGTATCTTTTAGCTAATACTCTTGCAGGGAATGATTTATCGGAAGCGGTCGGCCGTCTTTCCGTTATGCCGAAACTTTGCGGTGAAATGATTGAATGCGGGGGCATAGATGCAATTGCCGATATGTGCGCCCGTTCAAGCGGCGTTTACTTTTTGGGCAGAGATATAGATTATGCGGTGGCGCTCGAAGGCAGTCTTAAACTTAAAGAAGTTTCGTATGTGCCGAGCGAGGGGTATCCTGCGGGTGAATTGAAGCACGGTACTCTCGCGCTTATGGATATTAAAGCGGTTGCGGTAGTGATTATAACTAACGAACAGCTTGCAGGCAAAAGCGAAAACGCGGTTGAACAGGTGCTTTCGCGCCACGGAAAAGTTGCCGTTATAAGTAATGTCGACGGAATAGAAAAACGTTTACAAGATAGAGCAGAGGTTATAAAAATTCCCGAATGCGATAAATATCTTTCACCGCTTTTAACGGCGGTTGCGGTTCAGCTGCTGGCATATAAAACGGCGCTTCTCCTCGAACGCGACCCCGATAAACCGCGCAATCTCGCAAAAAGCGTTACCGTAGAATAAAATTTAATACTTGACACATCCCCTTGGATTTAATATAATGCAATTGCTAATAATCAAAGGGGATTTATTAATGGAAAATATTCTTGTAACGGGCGGAGCCGGATATATAGGCTCGCATACCTGCGTTGAACTTTTACAGAAAGGATACGGGGTGACTGTCGTTGATAACTTTGACAATTCGTCGCCTGAAAGCTTAAAAAGGGTTAAAGAGATAACCGGTAAACAAGTTACCCTGTATGAGGGCGACGTCAGAGACGGCAAACTTCTGGATAAAATTTTCAACGAGCGCAAAATAGATTGGGTAATTCATTTTGCAGGTCTGAAAGCCGTGGGGGAAAGTTGCGCTAAGCCTATCGAATACTACAATAACAATCTGTACGGAACTTTGGTTCTGACGGATACGATGAGAAAACACGGCTGTAAAAAAATAGTTTTTTCTTCGTCCGCTACCGTTTACGGCGACCCCGAAGTGTTGCCTTTAACCGAAGAGTGCAAGACGGGCGGTACGACGAATCCTTACGGTACGAGTAAATATTTTCAGGAAATAATGCTCGAAGATATTTATAAGTCTGACAATGAATGGACAGTTGTTTTACTAAGATATTTCAATCCCGTAGGAGCGCACGAAAGTGGACTTATCGGCGAGGATCCGAAAGGAATTCCTAATAATTTGACTCCGTATATTGCAAAGGTCGCAATAGGCGAGTTGAAGGAAATCGGGGTTTTCGGAAACGATTATTCTACCCCCGACGGTACCGGCGTGCGTGATTATATTCACGTTACCGACCTTGCAAAAGGTCACGTATGCGCCATAGAAAAAATAGCAGGCAGCGGAGTATTTACCTATAACCTCGGCACGGGTGCGGGATACAGCGTGTTGGACGTTATCCGAGCTTTTGAAAAAGCTTGCGGGAAAAATCTTCCCTACATCATAAAGCCGAGAAGGGCGGGGGATATTGCCGCGTGCTATGCGGACGCATCGAAGGCGAAAAAAGAACTCGGTTGGACGGCCGAACTTGGTATAGAAGATATGTGTTCTTCGTCCTGGAACTGGCAGAAAAAGAATCCCGAAGGATATAGGAGATAACGTTATGTTAGGTAATTTTACTTACTGCAACCCAACGAAGCTTTACTTCGGCAAAGACGCTTTGGAAGGTTTGAGCGAAGAATTGCCCAAATACGGTAAAAACGTTCTGCTTGTTTACGGCGGCGGCTCAATCAAGAAAAACGGTATTTACGAAAAAGTAATAGAAATTTTAAAAGCCAACAGTAAGAATATCTACGAAGACGCGGGAGTTATGCCAAACCCCACGAGCGATAAGCTTGCGGAGGGTGTAACCCGAGCAAAAGAAGCAAATGCCGATTTGATTTTGGCTGTCGGGGGCGGTTCGGTGTGCGATTACGCAAAAGCCGTTTCGGTTTCGGTCAATTGCAACGACGACCCTTGGGAAAAATACTTTATACGTTTTGAAGAACCGTCTTGTGAAATAATTCCTGTCGGTTGCGTTCTGACTATGGTTGGTACGGGTAGTGAAATGAACGGCGGTTCGGTTATTACAAACCGCGTTCAAAAGCTCAAAATAGGACACGTTTTCGGGGAAGAGGTATTTCCGAAATTTTCTATACTCAATCCAGAATTTACATTTACGCTTCCGAAGTATCAGATGATTTCCGGAATATACGATATAATGTCGCATATCTTAGAGCAATATTTTTCTGGAACGGACGACAATACGAGCGATTATATTTCCGAAGGACTGCTTCGGTCTTTAATTCACAGCACGGAAAAAGCCTTGGAAAATCCAAGCGATTACGAGGCACGCTCGAATATTATGTGGACGGCAACGTGGGCTCTGAATACTCTCGTTGCAAAAGGAAAAACGACGGACTGGATGGTACATATGCTCGGGCAGAGCGTGGGTGCACATACGGATGCAACGCACGGAATGACGCTTTCAGCCGTATCTCTGCCATATTATAGATATATTCTGCCTTATGGTTTGAAGAAGTTCGCGCGGTATGCGGTAAATGTTTGGGGCGTAAAATATGAAGGCAAGACTGATAGGCAAATTGCAGAAGAGGGATTGAGCGTTATGGAAAACTGGATGAAAAAGACTGGTTTAGTTATGAATATAACAGAACTCGGAGCGACGGAAACTATGCTCGACGGAATGGTGAAAAGTACGCTTATTATGGACGGCGGATATAAAGTTTTATCTGAAGCAGACGTCAGGAATATTTTAAAAGCGAGTTATTGATTTTATAGACAGAAGTCCCGCGGACAGGTTCGTCCGCGGGACTATTTTATTTTAGTTCGTAATATTTTGCAAGGCCACCGGAGGAAGTTTCCTTATAATTGTTAAGAAGGTCTTTGCCTGTATTATACATTGTTTTAACTACTATATCAAAGCTTATTTTGCGTGTATCGGCAAGAAAATTCGCGAGTGAGAGTGCGTTAATAGCGCGCATAGCGGCAACAGCGTTTCTTTCTATGCATGGTATCTGTACAAGTCCCGCTATGGGGTCGCATGTAAGGCCGAGGTGATGTTCCATTGCGACTTCGGCGGCGTATTCAATCTGTCCTAAACCCATATCGAATAGTTCGGCAAGAGCTGCCGCCGCCATCGAACACGCAGAACCGATTTCCGCCTGGCAACCACATTCGGCGCCGCTTATAGACGCGTTTTTCTTAATAAGGTTGCCTATGATTCCGCCTGCCGTAAGAGCTCGGACTATTTGTTCGTCGGAGAAACCGCGCGTGTCCTGCATATATTTCAACACGGAAGGAACCACGCCGCAGGCTCCGCATGTGGGAGCGGTGACTATTATTCCGCCGGATGCGTTCTGTTCGCTTGTTGCAAAAGCATAGGAGCATACGAGCCTGTTTTCTTTAGTTTGCACGGATTCGTCGATGTGTTTCTGACTGTACAGTTTCTGCGCTCTGCGCTGTGTTCCGAGACAGCCGGGGAGAGTCCCCGAAGTTGTGAGCCCTTCGTGTATGGTTTGTTTCATTCTTTCCCATACTTCCGATAAGTATTCGAAAAGTTCTTTTCCTTCGTATTGTTGCGCATATTGCCAAAGTCTTAAATTATTGGCTTTGCAATATTCTGAAATTTCTTTGAAACTGTTATGAGGATAAATACTGTCGTCTGCGTATTTTTCGTATAGTTCAGGTGGTTCGCCGTCGAAAACGATGGTTCCGCCGCCGACGCTGTAGACGCGTTTTTGTGCAATAACGGCGCCGTTTTTTAAGGCGGTTATATCCATTGTATTAGGGTGGACGGGACAATCGGTTTTTTCATCCCACTCGACAGAGCATTTTAAAGGGAAGGCTGTTTTGGTTATAACCGTGTCTGTGCCGTGCCCTTTGCCTGTGTTGGAAAGCGAGCCGTAAAGTATGATCTTAAATTCGTCTGTTTCGGGGAACCGCTCCCGCATTATGGTTATGGCGCGCTCGGGACCCATCGTATGGGAACTTGACGGACCTCTGCCGATTTTGTATATTTCACGTAATGACTGCATAATTGCGACCTGTAAAGCTTTTTCTAAATGATATAATATTTATTTATAAATGTCAATGTCTCGGCTAAAAAAGGTTAAAGTTTTAAGCAAGTGTAAGGAGGCGCATAGTTTTAATTTTTTTTAAATTAAGCTGAAACACACGTAAAAATGCTTGCAAAAATTATTTTATTTGCTATAATTATATAGTCGTAAGATAAATATGCTTTTATGTAAGTCGGTCCATTAGCTCAGTTGGCAGAGCACGTGACTTTTAATCACGGTGTCCCGGGTTCGAGTCTCGGATGGATCACCAAGCCGCGCAAACTGATGTTTGCGCGGCGAACCTGAAAAGGACGGGAATTTCCGTTTTAAATAAATATTGCACCTTTAGCTCAGTTGGTAGAGCAACTGACTCTTAATCAGTGGGCCCAGGGTTCGAGTCCCTGAAGGTGCACCATAACAGGGGTATACGAACACCCAGATTGAGAAACCGAGTTTTCGGTTTCTTTTTCTTTTACGCTATTTTCGTCCGCGCTCTCGTTTTCGCCGCCGTTCCCGTCTGGGTAATCGGGAAAAATCAAGTTCAAAAGCAGTTCGTTTTTCTGACCGCCTTTCAGATTAAACAGCACTTTCATTTTATCGTCATACAATACCACCCGATAAATAAACGTGTCAATCAAAGCCTTGCGGTTTTTCGTTTTGGTGTAGTCAAGCGTGCGGAAATGCTCTAACCACTTGCGAATATCGTCATATGTATAATTGATTTGCAACGCCTTTTCGCTTTCGATTGTTGCGTTCAGCTCGGCGTTTTCGCGCTCTAACTTTTCGATTTGCGCTAAAAGCGTGTCGGCAATCTTGCCGCGCATAAGGGCTTGCATTAGGTTGTTTATCGCGCTTTGATTGTCCGCTATAACGCCCTCAATGCGTTTTATTTCGCTGTCGTTGCGCTCGGCTTGTATGAGTAAATAAGTTTCGGCGGCGACCATATCTATAAATTCGTCCGTCAAAACGCCGTCCTTGCCGACAATGGCGTTTATGACTTCGTCCTCGATAAACTGTTTTCTCACGGAATGCTTGTCGCAATTTGCTTTGGGGTTGCCGTTGCACTTGTAGTAGTGATGTACCGTCATATTTTTGCTTGTGCCGCTGATACCCGTCATTTTGTTGCCGCACTTGCCGCATATCAATTTTTCCGATAACAAATATTCTTCAAGGGCTTTTCCTCTTGACGGGGCTTGCGCGTATTTCTCTAACACTCTCTGCACTTCCTCGAAAAGCGCGTCGTCGATAATGCGCGGCATACCGCCGTCAATCTCGTTGCCTTGAAAAATGTACTTGCCTAAAT
>CAJTNY010000031.1 GCA_910577875.1 uncultured Christensenella sp.
AGTGTAATCTGTACGAAAAATGCAAAAAAAAGTACGGAAAAGCCTAAAAAAACCAAAAAACGTAAGAGAGGTACGGTATGAGAATTACAGGTACTAAAAAATTTTTAATAATATTTTTGACACTCGTCTGCGCTGTTGCGGCAGGCGTCGCAGGCGTTCTGTTTGCCTCCGACGTATCGGCGTACGGTCAAACCTTCTCGCAGAGAGAAGGCGATTCCGCATACGACGGTGCGGAAGAAAATCCCGAATACTACGGCGACGACAACCTTCAAGCTCCCGACAGCGCTGAAAATTACGATGATTTCGTAAGCGTATTTCCTGAGGGTCAAGATAGTCCAACGTATACAAACTTCAAATCGTGGAAAATTTACGGCTATGAAACGATGAATACTAACGCGAAATTGACAGTTTTAAATGACGAGGGTGCTAATATAACCTCTTCTACAAGCTGGCAGGTGTTCGACGACGGAGTTTGGTATAAGGAACATAGGTCGGGCTGGGGCAAAATGGGTCAGAGAACCACGGTAACTCTTGCTCCTGGCGAAACCTGGACATTTAAAATTAACTTTACTACTGTTAACCCTGCTTCCAACGTATCTTGTCGTATGAATATAAACTGCGAACCGAGCGAGCACTGGGCGTATACAAACTTTGCGGATACAATTCACTGGGGTACCGGCACCTGGGTAATCGACGGTGATGCTCCCACAGGTACGGTTTTCAGAATTTATAAAATAGCTATCGGTGAGACTAGTAGTTACGGATGCGGTTATCAGACAAACTATCCTACCGGCGGTTTTAAAGCTGCGACCCAAGGTATCGGTTTTTGTATGGTTTGGACTTATGAAATAACCGTAGTCAGAACCGGTCAGGAAAAGCCTCAGCTTATTGACGATGGTACGGGAACTATTTCCGGCGATACCAAGACTATGACTTTTACGGGCGAACCTGCGACTATTTCTTTTTCTCCCGATTTCGGTTCAGGTGTTATGAATTGGTCTGCGGTTCCCGCAAATCTCGAAGTTAAGTCAAGGTCCAACCACGGTAATGAACAATATAATGGTAAAAACGTGCCTCCTCTCGTTCTGCAAACTACGGTTGCGGGTACTTACACTATTACGTTGACCTCGGTTTCGGGGCGATGGGCGGACGGGTCTATGGGCACAGTTACATACAGGTTTGTGGTAAATTCGCTGAAAACCGCCAAACCGACTATGCGACGAGAGGCGGGCGTTGCGGCGAACGGCCTGTCTAAAACAGTCCACGATACGGGCGAGCCGCAGACTATAACTTTCGAGAACGTCGACCCCAATTTAATAAGCTGTTCGACTACGGGACTTAATATAGATTCCTGGACCGAGGACGGAGTTTTGACGCTGTCTCAAAGCATACAGGGCACCTATACAATTTCGTTGTTCCTTACTAACAGTAGCGCATGTGCCTGGACCGACAATACTACCGGTCCGCAGGTATTTAAGTTCATTATTAAGGAAATGAAGATATCCAAGCCGACGATTGTCAACGAGAACGAGGCTGGTTCGAAGTATACCGAATTCGGCAAAACGCTGATATACAACGGAGTGCCGCAGAATTTTACGCTGTCACCGGCGAAATACGGTTCGCTGACGATTGTCGCGCCGGGACTTCCTGCGACTTACGATACGCAGAACGGCACGGTACAGTTCACTACTACAAACGCTAACAGTTTTACGATAAAAATCCGTCCCGCGAGCGGATATATCTGGGAAGACCAGACGTTTACGGAGTTTACGTATACTTTCGTAATAGAAACAATCAAGATGAAAGCGCCTACGATGCTCGACCAATCAAATACGTCTGAGGGTTCGGTGGTGCAGAATGGAACCAAAACCGTAACGTATAAGTTTGACCCTTCCAGCGGAGTGGGTATCAGCCAGTCTATAACTATAGGAAATATCGACCAGAACGGCGTTACGATAGTTTCTCCTCTTACTCAGACCTGGAATGGAGACGATTTGGTTCTTTCCGCGACGGAAGCTCGTACATACTACGTAACTTTTACGCCCAACGATAACTACGAATGGGCTAACGGCGTTAAAGCGCCTACGTTTTTCCTTGTAATCGAGAGATACGTTCTCGATAAAGAAGATAATAAAGGCAGAAAACCTTTCATAGCCGTCAGTGAAAAAGAAGAAGAGCTGATGGCGCTTAAACCCGACGCGGAAAATTACGCTAGGGATAAAATCACTATTCAGGGCGGTACCAAAACCGTTCAGTATATAGCTTTAAACGAGAATAAATTTATAAAGATATATGTCGGCGGAAACAGCTTACAGGTTAGCGTAAATATTAAAAACAGTAACGGAAGACCCGTAGCCGGAGATAATGCGGCTTCTCTTTTCCAGGATTGGACAGAGGACGGGTATCTGATTCTCGACGGACGCAACTTTGACGACGGTGCGCAGGCGGAAAACTATCTTATCAGTATTGCGCCTAAAAGCAATTTCAGATGGGTAAACGACGCCGACGGAACTTATGACTACGGCTCGAAAGATTTTAAACTCGAGGTTGCGCCCATTATGCACGATACGGTGCCGATGTATGTAATGAACGACGCCGGCGGCTGGGATATGGGTAGCGGTCATAAAGTTACGCGTACTTTTGACGATACTTTTAAATTTATCCGTATCGGCAATCCCGACAACTCGAACGAATATTTTGATTCGGAAGAAATGAGATATGTATTCGTTAAACCCGACGGAAGCGAAACTTCGTATGACGAAAACGGTCTTAATTTCGATAGTTGGGAAGTCGGTGCCGACCCCATAGAAGACAACCCCAACGCAGGCGCGCTTTTTAAAGCCAAATACGCGGGAACCTATATGATTAAACTCAGTCTTGTAGACGGCAACTATGCCTGGTCTGACGGTTCCCTCTCCGATTATTATTACACTTTCGAAATATTGCCTTATCAGATAGCGAACCCTTATATCCTCGGGGACGAATGCGAAGGCAACGAACTTAAAACGGACGGCGCTTCCGATAATGAAGAACCGTTCATTTACGGCGTATACGACGGAAACGATTTTACTCTTGCAATTGCGGTAAAATATGCCAAATATATCACATACGAGTTTTACGACCAGAATTACAATCGCACCGACGAATTTATGGAAATGAAAGACTGGGGTGAAACTTCCGAAGGTTTGGGACGACTTTTCGTAACGGCTTCGCAGGTCGGTACTCATATCTGCCGTCTGAAAATTACAGACAGTAACTTCTGTTGGGCAGATGAATTCAAAGAGTTTTTCGATTTCCAAATCTGGATAGATTACGCGCAGGTTTCAGACGTTAAATTCTATTACGACTACGAAAACAGCGAGGAAGGCGAAAAGGAAGTCGGCTGGGACGGCGGATATTACGGCTCGGAGTATATGGTCGGGCAAAGACAGAACATAATCGTAAGGCGTTCCGTTCAAGAATACGAGAATACTCCTTTTGAAGACCAGTTTGAAGTTACCGTACGTTCCGTAACCGAAGACGTAAACGATTTTACGGTTACCGATAACGAATACATTAAGATAAGTGCGCTTCACGCAGGTACTTACTATGTCTACGTGCAGCCCACTTCCAACTACCGTTGGAAGGATAAGAGCAGTCTTGCCGCCGCTCTCGAACCTCAGGTATTTACGCTGATTATAGGCAAGAAACACGTTGACGCGCCTATACTCGAACAGCACAGCGAGCAGGACACTCTAAGAAAAGTCACGTTTAACAGAGAGTATCAGAATCTCGTCATAAATCTGGGAGACGATTACAGAGCCTTTGCGGTAATTGAGGAAGAAATTACCGACGGGCTTATCGTAGATAAGAGCAACATCGACCCCGAATATTTAATATACCAGGCTTATCACGCGGGCACATATAATCTTAAAGTTGAGCTTGCACACGACGATTTCGAGGATTATTCGTGGGACGAAGGACAGTACGTACTGTTTACGCTTGCAATCGAGAAAATGGGTGTGCAGAGGCCTGAGGCGTTTATAGTCGACGAGGGGGTGACGTACGACGACACTTCCGCTCCGCGACTTCCGGTCGACGAGGACGACCACTATAAATGGACGACGGAATACAGAGGAAAAGAATACTGGATGTATCTGCTCGGCGATATTGTCGGCTTTAATACGGAGCACAATTACGACGGACTTGACGCTATCAGTATTAAAATAGAAACCGAAACTTCCAACCACGATAGGATGAGTTCGGGTTATATAACCGAAAGAAACGTGCAGACCGACGTAGTCAGCACAAAAGCTTTCAGACTGTGCGCTTCCGAAGCGAATACGTACACGATTACCGTAAGTTTTGCCTGGGATGATTATTACTGGGATAACGGGGACGGTTCCGAGCCTACGGACGATATGGTTTATACGCTTGTTATAAACAAGATGTCGGCGAATATACCTACTATCGCAAACAACGTCGACGCTACGGATGTCGGAGTCAACCCCGACGACGGAAGTTACTTTGCGAAGTTCATTTATAACGGCAATCACCGTTATATCGACATAAACGGATGTCTTACCGACACCGATTATCGTTTTATGAATTTCTCAAACTCCGACCAGACCTCGCTCGAAGTTATAGACGGAAAAACAGTTCGTCTTAATACTGATATGGGACCGAAAGGTCCTGCGGCGGCTAACGTTTCGGGTGTGTACCGTCTGACTATAACACTTGACGAAAACGTCCGCTGGAAAGTTACGGGAGACGACGAAGACGTTGACCCGAAAGTATTCTATATTATTATCGAGAAATTTGCGATAGACCTGCCTACGCTCGACGGACACGATACAGGTTACGACGGTTCCGAATTCTTTAAGTCGGTTACGTATAACGGCAACGTGTTTGCTCCCGCATTCACGTTAAACGGACTTAACAGTCAGAGAATGTCGTATAAATTAGCTTCACCCGAGAAATTGGGCGGAGTCTTCAACGAAGCGGCTATGTCGCTTACGGCAAGCACACTATTACCCGACGCTGGCGATTATACCGTCGTGGTAAGCCTTGTCGACCCCGCAAACCTTAAATGGGCGGGTTTCGAAACGGATAATTCGGACGACCAGAATTTCACGTTCGTAATTAAGCCTATGCTTGTAGATAAGCCCGTTATAGTGAACGACGGAAGAGCCGACGCGGTGTTTACGGATACGACTTTGACGGTGACGTATACCGGAAACGAACATCTTTTCCAGATAATGAATTATCTTACCGACACCAAAATTATGAATATAGAGGTGGTTTCGGGCAGATTTACGACTTCCGAATACGATGCGGTGAACGACGTGCTTAAATACGGCGCAACCAATGCGCTCAACGCTTACACGGTAAGGTTCAGCCTTACTCCCAACGCGGCTTGGGACGACGGTGCGGGCGCGGCGGACGGTTCCGACCCCATAGATATTTCGCTTATAATAAATAAAAAACCCATAGATACGCCCATTATAGTGCCTACTGCTAATCCCGACGATACTATTTCCGCAGACGGTCTGACGAGAACGGTCACGTATTACCTCGACGTCGACAAAAACGGCGTAAGGCAGTATATTTATATCGGCGGTTTCGATGCCGACCTTATGACGCTGTTCAATCTTACGAGTACTTCCGAGGAAAGACTTACCGGATACTACGTAGACAGCGTAACGGGCAATTACGTGTTCGGTGCGACGCTTGCCGGCACGTATACGATGACTTTCAAAATCAACGATTTCGAGAACAGATGCTGGTCGCGTACAGACCTTGAAAAGTCGGAAACGATTAAATTCTCGTTCGTAATCAATCCTTTCGAGCTTAAAAATCCTGAAATCGAGGACGATTATCTGTTACAGATTGAAAACATAACGGGTGATACTCTGACGACGCAGTATGACAGCAAGCTTCATACGGTTCTGCTTAAAAATATATTCGGTTCCGAATATATGACTTACAGGGACAGCACGAATTACGAAAATTCGCTTATGGATAAACTTGTATTCTCTACAAGCCCCGTAGCGGAGAGTAAGGATCCTTCAGGCAATTACTTGACCGTAAACGATATTTACGGTTTCGATTCGTCAGCTGTATTCAAGGACGCCAACGTAAATTCGACAACGAGCGTTATTGCTAACGATTATATTCTGTTCAGCGCGACACAGCCCGGTAAGTATTATCTTACGGTGTCGCTCACCGATAAAGCGAATATGACCTGGGAAGACGGCACGACGAAAGACAAGACGTTTGTTCTTTCGGTTACGAAAATGAATCACGCTGCGCCGTCCGTAGTCGGAGATAAGACAAAGGAGTATACCGGCGGATATGTAGAATTCTATATCCAGAACGCATTTAACGGACGCGATACGCTCAACGACTGGAATAATAACGTTATAGTAAGCTACGAGTATGAATACTGCGGACAGATGAGCGCTATAACCTCGGTTCAGAACGCGCCTTGGGAAGTCTTCACCTGGTACGGCGGAACAATGACTCTCAGGGCTGTGGAAGTCGGTACTTACAGAATTACGGTTAAAATCAGAAACACCGATACAACCGTATGGACGAATACTTCCGCGACGGAGAAAACTTTCGAGTTCAAGATAACCAAACACAAACTCGGCGTTTCCGTTTCTTACAGTTCTACCGATCCTGATACGGAAACCGACTTGCGCGGAGGTTCGACGCAGTGGTCGCTCAGCAAACCCGTTACGGCTACCGTTACGATTTCCGGTATCGTTTCGAGGGGCGCCGCGGTGGATAATAACGTAGCGGCGGAAATTTATTACGTCGAAAAAGGCACTACCGCTCAGATGAATAAAGCAATCGTTAAATCCTGGACGCAGTCGCCTATTCAGCCCGACGGCACATATAATTTGTCGTATACTTATGAAATTCCTCACGGCGAAGAATTTATTTCGAAGGGTAATTATTTGTTATACGTCGCTCAGAACGGAGAGGCGGGCAACTATATCATAGAAACCAAGAATTTCGCGTTTAAGATTCTTGCAGACCCTGCGCCTTTCGACAAGAACTGGCTTATCTGGCGCTATAAAATCGACGACGGCAATTACGTTAACGTCGACCCTGCAACCGATTTGGATGCTAACGGAGTATTGAACCTCGATTATCTCTCCGAAGGCGGCACGTATTATTTCGAGCCTTATATGAATGCCACGGGTATGAACGGAAAGAATTCGTTCGAAAACGCGCTTCTTGACTGGGAAGTTTACTTTGACGGAATTTATAAAGGTAAGCAGAGCGCGACCTATTCGGGACAGAATTCGGTTTCGGTAGTAATCAGAGCGAAAGACCTCGACCTCTATTACTTCGCGCCTTACACTTTCACTCTTAAATATAACATAAAAGCGGTCAATTACGACCTTACAAACCTTTACTGGCAATACAGTCATAAAGACGCGGATGGCAACGAAGTAACCGCGCGCTGGGACGGAACGAATTGGATAAGCGAAGCGGACGGCGTAACCATTGTCAAAATGATTTTCGACGATACGGCGCACACCGTTAAACTCGTTTCTTCCGAGGACAACGGAGCTTTGCCTGACGGACTTACGGTAAAGACTTATCTTGCAGCAGGTTTTGACCTCAACTCGCAGATTTACGTTGGAACTTATAAAACTTACGTTGAATTTACAACGTCGAGCAAGAATTACGCTTGTCCCGATATGAACGATACGACGTCTTATAACGGCTCCTTTATGTGGTTCTGCGACTGGACGATTGAAAAACAGAAAATAAACGTTACGTGGACCAATTCCCAAAGTTCGGGCGGCAGTTCCGTGACGTATGTTCCCGTGCTCGCTCAGCATTCGGAAAAAGTCGAATACACTTATTACGTGAACGTCGGCGGTTTCTGGAACGAAACGGTAGATTTCTCGGTTATCCCCGGAAATTACAGGGCGGCGGCTACCCTTATTTCTGAACCTTCCAATCCTGCGAAAGATTTCGCGCGCAACTACGAACTCGTATTCAACAATCCTACCAATGCGAATTATACCGATTTCACGCTTAACGCTGTTCCCGGTATAACGCTCACGGTCGAACTTAACGGAACTGCGCTCAATCCTACGGTTACAGGTCCCGATACCGCTCAGAATTTCGTATACGACGGAAACATTTACGAAGCCGTTATCGCTTCTATTACCGGCGGAGTTGGAAATCTTATCATTAAGGATAATTTCAGAATAGATTACTATTCTACCGTAAACGAATACAAACCTCTTTCCGGCGCGCCTGCCAATCCCGGCAGCTACGTTATCAAGGTCAGCCTTGTAAACGTACCGGACGACGGCAATTCGTACGTGTTAAGTCAGAATAAGTTCTACTTCAATATAGAGAAGGGTACCATAAAAGACGACGATTTCCATTGGCAGTATACGCATACCGCGCTTGACGGCACCGAAATCGTTGCTAAATGGGACGGAACGAAATGGATAAACGAGAAGGACAATACCGAAGTCGAAATTAAATACGACGGCAACGCTCATTCGGTTTCGCTTGTATTCGCTAATCCCGACAACGATAATCCTATACTTACCGTAACTATGAAGAATCCCCATTCTTTCATAGACGCGGGCGAGTATGAACTAAAGGCGGGCTTGAACTACGACGGAACGAAGTGGAATACACCTACATTCGTACCGACGCTGAATTTCAAAATAGAAAAAATCAAGTTCGACCTTTCCGGAAATCTTTGGGATTATACGGAAGATTTCGAGTACGAGCTCAGAGGCGGCACGCCCAAAACCCATACGATGACCGTAAAAGATATACCCGAAGAGCTCGAAGATTACGTTTCTTACGTTACGAAAACGAGCGCGGGCGAAGCGGTAAGCAATACGATTTCCGCGGTCGGTTCGTATGTAACTGAAATAATATTTGCCGAGATACCTTCGGATTCGAATTTCGAGATTGTAAACTATCCTGTAAATCTTACGCAGGCATGGAGTATCACGCCTAAAAAACTTACTCTGCCTACGGATAACGGAAGCTGGAATACGTTTAACGGCAATTCCAACAATCTGCTTGCTTCGCTGACTTTGGATGACGACTGGAAAGAATATTTCGAAATTTCCGTCGAGTATACTCCCGCAGGTGGCGGTTCGAAAGTTTCTTATGACGGAACGCAATTATACGGCGCCGAATTTATGGCTTTCAATGCAGGCAAGTATACTTTAACGCTTTCGATTAAAGAAGACCTGAATCCCGACGGCGAAACCAACGTAGTGTGGGATCTGACGGCGGGAGGACCGGAAACGACATCTACCGCGAACCAGACGGTTGATATAACCGTCGGTAAGGCTCAGATGTACGTTGACCATTGGGAAGGCGTCAACGAGAGTATGAAAGCTGTTCTCACGGGCAACTATGTTTCCGACAGATTTATAAGTTACGACTTCTACCGCGGTTCCGGATTAGGCGGAGCAAAAGTCGGTCTCGACGTGGTTCTCGAATCCACGGGAGGCGAAGTGTTCTCGATTACGCCTTACGTCAAGAGCGAGTACGGCAACAATATCGAACTGACTTATGCGCCCGGACAGCAGTATCAGACGTTTACGACGCTTAACATAAGCCTTAATCCCGACGACCAGGTCCAGGTAGCGGGTAAACCGTTTATTGCAGGATACACTATCGACGGCGTATACCGCAGCTTCGACAACGATATGCTTAACGAAAAAAGCGTTTACGTAATTTACAGCGGAAGCCCCGTTACGTTCGAAATCAGCAGATGGAAAGAATATTATTCCAATTACGTTGAAATCTGGGGCGGAGACAGTCTCACTCAAAACGAGGCGGGCGTATACGAAGTTACGCTGATGTTGAAGAAAAACACCGCAAATCCTCTGTATTGGACGAGAACGGATAACGGCGACGGTACTTATACGTACGACCGCTCGTCGGTAACGCTTAAATTCGAAATCAGATATCTGATGCTTCCCACGCCCGAACTCAGCGACGACATAACTTACGACGGCAACGAAATCAACGTTCTCGAAAAATCTTACGAGGGCAACGAATCGAGGCTTGACGAAATTATGCAAGCTTACGGCGACTACGTAGAGATTATAGGCGAAACGGCGACGGAAGCGGGCGATTATACGCTTGAAATCAAAATAAAAGACGAGTTTATCAATACCGTAAGATTCGAAAACGGAACGCCTACGGGTATTGCGGGTTCTTATACCGTAAAATGGACGATACTTCCCATTTATCTGTATAAACCTCAGGCGAAATCCCCTCAGCCTACGATAACTTACGACGGCGATATTCATTCCGTTACGGAAGTTCTCGAGCTTATAAACTACGATAACAAAGACGAGCTCGACCGTACGTGGAACACCGCGCATAAGTCGGTTGCGGGCAGAACGGCAACCAATGCGGGAACTTATACCGTAACGTTATCTCTTCCCGACAGCAACTATGCTTGGAAATACGTCGACGCGGTAGGCAACGAGCAGGTAGATTCGTCCAAAGACCCCGTTCACGTTACGTGGACCATTTCGAAAAAGCTTCTCGACAGAAGCAAACTCGCTTGGACTTACGACGAGAATAATCCTTTCGTCTATACGCTTGAAAACGGCGCTCCCGTTACTTTCGACTTGAAACTTCTCAATTTGCCCGAAGAACTCGAGGATTACGTTAAGTATCTTACTTACTATTCGGACGGAACCGAAGCGTTCTGCAACAGCGAGAATCAGGTCGGTAAGTATAAAACCGTTATTTATCTCAATGAATCTGAAATCGATACGGTAAACTATGATCTCGGTAGCTTATCCAACGAATTTTTCAGCAAATACGGCTCGACTGACGGTTGGCTCGAAATAAACTGGGAAATTCAGAGGAGAGAATATAAAGTTCCCGTAGAAAACGGTAACGAGAGCTGGACTTACTACGACGGTAAGGCTCACGACCTTCTTTCCATTCTCGATATAGAAGACGGCTGGGAGAATTATCTCGAAGCGAGAGTCGAACTCTGGAACGAAGAAACGAACAGCTTCGAACCCTACGCTGGGTTGGATGGTTCGGCTTATCTTGCCGATTCTGTAGGAAGGTACCGCGTAACCGTCAAGATTAAGGACGGTATAAACAGCGAAACGGTTAAAAACGTTGTCTGGAAAGGCGTACCCGACGAAGAATTAACGAAAGAACAGTCGGTAATTTTAGAGTGTAAACCCGTCACGGTTGAAATCGAAGGCTGGAACGAGGATAACGAAAATTCGACTATCAAGTCAGCGTCTTACGACAAACTCACTCAGTCCGCTAAGGATATGTTCGAGTACGTAATTTATGATTACGACAGCTATTACAGCAAGAATAAAGTTATCGTAACCCCCGAGGAAGTTGTCGAAAGAGGCGCGGGTTACAACTATCTGATGGAATTCAAGGTTAAAGATGAATTCAAATCCGCAGTTAACAGCGGAAACGTCAGAATCGTTATTCCCGACGCGCTTAAAGATACGGTATTTAACCCTTACGAGTTCGGATACTATGACTTTAACGGACAGCAGATAATATGGCTTCCCAAGCCCGTTATCGACGGAAGTTCCTCGCAGAAATATACGGGAAACGACCTCACTTTCACAATCAAAGATTTTGAAAATCTCTATACGATAACCGACGCTTATAAAGCGCAGGTAGAAGCCGCAATCGGCGAAACCGCGCCTAAGTATTTTGTTTACGAGTTCAACGGAAACTATATGAGCAAAGATGAAAACGGTGAACTCGACGGAAATATCAAAGTCAAGAAAGCGGGTACTTACGGAGTAATGCTCAGATTTATACCCAAGGTTAATATTTCCTGGTATGATTCTGCGGTATACGCGGTTAACGCGAGCGGTCAGCTTTATCTTAAAGCCGACGAGTCTCAGACGCCTATAAGCGACGCGGACGCGGAAGCTCAGAAAATCGTAAACCGTTACGCGCAGACAATTGCGGTAACAGTTACGAAAGCGGCGGTAACGCCTATCGATATGTCGCAGTTCAAAGATTTGCTTCTCGAACTCGAATACGACGGTACGACCCAGTATATAACGCAGGAACAGATTTTCATTAAACTCAAAGAAAAATACGGCGACCTTATCGAGTTTGAAAACGATTACGGCATTGACGCGGGCGAATATAACCTGCTTATAAAACTTTCCGACCCTGAAAGCAGTTACTGGAACAACGGCGATACTAAGGATATAGTATATTCCATTGCCGATATGAAAAAGGAAGGCTACGAACTTAAATACGTTCAGGTAAACGGTAGATGGCAGTTAAAACTCGTCCTCGTGGACGCGGCCGGAAATATCGTTATTGAAAGCGGAAGTTTTGTTGAGTACGACGGAGAATATAATCTCGACGGCGTTGTGTTTGAGGTAAATTACAGATACGAGTATGTTTCAATCGACGACCCTGAGTTGTACGATGAAGAACATAATCTTAAAGACGAACATCTTTACGTCAAGAAAGACGGAGCGCTTGTAAAATACAGGTTAGTAAAATACAGACTTGAAAACGGCGAATACGTGGAAGATGAAAACGGTACGTTTATTGATTACAAAGAGGACGAGAACGGTACTTACTACTCGCGCTACGTAGTCGATAAAAACGGCAATCCTATTTCTACTCCCAAGCTTGACGAGAACGGCAACCAGATAGTAAATTACGACGAGAGCAATATCAACGTCAAAGTTTACTTGGAAAATACCGACCCTTACGAAGTAAAATGGTATATTAAAACCGTTGGTATTCCCGCGCCCGAAATGGATACAAACAAACACGTATATTATACGGGTAAGGAAATTTATCTTAAAGACTATGCGTCCGAAATTCTTAAAGGTTTCGACCCCGCGATTATGGAAATAGTTGAAGAGGGCGAATATTTCGGAATCAACGCAGGCGAATATACCGCTACTATCAGACTTAAAGGCGGAAATTATTTCTGGAAAGACAGCGAGAGCGATACCATAACGATAAAATGGAAGATTGACAAAACTTCCGTTGATCTCAGCGGCGTTAAATGGGTATATTCGTGGGACGAAAACGGCGCTTGGACTCCCGAAGACGGATATCCTGTTTATACGCGCGTAAACGGTAAAGCAAAAGTATACACGGTTAAACTTGAAGGACTTCCCGACGCAATCAAACCGCATATTCAGTATACTACAAACAACACCGTCGGAGCATTTGCGGGAATTAACGCGGGCAGATACGCTACGAAATTCGAGCTCGTTAATCTCGGGGAAAACTTCGATGAAATCATAATGCCCGAGGGGTTAGAGAACGAAGTTGTCTGGTATATAGAAAAACGCGTGTTCGATATGCCTGAAACCAATCTTCCTTTGTTAGTCTTTAACGATGATATACGCGACTTGCTCGAAATGATTGGGTTGGAAAGAGACGGCGACTGGACGAATTACTTCACAATCAATATTCAGTACGCAAGCCATAATATTTTCTCAGACTACGAAGGTTTCAACGGCGACCCGTATTTAGCTTATGGCGCAGGTCTGTATCTGATACAGATTAACGTTATAACCGGTATCAATACGAGCGCTAAAAATCCCAACGTTGTCTGGCGTACGCCCGCCGTGGAAAATCCTCCCGAGGCGGAAGACGAAACAGACAATGCGAAGAAAACGAATCCCGCAGACGTCATCGAGACGGAAGATGTTTATGAAGCTGAAACCGTGGAAGAAGATTATCTGCTTGCTCCTTATGCTGAAATAACATACACTGAAACGGAAGGAGAAGAAGGCAACGGCGGCGAAGAAGAGGAAGACGATGATATAATCATCGCGGATCCGGACGAAGACGACAGAGGAGACGAGGGAGATTACGACTTTGACATACCGGA
>CAJTNY010000032.1 GCA_910577875.1 uncultured Christensenella sp.
AGGGAATTAAAAAACTAAATTATTAAGAGTTATACTTTCAAGCAAGGACAAAAGCTCTCGAACGATATGTTCGAGAGCTTTTTACTACAAACCTTTTAGAAAGATAAATTGAAATTTACAACTCTATCTTTTCTATTTTAAAATCACAGTAACATTCGGCTGTTTTGCCTATAAATTTCAATACGCAATAATCGGGGTCAGTTACGCCTTGCTTGTAAAACAATTTATCGCCGAAACGCCATATTTCGTCTTTGGTTGCTTGGTCGGTACATACTTGCATTTCACCCGTAATTGTTAAGCCTTGATATTTGAATTTTCCGCGTTTGTAAAAATAGACGCAAGCCTTGTTATTTGATAAATACTGTTTTATCTTGTTGGACGAGGTATTTGTAGAAAAATAAATCTCGTTACCGTCTATTTTTCGGGGAGCAAGCATCGCCCTTATTACGGGATAACCTTGCTCGTTTACAGAGGCGATAAAAGCCGTCTTTTGTTCCGATATAAAATGAAGTATTTGTGCTTTATCCATAATATTTTCTCCGCTAAATTACTGTTTATCGTACAATTATAATATCACGAAAAATGAAAGAACGCAACCGATTGAATTTTGCGGGAAATATAAAACATATCTATATCTCACTAGGCTACAAGTAGCCTAATTCGTCCACGAAAAAAAGTACAGAAAAGGCACAGCTTAACGCCATGCCTAAACCTTTTTATTTGCGTTTTATTAAATTCCCTGTGGGAATTACGGCAAATGCGAAGAAGCTTTTAATTTATTTACCAGCTCACGGGAACACCGTTTTCGTAGTGCCAGTAATTTCCGCCCGTTTCGGGACGCGTTTCTGAATAAAAATATTTATCCGCCGAGGATATGTCGTTGCCGTTTTTGCCGATAATGATTTTTCCCCACTCCTCTTCGGTTCCCTCGTAATAGACGCAGGAAAGCGATTCACACTTATAAAAAGCGTAACTTTCTATTCTCATAACACTGACGGGAATAACTACGCTCTCCAACAGTCCGCAGCCGTAAAAAGAAGAATACCTTACCGTACGAACTTTTTTGCCTATGCGCACGCTCGATATATTGCTTTTACTGAACGCAAAATCGGGTATTTCGGTAATATTGTCGGATATGACTATTTTTGTCAATTTATTGCTCGAATCGCCGGGAGGAACAAACCCGACCGAACCGGCTTCGAACATAATTACGCCCCAGCCTATCGAAGTCAAGCTTTCAGGCATTATGAATTCCTTTAAAGATTTACAGCCGCCGAAAGCGCAATCGGCTATCGTTTTAAGTCCTTCGTTTAAACCCGCTTTTTTCAAATTCTCGCAGCCGACGAAAGCACATTCTCCTATGCTTTCGAGAGAAGACGGAAAAACGACGGAAGAAAGGCTGACGCACTGCGAGAACGCATAGTCCTCTATTGATTTCAGCTTATCCCCGAAATCTACGGTTTCTAAGACGGGACAATCCGCGAACGACAATTCGCCGACCGTAACGACTTCATTACCGAACTTTATGCTTTTAAGATTTGCACAGCCGTAAAACGCTTCCTTGCCGACCGTCTTAACGCTGTCCGAAACGGTAACGGAAACTATTCCCGGATTACAGTAAAAAGCTTTTTCGTTTATAGCCGTCACGGGCAAGCCGTTATGCGAATCGGGTATAACAACATCGGCTAGACTTACCCGGTCGACGAACCCGTCTATCGTATATCCGACTGTTTCGCCGTTTTCGGTTATGTCCGTAAATTTAAAATCAACTTCAATAATCGGAGGTTTTTCGCGCGGTTCGCAAGCCGTAAAGCCGAAAGCAAAAATTAAAGCAAACAAGGAAACCGCCGCAAAAATTCTGAATTTCATATATTTTCCTCTCAGGTTAATATCGCTTAAATTATAGCCCGTTCGGTTTGCAATGTCAACCCAAATGAAAGCCGGCGCAACGCAGTGCGTCCCGCCGGTTAGATTTTGTATTTTAATTTAATTTATTGCTGTCGACCGAGAAAGCGTAAACGTCTCTGTCCTCTGGGAAGATAGGACCGGTGATTACAGGCAGATTCAAAGGCGAAATATATGCGCTTGCAGTAAGATTCGTAACGGCGGAACGCAGATACGGATAAATAAGTTTTGTCCCCTCTATTACGAAATTGCGTTCTTCGTTCTGGTTCGCGACTTCGACCTCGAACACTCCGACAAGCGTTACGTTTATATCGAAAGGTTTGGGTTCGGCTTCGGTAGATTCAATCTTTACCGACAGCGCGATGAAATTGAGTTTGTCGTTGCCGGTCACCTTTCTCACCTGACGCGAAAACTGGGGTTTAATATCGAGCTTATCGTCAGGTTTAAGTTTGACGCGGTTCAGTTTGAACGACAGTTCTTCCGCGGTTATGCCTTTAAAATCGATTTTCATAATAATTTTACTCCTGATTGGTTCTATTATATTGATAAACTTATTTATTGCCAATTAAACCCTCTTTTTTTTATTGATTAAATTTTTCGGTTATTATATAATTGAAAATATGACTGTAAACCTAGAAAATCTGCGCGAACTTTTGCTTCGGGTCGAAAAACCCTCGCGCTATACTGGCGGCGAATTCGGCGCTCCCGCGCTCGGCCAGAGCGCATTTGATTTTTGTATGTGCTTTCCCGATTTATATGAAGTCGGCATGAGCAATCTCGGCATAAAAATCGTTGCCGAAAGCATACTCGCACGAGGATATACGGCAGATTTCTGCTTTACTCCTTATAAAGATTTCGGTTCGGGACTTAAAGAACTCGGCGTGCCGCTCTACTCTCTCGGTCTTAAAAAACCGTTGTACGAATTCGATATGCTCGGATTCTCTATGCAGTTCGAGCTTTCATATACGAATATGCTGTATATGCTCGATTTGGCAGGCATTCCGCTTTTGCGCAAAGACCGCAAAAACGGAAAATATCCGCTTATCGCAATCGGCGGACCGTGCGCGGTCAACCCCGAACCCATTGCGGATTTCGTAGACATGGTTTTTATAGGCGACGGCGAAACAGTCGATGCAGACGTCGCGGATATCTATGTCAGACACGGCGGAGCAACGAAAGAGTTTTTCGAAAAAATAACTAAGCTTGACGGGGTTTATGTTCCCGAGCTTTCGAATAAAGTCAGAAAAGCCTTAGTCAAAGACCTTGACGGCGCAATTTTCCCCGAGCGTTTTACAGTACCGAACTGCGAAAGCGTTCACGACAGAGCGGTTATAGAAGTTATGCGGGGCTGCTACCGAGGATGCCGTTTCTGTCAGGCGGGATTCATATACAGACCCGTAAGACCGAGAAGCGTGCAAACGCTTACTAAGCAGGCTTGTTCGCTGATAGCAAATACGGGATACGACGAAGTCAGCCTGAACTCTCTTTCCACGGGTGATTACCCCGCCCTTCGCGAGCTAATAAAAAACCTCAAAAACGATTTACCAAACGGCGTTACACTTGCTCTTCCTTCACTTCGGGTTGACAGTTTCGACGGAGAATTCGCACAGGACGCAAGAAGAGTTTCTCTCACTTTCGCGCCCGAAGCGGGCACGCAGAGGCTCCGCGACGTTATAAATAAAGACGTCACCGAAGAAGATATAATAAAAGCCGCGGAAAGCGCGTTCGACATAGGATATTCCGCGGTGAAGCTGTATTTTATGCTTGGACTCCCGACAGAAACAAACGAAGATTTAGAAGGTATCGGACGCATTTGTTCGATTATCAGATACTGTTACAAAAAGAAAAAACGGAATAAACCTTTAAGAATTTCTGTTTCCTGTTCTACTTTTATACCGAAGCCTTTCACGCCGTTCCAATGGGAAAGGCAGGCAAACGCCGAAGAGATAAAAGCAAAGCAGGAAAAGCTTATCGATTCCCTTCGCGGCAAAGGCGTGACTTTAAATTGGAGCGACGGCTTTACCGCCAAGCTTGAAGCCGTTCTCGCGAGAGGCGACAGAAAGTTAAGCAAAGTTATAAAACTCGCATATATCAACGGCTGTATCTTCGACGGCTGGGAAAAAGAACTAAATAAAGACGGCTGGGAAAAAGCTTTTAACGAATCGGGCATATCCCCCGACGAATATACACGAGAACGAGAAGAAAACGAAAAACTTCCGTGGGATTTCATCGATATAGGAGTCACGAAAGAATTCCTTCTTTCCGAACGTCGCAAAGCCTACAAGGGAACTGTTACGGGAAGCTGCCAAAATTCCTGCAAAGGTTGCGGCCTGCAAAAGCATTGTTCCGCTGCAGGAGGCACAAGATGATTTTGTTCAGACACACAAAGACAGACGGCGCAGAATACCTCTCTCATCTCGATTTGCTAAGACATATAGACCGTACTTTAAAACGCGCCGGCATAACCGTAAAAACGAGTGGCGGCTTTCACCCCCACCCTAAAATTTTTATGAACAATCCGCTCGGGCTCGGAATAAAATCGGTTGCGGAATACTGCGCGATAGAAACCGATTTCGGAGGCGACTTTAAAAAAGCGTTCAACGAAAATTCTCCGAACGGGGTCAAGTGCCTCGATTTTAAAACTTCTGAAGAAGACCCCAATTTCGCACACACAATCGAAAGATGCGGATATTCCGCGGAATGGGACGCCCCGTTCGATACGGAGAAATTTTTAACCCGAAACCGAATTATCGTCACGGACAAACGCGGACGCACGGTTGATATCAGGCCGAGAATATATTCTCTCGAATTCAAAAACGATACGCTTTTATTCACGCTCGGCTGCGGCGAAAACAATCTCCGCCCCGACTTATTTTGCGAAATTCTGCAACACGAATCCGGCGGAAAAGCAAGCAATATTACAAAGATTTCCGCACACGGAAAACACACATTTTAAAGGAGCTCAACGGTGGCTAAAAAAACGCTATATTTTGACAATTACTGCGATTACGTTTTGTCCGCCGTTGCCGAACACGGAAAAATCACCGATTTCAATTTCGAAAAGAAAAACAATGCTTCCGTCGTAGGTAACATTTATAAAGGCAGAGTCGAAAATGTTTTAAACGGTATGAGCGCGGCTTTCGTAAATTGCGGTTTAGCGCGCAACTGCTATCTGTCCGCAGACGACATATTCCCCGACGCAAACAAATATGACGGAAATATAACCGAACTTCCTTCCGCGCTCAATCTTAAAGAGGGCAGCGAAATTATGGTACAAATCGTCAAAGCCCCCGTAGGAAACAAAGGAGCGCGCGTGACGGCTTTTCCCGCGTTCGTCGGAAAAAACCTGATATATACCCCCAACGCTTCGTTTATCGGAGTTTCGCGCAAAATCAAGGACGGTGAACTGAGAAAGAACCTCGTATATTCCGCGGGCAAACTCAAACGAAACGACGAAGGGCTTATCTTCCGAACCGCCGCACCGTATGCAAAGCGCGAAATAATCGAACTCGAACTCGGGTATTTGAGAAATCTGTACACAGGCGTTTATAACGCGTTTAAGAACTCAAAAGTCGGAGATTTACTGTATTCCGATTTGGAGCTTCCTATGCGGGTAATGCGTGATACGCTAAGCTACGACATCGAACGCATAATAGTCGGCTCCGAAAGGTTGAAAAAACTTGTTTCGGAGCTTATAAATCTATATCCTCCCGCATACAGAAAACCTGTGGTTTTACATGATTCGGGCGAGGATATGTTGCAGGAATTCGGATTAACCGAACAAATTCTCGAAATCATATCCCCGCGCGTAGCACTTGAAAACGGAGCATATCTCATAATAGAAAAGACGGAAGCTTTGACGGTCATTGACGTAAACACTGGGAAATTCACGGGTGACGACAGCCTCGAACAGACGGTATATTACACGAATATTCTCGCCGCGCGTGAAATTGCGCGACAGGTCAAACTCAGAAATATCGGCGGCATAGTCGTGGTTGATTTTATTGATATGACGAATCCCGCCCACGGAAAATCGCTTGTCGAAGAACTCGAACGCGCTTTGAAAAACGACAGCGCAAAATGCACGGTATCCCCTATGTCAAAGTTCGGACTTGTGGAATTTACGAGAAAGCGCACGGGAACAAGCCCGCTATCGGTTCTCACAAGACCTTGCAGACACTGCAAAACCGGCTACGTAAAAACCCCTAAATTCATCGCGCTCGGCATACGCTCCGAACTAATGAAACTTTATAAAAACGGCGTGAAAGTCGTTCGTCTGGATATGAACGCCGATTTGACTGCGGAGCTGAAAGACTGGAAGGAATTCGGCGAAGAATTAAAAAGCCGTCTTCCCGACGCCGAGATTTATTTCTCGCCGCATAGAAGCTATCCCGAAGAACAAATAAATTACCGCACGGGAAACGACGCGTTTCCTCTTCCGCAGAACGCTTTTAAATTATTCTGAACTAAAACCCGCCCGCAAGCATTTACTTGCGGGCGGGTTATTTATTCGTATGTCAAGCATTAACCTGATTATCGGTTTCCACGGGTTTTTCCGCCGCCTTTGACGATTTCCCGCTCCGTGTCGCTAAACACATATTTGCGATATTCACGCAGAGAGACAGTACAGATAACACTAAAACAACTATCGGAACAGCAAAAGTGAATTTTATTTCTTCACAAGACTCGCCCATAAATTCGGCTAAACCCAGGTTTTCCATACTTTTCATCAATTCCTTAGTCGAGATAACCGCAAGCGCAAGAAACGCCGCTGCGGAAAGAGCCAATAAAATACTGATAATAAGGTCTGATATTTTATATCGCTTATCTGTTACGCCGTTGACACTCTTTTTAAACAGCACTGCGGCAAAAGCCGCAACGGCAATCAGCATTACAAGTGCAAACACGAAAGAAATCATTGCCGCTCTTGAATTCTGCATAGCGTTCAGATTTTTTTCAGACGAACCCAGCCCGCCGAGAAAACCGATAAAAAAAGGTATTCCTGCGTTGATATTTTCGGAAGAAGAAAATTCGTCGGAAGTTATTCCTATCGAGGGAAGCGATACCACCGCCATAACTACTACGGTTAAAATCAATATTACAAACGATAAAACCGATTTTACGGAAATTCCGTTATTTATTATTTCTTTTCTCCGCTCGCATACGGAACAAACGAGATAAATTGCCGCGGAAAAGGAACATAAAACCACGCCCGCTATATTCGCGCCGCCAAGCGTAAATTCAGCCGAATTTATTCCCGATGAAAAATTCGTGTTCGAAAGCGCGAGAATTAAAAGCGAACCCGTAATAAAAGACGTAAAAGCCGTCAGCGCTAACCCTGCGCCGTTTCGTTCGCTCTTGCCTGAAAGATTTCCAATCGCGTAACAAATAGCGTTAATCGAGCAAACGACGACGATTATTATCGTCAACGCCGCAATAACCGTACCGAAAGCTACCGGAACATATAAAGAATTTTCTAAGTAATCGGTCGTGGCTTTGGATAATTTCAAAAATTGCGAAATATCTTTATACACATCGCCGAAATAATAATACAGATACTCGGTAGAAGTCCTTATTTCCGCACCGTTAAGCTTTATGCCGATAAGAAATACGAATATTAACGAAAAAACCGCCAGCGCCAAAACGCTTGCCGTTTTGATATAATTCAAAACTTTATCGCCCGTTACAGATTTTACGGCAGCAGGCACTGACAAAACCGCCGGTGTAACAGGCGTTTGCACGACATTGATGCGGTTCCCGCAATAATTACAAAACCCGCTGTCGCCGTCAAGCTGTTTACCGCAATTCGGACAGATAATATTACCGTCCAGTCGTTTACCGCAGCTTTTGCAGAACACTGCATCCTCCGCGTTGCCCGTTCCGCAATTCTTACAAATCATATTCTTCCTCCATATGTGTATCAACAGGTTATAGTATAACACACAGTTTTTAAGATTTCAATACCTATTTTAAGTTTAATCATAAAAAAAGCTTCCGCGGAGGGAAGCATTTTTCTTATAAAAAAGTTTTGAGTTTTTTCTCGAAACCTTCTTCTAAACTTATCAGTTCGTTCAATAGTTTTTTTACGTCTGCATCGATTACTTTTTCGCCGTCCGTAAGAGAAGTCTTCAACGAAGTTATGCCGTTTACGGTTCCTCTTATCATCATCTGCGCAATATTCTGTGCAGAATTATCGGAAGCGGTGCCCATCTTTATCGCGCTCCACATCATAGCTTTTTTGATAGGGCTGGGTTCTTTGAGATTGAGGTCGTATTTGAAAGCGAGCTGAGCCGCTTTACTGCAAATTTTTTCGTATTCTTCGTGCTGGCGCATTATCTCTTCGCGGATATCTCCGTCCTCTACTTCGGGCATAATATCCGAAATAGAAGTGAGCGCGAGCTGCGCGTTGCGGTAAATCTCCGCCACTATTTCGCTATTTGATTTAGTCTGTTCCATAAAAATCTCCTTTCGGCTTTATATTCTGTTAACGTTAGTTTTAGTATTCCCGTCAAATTTATTCATTTAGCTTATTGCATTTAATTATTAATAAGCGTATAATGGACGTAATAAAATATTATTGCGGAGGAAAATAATGAAAAAACGACTGATTGCGACGCTTATTGCCGGCACGGTAGCGGTGTCGGGTATAATCGGACTTTCTGCCTGCGGAAAATCCGTCAGTATACCGAAGGGCGAAGAAGTGACGAAAGCCGTCTGGGAAAACGCATTCGACAAGACGAGCGAATTGACTAATTATACTTTAAACGGGTTGCAAAAAATGAACATTACAGTCAGCGGGCATGTAAGCAGTTACGATAATGCGACGTCAAAATTCAAAAAAACTGAAATTTTCGTTTCAAGCAAAGCTTCCGCGGATATGCTGTTGCTTTACGACGAAGACGGTCAAAAATCATATTATGAAACCTCTTCGCAATCCGCTGAAAAAATCACCGCGGACGGCAAAGAATTGAATTCGTCAAGCAAAGGCGTAGATAAAAGTTATTATGAATTAAAGGAACAGTCAATTAATGACGGTACCGAGTACTGGTGTGCGGATTATTCTTCGGAAGAGATAAAAAGCGACGAAAAACACAAAATAGAAGAAACTTTCTGGGATGCCGCCGAAACATCCGTATTCGAAGATAATTACGCAAATTACGTATTTTCGGATATGAATTTTTATGACGGCGGCGACGAAAAAACCGCCGTCGAAAGCGACTTAAACGAGTTGTACGATAAATTTACCTATTCGGGCGGCTTATACACCGCAACGCTTTATTTAGACGCGAGTATTTATCAGGGCGTGAAAGACCTGATTGAATGCACCGTTACCGTGAGCATTAAAGACGGCTTCGCAATCGGCATAAAAGTCAAAGCCGACGCAGAAGGAAACGCTTACGAAAAAGAAGCGTACGATTTGAATTATTCTTACGTCGCGGAAATCGCATACGGCATTACAAAAGTTAAACTTACAGACGCGTCGAAAAAAGTCAATTCCGAAATTACGAAAGCTTTGGATAAAGCTAAAAACGACGAAATAAAACAGGGAAAATAATAAACTGTTTTTAACGTGCGCGTTCTTTAAAACGCGCACGTTTTTTATTTTTTGAGCAAGCAAAAACGTTTGACATTATTTTTATAATATGTTAAATTATTTACCGAGCCGCTCGGAACGGGCTTTTTAAACGCGCTTTGCGCTGCCTGCGCCCTTAGGGCAAAGTATTCCGGCGAGACTGGTTTAGAGGAGGTAAATTTTTATGTACGCTATTTTCGAGAACGGAAGCAAACAATATAAAGTTTCCGTAGGTGACCTTTTAAAGGTTGAAAAACTGGACGCCGCTGTCGGCTCCGCTGTGCAGTTCCCCGTTGTTTTAACGGCAGACGAGAACGGCATTAAGACCGGCAAAGAGGTTGAAAAGGTTCAGGTGATTGCAGAAGTCGTTTCGCAGGGCAAAGAAAAGAAGATTATCGTCTTCAAGTACAAAGCCAAGAAAAACGAGAGAAAAAAGCAGGGTCACAGACAACCTTACACCCAAATAAAAGTTACGGCTATCAAATAATGGTATACCGTAAGGCGGAGTAATTTCAGGAGGATTAAAATAATGATATTTTTAAAGTTATTTGCCCATAAAAAAGGTACCGGTTCATCTCACAACGGCAGAGACAGCAACCCTAAAATGCTCGGAGTTAAGCGCGCGGACGGTCAATTCGTGCTTGCGGGAAATATTCTCGTAAGACAGCGCGGTTCGAAGTTTAAAGCGGGGACAGGCGTCGGTATGGGTAAAGACGACACGCTTTTCGCGCTCGTAGACGGAACCGTCAGGTTCGAGAGAGTAGGCAAAGACGGAAAGCAGGTTTGCGTTTATCCCGTCGCAGAATAATCAAAACGAAAAGGACAGTTCGTAGAAAAACGGACTGTCTTTATTTATTAAACTATGAAAGACAAACTCAAAGCACTTATTCACGATAAGACGGCTTTATCCGCTCTTATCCTGTCCTTTTTCTGGTTCGTACTGTATTTCGGACTCGGCGCGCCGATATTTAAAAATATGTGGTATACCTCCCCCGCTCTTCCGTTCATCGGGGGCATTTTGGCGCTCGCTCCGTTGTGCGGCATGCTTCTCAATATTGTTATTTTTAAAAAACGCCTGATAGATATAATCGTTTTATGCATTAGCCCGTTATTTTCTTTTGCGCATTTTTGCTTTTTTGCATTTGTGATTTCAAAACTGAACTACTTTTTCATTGCGGGCAGACCTTATTTCATTTGCGCGGGACTTGCAGGACTTTTAGTCTTTTTTATATTTTTCTTTCCTCGTCTTAACGTAACCTTAAAACGCGTATCGGCAACGGCGATATCCGTTATCTTTATAATAATATCTCTCGTCTGCGTTTTCAGCGCAGTACCGTTTTATATCAGCGCGGGCGCGACGGTATTCGCCGTTGAAGACAATTATCAGATAGCATTCGCCACTTCACACAAATCCGTCGGTGCGGTAATCGTAAACGGCAGGCATTATTACGATTCTACGAACGGCGAAAACAACGTACGTACCCTCCATAAAATAACCGTTCCCGCAGAAGAACTCGACAAGGCAAAGTCCTATACCGTGCTAACGCAGGGAGTCGCGCTCAACACTGCTTATCTGCCTTCCAAAGGTGCAAAAATAAGCAAAGAATACACTTTCCGTCCAATCGATACCGCAGACGGGATACAGATATACAATCTGTCGGACACGCACGAAGTAATAGCAGGTCCCTCCCGCGCCGGGAAATTCTTCGGAGATAAACTCGATTTGCTTATTCTCAACGGCGATATTATAAACGACGTATCGAGCGAATATCAGATTTCGCTCATATATAAACTCGCCAACAACATTACCGACGGTTCACGCCCCGTAATTTTTACACGCGGAAATCACGAATGTAACGGGTCTCTCGCCGCCGAACTCGGAAAATACGTAGGCTGTTCGGACAACGGATTCTTTTTCACGTTTAAAATCGGTACCGTACTTTCATTTCTGATACTCGATACAAACAACGATATGAGCGACGATAATCCGCTCATAAGCCCGATAGCAAATTTCGAAGAAGTCAGAAAAAAACAGAGCGAATGGCTGGTAAACCAAAAAGACCGAAACGACTGTGATTATAATTTCGTTGTATCGCATATAGCGTACCCGCTTTCGGGATACATTTCCGATAGCTGCCATTGGAACGAATGGGCACGCGAACTCACAGCCCTTACCTCAGGCGCACAGCTTGCCGTATGCGGGCACTCGCACCGCACCGATTTCCAGTTTAAAACAGACGACAATCCGATAGCGGATTATCCGGTATTGCGCGGGTCGCTGCGCAGTAACGTCAGAGCATACGGCGAGGGTGTTTCGCCGTTTGAATTCACGGGTACGGCAATCGAAATTATTGACGGAAGCATAAATATAAAATTTACAAATGCAAAAAAACAAGTGCTTGAAACGCACTCGTTATAAGGTTTGATTATGATTAAAGTTATACCTCTTACGGACAAAGACGAAAATTCTTTCAGACGGCTTTTCACGGATTATTATACCGAGCTCGGTTGCGACGAAAATATCCCGCACCTGCTCGACGAGTATATACTTCCGGACCTGTTGGCTGGACTTATAAGAATCGAACTTCTGCACGGCGGAGAAGATTTCATAGGATTCGTGATTTATCAGATTGACGATATCGACAACGATTGGAACTTCAAAGAAGGCTGGGGCGATATACGCGAAATCTTCGTTTCCCCATCATCGCGCAGACAGGGATACGGGAAATTTCTCTTATACACCGCAGAAATGAAACTAATGGAAAACGGCGCGCATAGAGCATACTGTCTTCCCTGCGCCGAAGCCGCACCGTTTTTCAGCGCGTGCGGATACTTGAAGACAGATGTATACGACGACGAGCTCAACTGCGCAGTATACGAAAAAAACGGACTCGGCAACCGTTGCAGCGGCTAAGCCGCAAAAGCGCCCCAACCCGCCATTATCGCCGTTACCACCAGCGGTATTACGATTATGCTTAAAAGCGTAACAGTAACGAAAGCCGCCGCAGCTGTTTCCTTGTCACCGTCAAAACTTTCCGCCATTGCCGCTACAGACGCCGCGGGTGACATCGCCATTGCGATTATAGGCGCAAGAAAAACGTAATCTTCCGCCGCGCTCACGCCACCGCGCGCTTTCGAAAGCAGAAAATAAAAAGGCACGGCGACCGCAAAAGTAAGCAACGGAGAAATTATCTGACGGAGTGCACCAGCAAGATATACGCCTTTTTTCAAAAACAGAGTTTTCGGGCTCATTTCGGCAACGCGTATTCCGACTATAACCATCGAAAGCGGCGCGGTCATATTCGCGAGATACTGCGGGAAGATCTGTAAAACTTCTAGTCCGTCGAACATAAAGAAATTTATTTTCGGCACGAAAAACAGCAGTAGCCCGACAGCATTGGCTATCAGCGCAGGATTACAGACGAGTTTTCTGAATTTAATCTGTTTATAATCGCCCGTAATAAGAACGACTCCCAGCGTCCAGCACAGAATTGTAAAAATCACGTTGAATACCATCATATACATAACGGCAAGCGGGTCGCCGTCGGTGAACATATCTATAAAAGGTATTCCTAAAAATCCGCTGTTTGAAAATACCGCAACGAACGAGTATACGTTCGTTATTTTTTTATTCTTGCATTTTATGAATATGAGTTTGCACAGCGCGAACATAAGCAAAATCGCCGCGATGGAAATTGCCGCAACCATCCCGAAATTTTCAAGCAGAAAAAATTTATTTACGGCGCTCACAGTAGTCCAGTCGTCTTTCGTGAATACGCAGAACGCTTTTATCGCGAGCGCGGGCTGACAAACATAAAGCAGTAGATTGCTCAAAGCAAACGTCGCGCCTTCGCCTATCATTTTCAGTTTCCTCAGCACAAACCCCGGTGCCATAAATGCAAACAGTACCGCCATAATAAGCAGTACTTTTAAAAACATCTCTCCCATATAACCTTACGTTAACGGCGTTTCTTTATTGCTTTTCAAAAATGAAATGCTCTCCACCCGTCAAACTTTTACCTTACGTTAACGGCGCATCTTTATCGCCTTTCAAAAATGAAACGCTCTCCGCCCGTCAAACTTTTACCTTA
>CAJTNY010000033.1 GCA_910577875.1 uncultured Christensenella sp.
TATGAGCAAGATTTAACGGCGGCAAAAGAACAGGTAGATCAACCGTTTGAGCAGGCAGAAGAAGCAGAGCAGTTGCGTAATGAACTTGCGGCTATAGATGCGGAACTTGACTTGGGCAAACAGGAAACGCCGATAGTCTTGGACGAAGATACGGAAGCAAAACCTGTTGTTGAGATTCTCATTGAAGATGATGAGGACGAAGTGGAAGTTGCGTAATCAAGTAAGTTAAAATCTTTTTCGGTTTCTCTTTACAAACGGAAATTAAAATGCTATAATGTTGAATAAGTAATCATTTAATCCGTTGGGTAACAGAGAGGGTTTGATTTGCAAAAGCAGTCAAACGCTCTTTTATTTTTGAAAGGAGGATAAGAAAATGAACTTACAAGAGGTAAATAGTAATTTCGCAAGGGCAATAGTGTATTGTCGTTCGGAAGCAGGAGACAATAAAAAGTTGCAACATCAAAGCAGAAGCATATTGGCTTATGCAGAAAAACAAGGGTACACGGTAAAAGAAACTTTTATTGAAAGTGGGAAAATGGAATCGCTTACATACAATAGTTTGAGATTACGTGCAAAATACCGTGAGTTTGATGTTTTGCTTATATCTGAACTTGATGCTCTTGGTAATTCGCCAATAGAAATTACTAACGAGATAAACTATCTTGTAGAGAATAGTATTAAGATTATTTCGTTAAAAGAAGGCGAATTAAATGCCGAAACTTTGCCTACGCTTTTCCGAAAAGGCTTCCGTTTTGTTAAATAAGATTTCAACGATATATGCGGCGGCTTGAATGCTGAATTTTAATAACTAAAAAATCATTTAATCCGTTGGGTAACAGAGAGGGTTTGATTTGTTTAATCAAACCCTCTTTTCTTATATTATGGAAAGGGAGAATATGGAAGAAAACAAAGTATTATTTTCCGTAGCCGAAGTTGGAAAGATGTTCGGAATAGGAAAAGTCAAAGTCTATGAATTGATAAAAAAAGGCTATTTGCCTGCATTATATCTTGGTGGTTTAAAAATCAAAAAAACCACATTGGAAGAATTTTTATCAAAATATGAAGGCTATGATTTTAAAGATTTAACTAACGTAGTAAAAATGGCGTCATGATTTAAGGGGTAAAGATGACTGAATTAAAGATTAGACCAAGAGAACGCTCTAACGGTAAAATAGTTTATGAGTACAGGTTTGAAGTTGCAAGCGTTGACGGTAAAAGAAAATGGGTAACAAAAGGTGGATTTCATACCAAAGGTGAAGCAAAGCAAGCCGGACGTGAAGCCCAAAACCAATATGAAAATTTTGGTAGGGTGGTTGAGAAAGACCAAATTTCATTTTCCGATTTTCTTGATTATTGGATAGAAAACGACTGCAAGATAGATTTAAAACCTAATACTGTTGACCGTTATATCAGCAGAGTAGAAAATCTAATAAAGCCTAAATTGGGCAAATACAGGTTAAAATCGTTAAGTCGGGAAGTTTTACAGGCGTTCATAATTGATTTGTATGATGCGGGGTATTCGTATAACTCATTAACAAGTATAAAAGGAATACTGACCAAAAGTCTGAATTATGCCGCCGATCATCATTACATAGCATATTCGCCGGCAGTAAGGTTAAAAACACCGAAAAACCGAATACCCAAAACGCATACACGCATTGAACCGCATGTTTTTATAAAAAAGGAAGAAATGGAAAAAATATTTGAGCGTTTTCCCGAAAGACACCCAAGTCATATTCCATTAAAGCTCGGATATGAGTGTGGGTTACGTTTAGGGGAAGCGTTCGGATTATGTTGGGAAGATATAGATTTTGAAAATAAACTTATTTATATCAACAGACAAGTTCAATGGATGCAGGACTCAAGTCGTGATACATTAGAAAAATTACAACAAAACGGAACAGCGGCTTGCGGTAAGGGTTATTGGTATTTTACAGAGCCGAAGTATAAATCATACAGAATAATAGAAATAAGTGATGAGCTGAACGAGTTGCTTATAAAAGAAAGGGCAAGACAGTTAAGAGCAAAAGATTACTACGGCATTTATTTTACAAATTACTTTTCTAATAAACCCTTATATTTTGACGGAAAAGAGCCTGAGTTTCCTGAAAGTATAAATAGAATAGGAAATGACGATGAGTGGTATCCGATACACTTGGTGTGCATAAGAGAAAACGGAACATTTATTAGTCCAAGAACTTTACAGCATACTACAAAAAGTATTAAAAAAGATATTTGCAAAGATTTCGATTTTCATTCTTTAAGGCACACTCACGCAAGTATGTTGGCTGAAATAGGGGTGGAACAAAAGTATATACAGACACGTTTGGGACATTCGGATGTGAAGATAACAATCAACGTTTATGAGCATACGACAGATTTAATGCGTATGCGTGGCAGGAAAGCGATAAATGATTTGTATATGTAATAGTTTTTGACGCTTATAAAATTGACGGAATTAAAAAATATATAATTGCAAAACAAAAAACAGCAACACCTGTTGCTGTTTTTCTCTTTTTATGTAAAATCTTGTTGAAAATTAAGGAAAAATATGGTAAAATTTATATAAGCATAATCAGTTAAGGATTATATTATGGATTTTAGTCAATTTTTATCAAATTTAATATCAACATTAATAGGTGCTTTTATAGCCTTTATTTTAGGATTTATTGCTTTTCTTATTCAAAATTATTTTAATAAAAAAAATGAATTAAAACAACAATATGAAAAAGATAAAAGCGATAGAAAATTTTGGGTGGAAAATCTTTTAAGAGAATTAGAGCAACTAAAAAATGAATTGAACATTTTAGATTTTACTAAAGAAATTACGTTTTATATAAATTTGCCTATCATTGATATATTAATGTCTGATGTGAATAAAAAGTTGTTTAATAAAGAAGAATTAAATGATTTATGTTCATTTCATAGTAGGACTATTATGTTTAATAAATATATTGATTTTTTAATGTTAAAAGTTAATATAGATAGGGAAAAATTAAAAGATAAAAGAGATTTAATAATTAAAGATTGCGAAAAATTAATTCTTGATTTTACGAGGTGATAATATGTGCGCTGATAAATCAATCGCAAAGAATTATGTAATAGAAGAAATACCTATAAATGTTAAAAATAGTGAAAAAAGTGATAAAAAAGTTGCGCCTATTTTAAATGAAACCTTATATTTTATTAACGAATTAAGTGGTGCGGAGATTACTTTTCCTAATTTTAGTATTAATATTATCGAATGCTTAAAAAAGTTAACAAGAACAGGGAAAGCAGTTAGATTAAATGGATTTGAATCGTTGGGTGTTAAAGCGAGAACTATTTATGACCACATGCTTTCTGTTGCTTATCTTGCAGATGTACTTGCGGGGTTAGATAAAGAAATTAAGCCTGATATGTATTCAAATTTAGGCAGAATAATTGCGTATCATGAAATAAATGAAGTGTTATTAGGAGATGTGCCTGCTTATACTAATAGTAATTATTTAATAGGAAAAGTAATTCTAAATGAGGGAAAATTTAAAAATATTGATAAAATTAAACGTGAACTAATATCAAATCAATTTATTTGGTTGTTTTTAAATGACAAGCAAAGAGAATCGATTAATGAATTAAATGAAGGGCTGAGACATGGCAGTTCTGATTTAATGAAAGTATTTAGAATGTTGGATAGCATAGATCCAATAATTTGCATCTGGCGTTACTTATTTTTTTATAGATCCAAGTTCAATGGTATGCAAGAAAATTTTATTGAGAGCATGAGAGATTTCTTTGTGTATCCTAAAGTATTGAAATATAAAACTGATAAAAAATTGAAAAATAGATTTCCTTATGTAGCAGAGATGTTAGAGGTATTAACAAGTATTGACAACGCAAAACGATATGCTACTGAAAATAAATTAAATAAATTAACTTCAAATAAAATTTTGACATTATTAACTTATTTAATTGAACAGGTTCCTTTATTTGTTAAAAGTGATTTTTAAAAATGTGGACGAGAAGGGTATTCTCGTCCACATTTTCTTATAAAATGCAAGTTTTTAAGGAGATTTTTCTCGTCAACATTTTTTTGAAATGTGGACGAGATGTGGACGAGAGCAATGTTTCATTCTGATGGTTGCGAATATATAAAAAAAATATTCACGAGCGGTTGGCTCGTGAATACCAGATGTTGTATTAAATTCAATTCAAACACTATATCTTGTGTCTTTTATTTCGTCATAGCTTCCTGTACTGCGACTGCAACTGCAACCGTTGCGCCGACCATAGGGTTGTTGCCCATACCGATTAAACCCATCATTTCAACGTGAGCGGGAACAGAAGACGAGCCTGCGAACTGAGCATCCGAGTGCATACGGCCCATTGTATCGGTCATACCGTAAGAGGAAGGACCTGCCGCCATATTGTCGGGATGTAAGGTTCTGCCCGTGCCGCCGCCGGATGCAACGGAGAAATATTTAACACCGTTTTCTATGCACCATTTTTTATAGGTTCCCGCAACGGGATGCTGGAAACGGGTAGGGTTGGTAGAGTTGCCGGTAATGGAAACCGAAACGTGTTCGAGTTTCATAATAGCGACGCCTTCTGGAACGTTATCTGCGCCGTAGCATTTTACTTTCGCTCTTGCTCCGTCGGAGAAAGCAACGCTGTCTACGACTTTGACGCTTTCCGTATAGGGGTCAAATTCCGTTCTGCAATATGTGAATCCGTTGATTCTCGAAATAATGTAAGCGGCGTCTTTGCCTAAGCCGTTAAGGATAACTCTTAAAGGTTTAACTCTTACTTTGTTTGCGTTTTCCGCAATCTTAATAGCGCCCTCAGCCGCCGCAAAAGATTCATGACCTGCAAGGAAGCAGAAGCAGTCCGTTTCTTCGGAAAGAAGCATAGCACCGAGATTGCCGTGTCCTAAACCGACTTTTCTGTTTTCTGCAACAGAACCGGGAATACAGAAACTTTGAAGTCCTATACCAATTGTCGCCGCTGCGTCAGCTGCTTTGACACAGTTTTTCTTGATTGCGATAGCCGCGCCTACGGTATAAGCCCAAACCGCGTTTTCAAAGCAGATAGGTTGTGTTCCGCGTACGATTTTATCTACGTCGATACCTTTTTCAAGGCAGATATCGCGGCATTGTTCTATGCTTTTAATACCGTACTCTTTAAGAACACCGAGTATTTTCTTTTCTCTTCTTTCATAGCTTTCAAAAAGTGCCATCTTAGTCAACCTCCTTATCGGTTCTGGGGTCGATGTGTTTTACTGCGCCCTGTTCTTTCGTGTATCTGCCGTAAGTGCCAATTGATTTTTCATAAGCTTCGTTAGGGGAAAGACCTTTCTTTATAAAATCGGTCATTTTTCCGAGAGCTACGAATTTGTAACCGCAGACTTCGTTATTTTTGTCGAGAGCAAGAGAGATAACGTAACCTTCCGCCATTTCAAGGTATCTGACGCCTTTGAGCGCAGTGCCGTACATTGTGCCGACTTGTGAGCGGAGCCCCTTGCCCAAATCTTCGAGTCCGGCGCCTACGGGCAGTCCGTCTTCGGAGAATGCGGACTGCGTTCTTCCGTAAACGATTTGCAGGAACAACTCGCGCATAGCGGTGTTGATTGCGTCGCAAACGAGGTCGGTATTCAACGCTTCGAGAAGCGTCTTATGGGGCAGAATTTCAGCTGCCATAGCAGCGGAGTGGGTCATACCCGAACAACCGATTGTTTCGACAAGACATTCCTGAATAATGCCGTCTTTAACGTTTAAGGTAAGTTTACATGCGCCTTGCTGAGGAGCGCACCAGCCTATACCGTGAGTCAGACCTTTGATGTCTTTGATTTCCTTCGCCTTAATCCATTGACCTTCTTCGGGAATGGGAGCGGGTCCGTGCTCGAATCTGCCGGAAACGCCCTTGGCGACGCAAATCATATTTTCAATGTCTTTTGAATAATTCATTACGTATTCCTCCGATTTTTTATGCGGCATAAAACCGCAGTTTTTTTATCGTAAATAAGTATAACACAGCGAAAAAATTAATTCAATTACTCACACGCGGAAATTTAAAAAATTTTGTGACTAAAAGCATAAAAATGTTTACCCGCAGCGAAAAAGTATTATAATATAGGTAAAAGGTACGAAAAGTTATGCTCTGTCAACATTGTAAGAAAAATACGGCAATAATAAACTATGTGGAAAAAGTAAACGGAAACAAGTTCGAAAGCCATCTCTGCGCACTGTGTTACGCTGATCTTTACGGCGAACTCAACAAAAAAGCTAATAACGATATATGGGCGGGACTCTTCGGTTCGTCTTCGCGGGAAAAAAAAGTGTGTCCCGTTTGCGGAACAGCTTACGAAGATTTCGAACGCACGGGACTTTTAGGCTGTACCAGTTGTTACGACGTGTTTAAAGAAGAACTAGTTCCGTCAATATTAAGAATACAGGGCAAAGTCGAACACGTCGGTAAAGTGGGGAAGAATACCGATGCGCTGGGTTTACATAGACGGCTCAAAACTTTACAAGAACAACTCGAAGAAGCTTTGCGTAAAAAACGTTTTGCCGAAGCAGACAGGCTGAATAAACAGATTAACTCTATTAAGAGAACTTTGCGGGGGGACAAAAAAGATGGATAAAATTTCCGAAGGCACCGTGGTATCGACGCGCGTCCGCCTTGCCCGAAATCTCGAAGGTTATCCTTTCCCGTCGCATCTCAAAGGCGAAAAGCAAGCCAAGGAAATAATAAGGCTTGTATCCTCGGGGCTTTCGCGTTTAGATGAATTCAGACTCTATTATATGGACAACGTTTCTGACGAACAGGCGGTATGCCTTATGGAAAATCATCTGATAAGTCCTAAACTCATTGAAAACAAACGCTTTTCCGCGGCTTTAATAAACAGGGAAGAGAGCGTGTCTATTATGATAAACGAAGAGGACCATCTTCGCGAACAGTGCATCGTCCAGGGACTCGATTTGCGTCTTGCTTACGACACTATGTCTGAAATAGACAACCGGATTTCGGGTTCTATGAAATTCGCTTATGACGAACAGTTAGGTTTTCTGACGGCTTGTCCTACAAACCTCGGAACGGGGTTGAGAGCGTCGGTAATGATGTTCCTTCCCGCGCTTACCGTCAACGAAGTTATGCAGAAAGTCATAAGGAGCATATCGCGGCTCGGTCTTACCGTGCGCGGTGTATACGGGGAGGGGAGCGATGCGGTCGGCTATATGTATCAGATAAGCAACGAGGTCACCCTCGGCGTTTCGGAAGAAGAAATTCTTTCGCAGGTGGAAGAAGTGGTTGAAAAGGTTTGCGAATTGGAAGAGACCGAACGGCGCGAACTTATGAAAGGCTCTTCCGCTCTCGAAGTTCAGGACGAATGCCTCAGGGCTTACGGTATTTTAACAAACTGCGCCAAGATTTCCACGCGTGAATTCGTCAATCTTGCGGCAAAGGTCAAGCTCGGCGCGTGTCTCGGGTATATAAATATTTCAGACGTTTCGAAAATCGACGGTATGACTATAAAATTAAGTCCGTCGAATATTACGGCAGCGGCGGGTAAGCCGCTGACTCCGTTAGAGCGCGACGTCTATCGCGCGCAGTATTGCGCGAAAGCTTTCAGAAAAATGAAAGAATGAACATAAAAATTAAAGAGGTAACAAAATGGAATATATAAATAGATTTACCGACAATCTGCAACAGGTAATATCCGTTGCGGAAGAGGCGGCGAAAGTATACGGAAGCAGTTATATCGGCAGCGAACATATTGTATTTGCTATGCTCAACTGTCCCGACTGTACGGCTTATAAAGTACTGAATTCGTGCGGCGTTGACGAACAGAGATACCGCGAATATTTTGCCCGTTCGATAGATAAACGCGCCAATATAAACGGCTACACGCCGCGCACGAAACATATGATAGAGCGTGCGCTTGAACTGTCAATAGATATTAACGGCGAAGATTCTCTTGCGGGTACAGAACATATGCTTCTTGCAATTATGTCCGCTGCCGAATGTCTGGCAATGCGCATTTTCCGTGCTATCGGGGTAAATATAACAAATTTGGCGAGCAGGCTCGAACTTGCGATTAACAACGGTCCTATCGACGACGATGGCGAAGATGAGGATGACCCGTTCTATTTGCTGAGTAAATCGTTTTTCGGCAATTCTTCTGCCAATCAGAAAAAACCGCAGAGCGAACGCAAATCAAAAAACGAAGTTGCGCTTGACAAATCGCTGACGCAGTACGGAACCGACCTTACTCAAAAAGCGCGCGAGGGGAAAATCGACCCGGTAATCGGCAGAAAAAAAGAAATCGATAAAATTATACAGGTACTTTCCCGCCGTACAAAGAACAATCCCGTTTTAATAGGCGAACCGGGCGTCGGTAAAAGCGCGGTCGTCGAGGGTCTTGCACAGGCGATTATAAAGAACGAAGTCCCCGACCTTTTAAAAAACAAAATAGTGTTTTCGCTCGATTTGGCTGGAATGGTAGCAGGCGCAAAATATAGAGGCGACTTTGAAGAAAGGCTTAAAAACGCCATAAATTCGATAAAGAATAACGGCAACGTAATTTTGTTTATAGACGAAATACACTCGATAGTCGGCGCAGGTTCGACGTCAGACGGAAATATGGACGCGGCGAATATATTAAAGCCTATGCTTGCCCGCGGCGAATTGCAGACTATCGGCGCGACCACGCTCGAAGAGTACAGAAAATATATTGAAAAGGACGCGGCGCTCGAACGCCGTTTCACTCCCGTACAGGTAGACGAACCCACGGTCGAAGATACGGTTTCGATACTCAGAGGTCTGCGCGACAAGTACGAAGCTCATCATAAAGTAGTTATAACCGACGAAGCCATTATCGCCGCTGCGACGCTTTCCGACAGATATATCACTGACAGATATTTACCCGATAAGGCAATCGACCTTATAGACGAAGCCGCGTCGCGCGCCAGATTAAACAGCCTTTACAGTCCCGAAGAAGTCAAAGAACTCGAAGAGAAAATCAAAAGGCTTAATCTTGAAAAAAATAAAGCGGCAAAGGGTGAGAACTATACGCAGGCGCAAAAATACGTCGAAGAGATAAACAATCTCCATGAAAGGATTAAAAAGCTCGATTCTGACTGGAAAGGACAGAAACACACTTCCGCTCCCGAGATAGGCAGCGACGAAATCGCGGAAATAGTTAGCGGCTGGACGGGAGTTCCGGTAATAAAACTTACCGAGCAGGAAAGCGAGAAGCTTTTAAATCTTGAAAAGAATCTCCACGAGCGCATAATAGGACAGGACGAAGCGGTAAGCGCGGTTTCAAGAGCGATACGCCGCGCCCGTGCGGGATTGAGCGAACCCAATAAACCTATCGGCTCGTTTATATTCGTCGGACCTACTGGCGTAGGTAAAACCGACCTTGCCAAAGCTCTTGCCGAAAGTATGTTCGGCGACGAAAGACTTATGATACGCCTCGATATGTCCGAATATATGGAAAAGCACAGCGTATCGAAACTGATAGGCGCGCCTCCCGGATATATAGGTTACGACGAATCCGGCGGAGGTCAACTTACGGAACGGGTGAGAAGAAAGCCGTACAGCGTAGTCCTTTTCGACGAGGTCGAGAAAGCTCATCCCGACGTATTCAATATTCTGTTGCAGATACTCGACGACGGCAGACTGACGGACAGCAAAGGCAGAGTAATCAATTTCAAAAACACAATCATAATAATGACGTCCAACGTCGGTGCAAGCCAAATTAAAAAAATGTCGAACTTCGGCTTCGCTTCTTCCGACAACGACGGCTATGACAATATGAAAGACAATATCAACGAAGCGTTGCGCGAACAGTTCAAACCCGAATTTTTAAACAGGCTCGACGATATTATAATCTTCCGTAAACTGACTAAGGACGAAGCGGCGGAAATATGCCGCAAAATAGTAAACGGTCTTTCCGACAGGCTTTCGTCGAGAAACGTGTCGTTGCAGGTTTCAGACGAGGCAATGTCAAAACTCGTAGACGAGGGGTACAACGATATGTTCGGCGCGCGTCCGTTAAAGAGAACTATCCAAAAGCGTATAGAAGACCGTCTTTCGGACGAAATTCTTGCGGGGCATATTCTCGCGGGCGAAACGGTTTACGTAGAAGTCAAAGACGGCGAACTAGCGTTCCGTTCGGTAAAAAATTAAATTCGTAAAAGAGGTTCGGTTAAACGAACCTCTTTTTATGTGTCATATAATTACATTACAATTGTTTATAGATTGACAGTACGCATAGTTTAATATATAATGTTGTACTAATAGATGAAATCAATAGAATACCGTCTTCCAAAACGCAGACAAGCCATATTCGCCTGCGTAAAAGGTCTTTTTAGAATTTTTATAAGAAAAGTCAGGGTAGTAAATCTCGGTGAAAAGTTGCAGGATAAATGTGTTTATCTTTCAAACCACGCAAATAAAACGGGACCGCTGATTTACGAAATGTTTTTCCCCTTTTATAACGTGAAATGGGGCGCTCATCAGATGCTCGGTAAATATTCGGAACGGCGTGCATATTTAAGAGACGTTCTTTATATCCGCAAGAACGGCAGAAGCAAAGTATATGCGGGGTTCAAGTCTTTTTACGAGGCGTTCTTTTCAAAGTATTTTTACAAGGGTATTAAGGTTTTACCGACTTATTCGGATATACGCTTTGTTAAAACAGTGAAAAAGAGTATACGTTTGCTCTAACAAGACATCGCCGTAACTATTTTTCCCGAAGACTCCGGTAAAGGTTACTTTGACGAATTGACGGGTTTCTTTTCGGGTTTTACGCTCGTTCTGGAACATTATTACAAAAAAAACGGCGAGGACGTACCTGTCAGATGCGTTTATTACCATAAGAAAAAAAGAATTATGGTCGTAAGCGAAAGTTATTATTTTCAGGATTTTGTAAACGCAGATTCGACAGAAATGCCGTCGCCGAGTTTATGAAAGATAGGACTAACGAGCTTTACCGAAGAATAGAAAGCGGAGAATTCGACCGCAAACGACAAAAAAGAATTAAAACAAAACCGCGCGTTTAACCGCGCGGTTTATCTTTTTTAACCTGCCTCGGCATATAATGTATAAGGGTAAAAATTATGACTTTAAGCGTTTGTATTATAGTAAAAGACGAGCAGGAAGTTATAGGTAGGTGCTTAAACTGCGTCTGCAAGTTTGCCGACGAAATAGTCGTGGTTGACACGGGTTCGACGGATGATACCGTTTCGGAAGTTAAAAAGTTCACGGATAACGTTTACTTTTTCAAGTGGTGCGGCGATTTTTCGGCAGCGCGCAATTATGCGTTCGAAAAAGCTAATTCGGATTTGGTTATGTGGCTTGACGCGGACGACGTGATAACCGATGAAAACTGTGAAAAAATCGCTTCGCTGAAAGACGGATTTGCAGATTACGATATGGCGATACTGCAATATGCCGCGGCGTTCGATGGGGATAAACCGACTTTCGTATATAACAGGGAGAGGATATTCAGAAGGAGTAAAAATTACCGCTTTTCAGGTGCGGTGCACGAGGCTGTAGTGCCGAGCGGTAGGATATTTTATTCGGACGCGGTTATTTATCATAAAAAAGTCAAAGAAAACGAACCGATGCGCAATCTCAGGATATATCAGAACGCGATTGCTTCGGGAGCAAAGCTTGACGAACGTCAGAAATTTTATTACGGCAGAGAGTTGCTTTTCAACAATATGTACAGAGAATCAATTGCGGTATTGGAAGATTTTCTCAAAGGCGGGGGTTGGGCGGTAAATAAATCGGAAGCTTGTCTGAATTTGTTCCAAGCATATAAGGCCCTCGGCGAAGACGAAAACGCTTATAATTCTCTATTGTACGGTTTTACAATTGCGCAGCCGTGCAGTCAGGCTTGTTGTATTCTCGGCGAAATGTTTTTGAATAGGGGCGAATATAATTCTGCGATTTATTGGTACAGAGCCGCTCTGAAATTGCCCTCGGACGAAAAATCCGGAGGGTTCGTAAACCGCGATTACAACGGTTTTATTCCGTTTATGCAGTTGTGTGTGATTTACGACAGGCTCGGTAATCCTGAGAAAGCTTGCGCATATAACGAAGCCGCGGGAATTATAAAGCCTAATAACGAAAACTATCTCCGTAACAAAAAATATTTTGAAAAACTCGGTTTTATAGAATATAAATAAATATAATCACAGCCCCGAAATTCAGTCGTCGGGGCTTTTCTTATGTTTTACGGTTTCATCGTTTTTTAACAGCAAACATTAATTTTACATATTATGTATAGAATAATTTTTTGTCCGTTTGAAAAAATTTATGTTTATTCTAACGGCGGAAAATATAAATAATACTCGCAATAAGAGGTAACAAGTTAAATGATAAAAAACTTAATAATAAAATTTTTTTCCTGCTGTAACGACGGTTGCGGCGGAAACCCCTGCAACGTAAAAGTTGTGTATACGCTTACCGGAATAACGGGTCCCACTGGCGCGACGGGTGCAA
>CAJTNY010000034.1 GCA_910577875.1 uncultured Christensenella sp.
ATAAATTGAAATTTATATTACTGTCTATAATAACTCTCTGCAAGTTCAAGAAACTTCTTCTCGTTTAGGATTTCGTTTGATATATATTGTCCGTTATAAAATACGGCGTAATTCGTCCACGCCATAGGCGCGTTTTGCGCTTTTTCCTTGCTGTCTATCAATACGCTTTCAAACGGAATGCCTTTGTCCTTTGCCGTTTGCTGAACAAGCGGAACGTATTTAGCCGTAAACGGACAACCGTACGTATAATACACAACAAAACCTTGTTTATCTATACGCGGCTGTTTTGCTTGTTCTTTGAATTTCGGAACGGGCGCATCTTCGTCGAAAGATAAATACATTAAAGTAAAGTTTGGATTTGCTTTATCCGCAACCTTAAACCCTTTATAAGCAAAATATTTCGGATCTGACAAAAACGGCATTTTCTTCGGGGACGAAATTACGGTTAAGCCGCATTTACCTTGCTCTTTTGCATCGGCTATACAGGCGTTTAATAAATCGTTGGCATAGCCGTGTCCTTTGAATGAACCTGAAACCCAAAAGCAATTTATGTGCATATAGTCGTTTGCTTCGATAGGACACCAAGCGTTTTCGGCGGGTATGTATTCGATGAAACATTTTCCGCGCTCGGTAGATTTCAAAAATACCAATCCGTCTTTTATCCTTTCTTTAAGCCACGCTTTCTTGCTTGCTACTTGTATATCTTTATTGTTTGATATGGCGCAACAAATATGTTCCTTTTCCAAATTGTCGAGTGTGAGTTTAATATATTCCATATTTTTTGTTCTCCGTTAAATTACTGTTTATCGTACAATTAATATATCACGAAAAATGAAAGAACGCAACCGATTGAATTTTGCGTGGAATATAAAACATATCTATATCTCACTAGGCTACGAGTAGCCTAGTTCGTCTACGAAAAAAAATACAGAAAAGGCACAGCTTAACGCTATGCCTAAATCTTTTTATTTACGTTTTATTAAATTCCCTATGGGAATTACCGTAACATGCGCGGGGCTTGTTTTAAACGTATGAAACTATTAAGTAAAGTATAATTCCGGAAGCGGCGGAGGCTGAAAAAACTACGGTTTGTTTTATTCCTATTTTAAAAGTTATTTTTTAAGCGACCGTACTGAAAAAAGTACACGCTATAATAAGAACGAGTCGTACAGGCGAGAAACATACAGCGGACAGGCAGACCGCATACCCCCGTTCCCTGACTTTTTCAATGAACATATCTTCGAAATCAATGGGGATTTCTTCCATAAGAATGGGGTTCATATAGGAAAGTTTATTTATAACTTCGCTTTTGTCATCGCGGACTACGACTGTTATTACGCATCCGCTCGATTCGTAATGAACGCAGTCGAACGGCAGCTCTTCGCGCGTAATTCCTGCGTTTTTAATCCGCATAACTTTTCTTTGCTGTTTCGCGGCGGTAAGCCGTCTTATCCGCCGTTCTTGCATAGACGCTTTGCTTTGCCGTTTTCATAATTTAAACTGTATTATCTGTATTGAGTATATTTAATGTTACTAAAGAATATGTGCTTGTCAATAGGTTTTTGAATATTTTATGTTGACATCACAAAAGATAAAAACTATACTTAAACTATGGAAAATGCGTTTTCGAGAACTGAACTTTTATTCGGTAAAGAAGCTATGCGGAAACTTGCCTCATCGCGCGTTGCGGTGTTCGGAATAGGAGGGGTAGGCGGTTACGCCGTCGAGGCTCTGGCGCGCTCGGGCGTGGGCGCGATAGATTTGATTGACGGAGATAAAGTCTGTTTAACGAATATAAACAGGCAGATAATAGCGGTTAACAGCACCGTGGGAAGATATAAGACGGACGTTTGCGCGGCGCGTATTGCGGATATAAATCCTGACTGTAAAACTACGACGCATAAGATTTTTTATTTGCCGGAAACTCAATTCGATTTCTCCGTGTACGATTATATAATCGACGCGATAGATACCGTTGCGGGTAAAATCGCTATTGCCGAAAATGCGGAGAAATGCGGCGTTCCGTTAATAAGCTGTATGGGCGCGGGCAACAAACTTGACCCGACGGCTTTCGAGGTAACGGATATTTATAAGACGTCGGTCTGTCCGCTTGCCAAGGTAATGCGCAGGGAATTAAGACGGCGCGGTATACGAAGTTTAAAGGTCGTCTATTCGAGAGAAGAGCCCGTTGCCCCCGCAATATGTTGCGGCGATTCAAAAGGAAGACGGGTTTTGCCTGCAAGCAATGCCTTCGTGCCTTCTGTGGCAGGACTTATTTTAGCAGGTGAAGCGATAAAAGATTTAACGGGAAAATTTCAATGAAACGTTCATTTGTATTTGTTCAGATGATAAAATGAATACAACATATAAGGACGAAGAAAAAATGTACAGGCAAAATATCGACGGGAACGATTTCAATAATAGCTTCGGCGTTATTGTTTGTGTGACAGTTGATTAGTTTTATAGATTATATAAAATATCGAATATTTGACGTGAATTTTTGTATAGCTATAATTTATATGCTCGGCGGAACGGCGTTATCGATATTGAGCATTGTAGGACTTGTTAAGTTTACCTATAAAAATAACAGAAAAACAGGAATGGCAGCGGTAATAATTCTTACGGTTGTATCGGAATCGCTGATAACGAGAGCAATAACAAATGGTTTAAAAAATGCTATAAAATATAATATAGATTTCGAAATATATTTCGGAAGTCTGACCCCTTTGTTTATTTTTGTGAGCTGCGGACTGTTAATTGCTTTTTTCGCTTGCCATTCTTTGTTCCCGTAAATGCCGAGGCTCCTTCAAAACTTAATGAAAATTAAAATAAATTATTGCAAAAAATTGCCGTGCGGGTTATAATATACCCGTATGGCAATTTTTATATCCAAAAACCCCGAAGAAACTTTTGATTTCGGCGAACGGTTTGCTAAAACTTTACGCACGGGCAGCGTCGTTCTGTTGAACGGCGATATGGGCGCGGGCAAGACGGTTTTCGCTAAGGGCGTTGCAAAAGGGTTAGGCATAGAAGAAGAGGTTTTAAGTCCGACTTACGCTTATATGAACGATTACGGCGGGAAGCTGTATCACTTCGACTGTTACCGTTTGACGGACGGAGGACAAGCAGAGGCGCTGGGGCTTACCGATTATTTTTACTCGGACGGAATATGTCTTATCGAGTGGGCTGAAAATATATCGTCCGTTCTGCCCGAAAAGGTTGTAACCGTTAATATAAAAAAACTCGGCGGGTGCGAAAGGGAGATAACTTATGAATAATTTTCTTGCAATCGATACCGCGTCGCGCCATCTCACCGTGCTTGCAGTAAAAGGCGTTAAAAAGGTTTTAAAACATCTGCCCGACTGTGCAATGCGACACTCCGTGATTTTAATGGACGAAATAGATTCGGCTTTAAACGAAGCAAACCTTGCGCCGGAAGAGTGCGATTGTTTCTGCGCGGTTACGGGTCCGGGTTCGTTTACGGGAATCAGAATAGGAATTGCCGCGGTAAAGGGTTTCGCGCTCGGCGTCAATAAACCGCTTTTGCCTGTAACCTCTTTCGATTTGATTGCATATAATGTCAACAGCGAAAATTTTTATACCGTCATCGACGCCGCGCACGGATACTGCTATGTTTGCGGATACGGCGCGGATAAGAAAATCACGCTCGAACCTTGCTATTTGAGCGCGGAGGAAGTCGCGTCTTTACCTTATCCGTTATACGGTTTCGAAGATTTACAGTTTTCGAATTACACTCGTTTGCAGGCGCAAGAATGTCTGTATACGGCAGTTCGGCTCAACGCGGACAAAATCGGCAATGAAATGCGCGCGCTCTACGTCCGTAAATCTCAGGCTGAGGAGGGCAGAAAATGATTATCCGTCCTTGGAAATACGAAGATATTCTCCGCATCTCTCAGATAGAGGAAGAATGTTTTCCCCGTGAACCCTGGACTTTTAAAATGCTCGCTTCGAGTTTCGATTCGGAAACGTTTTTCGGCGTTATAGCCGAGGACGGCGGCGAGATAGCGGGTTACGGCGGAATAACCGTCGCAGCTGGTTCCGCGGATATCGACAACATCGCGGTTACCGAGCCTTTCCGTCACAGCGGTGTCGGCACGGCGGTGCTGTCCGAACTTTGCAGGACGGCAAAGGAACGGGGCGCCGAAAAGGTGTTTCTGGAAGTCCGCGTATCTAACTCGCCTGCGCTCAGTCTTTACCTGAAAAACGGTTTTAAGGGCGCTTATGCCAGAACGCGGTACTATTCGGACGGCGAAGATTGCCTTGTTATGTTAAAAGAGCTTTGACGGTCAAGGAGCTTAAATATTTTTATAGACGGCAAATATGTTTCCTATCTCCGCGCGGGGACTGGCAAAGACGTTTTGTTTGCGCACGGTTATCTCTCGTGTAAAGAAAGCTTTTACTATCAGATAAAATTTCTGTCGGAATATTACAGAGTTACGGCTCCCGATTTTATCGGTTTCGGTAAAAGTTCGCCGTTGGATAAAGCATATTCAGTTGGCGATTACAGCGAGTGGCTTGACAAGTTTGTAAAAACGGCGAAGCTTGACAAGCCGCACATTATAGCCCATTCGTTCGGTGCGAGAGTAGCGTTTAAATATTTAAGCGAAAATTCCGAAAAGGCGGACAAATTAATAATAACTGGCGGTGCGGGTTTGGTAAAGCCGCGTTCACTCCAATATATGCGCAGGGTAAAGGCGTACAGGCGAATAAGAAAACTGTTTCCGAAGTTTGCGGAAAAACATTTCGGTAGTGCCGAATACCGTACTCTTTCGCCGCTGATGCGCGAGAGCTATAAGAAAATAGTCAACGAAGATTTGAAGTCCTGTGCCGAAAAAATAACAAACAAAACTCTTTTGATATACGGCAGAAACGATACTGCGACCCCGCCTGACGAAGAAGGGGAGGTTTTTAAAAATATTATATCGGATAGCCGTCTTGAAATAATGGACGGGGGACATTTCTGCTTTTCTGAGCATCCCGATATTTTCAATAAACTAATATATGAATTTCTGACGGAGAAATAAATGGGTGTATTTATCTCGGTTCCAAAAACTATTGAGTGCATTGTCATTGCGGCGGTATTTGCGGTAATGCTCTGCATTGCGGCATACAGACAGCTCGGCGTGTTGCAGTCGTCGGGTTATTCTAACGTTAAATATACGAAGTGGCTTAAAAAGAAGGGTAACCTTGCTTTCGAAAGGTTTATTCTTCTTGCTATGCTGTGCGCGCTGTCTTCGGCTGTCGCATCGCTTTGCTTTTCTTTTACGGGCGAGTGGGCGGCAGTAATTTCGCTTGCGGCTTTCGTTTTGTTTTTCGCGCTTTATGTCTTTGCCGATTCCAAAATCGCACTGCGTTCCGAAACCGTCTTTACTCCGAGAATGTATCGTCTTTATACGGTGCTGTTTCTTATAACGGCGGTAATTTCGTACGCGGTTGTGACGCTTTTGAATTTTGCCGACTACGTCTGGGGCAACGAAATTTTTTCGTGTCTGAGATATTGTGCGCTCGCGCTTTTGCCGGTTCTTTTAATTCCTTTAATGCTTCTGTCAAACTGCATTGCGAAGATATACGAAATACCTCATAATAAAAAGTTCGTAAAACATGCAAAGGCAAAAATTGCTGATTCACGGATAAAAGTAATAGCAATCACCGGAAGTTACGGCAAGACGAGTACGAAATTTATTTTAAACAGTATTTTGTCCAAAAAGTACCGCGTTCTTACAACGCCGCGTTCATATAATACTCCGATTGGAATCGCACTCGCGCTCAACAATAACGAACTTTCGAATTTCGATATATTCATTGCGGAAATGGGTGCAAGGCATCTCGGCGACATAGCGGAACTTTGCGAAATATGTCCGCCTGATATTTCCGTTATTACGGGCGTATGCGGTCAGCATATCGAAACTTTTTTAACTTTTCAGAATATCGTTAAAGCCAAAGGCGAGATTCTCGCTTATACGAAAGAAAGAGCGGTAATAGCTGACGACTGTTATGATTTGTTTGCGGAATATCCTTGCCCGAAATCGCGCTGCACCTGTGTTTCCGAAGTCGAGAGCACTTGCTCGGGAACCGAGTTTACCTTAACTTTCGACGGCTGTTCGAAGCGCGTCAAGACGAAACTTTTAGGTGCGCACTCGGCGTATAATATAGGGTTAGCGGCGGAAGCCGCGTTTCTCGCGGGAATGAGTCTTGACGAAATAGCGGAAGCGGTCGGCGGAATAGATTATATCGAACATCGCCTGCAACCGATAGTTTCGAACGGAGTAACCGTAATCGATGACGGATACAATTCAAACGTAAAGGGCGCGCGTGCCGCGATAGAAGTTCTGAAAAGTTTCAACGGCAGAAAAATCGTCGTCACTCCCGGGCTTGTCGAACTCGGCGTTCTCGAAGAAAAAGAGAATTACGAGCTCGGTAAAAATCTCGTCGGTCTTGATTTTGTAATTCTTGTCGGCGATACGCTCATAACTCCCGTTAAACGCGGGTATGCCGAAAACGGTGGGGATGCGGCGAAACTCGTTCTGAAGCCTACTCTTAAAGACGCGCAGGAAGAGTTGAAAAATTATATCAGACAAGGCGATGCGGTACTGTTTTTAAACGATTTACCCGACGTGTATTGACAACCGAAAAAAACTTAAAATCACCAAAGCAAAAAAATTCTTTGTCCGAGGTGATTTTTTTATGAAAAGAAACATAGCTGTTATTTTCGGCGGAGTATCCTGTGAAAACGAAATATCCGTAATTACGGGTACAATGGCGGCAAACGTCCTGAAAAGCGGAGGAGATACCGTTATACCCCTGTATATATCTCAGCAAGGCGACTTGTATACCGGCGACGGGCTTGCGGATATTAACAATTTTAAAAACGAAAAGTATCTTGCGTTTCCGCGCGCCGTAATTGTAAAGGGCGGAGTTTACGTGCTGAGTAAGCGCGGCAGACCCAAAAAATTCGTTAAAGCTGACGTCGCGCTGAATTGCTGTCACGGCGGGTTCGGCGAAGGCGGGGGAGTAAGCGGACTGTTTGCACTCAACGGTATACCTCTTGCGAGCGCGGGTATGTTCGAATCCGCTGCGTTTATGGATAAATATTATACTAAACTCGTGCTGTCGTCTTTGGGGGTAAAAGTAGCTCCGTACGTATATATGCGCGAGATAAACGGGTTTTCGGAGGTGGAAGAACTCGGTTTTCCCGTAATAGTCAAACCCGCAAAATTAGGTTCGAGCATAGGCATAGAAATTGCAAACGATATGTCCGAGCTCGAGACCGCCGTAATGTCCGCTTTCTTTTACGACGACGGTGTTCTCTGCGAAAAGTATCTTGAAGAACGCAGGGAGATAAACTGCGCTGCTTATTATTCCGAAGGCAAGGTTATAACTTCCGAATGCGAAGAAGCTGTTTCTTGCGGGGATATACTCAGCTATGACGATAAATATGCAGGCGGAGGGAAATCGGTTTTGCCTGCGGATATACCGGAAGCGGTTTCAAACGAGATAAAGGCAATCACCGCAAACGTATATTCCAAACTCAATATGCGCGGTATAGTCCGTTTCGATTATATATTAAGCGGCGGCGCGATATATCTCAGCGAAGTAAACACTGTTCCCGGTTCGCTTTCTTATTATCTGCTGTCGAGCGGGTTCAAAGATTTTTATCCCGTGTTGCAAGCTGTTATAATTCAGGCTCTAGACGATTATAAACGTGGCTCGGATAAAAAAATCCTGAATACGGGCATACTTAATAATCTTCCTTCAAACAGTTGTAAGTTCGGCAGGAAATAGTGTACAATTATACGAAAGAGGAGACCGCAATGAAGAAAATAGAAATGACGACCCCGATAGTGGAAATGGACGGGGACGAAATGACCCGCGTTCTGTGGCAATGGATAAAAGAAATATTAATTACGCCTTACGTAAACTTAAAAACAGAGTATTACGATTTAGGGCTTGTCAACAGAGATAAGACGGACGATAAAATCACTATCGAGAGCGCGGAGGCGACAAAGAAATACGGTGTTGCGGTTAAATGCGCGACCATCACTCCCAACGCGCAGCGCGTTGAGGAATACAATCTTAAAAAGATGTGGAAGAGCCCCAACGGCACTATACGCAGGATATTAGACGGGACTGTATTCCGCGCTCCGATAATAGCCGAAGGCATAATGCCTTACGTTCACGGCTGGAAAAAGCCAATCGTCATTGCCCGCCATGCATACGGCGATATATATAACTCGGTCGAAGACAGAGTGAGCGCGGGCGAGAGCGCCTATCTTGTTATATGCGATAAAGAGGGCAAAGAAATAAGACGTAGGCTTGTTCACGATTTTTCAGGCGCAGGAATCGTTCAGGGAGTTCATAATCTCGACGCTTCCGTATCGGCGTTTGCGAGAAGCTGTTTTAATTACGCACTCGAAAATAATCTCGACGTCTGGTTCGGTGCAAAGGATACTATTTCGAAAATTTACGACCATAGATTCAAAGATATTTTCAACGAAATATACGAAGCCGAATACAGGAAAAAGTTCGAAAAAATCGGTAAATATTTTATGTATACGCTTATCGACGACGTCGTAGCAAGGGTAATGCGCTCCGAGGGCGGTATGCTGTGGGTATGCAAAAATTACGACGGCGACGTAATGAGCGATATGGTCGCTACCGCTTACGGTTCGCTCGGAATGATGACGTCGGTTCTCGTTTCTCCCGACGGCAAATATGAATTCGAAGCTGCTCACGGCACTGTTACAAGACATTATTACAAGCATTTGAAAGGAGAGGAAACTTCAACCAATCCGGTTGCGACGATTGCTGCTTGGACGGGCGCACTCGCAAAGAGGGGCGAGCTCGACGGAAATAAAGAGCTTACGGAATTTGCCAAACGGCTTGAAAAAGCAACGTTGAAAACTATCGAAGAAGGTTATATTACAGGCGACTTAATTCCGCTTTTTAAACGCGAAGGAGTAACCGTAAATAAACTTAATTCGAAGGAATTTTTGTATGAGATAGCAAAGAGAATTTAAAATAAAATTAGGCGGACCGTTACATTTATTTATAGAGAAATTTAGGTAATCCGCAATTAAACAAGAAAAAGGCGCGGTGTAAATCCGCGCCTTTTTCTTGAACAAACAGTTCAAGAGCGTTTTTCTTTAATTATTATATTTCTATGGGAAGCGGGCGTTCAGAACGTCGCCTTTTCGTTGCTTTGTTTATTATCTTTCTTAACTAAAATTTCATTTCTGAAATCGGGTAAAAGGTTATTTTTCTTTAATTGCGTTTTAAACGTTGTTGCGTAGCAGATAGTCATTCCTATTGCCATACCTACGATTTCCTGTATAACGTTTGCGACCGCTTTATAACCGCAGGCAATCAGCTCGTATCCGTTTATGTAATAGCGGAGTATAAAATATCCCGCAATTACGACAGCTCCGCCGACGACCGAGGCGATTCCTGCCCACAGTGGTTCGAGCTTTTTAAATTTTTTGGGGAATACGTAGTGCAAAAGCGCGGATACCGTCGCGGCCTGCAAGCCGTGTATTATCAGCGAAGCGAACATCATTGCGCTGTTACCGTGAATGACGTCGTAAAGGAATGTGCCTATGCCTCCCGCAATAAACGCTGCAAGCGGGTCTAAAAGATACGCGGCTAAAAATATGACCGCATCGCACCAGTACAGGTTTCCGAACGGCGGAATAGGTACGGGCGTTATAAAGCTCGTAGCAATGACGAGCGCGGTCGTCATTGCCGTATATGAAATCCATTTAGTAGTAAAAAACACTTTCTTGTTTTTCATAAATTCACTTGATTGTATTTTTTAAGACATATTCGAAATTGACGCCGTAAGGGTGCGAGGAGTCGGTGGCGCGTATGCTGTCGGCTACGAATCTGCCTGCGGTCGAACAAGCCTTTTCAAAGCTACCGCTTTCAAGATATACGGCAGTGAACGCGGATGCGAAAATATCTCCTGTTCCGTGGAATCGTATTGGAAGCTTTTCGTCCCATATATATGAAAATTTTCCTTCCGAATAAATTATTTCGCCGATCTCTCCGTTTTTCTCCACGCCCGTAAGCACGATAACCGCGTCGGTCAAGGCCGAAAGTTTTTTTATTACTTTTTCGGCGAATTCGACCGAAGATTGTTGTTCGTATAAGGTTCCGCTCAGAAAACAAGCTTCTGTAAGATTAGGTAAAATTATATCGGCGCTTTTAATGAGTTGCCTCATTGCGTTGACGTATTCTTCGTCGAACGCCGGATAAAGTTTTCCGTCGTCTCCGAACGCCGGGTCTATTATGACTTTGGCGCCTTCGGCTGAAAATTGCTTGAAACACCGTTTTGCGACTTCCGTAAGCGAAGCCGAGCCTAAATATCCTAAATAGAACGCGTCGAATTTAAAAGAATTCTCTTTCCATACACGCATAATATTTTCGGCTTCTTCTGTAAAGTCGAAACAGCTCCATTTTTTAAACATAGTATGATTTGAAAGTATCGCCGTCGGAAGAACGCAGGTTTCGACGCCGAACGCCGAAAGTACCGGAAGGGCAACCGTGAGAGAGCATTGCCCGACGCACGAAAGGTCTTGCATAGTTAGTATTCTTTTTGATATCATAATCTGTTTCCTTGTTTTTTTATTGACTATTATACTAGTGTTTGGTATTATTAAAATATCCAATTTAATATAAAATAATAATACCAGTATGTTGACATACAATTTAAACGGCAAAAATAAATATTACAAGCTTTATTCTTTTATTCGCGACGATATTTTATCCGGCAGACTTAAAAGCGGGTACAGACTTCCCTCGAAGCGCGCTCTGGCGGAAAATCTTTCCGTGAGCGTTATAACCGTGCAGACGGCATACGAACAGTTGCTTGCCGAGGGCTATATTTATTCCGTAGAGAGGAACGGTTATTTCGTGTCGGAGGTCAACGCAGATTTTTACGGCAAGCGCGAAATTCCTCCCGAACGGCACGGGGAGCGTAAAACGTACAAAATCGATTTCGTAAAGGGAAGCGCCGCAACGCATCTGTTTCCCTTTTCCGTATGGGCAAAGCTTATGCGCAAAGTGCTTTCCGACTGCGGCGAACATCTTTTGGAGCGCGTTCCCTGCGACGGCGACGTGGAGCTGAAACGCGCTATTGCAAGTTATCTTTACCGTGTGCGCGCTATAGACGTAGATACGCGTTATGTGATAATCGGCGCGGGCGCGGAATATCTTTACGGCGTAATAGTACAGCTTCTCGGCAGAGATAAGATTTTTGCCGTTGAAAATCCGGGGTACGGCAAGATATCCGCAAGTTACCGTTTAAACGGCGCGAGATGCGCGTATATCGGCGTAACGCAGTCGGGAATTAACTGTGAAGAAGTGGAAAAGAGCGGGGCGGACGTTCTGCACGTTTCGCCTTCGCACCAGTTTCCGACAGGCGCAGTTACACCTGCGTCGGGCAGGGCGCGCCTAATAAGTTGGGCAAACGCAGGCAACCGTTATATTATAGAAGATGATTACGACAGCGAATTCCGCCTTTCCGGAAAGCCATTGCAGTGTATGTACAATCTCTGTCCGGACAGGGTTATATATATGAATACTTTTTCAAAAAGTCTGGCTCCGTCTATGCGTATGGGCTATATGGTTTTACCGCGTACGCTGTATGAAAGGTATTTAAGCCTTTTCGGTCATTCCGCCTGCGTAGTTCCCCTGTTTGAACAAAAGACTCTCGCATTAATGCTTGACGGGGGTTATTTCGAAAGACACATAAACAGATTAAAAAACTATTACCGCGAGGTAAGGCGTGCGGTTTTGGAAAAAGCAGAAACTCTCGGGTTTCCGTGCATAGTGAAAGATACTGGCAGCGGTCTGCATCTTCTTGCCGAATTTCCGACTGCGCTGTCGGACGAATATATAAAGTCGCGTGCGGAAGAAAACGGAATAGCCGTTAAATGTATTTCCGATTACCTGCTGTCGCCTGTGGAAACGCAAAAATGCTGTGCGGTTATAAATTATTCGGGCGTCACTCCCGAACAGGTGAACGG
>CAJTNY010000035.1 GCA_910577875.1 uncultured Christensenella sp.
CCCCCCCCCCCGAGATTTTTTGTCAAGTATTTATATCTAAAAAAGGACGGAAAATCCGTCCTTTTTTTATACCGTTATTTTAAATAAACCACAGCATTGCAATACTACGCAGGTTATCGCAAGCAGAACGAGATACAGACTAAACCATTTATAATTTGCTTTCTGAATAGCTTTAAGCATTACCTTTACCGCAAAAAGTCCGACTAATGCTGAAATGATAAATCCTAACGCTATACACCAGCCGTAATTCGCACCGTTATCTATAAAGTCCTGCTGAATTTCGCCTTTTACAAGTCCCTTTATGAGAGAGTAGACGAAACTGCCCAAAATCACGGGGATACTCATTAAAAACGAGAATTTAGCGATATCCTCGCTCTTACCTCCCGCAAGCGTTCCCGCGCAAATCGTGGAGCCGCTTCTCGAAATTCCCGGGAGTACCGCAACTGCCTGTGCCAAACCCATAGGTATTATCGTACGCCAGCACAGTGGAAGCTCGTTTTTCCTTTTCTTCGCAATCATTTCCGTGGCAAACAGCACGGAAGCCGTTATGAAGAAAAATACCGCAAGCAAAACCCCGATATATTCAAAATTCTGTCCCCAACCGTCGATGATATCTTCGAGCAAAAACCCGACAATTGCCGCGGGAACCGACGCTATCACAAGAAAACCGAACGTATGAAAGGGTTTTTTGAACAGTGCCAGAATATCGCGCCAAAATACTACGCAAACTGCAACAAGCGTACCGAGATGCAGAATTATATTGAAAAACAGTCCGCCTTCGCTTATTCCGAATATCCTTTGCAGGAATACCAAATGTCCGCTTGATGATACGGGCAAAAACTCCGTAAGTCCCTGTGTTAAGCCAAGGACGGCTGCTTGCCAAGGTTCCATTTACTCTTCGTTTTTCAAATCGAGCAAGTCCTGATACCTCTTCTGATATTTGACTACCGATTCGTTTTCCTTTTTGAAATCATTGATTATTTTTGTACGGCGGGTAGTATTGACGTCGTTTATGTCGTTGCCTTTTATCCACTCGAAGAACAGATTTTCGAAAGTTCCTTCATCGTCGACTCTGCTCCAATTTGGAGTTTTGTAAGTTTCGCCGCCATCCGACGAATTGTTGTCGAATACGCTAGTTACATAAATCAGATGCCAACCGTAATCGCCTGCACAGACCGTAAACGCGCCTGCGCCGTTGCTGATTGCAAGTTTTGCCGCATACTCGAATTCTTTTACGTAATTGGTTTCATAAGCCGAAACGGTGTAGCCCGCGTACTGGGAAAGGACGCTCGTATCCGTCGTATACGCAAATTGCAGTTCGTTGACGGCGCTCATAGCTTTGTACTGTTTGGACGCAGTGTTATTTGCATAGAACAAATCTCTGTTATCAAAACCGCCCAAATCAACTTTACCGTAAGCATACAGGAATTTGGTATAATCTATTTCTTCCTTTTCTTCGTCTTTATAGAAGTTAAGATTATATTTATCATTGCCTGCGCCGTAATAATTCGCGGTCTTGTTTATCTCAACATTATCTCCGCCGAGTACGTAGTTAATATATGCCGAGAATTCGTCGAGCATACCGTCGATAGTGAGTTTCTCGCCTAAAAGCGTGTAACTTCCGTCGTCATTTTCGAAAACTTTACCGTTATACGAGTATCTTCCGTCATAAGCTTGAAGTTTTTTGTATCTTGCACCTTCTCCACTGTCGGTGAGATTCCCCTCGAAGAACAGATAACCGCTGTCCGAGTTAGCGTTATGATAATAATCGGTTATACCGCTTTCGCTCGCTTTGAAGCTGTAATCGGTCGCGCCGTTGAACCAAGCCGAACGCTGGTCCTCGGTTTCAATCCTTTCAAGAAGTTTATTTCTTTCGTTATAATAGAAGTTATCTTCGCCGTCCTGGCTTAAAATGCTTTTAAGTCCGTTGAGTTCTGCGGTCTGTTTAGCGTTGAACGGAAGGAGAATATTATATACGAAACCGAATCTGCCGTAATTGACGTTGCTGTAACCGTCTATTGTGCCTTCGAGTTCATTGTCGTCGGAAGTTTCGGGACTGTACAGAAGGAAAGAGTTCGACGCCATACTTCCCATAGCCGTTTCGAAAGCGGAACCAGTTTTATAGCTGTCTTTCTGGTCGGCCAATAGTTCTTCGTAACGGTTCTGTATATAATTGTTTTGTAAAAGCTTTTCTCTCTGCTGTTCTTCATAAATATCGAAATATTTATTGATTACGCAAGATTCGAGCTGGGTTACGTATTCTTCTTCGAGATAGCTCAATGAATTTACATTTTTGAGATTGCCTTTTTCGTCTTCTTCCGTTATAAGGTCGTTATCTTTAAGGTTTTTCAAAAACGCGTTGTACGCCTTAATTCTCGTTGCTCTCGTCGTTCCTTCAAGAGCGTCTTCCTCGTAAGCGCCGCTGTTGGATAAAAGGTTGTTGAACCCTTCTCCTTCGAAGCCTGTATATATATTGTAATTAAGACTGTTGTCCTTTCTGGGATAGTAGTCGTCCTGTTCGGTTTCGAGATTGACCGGAGTGGTACGGGTTTCCGTGCCTTTGTACTCGTCTTCGTCTTCAATGACCGTCTTTTCGGAATTGTCTATCGCTTTATTTACGGACGAATAAAGCTTGTACTTTGCAAGATTCTCATCATCTTCGTCGAGGAGATACTCGTATTTTTCGCGCAAAGTCTTAAAAGATTTGAACTCTTCGAGCGCACCTGAATCACTTTCCGCTTTGATTTCAAGAAGAGCCATAGTCGAATACTGGACAAGCACGGCATTCTCGATAAGCGAGTCCATAAGCATATTGAAAGTTTCCTCGTAAGACTTTCCGTTCTGAACCAACGAATAGCCGACGTTGAGGAAATAAGAAACCAAATCTTTTTTATAAATAGAGGTTTCGCCGCTTATAGCGCCTTTATAATCCGAAAGACCGCTTTCGCCGAAGTTTTTTGATTTAGTGATGTCGACCGTAGCTATTTCCTGAGCCATATCCTTCTTATTGTCGGAGGATACAAGCGAGCAACCCGCAAAGGTCGCCGTCAAAGCCATACAAGAAGCCATTACAGCCGCTGCAATTGTTTTTTTCTTCATAAAGTTATCTCCTGCCTGTAAAAGCCGATAAAATACCAAGAACAATTATATAATATTTGGTAGGGTTTAGCAAATCATTTTAACGGAATTTATGTAAAACTTACGGCAAATTTTAAAAATTTTGTCATTTCGAGCATAGTTTTCGCCGGATTATTGTGCGGAGTGAAAACTATCAGAGGTACTTTTGCCATCGAAAGCTTTACTCTGCCCGAATATTTTTCCAAAGAAGCTTTAAGTCTTTCATCCTTTAAAGAGTTTATCGACGGAAGTTCCAAGGCGCCGGCTTTGCCGTCAACCGAAATTTTTTTTACGTTGAATTTCGCCGCATACGATTTCAGGACCGCGATTATGAGAAGGTTTAAAACCTCGTCGGGCATAGGTCCGTAATTGTCCTCAATCGAAAGACATACGCGTTTATAGTCTTCGACCGTTCTTATTTCGGCTATCTGTTTATAGCAGTCCATTCTGCCCGCGTTCGATTCGACGTAAGTTTCGGGAATATACGCCGTCGCCTTGACGTCGAGTTCGGCAGTAAACGAACTTTCACCCGTAAGCTCTTCTTTGAGAAGCTTCGAGTACAGTTCGTAACCGACCTTGTCCATATGTCCGTGCTGTTCCGCGCCGAGCACGTTTCCTGCGCCTCTTATCTCCAAATCGCGCATTGCGACTTTGAAACCGGAACCGAGTTCAGTAAACTGCATAATCGCTTTCAACCGCTCAGCCGCATCCGAAGTCAGTACTTTTTCGGGCTTGAACGTGAAATACGCTTGCGCAAGACGCGAACCCCTACCTACTCTGCCGCGGAGCTGATAAAGCTGTGAAATACCGAGTCTGTCCGCGTCTATGACTATAATAGTATTTGCGTTCGGAAGGTCGATTCCGTTTTCAATTATCGTTGTAGTGACGAGTATGTTTTTTTCTCCGCGGTAGAATGAGAACACGCTGTTTTCGAGCGCTTCTCTTTCCATCCTTCCGTGCGCGTAACAAATTCTGCCTTCGGGTATTATCTCAGCTATTCTGCCCGCGAAAGACGAAATTGTTTCCACTCTGTTATACAGAATAAACACCTGCCCTCCGCGCGAAAGCTCCCTTATACATGCGTCGCGTATCAGAGTTTCAGTTTCCTCTACGACGTAAGTCTGCACAGGAAGTCTTTTGCTCGGAGGAGTGTTAATAGTACTTATATCCCTTATACCCGCGAGCGACAAATGAAGCGTGCGAGGTATCGGCGTCGCCGTCATCGTCAGGCAGTCGACGTTGCTTTTTACGTTTTTTATCTTCTCCTTGTGTTCGACGCCGAAACGCTGTTCCTCATCGAGCACCAAAAGTCCCAAATCGTAAAATTTAACGTCGTCCGACAACAGGCGGTGCGTTCCGATAATAAAATCTATATCGCCGTTTTTAAGTCTTTTTAGAGTTTCAGCCTGCTGCTTCTGCGTTTTGAAACGGTTGAGTTTCTCGACCTTTACGCCGAAATCTTTGAAACGCTCCAAAGCCGTATTGAAATGCTGTTCGCAAAGCACCGTGCCCGGACACATCAAAGCCGCCTGCTTACCGCCGAGTATGCAAAGATAAACCGCACGGAGCGCGACTTCCGTCTTGCCGTAACCGACGTCGCCGCATAGCAGTCTATCCATAACTTTATCGGAACACATGTCCGATTTAATCTCTTCTATCGAAACGAGCTGGTCGGGCGTTTCTTCATAGGAAAACGCGTCCTCGAATTCCTGCATCATAACAGCGTGTTCGGGGAAGCGGAAGCCTTTCTTTTCTCCGCGCTCGGCATAAAGTTTTTTGAGATCGAAAGAAAGTTCGTGTATCGACCTTTTTACCCTTTCCTTTATTCTGTCGAAATCCGCTCCGCCTATTCTTGAAAGCGCGGGATTGCTTTCTCCGACGTATTTGGACAGAACGTCCATTTGTTCTACGGGAACGTACAAAACGTCGCCGCCCTTATACTCTATGGCTATGTATTCTTTGATTCCGTCAGTCGTTTCGATTTTTTTCGTGCCCGTAATTCTACCGACGCCGTGTTTTTCGTGGACGGCATAATCACCTATTTCAGGGGCGGAAAACATATCTCCTCGCTTTTTACGGATGCGTTTCGTCGTGAGCTTAGTGTATAAATCTCCGCTGCCCAAAATCACGAGTTTGCTTTCGTGGATAATCAGACCGTGGGTCATTTCTTCCGAAGTAATCGAAATTCCGTGCAATGCTTCGAGGCGATCGGGAACGGGATACAAGGGGAAATATTCGTCGTTCAAAATTTCGGCAAGACGCTCCGTACGCTGTAAACCGCCCGTAAACACAAGTATTCTGTAACCGTTAGAAAGCCAGTTTTTAACGTCCGTAACGAGCTGCGGCATAGCGTTGAGATACGAAGGCGCGGGTGTTGAATTGAAATTGAAAGTCTTTAACGGACGAAAAAACTGCGTTCCCGAAGTAAACGTCTGAACCGCGAGCGCGCGGAAGTTTTTAAATTTTTCCATCAGATATTCGGGCGGGACGAGCTGGCTCACTGAAAAATCAAACGCCTCCCCGCCTTTTTTAAGTTCGCGAACACGTTCCGTGTGTTCTTTGTAAATTCCGTTGATTCTGTCGTTTATCAGTTTGCACTCGTCGAAAATCACGAGCGTGTCTTTTCCGAGTAAATCGAAAACGGTACAGGAATTTTCCAGCAAAGGCAGTACAAACGAAGCTCCCGCAAACGGCGCTCCCGTTTCCAATTTCGAAATAATATCGTCCGCGATTGATTTCGCGCGCTTGAAAGAAGCGGAATCGGGACAGTTTTTAAGACTTTCGGACAGTTTGATTTTGAGATTTTTAACTTCATCTGCGCGGTATACCGCGTCCGTCGCGCATATAATATCGACCGAGCCTACCTCTTCAAGCCTTTCTCCGCTCACCGAATCGTAAGGGCGGATTCTCTCGACGGTATCGCCGAAAAAATCTATGCGGACGGGATTGTCGCAGTTTACGGGATATACGTCGAGTATATCTCCGCGCACGGCGAAAGCGCCTTTGCTCTCGACCGAATATTCACGCGTGTAACCCATCTGAACGAGTTTTTTCGGTAAAGATGAATAATCGTATTCTCCGCCCGTCTTTAAACTTATCCTATCGGTTGACGACGGAAAAAGTTGCATTAAAGCTTCCGCATCGCACACCGTTATATCCGCGCCGTTCAGCATACCGTCGACAGCCGAAAGTCTTCTGTACAGCGCGTCCTTCGATAGCGCATCCTTATACAAAATAACTTCGTCTTTGGCAGGCAGAAGCACGCAGTTTTTACCCGACAGCGCGGAAACGGACGCATATGCTTTGCCTGCTGAAATCGCATCTGCGGCAATATAAAGAACTTTATACTCCGAAAGGCAAGCCAACAGATATTTATGCGCATCAGAAACGCCGAAAACCGCCGTCGGCGTACCGAGGCGGAGTTCGTTTCCGAGAGCGGGATAATTCCCGCCTAAATTTTTAAAAGTGAAAAAGCTGTCTTTCATTCAACCGTTAAATTCCGTCATTACTTTTTCAACGGGTTCACCTTTAGAAAGAGCTATAGCCGCATCCGCCGCTCTACGGCAGGCGGAAATAAAAAGCTCGTAGTCGTCTTTTTTTACTTCCGAAAGAACGTAATTGATTATAGGTATATTTATTTCGCTGTCGCGAATCCCTATTCTTATACGCGCGAAAGCGGACGTTCCGATTTCGGCGATTACCGAACGCATACCGTTATGAGTGCCGGCGCTGCCGGAAGGACGGATTCTTACCGAACCTTTGGGAATATCGTAATCGTCGTATATAATTACAAGGTCGTCTGCCGAAGCGCGGTATTTTGAAAGGAGCTGTTTCACCGCTCTCCCGCTGTTATTCATATATGTTACGGGACGGGCGAGTATTATTTTTTCCCCGTTCGCATTGGCCTCGGCGACAAATGCTTCACATTCTTTCTTTTTGAACTTTACGCCGAGTTTATCGGCAACGTCGCCGACGGCGATATAACCCATATTATGAAAAGTCTTTAAATATTTTTCTTCGGGATTTCCGAGACCTACGATTATTTTCATTGCCGTCCTTTAAACTAAACGCCACAGCTGGCTGCGGCATTTCGGTTAATTGTTATATTAATTTTAATCGTATATTTTCGACATAGGTCTGTCGAGATAAACATTTTCGATTGCCGCCGCAAAAATCGGAGCCGTGGTAATCATTTTAAAGATGGGTAGCATCTTCTCTTTGGGGATATTGATAGTGTCGAGCATTGCGAGTTCGGTTATAGGCGAAGCCGCAAGTCTTTCGATTGCGGGTCCCGAGAGAACGCCGTGCGAACAGCAGGCGTAAATTTCTTTCGCACCCGCTTCCTTCAAAGCTTTCGCGCCCTGAACTATAGTTCCCGCGGTATCGATCATATCGTCTATCATAAGGCAGTTCTTGCCTTCTACGTCGCCGATTATATTCATAACTTCCATTACGTTTGCCTTGGGACGCCTTTTATCGATTATAGCCATCTTTGCATCCATTTTCGCGGCAACCTTTCTTGCTCTGGCGACCGAACCGATGTCGGGAGAAACAACCACGAAATTATCGTCGACCTTAGGTTTGAAATGATTGTATAACGTAGGCCCGCCGACGAGGTTGTCCAAAGGTATATCGAAGAAACCCTGAATCTGTAAACAGTGCAAATCCATAGTGAGAACTCTGTCAGCGCCTGCGGACGTTATAAGATTGGCAACGAGTTTTGCCGTTATGGGTTCTCTCGAACGCGCTTTTCTGTCCTGACGCGCATAACCGAAATAAGGAATAACGGCGGTAATTCTGCCCGCGCTGGCACGCTTTGCCGCGTCAATCATTATGAGAAGTTCCATAAGATTTGTATTTACGGGATAGCTTGTAGACTGAATCAGGAAAACGTCTTTACCTCTTATCGATTCGTCGAAACGCACATAAATCTCTCCGTCGGAAAAGTGCGTAACTTCCATTTCGCCGAGCGAAGTATTAAGCCTTTCGGCTATCGCCTTTGCAAGCGGCATATTTGAATTACCTGAGAAAATTTTAATTTCGTTGCCGTGATTAATCATTTGGGTGTATATCCTCCGATTTTACTTTTGTATTAAATAAGACTTCTCCGCCTTTTTAATGTCTGGACATTATTAAATTTTCAACGCTTATCCATTTTATAATTTAAACGCATTAAAGTCAAACGAATTATACTTAAATCATATCACTTTTTCAAACTTCGGCGCATATCTGAAAAGAACGTAGACAAAACGGACGCGCACTCATCTTTCATCACTCCTCCCTCGACTTCTATTTTGTGATTGACTAGGTTGGATACAGCAAGCTGTTCCGTCATAGACCTGCCCTTCGCCTCATATGCTCCGAAATACACTTTTTTTATACGCGCGTTGAGCATCGCGCCCATACACATAGGACAGGGTTCGAGCGTAACGTATATTTCGCATTCGGGTATACGCCAGCTTTTTAATTTTCTGCAAGCCTTTTCGATAGCCTCTATTTCCGCGTGCGCGGTTGCGATTTGTTTTTTCGTTCGTCTGTTGTGTCCGCGCGAAATTATTTTTCCGTCGCAGACGACTACCGCGCCGATAGGCACTTCGCCGTCTTTTAAAGCCTGTTCCGCGCATTTGAGCGCGGCTTTCATAAATTTATCCGCCATATTTTTCCGTAAATATTTTTAACGCTTTAAAGCATTTTTTTAAGTACCGTAATTTTTTTATAGGATGCGTAAGAGTATCCGAACCACATTCTATCGTATATGCTGGAATTTTTAGTTTCTTTATGCACCAGTCTTTGTATCCGCCAGCCGAACCGTATATAATTTTTGGACGGTAACCCGTTGCCGCGGCAAGAATTTCCGCTCCGCGCCTGTCGCCCATTCCGTCATACTGCCAGTAAATCTCCTCGCCTTTCGTATGAAAGCTTAAAGTGACGTACGGTCTTATTTTTAAAGTAAAATTTTTAAGCGCAATAGTTTCGGCTTCGGAAAAAGGATATTCTCCTATGCAGTTCTCGGCTCCGCGTGTTTTTGTATTAAGCCTGCCGGTTCCCCAATCCGCGTCAAAATTGCAGTTCAAATCAACTCCGCGCGCGTTGGATTTCCAGAGCGGACGCGTCGTTTCGCATATCGTCGCTCCGTCGGGGTTTACGAGCGGAATTATCCAGCCGCCTCCGCATTTTATCCCTTTCTTTATATGTTTTAAAGCAAGGCGGGCGCATATCCATTCACGGGCATGTATAGCGTAAGCCGAGATAAACTGTCTGCCCGTCTGACTGCCCGTATGAAACGCGAAAATTTCGCGTCCCCGGAAAGAATAGCCTATAACGCATTTTTTGCCGTCGTAGCTTTCGTAAAAACTCTTTATTTCTTCATAAATCACATAATAAATTATGCGGGTTTTATTTATGATATTCTGAACCGCTGTTTATCATAAACGCGCGGTAAATCTGTTCGCATAAAATCACGCGCATTAACTGATGAGGAAAGGTCATATCCGAAAACGAAAGTTTTAAATGCGCTTTGCTTTTTACGGCTTCGGAAAGTCCGTAGGACGAACCTATTATAAAAGTCAGTTCCTCGCCCTTATCCGTAGCGTCCTTTATAAACTCCGCTAATTTTTCGCTCGTGTATTTGACTCCCTCTATACACAGCGCGATTATTCTCCCCCTTGCGGATTTTAAAATTCCCGACGCTTCTTCCTCCAAATTTCTGCCTTCCGCGATTTCCTTGATTTCTACTTTGGCAAAGCGCGACATACGCTTTAGATATTCTTCTACAGCCGAGCGGTAAAACTGTTCTTTTATTTTGCCGACGCAGACGATATTGATTTTATGCATTGCCAACTCCGAACAGCGACAAGAGCCAGATAAGCCCTAGTACGGCTATACCCACGGAAGCGTATACAAAGAAATTTTTAACACCGCCCTTTTCGCACTTTTTAAGCGGAGTCTTATCGAAAACGAGCCAAAGAACCGCGCTGACGAGCGCGACTGCGGAAGTGACGGTAAGCGCAATATTTGCGCCTTGGGACAAAATCAAAGCGCCCGTTTCGTCATAACAGTTGCAGGCATAGAGGATTACTATGAGCGCGTTATTTAAAAAGTGCATCATAACCGACGGCAAAATCGAACGGGAGCGAACCGCAATAAACGCAAAAGCGCAGCCCGCGATGAACTGATATACAGTTTGTTCGGGGGAACCGTGAAAGAGCGAAAAACAGAAACCGACGATAAGCACCGCGCGGACGCTGCCCATACTGTTCTCGACAGAGTTTAAAATCGCGCCTCTGAACAAAAGCTCTTCTATAAACGCAGGCAATACCGCGATAACCAATAAAGCGGGAACAATCATACCGCCTTTGACATCCGGAAAATAACTTTCCGATTCCCTCGGCACATAACCGAAAAGACGGAAAAATTTTACCGATACGTCGTTGAGCCAGCTTAAAGAAAACAAAAGTCCGTAAATCAGCAGTAAACCTATAATATAATATTTAAAACTGCACTTTACGGGAAAAATATGTCTGAAATTAATTTTTCTGTAAGCGAGAACAGACGCGATGCACGCGCCTATCGCAACGGGTGACGCGAGATAGCTTAAATAAACGTAAGCATTTCCGCCCTCTTCTATGTGCGTAAAGCTGATTATAAGCGATACTATCAACGATACGACAATAAAAATTATTACCGCAACGCTGTAAGTTATGCCGCCCGTAACTGAATTCAAACGGGGATTTACTTCTTCCATATTCCGATTATAGCTTAAAATAAAAATAAAGTAAACGAAATAATTTACTTTTAAAACTAAATGTTATAAAATTATGTATATGCGTAAGATAAACACACAAATAATCGAAGAAAAAATTTACGGTTTAGCTCTGCATGCGGGAATAAACCTTTCGTCGTCCTGCAAAAAAGCTTTGAACGAAGCGTTGGAAAACGAAGAAAGCGAAGCATGTGCGTTCGCATTGAAAACGCTTTTGGAAAACGCGGATATTGCAAAACAGAGCGAAACCGCAATTTGTCAGGACACGGGTATGTCGGTCGTCATACTCGAAATAGGTCAACAGGTTTTTTTAGAAGGAAAAAATATCAAAGACGCCGTTAACGACGGCATAAGACGCGCATATAAAGACGGGTATTTCAGAAAATCCGTATGCGACCCTTTAACCCGCGAAAAC
>CAJTNY010000036.1 GCA_910577875.1 uncultured Christensenella sp.
ATATTAATCGGTTTCGGGACACTGCCACGACGATCCTTGGGAAAAATATTTTATCCGTTTCGAAGAGCCGTCTTGCGAAATGATCCCCGTTGGGTGTGTGCTCACCATGGTGGGCACGGGCAGCGAAATGAACGGCGGCTCGGTAATTACCAACCACAAACAGAAACTCAAAATCGGACACGTTTTCGGAGAAAATGTTTTTCCAAAATTCTCTGTAATGAACCCCGAATACACGTTTACATTGCCCAAATACCAAATGGTTTCGGGCATTTACGACATTATGTCGCATATTCTCGAACAGTATTTTTCGGGTACGGACGATAACACGAGCGACTATATCATGGAAGGCCTTTTGCGTTCGCTCATTCACAGCGCAAACATAGCCGTTGAAAACCCGACGAACTACGAGGCGCGCAGCAATATCATGTGGACGGCCACGTGGGCGCTCAACACGCTTGTAGCCAAAGGCAAAACCACCGATTGGATGGTGCACATGCTCGGGCAAGCGGTGGCGGCGCACACCGACGCAACGCACGGCATGACGCTTGCCGCGGTATCACTTCCTTACTACCGCTATATCTTGCCGTACGGCACGGCAAAGTTCGCGCGCTACGCCGTGAACGTTTGGGGCGTGGATCCCCATGGCAAAACCGAAAAGCAAGCGGCCAACGAGGGTCTTGCGCGCATGGAGGCATGGATGCAAAAGATCGGCTTGGTCATGAACATAACCGAGCCGGGCGCCAACGAGGCAATGTTAGACGACATTGTAAAAAGCACGCACATCATGGATGGCGGCTACAAAATCTTAAATGCACAGGATATCCGCGCCATACTGCAAGCAAGTTTATAACAAAAAGCACGACCGCATACCGGCCGACAGCGCTATGTACTATGTTTTGTACTATGTTTACAGCTCTATCGTTTCTATCGAAAGATCGCAGTAGTATTGTGCGGATCTGCCTATAAATTTCAACACGCAATAGTCGGGATCGGTCACGCCTTGTTTATAAACAAGCCTATCTCCGAAACGCCAAATCGCGTCTTTGGTCGCTTGGTCGGTGCAAACTTGCATCTCGCCGATTACGGTAACGCCTTGATACTTAAGCTTGCCGCGCTTGTAAAAATATAGACACGCCTTACCGTTTGCCGTATACTGTTTGACTTTATTAGACGACGTGTTGGTCGAGAAATACATTTCGTTTCCGTCTATTTTGCGAGGGGCCAGCATTGCCCTGATCACGGGATACCCTTGCTCATCCACAGAGGCAATAAACGCCGTTTTTTGCTTTGCGATAAATTGCATCAGTTGTGTTTTATCCATAACTGCCCCACCCGCTGTTTTCTTTCATTTTAGCATTTTTTCACTCAAAATAGCAAACAAATTTGCACAAAATTCGGCAATTCATATCACTTTCGTTCGTACCGAATACATTCATTTATCCCACCTCCCCCCTTACGACGCCGTTCCTACATCGTACACATCGTACCATAGGTCTTTTAAGAGTACGCCCTCTATGTTAGCTTTTTCGGCAAACTCTTCTATCGACCCGTAAATTTGGTATCCCGTATCCATTACGTTCCACTCGTAGAAATGCCACGTGTCATCGTGTATATGCAGCAATCCGTAATGCTTGCCACGACAATAAAACTCCAACTCGGAATATACTTTCATACATTTAAGAAAGTCGTCGAAATCCGGCTGTACGGGTTTGCCAGCCGCATAAAGCTCCCGCGCTTTATTGCGCGTCACAAAATTATAATCCCAATACTGTTCATCGGGGTCGGACGGGCGCGTGTGTTGCAACCAACCGCAATACTTGCACCGATTATCCGATTCGGGAATATCCCGCTCACATACTTGACATTTCTTTGTTTTGTCGGAAAAAAACATATTATTCATTCTTCATCTCCTTCACACTCTTCTTTGAATTCCGTCCAATGCCCATTCACCTAGCCCCAACTATGGTAGTGCGGCACATTTGGATGTGTCTTTGCATTTCCGTGATTGGTAAAATGTTTGCTTATTATAGGAATGCCTTTTTCGTTTGTCCACACGGATTTTTTCATCAACCCGTTTTGATAATAGTTATACCGAGTATTAGGTTGCCCCGGAACCTTATATTTTGGCAACGCATCCTCTATTTCGGTATCGATTACGCCGCCACTGTACCCTGCTCCCATTATATCACCCCGCTATTCATTTCGTCAATACGCATTGTATTTTCTCCTTCTATTTACTTTCGAATAGAATTAAATATAATAAAAATGGCTGCAGCCCTCTCGGGACTTACACACCCATAATTCTGTTTTATGATAACTATTCTAAATGGATTGTATCATATTATTGTTGACTGCATTTGTCAACAATGCCGATTTGTAGCAATATCTTATAAAAAATGCCGCAATTTATCTTTCGACAAATTACGACATTTTTTCTTGGCGGGCAGTCATCACCCGAATTTGAACTTTTTATGTATAAAGACCATTTCATATTATGGATGAAGTTTTAAATCCTGTGTTTTAGAATATGCTTTATAATCATAGGCGCAAAGCAATCGCCTATAATCTGAGCTTTTCTCATTGCTATAAGTTGTTAAATACTCTTTTGCTTCAGAAGAACTTATTTTACCATATAATATAGCTAATGTGAGTTCCTTATCTTTTCTCCATTGAGCCATATCGGAATTTATAATCTCATTTATGGAACTGAATTCTAATCTATTATTAATTTCATCGTCAATAAACTTTTGTAATTTCGACACCTGCTGGTTTTTTAATTTGGGGGCGTCTGTCAGACTCTCGCAAATAGATGAAAACGCAAATATTGGAAAATATTGTGATGATTGTATTCTTAATCGATTTATCAATTTAATTGCGTCCTCATTAGGTTCTCCAACAATATTAAAATAGTCGTCTATAAAATCTTTTGCTTGCATTGATACATATTGAATTTTGTCTTTATTACCAATAATTAATATTTTTTCACTATTTTCAATTCTGTCTATATCAGTTGCCACACTTACTTTTATTTTTCCACCTGCGTAAATATCCTTCACAATATTTTGGACTTTGCGTATATCCAAAACTGATACTGGCAAAGTTAATTCTTTTAAAGCTTTGTAAATAGATACATAATTATCCGTTGGCAGTCGATTGATTCTAATGGTTTCAAATCCCTCAAGTTCAATATCGTGTTCGTACACTTCTTCGTTTTCAGAGTTTTCTACATATTCAACCAATAGAAAATTATTTCTAATCTTTTGTGCCTGTGGAGAGTTCAACTCAACATAAGTAAATATTGTTTTTAATATTTCTTTTATATTGCTATCATTTATACTGTATCCCAAAAAAATTATTGGATGATGAATAAATAAAGATAAAAGTTGCGCCCTTATCAATTCATATTTGTTAGAAAAATTTACATAATCTTCTGATGTTAAAATGATTTTCTCTGGCTTTGATACACAACCATGTATTTTGTATACAGAGCCATAGGGATTGCTTAAAAGAATATCATTCCCTATTAATGGGTTAAATTGCAATTGTGTTTCAATAAAATTATCATAGTTAGTAGTTATTATAGACGCAATATTCTTTTTGGCATTTTTTAAACATTCAATTTCGTATTGTTTTTCTTCTCTGACAGATAATGAAGAGAGTAACTTTGCCACATATAATTTTAATCTACTAACCTTTATATTCCTATCTAATAAACTATAAAATACATCATTAATATCCTTGAATTTCCCATTACGATTTTCCTTACAACATATATCGAAATCGCTACTCATTTCACTTGCCAATGCAGCATAGTCGCAATCATTACCATCTTTAATATGCGTATATTTGAGTTCTTTAAAATATTCAACATCTCTAAAATCACATGCGATTTGTTTAAGCAAGCTCTCCCAATTATAAGCTTGCTGAAGATATCTCAAATCTATCCCTGTGCCAATAAATAGTATTGGATAATTATTAAATTGAGCAATGAATTCTTTAATTTTCATAAAATTACTCCATTAAGCATTACAATAAATTTTAAAGAGTTGAATCCGTTTCTGTAAACTTCATAATGTTCTTCATTCATTGATTACAGCTCGAATTGTGCATGCACTACATTTTCGGCACTAAAGTCTTATAGTCAATGGATTTTGTGGTTAAATCCCATTTGCCGACTTGCATTTTTTTGATTGTCTTTCCGCTACCGAAATCCAATAAGTCTTGTCGATTAAAATTATTCAATACTTTGTTTAGGCTACCCAATCCGGCAGAGGAGAGGAGAAACGCCTCTATCGGTTCGCACAACTTACAATAAGCCCATAACTGTCCTAAATCGTGGAGATTCAATTGAGTTTTCTTAGCTTCTATAAATGCGATATTGGGTTTACCTTTGTTAATCACAATGCCGAGTACATCGATTTGTATATCGAGTCCGATTGCTTGCGGATAGTAGTCTGTTATTCCATGTTGTTCCAAAAATAAGTCTAATGTTCTCGCGTGTGAATCGATAGTAATTACAGTTGCGCCCTTGTACTTATTCTCTAAGTATTGTTGAAGCCACGCGCGCATAGGCTCATACAATTCAAATTCTTTAGCTACGTTATTCGCCATATCCCAATAACCTCGCTAAATCCGTCCACGAATCAAAATGTTTGCCACGAATTTCTATCGGTAAATATTCGTCGCTTTCGTGAGGGTGAGAAGGGCGCATTTTGCGCTTAATAGGTTTTTCCCAATAGAACTTGTGAGTTTTAGCCGGATCGATAAATTCCAAAAGCTCTTCGCTGTATTTTTCAAGTGCTTCTTGTTTGTGCTTAATATTAAAGCCAATAGGCAAAAATTCGTTAGCGAAAATTTTGACTTGGTGTTCTTTCTTCCAAAAATACGGCTTCCCTTGATTATATTTTTTAAGTTCGCCATCTCTGAAATTCGGATGCCCGAAATCTATGGTTTGAACAGGCACGTCAACGGCTTTTAACATATTAGCAATGTCAATTACCATATACCAATTGCCGGGTATCTCTATATAAACACGGTGTGCGCCGTCTTGTCCGTAAGCAATATTGCTTTTCCGTATGTAGCCCGTAACATCGGCAATGCCCCTCAACAAAGTTTTCTTTTCATCCGTAGTAATAGAGAATAAGTCCGGATTCATCCTCATTGTAGAATGATGCTTGCCACCACCGATAAAACGAAGGATTTCTCTCGTGATATATTCGTCGTTTGGCTTCACAAATGTCATTACCGTGGAGCGTTTATCTTGCGTGACCGTAAGGCTATGCCCTATTAAAGGTTCAACGATAGAGCGGATGTCTACTGTGCTGGCTTTTACATAAACACGCACATCCTTCATATCATCAGTGTATAAGTTTTTATGCGGTATATCGATTGTAACCCTCGTCTCGGCATTATCTCGTTGAATTTCACCGTTTCCAAGAATCATGCCAAGTAAGTACGCCATCTCGGTATTCATATTTATTCTCCTATTTCTTCGTAAATTTTGTCGGCAATAGCTTTTGCCATTAAAGGGGGGACGGCATTGCCTATTTGTTGTCTTATTTGAACTTTTGCGCCGATAAATACAAAATCATCGTCGAACGATTGTAATCTTGCGGCTTCACGAGGAGTTATTGCTCGATTCAAAACGGGGTGGTTGTTTGTTCCATTAGATGATGCGTCGAATCTTGTATCAATCGTCGGCGATACCGAATCCCATTTCAACCTTCCCCAAGTACCGGAGAACTGTTGTTTGCCCAATAATTCTTGCGGCAAGTGTTCTTTGCCGCATTCGGGCGGAATCATAGACAATTTCTTAATTGCAATATCAGAGTGGTTAGAGGCTTTGTGATTATAAAGTTTTTTGCTTTTCTTACGGCGCTCTTTTTGGTAATCGCTTACAGGCTCATACAAATAGTCTTGTTCAAATTCGCCTTCACCGGAATTTAAATATGCAAGGTCTCCGATTGCCTCTTTTACGGTAACAATGGGACTATTGCCGATAGGCAAATCGATTTCTTTTTCTTTACAACAAATGAATATCGCTCTTTCACGAGCTTGCGGGACACCAAAAGCCGACGCATTAAGAATTCCGTAGCTAACGTGGTATCCGAGCTTATGTACTTTTTCTATAATCTGATTTTTGAACCAACCTGCGGAAGTAGAAAGAAGTGCTTTCACGTTTTCAATTGTAAACACATCTGGTTTGAGAATTTCAACTATATTAAGGTATTCGTTAAACAAATAGTTCCGAGGATCGTTTAATCCGAGCTTTTTACCTTTCAAAGAGAAGCCTTGGCAAGGCGGACCGCCGATGATCATATTTACTTGCAACTTTTGGCTTGCTTCGATAATCAGCTTTTTAATCGCAGTATTGGTAATATCGCCGGTAATGATATATGTATCGGGCATATTATGTTTAAACGTAGCCAAAGCATTGGGATTAAAGTCTACGGCGATTGCGGTTTGAAAATGCTCGTTCTTCTCCATTCCGTAAGAAAAACCGCCTGCGCCAGAAAACAAATCAAGTATTCTAAAAGATTTGATCTTATCGCTCATTTGACTTTTCTCCTTATGAGTATTCTCTTAAAAATTTCTTTGCCGTTTATTGTGGGCTTGAACAAATCAAATTCATTATCAGAACCGTGATTCGCTTCCCCGACAATTTCAAATTGCTCACTATTATATCTATTGATAATCGTAATCGGTACACCCATTATGCCAAAGTAATCATACGGAATGTCACGAATGGTTTTTACATTGATTGCATCATAGTTATCATATTTCGGATAATCGGACGTGATATAAGATTTAGTCATAGTTATGTACTCGTGGCGTCTATCATTGTCAAGATTAGTAAGCCACATAGCATTTCCAAGGCTACGCCATTTCTGTCCGCTTTCATCTACCCAATAACGATATTTTCTCGGCTTTGAATATTGAGGAACTCTAAATTTCATTTCCCCGAAACGATAGCCGGTCCATACTTCATTGTTTTGAATCAGAGGGAAAATTTCTTTATAAGTAATAGCGTTTTGATTACCGATAATCAAGAACTTTTTATGCTCTTTCATTATCTCTGTCACGATTTCTTTGAACAATGAAAACGGCGGGTTTGTTACAACGATATCGCACGCTTTCAAATATTCAATACATTCGTCGCTTCTAAAATCGCCGTCCCCATCTAATTTTTTAATAACGTTTGCAGTTTGAAGAAAGTTTTTTATCTCTTCATCCGGAATTTCTCCGTTAGAGTCACTAAACCTAAAAACGTCTAAGACATATCCGGCACCCTTGCTTATAGTTTGCTGCTTGTTGTCAAGTAATTCCAGTTGTGTACCGATAACATCAGAAGCGCAATAAGACGTGCAGATTAATCTATGCAAACCTAACACATTGAAGTTTTTCAAAAAGTATTTGCAAAAGTTGGATTCAAACGGATCGTCACAATTACACAATACTGTTTTACCCAAAAAGTGCGCAGCATAATGCACAACTTCACTTTCGATAGTTTCGTAAGTTGTGTAGAACTCGTCGTTCTTTGTATTTTTAGCCGTTTGCAAATTTGAGTTTTTGTTAGCCACTTGTATATCCCTATACTCCTACTAGTTTAGTATAGCATATTTCATTGGAAATCGCAAGAGAAAACAGCGACAGCATATAGGTTTATATATTGGCTATCGTTAAAATTTTACAAGCAGGTAAAGAAAATAGCCAAAAACAAGTTTTAGCATATTTTGAATGAACAGCAATCGGGAAACCCGATTCTGTTTTTATTTACGTCCACAAAGGAAAATCGGGTATCCCGATTGTTCCATACGTCAGTTTTTCAAAATCTTCGGATTTTGGGAAAACTCTTTACCTGCTTGTAATCTTGGAGAGATTCCCAAAATAATTTTTGCTGTTTTGGTTGTGAAATGCAAAAAACTGTCCTAGGTAATATAGAGGGGTATAAAAAATTCTTTGAAGAAATTTGAGTTCAGACCATCAACTTTTCCGAAAAAGTGTGCTTGGTATAGTAGAGGGAAAAATATTTTGAAGGAAATTTTACGTTAAACCCCGAACTTTTTGAAAAAAGTGTCCTTGGTTAAGTAGAGAGATATTTTAAGGAGGTGCTATTATGAGCGGATAAACCCTTGACAAACATCTCTCCATATAGTAGAATATATACGGTCGTATATATACGATTAGATATATTTACCCTATGGAGGAAAGAACAATGGCAACAGACAGGTCTATTAAGGACAAGCGTTATGAAGAAAAGCATAAGGAAGAAAGAAAAGCTAAGTATATGATTTGGGGTACGAGCGTACCACGAAAGTATGCCGAAGAAATAAACGAGTTCTTGGCGAAGTACGGTTTTACCAAAGTGCAACTCATCGAAGCGGGCTTTAAGGCATTGACAGATGAAGCTGCCGAAACGGATACTTCTCTCGCCAAGACTATTGACGGCTACGACGATTTCTTTGTATCGGAGAAAAAATAACTCTTCTTCCTTATGGATGGTAGCGAGGAAAAATAACAGGATATCTCGACGTCCACAAAGGACTAAACTATTTTCAGCAAGAACTTTTTATCCGTAGATTTGGCTACGGGTACAACACAACAAGCAGACTATGAAATTACACTAGAACAGATAGAAACAAGCGCGCAGATTTTAGCGAACATCTTACTTGACTATGTAAAGCAACACGGTGATACTTCTATCTTATCCCCCAAAAGAGTATTCGGCAAAGGAGAACATAATGAATAAACGCGCGGTTATATATGCGAGATTCAGCTCGCACACGCAAACAGAACAATCAATTGAAGGACAGCTTCGCGAGTGCTATGACTATGCTAAACGACACGATCTTTTAATTGTTGGAGAATACATAGACAGAGCTTTGACGGGAACTACGGACAAGCGTCCTAACTTCTTGCAAATGATTGAGGATAGCAAGAAAAAGACTTTCGATTATATTCTTGTTTACCAACTCGACCGCTTTGCTCGTAACCGTTACGACAGCGCGAACTACAAAGCGAAGTTAAAGAAAAACGGTGTGCGCGTACTTTCGGCAAAAGAGAATATAACCGAAGATGCAAGCGGTATTCTCATAGAAGGCGTACTCGAAAGTATGGCTGAATACTACTCCGCTGAGCTTTCCCAAAAGGTGCGACGCGGTATTAGAGAAAGTCTTTCAAAGGGTTATTTCATCGGCGGCTACAAGCTGTTCGGTTACGACATCGTGGACAAAAGATGGACTATAAACCCAATTGAAGCGCCGATTGTAAAAGATATGTTCGAGCGGTACAAGAACGGAGAGAAAGCGAAAAGCATAGTCAACCGCTTGAACGATATGGGCGTCCACAACAAGAGCGGCGCGAAGTTTTCAGTCAATTCATTTGCCAAGATTATCCGCAACACCAAGTATATGGGCGTAGTCGTAAGCAACGGTATTGCCTACGCCAACATAGTGCCTGCAATTGTGGACGAACAAACTTTTACTATTTGCAATAAGATAATGGACAACCAACGGCACAAGCAAAAAACTGTGCAAGGACACAGCGAATACATACTTAGCGGAAAATTGTTTTGCGGCAACTGCGGTACACTCATGACTGCCGAAGATGGAACGAGCCATACAGGCAAAGTTTACCACTACTACAAGTGCTTTAACCGAAAACTTCATAAAGAACAATGCAATAAGTCCAACATTACCAAAGAGAAGTTGGAAGATTTGGTATTCGGCAAGACGGTTGAATACGTATTGCAATCGGGCGTTATAGATAAACTTACGCTTACCGTTACGGAAAAGTTCAACGAAGGCTTACAAAAATCCGACACGCTTGCATTGCTTGAAAAGGAACAAAAGCAAGTGCAAAAAGCGATAGACGGTTTTCTTTCGGCGATTGCCGCAGGTATAGTTACCAAGTCCACAAAAGAGAAATTGCTTGAATTGGAACGGCAAAGCGCGGAATTGGAAAGCAAGATTGCGGTTGAAAAGGCGCGACAAATACAGCCGCTCGATTACGAAAAAATAAAGGCGTTCTTGACTTACTTCGCTAAAAAGCAATACAACAACGACGAAGAAAAGAACGAGTTTTTCAACTCGTTCATATACCGTGTGGTTTTATTCGACGATTGCGTTTATATCTTCTACAACACTTCGCCGAATACGCCAACAAAGGTTAAGTTAGATAAAAGCGACTTAAACGAACTCCGCGAATATCGTGAAAATAGAAAAAGCACCCGTTTTCAACCGTTTGGGTTCAAATTGGGTGCTCTTGGCGGAGGCGGAGGGATTCGAACCCCCGTGGCGTTGCCGCCAAACGGTTTTCAAGACCGCCTCGTTATGACCGCTTCGATACGCCTCCGTATTTTGTTTGTTTATTTTTGCGTTACTCTACTCTTTTTTACTTGTTTTTTGTTTGGGTCGGCGTTCGCAACTTCGTTGCTCGGCTAAGGACCGCTTCGATACGCCTCCGTATTTTGTTTGTTTATTTTTGCGTTACTCTACTCTTTTTTACTTGTTTTTCGTTTGGCTATTTGTTTTCGTAGCAAGCCACGATCTCGCCGAAATACATGGTGTGGGGATCTTTGGCGGCGTACATTTCGCCTTTTAGGTCGGGGTCGAAATATGCGCCCGCGGACGGCGAGGCAAACAGCACTTTGCACTCCAAAATGAGGCCGCACTCGCCCAGCACATAGGCGGGAATACGGCGGG
>CAJTNY010000037.1 GCA_910577875.1 uncultured Christensenella sp.
CAAAGAAAATTCCGCTTAACGCGAAATAATATACAATTAAATAAGGCCCGTTGGTCAAGAGGTTAAGACATCACCCTTTCACGGTGGTATCGTGGGTTCGATTCCCGCACGGGTCACCAATAATTATGCGGTAAGACAACAGTTTTACCGTATTTTTATTTAATTTTATACAGTTTTTATATTACTTTTATTCACTATCAGGGGCGTTGCCCCCAATTGCCCCCAATTTCATTATTAAATCAAAAGTCTGTTTTGTCCTTAAAAGTCCGCGATTTTGCGGGCTTTTTCGTTTTCCCGACGTCGGGACTTACTTTCCCTTTGCGCGAATTTTAAGGGGAACAACGTCAGGAATGCCGCCGTTCCCCTAAAAGCGGCTTGCCTTACGCCGCGCACTCGCTTTTTACACCCTTCCTATTATTCGCGCAGATTTACTTTTTCTGTAATCCGGCTTTTTTAAAGCTATTAAAAGTGAAGTCCCTTTTTATCCGACTTACTCTCTCTTTATTATTTTACCACGTTCCAAACAAAAAAGCGCGTGGGCTCTCCGCTAACCCGGCTGCGAGCCCCCACGCTTTTCTTTTTTTATTGTTTTTCACTTTATCAAGACCTTATGCGTGTCGTACTGAAAAAAACTATTTTGCTCTAACAATTCGGAATCCTTTGCACGTTTACCTTCATACTCTTTTATATCGTCAATGCCGACAGTATTCAGTTTTCCCCTTGCTTCATAGATACCGCTTAAACAGTCAGTCGAATAACGTTCAGACCATATCTTTTTAGACTGTATATAATATTTACGCTTTAATGCTTCATCATCATTTCGTCCTTGTCCGATACTTAAAGACAATTTAGAACAACCGAATAAATTATTTACCCTTTCCCGGTGCGAACGCAGCTTTGCAACGATATTCTTCATCAGATACATAGGCAGAGTATAATCTCCCCTATCATGGCGGTAGTTAAGATAATGCTTATCAAACTTATTTATTATAAATCCAGCAACCAAATCGAACAGCCAGAACGTAGAAAAGAACGGCAAAACCGGAGTCATTTCTGTCTTGCTTTTAATACTTATCTTTTCACCAAGTCCGAGCGTAGATATACCGAGTTCTTCGAAACGCTGTAAATCAGACAGCATGATAAGAAAACACCTATGACCGATATTAACTGCATGACGACTCATCATTGTATTCAAATCGAATAAATCGTTCTCTTGATTACATGCAGCCTTGTCTACTCCTCTCTCTTTAAGCTTTTTAGAGTTTTGACGTTCTTTGTCTATTTCGGATATTACGTACACGCCGAAACCGAAAGCGTAACGGTAAGGATTTTTTTCGTTCATTACCTTGCCGAGCCTTAACATATCATAATCGATAATATGCGAATGCCGGGAATAGCTTTCCATGAGCCTGCTATCCCTCTTAAAGAAATCCGTATTCCATAACGGGAAATTACCTAAATCATCTATAATCGTATCCACGCGTATAGAAAAATTAGATACAATCAAAGCGCATTGCCGGGTATAAATATGATAAGCGCAAGCGTAATCTTCTATCGCTTGCCATACGGATATATCCTTTAATTCATCGTTATAAGTCAAACCGTATCTATTATAATCATATCCAAATAATTTATCTATTCGGGGCTTACGCTGCCATTTCAGATATTTACTGCGTATTACCCGACGGCAACTCCACACGTCGTAAATTCTATGCTTACGGAACATTTTCTTTAAGAACTGTTCGAGATTTATCCAGGGGAAGTTCGGAAAGTGAAAATCGCTTTCGATTATCACTTCCAACGCCATATCACGAAGCTTAACGTTCCCGGATAATGAAACATCAGTTATAAATTGTGTTTTTCCTAAGCCCATAGGTCCGTCCACTGTACTTGATACTCCGCGCTCATTTAAAAAGCCACGGTTACAACGTTCATGATGGTCAAGGCGGTCAAAGCCTATTTTCCGGGCGAACAAGTTCAAAGCAACGATTATTATTACAGCCCATATTAAATCCGGGATAAAGTCTATCATTACGGATAAGTCCATAAGCAGCTTTACAAGCTGCACGTAAATCGTTGTTGTACTTAACGCCGCAGAAAAATATAAAAAGTAAGCAAAGAACGAAATGACGATAGCTATTATATTAAAGCTGTAAGCCCATATCCACGCCAGAGCTTTAAGGTAATATGTATTTTCTCGGACGAAGCCGAAAAAGTCTTTGAGCCAATTTTTTACGGGCTTACATACCTTTAATTCAAAGCGTTTATATCCGCGCAGCGCTTTACTTTCTTTGGCGTAATCGTTATTCTGTTTATGCGGAATAAAGATACTTGCTATAACCCAAATAAGGAATACCGGCATAAACACAAGAAGAAATTTCGTTATGTAAAAAAGAACGTCTGCGACCTTGCCCATATACGCAGAAAAGTTTTCCATTGAAAAGAACGTCGACCAATATCCGCTTAGATTCTCTTGAAGCTCTTCCCACGTTCTCGGAAGATGTAAAGGCAATTCAAATGGCTGCTGCGTGAACTCGTTCACCGTCAATTCGCCGTGCAGTCCCAAATTAAAGAATTCAGATATGTAGAACTTGCCGGAGTTCCAGAACGCCACGCAGCTCTCCCATATCCGAAGATGCGCGTACTGGAAGAAGAACGGAATCAAGACAATGCTTGACGTGATGCACGCAATCATTATCCAATGACGGTAATCTTTCAGAGATTTAAAGTACTCTTTAATTCGCTGCATCTCACACCCCCAACTGTCTGAACGTAAACGCGAAATAACCGACAACGACTATTATTACAACTACTGCAATTATTCTTATTACGTTTTTCAAATTTTTCATTTACGCTCCTTAAATTCGGGGAACACGTCGTCCGACATTTTATATTCCAACCCTTGAATTAAGCAGCTTAATTTATAATCTAACAACGCTTCACGCTTACCGTCTATATAACCGGACACAATTCCGAATATAATATCTAAAACAAATAGACCGATTACAACGTATAATAAAATTTCCATTTTCTTAAATCCTTGATTTTATGTTTTCTATATGATAAAATTTATATATGATTTTTAATTTACTTAACACTTTAACAGACCCCGACAACATTCCAGACGGTTACGGCGGCTTAGATATGCGCCCAATTTGGACGTTAGTAATCACAATCATTGCCGTTGCCGTTATCCTTATTTCAGCTTATATAATTTATTACTTATACAAGCATTCAAAAAATGAAGAAATTACAGATAAGAAATGGATTCCTTATGCAATTATAACAACGGCAGTAATACTTACTATTTTGTTAGTTGTATTCTGTTGTCTTGCTTGTCAAAAATAGAATTACCTAAGAGGCGGTTATTTAACCGCCTCTTTTAAATATACTTTTCAGCAATTTAAACGGAGCGGAAATTAAAAATTTTATAACTTTTATAATAGATTTAAAAATTCCCTTAATAGGCGCTATAAAATTTAAACACAACACAAGCAATACCACAAAAACAATAGTTAGAATTATCTTTATAAACATTTCCCAAAAATCCTTAAACGCTTGTACTAAATCCGCAGCGCCCACGCCATCAGCGATATTATCCGGGTCAGTAAGGTCGTTTACAACGCCTAAATCATAATGCTTGCCGCTTATATCCTGAAAATGTAAACGAAGTAAACCGACGTCGTAAACGTCCTCATAATTATAAATGTGACCAATTCCGCCAGTCAGCGCAGAACCGTATTTATCGTCCGTTCTATCCGTTTCCAAATATGTAAAAACCCATTGACTTTCTTTTATTTTTTCTCTTTGAGTATCTGAAATTTTCACACCTTGTTTTAAGGCAGTTTCAATAAATTTTTCAGAAGACAAAATTCTATTCCATTTAAAATCTTTTGCGCCAAGACCGGGACCGCTATGCGACATTACGTCACTATCTTTAAGCGTTATAACCTGATTCTCTCTTATATTTGAATACACATAATTATCATTATGATTTTGATTATAAACGTGACGAATTGAATAATTTAAATCGGCATCGTAAATATGCTTTATAACGTAATCTTCAACGTTGAAACAATAAAACCAACAATCCGTAGGTTTATCCGTTTTTATTAAATCACTCCAGGTCAGACCGTCTTCAAAAGTAAAATTTCCATTAAATACAGTTTCAACGTATAAAGTATCAAAAGTATTCATTTCATAATGCTTACTACCATTTAAATCGCAAGCATACCATTGCTGCCCGACGGAATACGCTATATCGGTTTTCGGAAATGCTTCGTCGCTTTCGTCAAGGTCCGAATGAACCATACGGAAAATTTCAACTATGTTATAATATCTGTCGCCGTCCTTCGGAACAGTGAAGCCGTCAACGTAGTATTTATCCAACGTGCCGCTTGTAGAAATAAGCCGAAGATTGTACAGTTTTGGAGTTAAACCCACGCCGTTCACAGAATAACCGTAACTTATTGAAATTTTTGTACCTACAAGGTCGTATGTATCATGGCACGGCTGATAAACGTAAACAAACAATCCTTTATTCGAACTTTCGGCAATTTGAATAACATACAATCCGTAATCGTCCGAAACGTAAGGATAATCGCTATCATTGAAATCTTTATCCTTTCGCAAGTCCTGCAAGACTTCTGCCGAAGTTTCGGCACTTGCAACCTTAACACCGTAAATATCAACGAACGCAAGCAAGATAAGCAGAGCAGAGAGAACGGCTATTGATAAAAATTTGCATATATTTAAAATCTTATTTTTCATAATAAAATCTATGGCGGTTGACTTTCACCAACCGCCACGCCTTTTTTAATTATTTAGAAACTGTTATTGATAAAATATCGAAAGAATTAGATAAAACACTTTCAGGTATTTCAACAAGTTTATCGGTTGTCTCATCTATTATCTGATAAACGAATAAACAATACTGAGTCTTTTTTTCTAAAACCAATGAAACACCATTATTCATGGTAGTTTTCTTTTGACAAATTATATTGCCGTTTATTTCAGTTAATTCCATACAAAAAAGAGTAACACCGTATACTTCCGAAATATCATTAAATGTTATTTTTTCGCCGCCTTTTACAACCAATAAATCCTTAGAAGTTACAGCGTATTTATCCGTTGAAATAAAGCTATACGAGCCATTAGAATTAATATCAAAATCGCCGTGAACAAATCGCAACATTGAAACATTATCAACGCAGGACAAACGCTTAGCATAAGCCGTAACATATTTTATATTTTGATTTTTCTTTACCTTAACAGTCATCTGATTAGGATATGTAATCCTTTCCGTCCAGCTTATTTTTTCGTCCTCGTCATTAGTAGGAATGATTACAAGCCTTGCATAACCGTCGTGAATAACGCCCGAATAAGATTCCGAAAGGACGTCCGTACTTTCGATAAAATTATCCAAATCATCGTAGTAGTAAATTTGATAATTTATCTGATTATCGAAATCGAGCTTAATTTGAAGCCCGTCACACAAGAACGCTTCCTTTGTATAAAGGGTGCTTTCGTCGGATACATATTTGCCGTCCGAGCCGAGATTACCGACGTCATAAATAAGCGTTACTTTCTTTAAATCGTTTTTAGTATAGTCCACGATAGCTTTAATGCCGAAAGAAAGCAACCCCAACGCCACAACGCCTGCAAGAGCAAGCCCAACAATTTTAAGTGTCTTTTTTGTTTTTGATTTCATTTTTGCCATTTTTTATACCTCGCTTTTTATTTATTTACTTTCCGGCTTGGCTTGCCGTTTAAGCTTGTTTAATTCAGTCCCGACGTCGGGACTTTTTATAATCTGTCCCAAATGGACCCGATAATTAACCCTTTCAACTGCTCGCGCTTGTCCTCCGGGCACTCATCGAACGCGAATCGGATTGATTGTAACGATATGTACTTCGTCGGCTCGTCCTTTAACTTGCCCCGGATTATATCCGATAAGTCCTCTACCACCTTTTCCGGTTCTTCCAGTTCCCGGAACTTCGCTATTAGCTCATTAAAGCAAATATCCGATATATCCTTCGTCCGGACTCCCTCATGGATTACGTCCATATCGAAATCATATAAGCAGCCGTAAGTCTGATACACTTTGCGCCGGAACAGCGCGTCATGCAGCGTTCTGAAGCACTCGAAATCTTCAAGTATACTCCCATTCTTGTAACTGCCTTTAGTGCAGTACTTGAATACTTCATGGTAATGCCCTTTTGCGTTCTCGGCGTAACAACTGAAACCGTCCGGATAGCTTTTACCGCCCGGGAACTGCGGAAGGTTCTCAAGGTTACTTTTCGTTACCTTGATTCCGTTCATTAACAAATACCAAATCCGCTGAAGAAATACTTCGAAGTCGGTAAACTTCCGGTCCTCGCGGCGGTGCGTATGGTCGCGCGAAAACGAATTGAAATATTTCGGCGTTACGTCTATCCCTTTGCGCATGATAAACATGCAGTGATAATGCGGGTGATAATAACTGTCCTTATCGTTCCGCGCAACTTCCAACGCCCGGACCGCCCCGATAAAACCGTAAGCGCCTACTAAATCCAGACCTCGGATTTTCTTCTTGCCGGTCATGAACCCGACAAGCCGGGATAAACTCTTCTGCATTAAATCCAAAGTGTTATTCAACAAAAAGCCCGGCACGTTCGGCTGCGTAAATACGACGTGATAAACGTCATACTTAACACTAAACTTATCTATCACCGGCGCATATTCATGGAAGCGCTGAAGCGCATCCATTGACTGACAATTATAGCAGAACCGGTCCCGGCAACGGTTTACGCCCGTTACAACCTTTACGCCGTGCATACGGTAATAATCACTTGCCCAGCCGTACTGCATACAGGTCCGAACGTATTGCGCACGTTTACCGTATTTCATCATATCCTTATAATCGCGGTTATGTAAAATTACGTTTCTGTCATAATCTCTTTCAATAAGCGGATATAATTCGTCATAGTGCAGCTCCGCCATGCGTTCATAAAACAATGCAATCTTTTCATTGTATCGGCATTTACGGGCTACGTCCAAAAAATATTCGCTTGTATAATCGAATACACTCACCCTCCACCTCTACAAATTCCAAGAAAAAACGGGACAACTTATTTCTATAATGTCAAGACCGCTGCCCCAGCGCGGCTTTCGCCGCGCTTTCGGCGCGTTTATTGCCTTTTTATAGCTCGTCTTTATGCGCTTTCAGATACTCCAATACGTACGTTTCCGCGATACCGTTACAGTCATATTTCGGCTGCTTTTTTGTTTGCAAATGTAACCGAAAATGTCCGATATACTTATTCTCCCATGAATACTCATGTCCGAACTCGGCAATTATGGAATCGCCGTTCGCAAATTCGTATCTTCTGAACTGTAAACCCAACTGCGGAACATCCACGTAAAGCGGCCACTTCTCGCAATTCTTTGCGTCCAGAAACGCTTTACGTTCAGTATCGTTCTTAAACTTCAACCGCGGAGCAATATCCGCTGCTTTCTGCTCTACAACTTCCGCAACTACCGTTTCGCCGGTTTCCGGGGAAGCGTTCAGAAGCGACAGAAGCCCTGCTGTTTTCTGCTGAGCTTTTTCAGTCCGTTCTGCGTTGGATTCTTCCGCCATTTTCTCGCGGCCTTTTCGCAAAGCTTCTTTCCACGTCTGGTTATCGTCAAATCCATACTTGTCCCAAATCTTTTTCAATTCCCGGATTTCAGATACCGTCGCTTCCGGTTCTATCTTTACGTACTGAGCGTAATTTAGCGGAAGCATTTCAACGAGCTTTGAATATGAATAATCCGTATACCAGGATTTAAGCGTTTGTTTATCGCTATCGCAAAACTCGGCCACTACTCCCAACAAATTATATGTAGTCGTCCGCGAAAACCCGAAAACTTTTAAAGCAAAGGTTTCTATATCCTGATATACCGAATAAAATCCGTTTACCGCTGTTTTATACAATTGCCGGTCTTTAATTTCTTTCAGTTCGAAACCTATCTTTATATAGTTTTCTGCTATGCTTTTACAACAGGTTTTAATAACGGCTACCTTTTCTTCCAACGCCTTAAATTTTTCATTATCATCTTTAAAAAGATAACTCTGTTTGGGAACCGGAAGAGATTCCGTTATATCCAACAGCTCGAGCATTATTCAAAATCCTTTTTATCGTACGGCGAGTTCTGAACCTTTTCGATACCTATTAAATCTGCACGTTGAAGATACGGATTGTATTCAAATTCCGGTATTACTATCGCGCCTACCTCGATATCGTTACCCAAAGTGGAATCCAAAGCCGTAAATACCGACTGAACACCGCCGCAGGTAAATCCGCGCTCGTCCTTGAACTGCGGCGTAAAGAAATCCACCTTGCGATAATCCGCATTCTTCTTGTTACTGTGTAACTTCGATACGCCTAAAAATATTGCCTTTTTCATTGAAACTCCTTTGCCTAATCGGTACGACCGCCAAATAGGACTTACTAAAAAATTATTTTTTAACCTTTTCAGGCTTGGGGCAGGTCTTTCCGCGCCTGCCATACGTCCCAGTCCCGACGTCGGGACTTTTATTTCTCTACCACTTGAAATTTTTATTACTTCCACAATTTCGCCTCGTACTTCTGAATTCGTAATCATATATAATCTAATAATTTTAGATTTAAACAAATTATAATCAAATATTTTTAGAAAGTCAAGACTTTGATTCCAAAAATATTAGATAATGTGGTTGGAGGGCAACTTATGTATCTAAAAATAAAAGAATTACGTCTTGAAAACGGTTTAACACAACAAGAACTTGCAAAAGCTATAAACACTTCAAATAAAAATATTTGGGCTTATGAAAATGGAAAAGCATTTCCACCGCCCGAAGTTTTAATTTCTCTTGCAAACTTTTTAGAAGTAACCATTGACGAACTAATAGGACGTGACGAAATAACGCCCGAAGAACGAGCTGCAGGAGCTTCCGAAACAAAAAAAATAAGCATTACGCCCATTGAGGACGAAATGCTTTACACTTTCCGGGAAATCGGAAGAAAGCACGGCGAACAGGCACAACGCGCCTTAATCACCGTCGCAGAAAAAATGATTTAAAAAATTTCCCCCTGGGGGCAAAAAAATGTAACTTTTAAGATTGATTTTGCAATTTCGGTGTTATTCTATTTGCGAACAAAATTTTTGTAAGGGGAATAACATTTGAACAATCAGAACATCTTAGCACTCGCAAGCAAGCTTATACTTGCAAGCACTACCGGCGACGAAATAGAACTTCAAAGAGTTTCAGAACAACTCGCCGGCGAACTAAATAAAGAGAACTCGGCAGGATGCACTCCCGCTGTTCTCGATAAGGACATAACAGGCTTTTTGAATTTCACCAATAAGGAGATTTCAAAAATGCCCAAAGCTTTCAGACACACCTTCATTGCCGAAGGTAAAATCATTTGCTACCGTAAACGTAAACGCGGAAAAGTTTCATGCAGCTACGAAGCGCGTTATCGTCGGCACGGATACAACATTTCAGTTTCAACTACTAACTTAATTGACTTAAAGCAAAAATTTATCGAAGCGCTGCATGCAGCCGAAGCCGGGGAAACTGCAACAAAGATTCCCACCACCTTCCACGAATTTTGCATGTACTACTTCGAGAACTTCAGAAAAAGAAAAGTTACAGCCGATACATACAGAAGAGATTTAAGCCGTTACAAAAACCACGTTCAACCTTTCTTTGGCTCAATGAAATTGCGCAGCATAACTCCCGTTCAATGTCAGAACCTTATTGATAAAATTCTGGCAACAGGACACGAAAAAAACGCGCAAGAAATTTACTCCCTTTTAAACTGCATTTTTAAAACTGCCATTGCACACGGAGTTATTGAGCGCAATCCGCTTGCCATAGTTCTTCAGGTTGAACACGAACGGGAACACGGCAAAGCTTTATCAAAGGACGAAGAACTGCACCTTCTGAAAATCACTGCCGGCACACCGTATCAGCTTATGTTTGCTACCGCACTTTATACAGGCATGCGCCCCAACGAATACAGCTCGGCACGTATTGAAGGCAAATTCATTATTGCCGTAAACAGCAAGCGCAAAAAGAAAAAAGTCGAGTATAAAAAAATTCCTATTACGCCTATGCTCGAACCTTATCTTACAGGCATAACGGAATTAAAGTTTTACAGCGTATTAACTATCAGAGAAA
>CAJTNY010000038.1 GCA_910577875.1 uncultured Christensenella sp.
CCCCGCCGTTGTGTTTTATTCCAATAATTCGTCCAGAGAAATGCCGTACAACTTAGCAAGCTTTATAAAGTTTTGCAATGTCGGTACTGTAGCACCCCATTCATAAGCTTGATAAGATGAACACGTAATTCCTATTTGTTCGGCAACAAATGCCTGCGTATAACTAAACTGCTTACGTAAATCTCTGAGATTTTTCTTTAAATTCTGTAATTCTTCCATAGAGTATCTCTTTTTGCTTGACATAATAACGTTTCTAACTGTATTATAGCAAAAATAACGTTTTAAACGTTAAGACTAAGGAGAAAATATATGGATTATTGTAATGGGTCAGGCTGTTATTTAACTTCCGCAACGGTGGATTATTACGGCAAAGCGGACGATTGCGAAGAGTTAAACGCATTAAGGGCTTTCCGCGACGGTTATATGAAGACGGCGGAAGGCGGTGAAGAGCTTATAAAAGATTACTGCGAGGTAGCTCCGAAAATAGTTGAGCTTATAAATTCTTCTGACAAAAAAGACAAATATTATAAGTATATAAGCGAAGTGGTTGAAAAGTGCGTAAAGCTTATTTCGATGAAAGAAAATGAAAGAGCGCTGACCGAATATAAATTTATGGTAGAAAATTTAAAAACGGAACTTAAAATATGATTACAATATTAAAAGGCTTCCCGAAAAGGAAGTCTTTTAATATATTTATCGTTATTTATAAAATAGGGGTTGCTTTTTATTTTCTTATTTGCTATAATTTATCATAGAGAAAAAATATTCATCAAAAGGTACTTATGAAACCTAAGTATAAGAGAATTTTAATAAAATTATCGGGGGAAGCGCTTGCAGGCAAACAGGGACACGGTCTTGACGAAAACGTTATTTCTCGGGTTGTGGAACAGATTGCAAAAATACACGCTATGGGCGTAGAAATCGCGCTTGTTATAGGCGGAGGAAATTTCTGGCGCGGACGTCAGGGAAAGCAAATGGACAGAACAACCGCAGACCATATGGGTATGCTTGCCACGGTTATGAATTCGCTCGCTATGATGGACGCGCTCGAACAGCAAGGTATTCCGACACGCGTTCAGACCGCTTTGATTATGACTTCTGTCGCGGAGCCGTATATTTTGAGGAAAGCTTTGCATCATTTCGAACAGGGAAGAATAGTAATAATGGCGTGCGGGACGGGCAATCCTTACTGTTCAACTGATACTGCCGCGGCGCAAAGGGCTTGCGAAATTCAGGCCGACGTCTTAATGATGGCGAAAAACATAGACGGAATTTACGACAGTGACCCTAAAATTAACCAAAACGCAAAGAAATACGATCATATAAATTATATCGACGTAATTAAAAACGGGATAAAAGCAATGGATGCAACTGCTGCGACAATGTGTATGGAAAATAATATTCCCGTGCTTGCTTTCGGTCTTGACGAAAAAGATTCGCTTATCCACGCGGTTTGCGGCGATAAATTAGGGACAATAATCGATAATAATTGAAAATAAAAAAACGCTTTGACAATTTTAAGGCGGAAAGGAAATATTATGATAGAAAACGAACAGGCTGAGGAAATACTTTTAGTACTCGACGATAAGCTTTCGAAGACGGTTAGTGTTTTGAAAGAAGAATTCACTTCCGTGCGCGCGGGCAGAGCCAACCCTCACATATTAGATAAGGTGATGGTTGATTACTACGGCGCGGCAACACCAGTGCCCCAGACAGCGGGAATTTCCGTTCAGGAGGGCAGGTGCCTTGTCATTGCGCCTTGGGACGTTTCCATTTTAAAGGCAATAGAGAAAGCGATTCAGCTTTCGAATATCGGCATAACGCCCACGAATGACGGTAAAGTGATACGTCTTGTTTTTCCCGAACTTACGGAAGAGAGAAGAAGAGAGCTTACTAAGCAGATAAAAAAGATGGGCGAGGATTCCAAGGTTGCGGCGCGCAATACCCGCCGTGACGCTATGGATGGAATTAAAAAGCTTAAAAATGATAAAACTCTTTCCGAAGACGAAGCGGCAGCCTGCGAAAAGGAAATCGAGAAAATCGTTTCCGATGCAATAGCGAAAATTGATTCCGCCGTTTCAGCCAAGGAAAAGGAGATAATGACGGTTTGATAAGCTCGGTACCCGTACACGTCGGTGTCATAATGGACGGCAACGGCAGATGGGCTAAAAAAAGACTTATGCCGCGTTCTTACGGACACAAGTCCGGAATGAACAGAATGATAGGACTTGCGGAACACGCGCGCAAAGCGGGCGTTAAATATCTTACGGTATACGCATTGTCTACGGAAAACCTGTCCAGCCGTCCGAAAGACGAGTTGGACGGACTTTTCGGTTTATTCCGAAAATACTTCGAAGCGAATGTAAAAAAATTATACGCTAAAAAAGCGCGTGTCAAAATAATCGGCGACTTGTCGGCGTTGCCTGACGATCTTATAGAAATTTTGGAAAACGGGGAAAACAATTCTCCGGAAGACGCGGATTTTACGCTTGTTTTTGCAATCAATTACGGAAGCAGGAACGAAATTCTTCGTGCGGTCAACCGTGCTGTTGAAACTGGAGAAATTCTTGACGGCGAGAAATTTTCTTCTCTGCTTTATACTGCGGACATACCCGACCCCGATTTCATAATACGGACGGGCGGAGAAAAAAGACTGTCGAATTTTCTTACCTATCAGGCGGCTTATGCGGAACTGTATTTCACGGATGTATTATTTCCGGATTTTTCAGACGCCGAATTCGATAAGGCTTTGAACGACTATGCTTCGCGTGAAAGACGCTTCGGCAAAATTTAAGAGGTTTTTATGAAACAAAGAATAATGACGGGTGCGGCTTATATTGCTTTATTGGTCGGATTGCTTGTTATGAAATGGCTTGTGCCTAACGGTTGGGGGTCGCTCGGGTTCGATGCGCTCTTTACGGCGGTTTCGATTTTGGGAAGTCTGGAACTTTTAAACGCGTTAAAAGAGGTTTCTTTTCCGCAGAAAGTCATCACGGTAGCATTTTGCGCGGTAGCGGTTCCTCTCTACGTAGCTGCTCAGATAGCTATGAGGCTTGGGTTCCTTGCCGTCGGAATCTGCGGTTTGTTATTTGCAACCGTTTTGGCAGGCTTAAACGTATTCGACCACGGTCAGAGTACAATACGCGGCACGATGACTTGTTTTATGACGATTCTTTACTGCGGAGTATTGAGCGTTATGCTGTCGTCGGTAAATCATCTTGTTGAAAATTCCACGGCGGCGATAATACTTTTGTTCCTCGTTGTCATACTTACGGATACTTTCGCTTTTTTGGTAGGAAGTTTATTCAAGAAATGGCTTCCCTACAAACTCGCTCCGAAACTCAGCCCTAATAAGACAATAATCGGTGCGATTGGCGGCGTTTTCGGCGGTATGGTCGGCGCGTTGATAGCTTATTATATCTATTACGGTATGAGTTTGGTTCCCGTGTTCGGAACCCCGCTCGTTTATTCGGGAACGATACCTGCGGTGGTTTCTTTTATCCTGATAGGACTTGTAACGTCGATTTTCGCGCAGGTGGGTGACTTGTTCGAAAGCGCGATAAAGCGCGAGTGCCAAATAAAAGATATGGGCAAGATTCTTCCCGGACACGGCGGCATTCTCGACAGATTCGACAGTATGCTGTTCGGATGCGTAATAGTGCTTTTCTGTTGCGGTATTATAATAATTTAATAATAACGTTTAAAAGAAAATTAAAAGCTCCGTAAGGAGCTTTTTGTTACATTTGTCATTAATTAAAATTTTTCGGGTATAATAATAAATGAAAAAAATATCTCTTATCGGAAGTACGGGAAGCATAGGCAGACAGGTCGTCGAAATTGTAAAACGTTACCCTTCGCGCTATAAAATCGTTGCAATGACCGCTAACAGTAATAAATCGCTGTTTGACAGACAGGTTGCCGAAATAAGACCAGAAGCTTATGCTCTCGCGTCCGAAGACAGAAATGTCGCGCTCGGATTAGCCGAATTTGCAGACGCCGATTTGATATTCAATGCGGCGAGCGGTTTTGCGGGACTCGAATACAGTTTAAATGCGGTTCAAGCGGGTAAGCCACTCGCACTTGCAAACAAAGAAAGTCTGGTTTGTGCAGGAGATTTGATAGTCTCCCTTGCAAAGAAGACGGGCGCGGAAATAATTCCCGTGGACAGCGAACATTCCGCAATCTGGCAATGCCTTAATTTCGATGCAGGAAAGAGCGTAAGACGGCTTATAATCACTGCGAGCGGCGGGGCGTTCGGCGACAGGAGTTATGAGACGCTGAAAAACGTTACTCCCGACGAGGCGCTTGCGCATCCTACCTGGAAGATGGGCAAAAAAATCACGATTGACAGCGCAACGCTTATGAACAAAGGCTACGAAGTCATCGAGGCGCACATGTTGTACGGAACTCCTTATTCGGCAATCGAAACTGTTATTCAACCTCAGAGTATTGTTCATTCGCTCGTTGAATTTGCGGACGGTGCGGTTATGGCGCAAATGAGTTACCCGACGATGGAAATTCCCGTTCAGCTTGCTTTAAGTTTTCCCGATAGGTTAGTATCTACGGTTAAGTCTATGGACTTTCAAAAAGCGTTTTCTCTCGGTTTCAAACCGCTTGTACGCGAAAATTATCCGTGTTACGACCTTGCATTGAAGTGCGGCGAAAGCGGTGGTATTTTTCCGTGCGTTATGAACGCTGCGGACGAGATTGCCGTGAAAGCTTTTCTCGAAGGCAGAATTTCGTTCACTGATATTTTCAGGGTAGTCGACGGGGTTGTACAGACCGCGCATGGCGGGAAAATACAAAATTTTGCTCAGCTTACGGAAGTTGATGAAGCGGCGCGGCGCAGCGCGCAAAAAATTATTGAAAGGTTATAATATTGTTACTTTCGGTTTCTTCGGTAATGCATACGATTTTTGCGGTTGTTCTTGCAATAGTGATTTTGCTCATAATGATAACCGTTCACGAGTTCGGGCATTATATTGCCGGTAAGGCTTTAAAATTTAAAATCAACGAATTCGCCATCGGGTTCGGTCCCAAGCTTTTCAGACGCGTTTCAAAAAAGAACGGGGAAGCTTTTTCGATAAGGCTTTTGCCGCTCGGGGGGTTTTGCGCGTTTGAGGGAGAAGAGGGCGAGGACGGCGAAGCTCATCCCGACAGTTTTAATAAAAAAGCCCCTTGGAAACGAATTATCGTGCTTATAGCGGGACCGCTTATGAACTACGTTCTCGCGTTGTTTTTGATAATAATTTCGCAGTTTTCGTTCGGACAGATGCTGTTCAAGGTAGGCTCCGTTACGCCGGTTGACGAAAGTTATGCGCAGTACAGTCTTTGCGCGGACGACCTAATCATTAACGCAGACGGAAAAGGGATTTATTTGACTACCGACTTGATTTATGCGCTCAAAGGTAAAAGCGAGGGCGAAATAGTCGAAATGAAAGTTTTGCGCGGCGGAGAAAAAATGAACGTAGAGGTAAAGCTGCGCACAGACTGCGATTTTAAAAATTCCGAGGAAGCGGGCAAACTTTTCCGTGCGCTGGGTATAGGAACTTATATCGATGGCGACGGCGCCGCACGTTGGGATTGCGCTTACGAAAGTTACCGTTTCGGGTTTTTCGAAACGCTCGGCAGGTCGTTTATGTACTCGTTTAAAATAGCGGGAACAATTTTCAGAGTTCTCGGCGAACTTTTGACAGGGCATCTCGGAATTTCTTCGATGGGCGGACCTGTTACGACCATTAAGCTTACTTCCGAGGTCGCCGCACAGAGTTTCCAGAGCTTTCTTGAAATTGCAACGTATATCGGGGTAAACCTTGCGGTGTTCAATCTTTTGCCGATACCGGCGCTTGACGGCAGTAAAGTTATTTTCTGCTTGATAGAGTGGATATTCCGAAAACCCGTGCCGAGAAAAATTGAGGCTGTCATACACGCCGTCGGGTTCTTCTTGATACTCGGTTTTGCAGTACTTGTTGATATATTGCAGTTTATTTGATTAAGGCGCGCCTTTAAAAAGGCGCGCCTCGTTTTTATTCTTCCGTTGCTGATTGTTCAGCTGAAACATCGTTTTCTTTTTGTTTTTTAGTCATCATATTGTATAGTTTATCAAGGGTTTTAGTCTTTGCAAGCGCGGCGAGCGCGGCGGTGCAGATTGCACAGTCCGCAGGCAGATACACGCATTGGTACACGAACGAATATACAAACATATTGCCTGCCGGGATATCCGCCCATATGGCGTCTTCGGCAAAGTACAGGAAACCAGAAATAAGATGGAAGATAAATCTTGCTAAATAAACTATTACCGTGCCTATGCAAACTTTTGCCGTTACGGGCAGTTTTCCGAATTTAGAAGCGAAACCCATAAGTCCGATACTTGCGAAAGCAAGCAGGTAGTCGAGAATAAAAGTGTACGGAGTGAGTATAAACGGGTCTGAAATGAAATTGAACAGTCCGAATATGATTCCTGTAACAGTACCCTTGACTGGTCCGAATTTATAAGCATAAATGAGTAGCGGCACGAAACTTGCAAGGGTTATAGAACCTCCGTATTGTACGGGAGAAATCTTTATAAACGAGAGAGCAAACGAGGCTGCAAGACAGATTCCCGCATAAGCGATTTCGGAAGTAGAGTATTTCTTATTGAAAATACAGATAAGTACGAGCGCTGTAATAAGAATCGCTATTGCACCCAGCGATACCCAGGTTACTATATCGGTTGTCTTTTCCGAGACGGCAGAAAGTTGTGAAAATTGAAACATTGAAACTCCTTTTACCGTCGTGAAATTAAAAAACGTTCCGCGCATAAATGCAGGGAACGCAAAAAAATCATATCTTTGTTCTATCGCTCAACCATTACGTTGCCGATTCAAAGGGTATAATCTCAGCTCTACTTATCTGCTTTAACCAACTCACCGCCATATATACATCGCATTGCTGCGCCGAATATTGTTTGCATATTAGCGGCAGGGTTTCGGCAAAATATGTTTTGCACCCCCGACGGTATTAAATTATATTCGCTTTTCAAGCGTAATCATATTATAAATAAAAATTATTGCAAAGTCAATTGAAATTTAAAAAAATTTATAATATAATGTGTATAGCTTATGCAAAGGAGAAAAGCGATATGGCTTACGATTTTTACGCCTATATGGACAGAATGAAATATATAAAAAGATGGCAGCTTATGCGTTCGGTGAGAGAAGAAAACATAATGGAGCACTCACAGCAGGTAGCCATGTTCGCGCACGCTCTCGCCGTTATTAACAATAAAGTTTACGGCGGGAAAGCCGATGCGGAAAAAACTGTACTTTACGCTTTATATCACGAGTGCAGCGAGGTTATGACCGGTGATTTGCCAACGCCTATAAAATATTTCAACAGCAATATAAACGGCGCATATAAGAGTTTGGAGGAAAAAGCGTGCGAGAAACTTCTTTCAACGCTTCCCGAAGATTTGCGCGGCGAATTTTCTTTAAGCTTAAAGCCCGACACTAAAAGCTATGAATACGCGCTTATGAAAGCGGCGGACAGGCTTGCGGCTTACGTTAAATGTCTTGAAGAACTGCGTTGCGGCAATAACGAATTCATTAAAGCAAGAAAGAGCATAGAGGCGGACCTGCATTCGCGAAAAATGCCCGAGGTCGAGTATTTTTTCAAATATTTCATAAAAAGCTTTTCTTTGTCATTAGACGAACTCGAAGGTTTGTAATCAAATCATTGCCGTGAAACACTGTTCCGTTGCGTTAAAAAAATATAACCCCTGCGCCAATACGTCGGAGCAGGGGAGTGTTTTCATATTTAATTTTGATTTCGGAAATCGCCTCCGTGCGGTGCTTCAAAAAGCAGAGTGGTTATTGTAACCTTGCGACCTCAGCCGCTAAATTATAAACCGCGTCGGAATCAGATATCCTCCGTAAAGTTGTACATTGGAGTTTACCTCCCTTTTCTTTCTATCGTTTTGGCAAAGTAAATCATACTCTTTACCTCCCTGATAGTTTCCCTGATTTTCTTTTCCCTTGTCATATAGACTTGCCATTAAAGAAACGTTTTTTGTTGAAACTAACCGTGTCCCGCTTTCGCGGCTACTTGTATTTCATAATAGCTTACCCCTTTTATTAATGTTTGCGCATAACATTTTTTGTAAGTTATTTTCTTTACACCTTTATTATAGCACGCAAATTCGTATTGTCAATACTTTTTTTAAAAATTATAGAAAAATTATTTCTGTCTAAAAACGCTTAACTTTTTTGCGGTTTAAGCTTATAATATATTGGTACTACAAAAGGAGATTGAAAATGAAAGGTATATTTTGTATAGACAGCGGTCTTGGCTTTGTTATAGTCCTTGCTATAATACTGCTGTTTACGAAAGTTTTCGGATTGCTTTTCAGGAAGTGCGGGCTTCCGCAGGTTCTCGGTTACATAATCGCAGGCATTATCGTAGGTCCCGCTATTTTCGGTGAACTGTGCGGTTTCTCGCTTATAGGTCTGAATAAGGAAAACGTCGACGCGAATTATACGGCCCTGTTTCTTTTGAACGGCGTTACGGCTGGAGGAGAAGCGTTTTCACTTGGAAAGGACGGTCTTGCGATTTTCTCTAAAATAGGAGTGCTTCTTTTGATGTTTTCGACAGGTCTCGAAACTAACTTGAAAGAGCTTAAAAAGACGGGGCTTGCCGCAGTTTTGGTTGCGTGCATGGGTGTGCTCGTTCCTATGGTGCTCGGGATAATTATTTGTCTTCCGTTCGGCGGAGAAAACGATTTGGGCACCGAAAATATTTTCAACTGTATTTTCATAGGTATGATACTTACGGCGACTTCCGTCGCCATAACGGTTTCCGTATTGAAAGAACTCGGAAAAATAAATACCAAACTCGGTACGACTATTGTTTCGGCGGCTATAATCGACGACGTTATCGGAATAGTTCTGCTTTCCGTCGTAACCGGTATCGCAAAAGCGAGCGCGGGCGAACCCGTGCCTGTTACCGATTTTGCTTCTTTCAAGGCTCAATGGTGGGGAACGCTCATAATGATAGTCGCGTTCTTTGTCGTTGCGATAGGGCTTGGATTCGGTATTTCGAAGCTGTTTAAATGGCTCGACGAAAAATGGCCGATAACTCACCGTATACCTATTTTCTCCCTTGTAGTCTGTTTCGTCTACAGCTGGCTCGCGGAGGAAATTTTCGGGGTTGCGGATATAACGGGCGCATTCCTTGCGGGTGTCGTTCTTTCGACTGTTCACCGGGCGAGCGAGTATGCGGATAAAAAGATTGAAGTAAATACGTATACTATGTTTGCTCCTGTGTTTTTTGCTAACATAGCTATAAGCAATATTTCGTTCAAAGGTATGAGCGGCTGGATAATTCTAATCGCTTTCCTTGCCGTGCTTATGGGTCTTATAGGAAAAATCGTCGGGTGCGGCGCGGTTGCAAAGTGTTTTAAATACAACTGGCGCGAAAGCGCGATTGCAGGTGTCGGAATGATGGCGCGCGGAGAAGTCGCTCTTATCGTAACGCAGACCGCTGTATCTGCGGGGCTCCCGGATAAATTTATGATAATGACGGTTATGCTTATACTTGTATCGTCGATACTAACGCCTATTCTTTTGAAAGTATTGTACGGAAGAGAAAAGAAACCTCCCGAGGGAGGTTTGCCGGAAGTTTCGGAAGAATCGGGCGCGGACGTTATCGCCGAAGCTACGGCGGAGAATTCGGGTTCGCAGGCAAACGCCGATGCCTGAGTTTAAAATTTATTAATCGCAATATTAACTACCCCGCGCGGCTTTTA
>CAJTNY010000039.1 GCA_910577875.1 uncultured Christensenella sp.
AATAAGGGGGAAAACTATGAAAAGGAAAAAGAAAGTTATGATTATTGTATTTTCGATTTTAGGCGCGGTCATTATCGCGATGTCCGCGGTTCTGACTGCGGCGGCAATCATGGGCAGACCGTTAAAAGTCAATCCGTCGCGTAAATTAGACGGTTTAAACGACGATATTCAAAATGCGCTGTGGTATTCCTCTATTGCGGCCAACTCACATAATACGCAAATGTGGAGCGTTAAACTTTACCTCAACGAAAACCGCTTGCAAATTTCAATAGACGAAAGTCGCGTATTAAATGTAGTTGATAGTGAAAAACGCGAGGCGTATATTTCGCTCGGTTGCTATATTGAAACAATGAGCGTTGCATTCGGCGCATACGGTTATGACACGCAAGTAAATTGCCACGATATGACGGTAAATGTTACCTATTCCAAACGCGATAATACAACTGTTGATACCGACAAACTTTCATTGATAGATAAACGACATACCGATAAATTGGCGTTTTCAAACAGTAAAATTAAGCAAGAAACGATAAACTCATTACTCAATAAGAATTCCGATATATCGGTGTACCAAAACGGCGACGAAAACTTTGCTTATGTTAAACGCATTTCAATGGACGCGGTTACGGTGCAATCGGCAAATCAAGCATACCGCGACGAATTAGCGGAATGGATGCGCTTTTCCGATAAAGAAGCCGAAAGCAAATTAGACGGTATTACCGCCGATATGATAGGCTTAAAAGGCATAGTCAAAACTTTCTACTATTGGACGACTAAAAGAGAAAGCGCAAAAGGCGATAAATTCGCAAAACAAGGAATTGATACAGCAAAAAAGCAACTGAATAATTGCGGCGCGTTCGCGGTTATTACGGGCGACAATACCTTTGAGGAATTGATTAACACGGGTAGAAAAACGCAAGCGTTTTGGTTTGACTGTACCGAAAACAATATAGCCGTTCAACCTTTTTCCGCCGCATTGGAAACCGAGCCGTTTTGTTCGTCGATACAAACCGATTTAGGCATTGCCGCGCCTGTGCAAATGATTTTACGGTTGGGCTATGTGGACGAATACGGTGCAAACTGCGGACTGCGGCGTAATCTTTCCGATTATATCGATGTGCTATGACAAACTACATTGTATGCCCCGACTGTGGGTATAAACTATTCAAGGCTGGCAACGGCTCGAACGTAGAAATCTATTGCCCAAAATGCAAGGAAAAACTATTTATAGAAATCAAAGACTGCAAAATTATTATTCAAAATTATTAGCAGATAGAACATAAAGAGGAGTAGTTACAAGTTATGAAAAAGTTTATTGCGTATTGCGGAATTGATTGCGAAAAGTGCGACGCGCGGGCAGCAACCCGTACTAACGATAACGCATTGCGGGAAAAAGTTGCAAAACTTTGGTCGGAACTGAACGGCGTCGAAATTACATCAGAAATGATAAATTGTGAAGGTTGCCGTGCGGACGGCGTAAAAACTCCTTATTGCGATTCTATGTGTCCGATTAGAAAGTGTGCAATCGGAAAAGGCTGTGAAACCTGCGGCGATTGCCCGATTATAGACGGTTGCCAAACTATCGGAATGGTACATAAAAATAATGCCGAAGCGTCAGACAATTTGAAAACATATAAAAAGTAAAATGACAAATAAATTTACTTCATTGTTATTGTAAATTTTAAAAAACTTAATTATTATTAAATAATCTATTGTATTATATAAGTACAAAATTTTTTTCAATACTTGTATACGATGAAAACCGCCGACTGGGCATTATGCTCCGTCGGCGGTTAAATTCTTTTCTTTGTAAATGAGTGTACCTTATCTTAAAATAAATCAGTTGAAATAAATTGCGTTTACAATCATTTCCGCAATATCGTGAATATTTTCTTTGCAGTCTCTATCGAGCCAAGCCATAGAAACGTTATACAGCATACCCGAATAAAGATACGGCGCGTATTGATTTTTATCTGGGTGTTCGCTTTCGAAAGTCGCTATAAAATTTTTATTCAGGTAATCGAGGTAAAAATATTCCAACCGCGCTTTTCTTAACAGTTTGATTGGCTCTTTGTTTTTTTGGAAAAGAGTTAAAACGTGGGTTACTACTTTAACATAATCTTCTTTGCATCTCGGAAGGAAGTGCTGTCCGAAAACAAATTGTTTTCTGTTGTGCTCAAAATAGAAAAGTATCACGTCTTCTTTGCTCTTAAAATAACGGTAAAACGTCGCTCTGCCGACACCCGCTTTTTCAGCGATGTCGGTTACATTAATTTTATCGTACCGATAAGCGCTCATTAATTTAAACAGCGCTTGAACTATATAGTGTTTTGTGTATTCTTCCGGCGCATATTCCACGATACAAAACTCCTTATTGTGTTTCATTTTGTCCGACACATTTAAGCATTGTGTCTTATTAAGGTTTCAGGCTGTTGATTTATTATTTCTTACAGTATATGATACAGTTGTCTTACGCAAAAGTCAATCGAAACGCGCGTCGAAAGACTTAAACGAAAGACGCAAAAAAAATTAACGGAGGCATTAAAAATGCAAGAAAAAGATTTTATTTCTTATGAATACAGAATTAAAACGGTTAAAGCAAAATACCAGACAAAGGCAATCGATATGTACGAAGCGTTCGGTTGGGAAGTTACTGCGATAACGCCTACATTGGCGGACGGCATTACGCTTTCTCTTAAACGCGACAGAAAACAAAAGCACAAACAGGAACTTACCAAACTCGAACGTCAGGCGGAAGATACCTTTGAAACGATTAACGCATTACAACGCGCAAAAACAATGGGCGCAAGCATATTGGCTTACGTTTTCGGATGTATAGCCGTGCTTGTCTTGGGCGGCGGTATGTGTCTTACAATGCTAATTGAAAATAATATTCCCGCGTTTGCGGGCGGTATAATACTCGGCATTGCCGGCATTGCGCTTTGCGCGGTAAATTATTTCATATACAATAAGATTGCTGAGAAGAAGACGAAAACTTTGCTGCCTGTTATAGACGACAATGAAGACAAACTTGCAAATATACTCGAAAAGGGCAATGATTTATTAAAAGCTGAATTCATATAATAACGGGATAATTCAATGAAACAAAAAGAAAGAGTCGGCATAAACTTATTGAAAAGATTAAAAAACGATTATATTTTTCGTACGTTTATTTTTTCGGCTCTTTCTTTTTTTATAACTCTGGCGTTTACTATTTACAATACGTTTCTCGGTTTTGCATATAAAGCGGTATGGAATACGGGCATAGCGATATATTATGCTTTACTTCTATTTATAAGAGCTTACGTAATGTTCTCCGAGCGGAAATTTTTTAAAGAAAAGTTGAATGCGGAACAGTTAGAAAACAAACGCAAAAAATTATTTTTAGTGCAGAGTATAATGCTGTTTATTATTGATTTTGCTTTGATTGCGCCTGTTTCTATAATGGTTTTACAAAAGAAAGCGGTTGAGTATTCGTCTATACCGGCAATTGCGGCAGCGGCTTATACTACATACAAAATAATCGTATCTACAAAAAATATTGTTAAAACGCGAAGAATGAATCATATAAGCGTTAAGATTTTGCGGACAGTCGGGTTCGTTGACGCGCTTGTTTCTGTTTTAACGTTACAGTATACGCTCATTATGACATTCGGCGGCGGAATGGATAAAGATATGTTTGTATTATGCGCCGTAACTTCTTTCGGTATATGGATGGCGCTTGTAATTTTATCTGTGAATTTATTGTTGCAGGCAATAAGACCTAAAAAGCAATAAAGCGGTGGATTTTTCGCCGATATAATTAAAAGAAACCGATTTAATCGGTTTCTTTTTTAATTTTCCGTATTCAGATTTAAGGCCTTTTTCGGGCAGAAGTTCGAACATTTACCGCAGGCGATGCACTTTTCATAGTCTATTTGGGGCGCGTTGAAACCGTTTTGCGACAGCGCGCCGACAGGGCAAACGTTAATCGCGGGGCATCTGTGGTTTTGTGGACATTTTTCTTGAATTATTATGAGTTTTTTAGCCATTTTAGTTCTGTAACGTTAAAAAAACGCTTCTCCTTTGAAATTTACGTTAATATTATACCATATAATTTATGATATTCAAGTAATTTTTTTTGAAAGAACGGTTGCATAATATATTTTAAATATGTTAAGTTATATATATGATAATATAAAGAGGTTATAAAATGAAATTCAAACAATTGCTTGCAGTTATACTGTGCATAATGATGTCGCTATGCGCTTTTGCGGGCGGATGCGGTCTTACGGGCGGGTCCGGGAACAATCAGGAAGGTTCCGGAAATCCTCCGATAGTACAGCCCGAGCCCGAGCCCAAGCCCGAACCCGAGCCCGAACCCGAACCCGAACCCGAGCCCGAACCCGAGCCCGAGCCTGAACCCGAACCCGAGCCTGAACCCGAGCCTGAACCCGAACCCGAGCCTGAACCCGAGCCCGAGCCCGAGCCCGAACCCGAGCCCGAACCCGAGCCCGATTACGGAAAATTTAACGAAAGTGATTTTCTTAAAACGGACGGTAAGAACGTTAAATCTTTAAGCGGCGAAACCGTGTATCTGCGCGGAACGAATGCGGGCGGACTGTTCGTTACCGAACACTGGATGACCGGGTTTGAGGGAGGTCAAACCGATTCCGACGACTATAAATCGCTTACGCAGATGTTTATTACGAGATTCGGTGCAGAAAAAACCAAACAGCTTTGGGCAGAATACCGTGCAAATTGGTGGAGCGACGTAGATTTTAAAAATTGTGCTGATATGGGGATGACGACGATACGTTTGCCTTTCACTTATATGAACGTTGATTTTGACGCTATAACCGATTATGAAAACGCGGGCAAAAATTATGATTTTTCGGCTTTGGACGAATTTGTAAGCAAAGCGGCGGAGTACGGTATGTATACCGTGCTTGACCTGCACGGCGCGTACGGTTCGCAGAACGGTCAGGACCATAGCGGACAGGAATTCGACAGCGCGGATAAAGTCGATTTTTATTCCAACGAAAAGATGCAGACGTTGACGTTAAATCTGTGGAGTGCGCTTTCAAAACATTATAAAGACAATCCGGCGGTTGCAGGATACGATATACTCAACGAGCCCGGCGAAAAGGGCGGAGAGACGTCTGAAGCTCACTGGAATTTCTATGATAAAGTATACGACGTGATACGAGCGAACGGAGATGAACATATAGTAATATTCGAATCCTGCTGGGAGTGGTATAATCTACCGAAAACATCGCAGTACGGATGGGAAAACTGTATTTATTCGTTCCATCATTATATAGATGATAAACTCGGCACGGACGGACATATGAGCAACTGGGAAAACAAATTGTCCGGAATAGAAAATCAAAATTTCGGGATTCCTTTGCAGATGGGCGAGTTTACTGCTTACGATACTTATGAGAAGTGGGTAGGAACGCTTGAATTGCTGAACAACAGCGAGTGGCATTGGACGAGTTGGACGTATAAGGTCTGGGGAGGAATGTCCTGGGGAATTTTTAATATTACTTCCGGTGGAGCAAAAGTCAATCCTCGAAACGACAGCTATGCGGAAATTTTGGAAAAGTTTAAAAATTTGCGCACCGAAAACACTAAGAAATATTCTTTCGGCAACGGTACAACTCTTTATTCGGTTTTGAAAGAATATCTTACTGGCATTACTCAATCTTGGGCTGAAATAACGAAAATAGGTTTAAAGGAAGAGAACGGCAAAGTTTACGCGGTGTTCGGTGGTAACTGTACGGTTTCTTCAAAAGCCGATCTCGAATCTTATGTAATTGACGCCGAAATAAGCGGACGAGTAAAACTTAATCTTGTTGTAGCGGAGTACAATTCAGTAAACGGAACATTTATTTTAAAAGCGGAAATATCAAAGCTTGCGAACGGCAGACATTATCTGCATGCGGGGTTTGATGCTGTGCCGCCGAATCTGCCTGCTTCGTCGGCGGTTATAGACGAAGCCAATAAAACGGTGACTGCGGGCGGAAAAGTTTATTCTCTAGGCGAAGAGTGGGGTTGCCGTCAGATAATTGTTTCGAATAGTTAATTTTCTTTTTACGTCGATTTTGTTTGATATTTCATACGAAATAAGCATAAAATTTTTCAAATTATTGTTAAAATATACAAGTTACGTCATATATTGCGCAAATTGCGTCATAGAGGTGAACATTTTAACAAAAAATGATAAAATGTAAAGGCTTTATACAATTAAAGAGGGGTACCCCTCTTTCTTGTGCGTCGGAAAACGCACAAGAACAACTATTATTAGTAAAAATTTTGAAACTGTTTAAAATAATATCAGTGGAGAAAAATATTTTGGAGGATAAACTATGAGAAAACTAAGAATTGGTTTGCTTGTCAGCCTTGTTTGTCTTGCACTCGGATGCTGTTTGGCTTTCACTGCGTGCAAAAAAGAAGAAAAGCAGACCTACACGGTAGAGTGGAAGTATGAACACTCTACGGTAAAGGCGGACGGGTACGAGACTCTTCCCACGGAGCTTGAAGAAGGCACGGAAGTATACTTCACGGTTGAGCCCGAAGCAGGCTGGGAAGTTTCGTCGGTTACTCCCGTATCTATCAAGAAAGAAGGCGAAAAGTATAAATTTACGGCTGATAAGAATCTTAGCGTAAATATTAAAATGAGAGAAGTTGTCGACAGACTTGAAATAGAGAAACCCGACACTCTTAAATACTATGCCGGTGAAAAGATAGACAAAGAAGATTATGTAGTAACGGTATATTATAAAACCAACCGTAACGAAGTAGTCGATAGCTATACCGTTGAATATCAGAACGGAGACGCGTTCAAACTCGGCGATACGAAATTCAGCATTAAATTCGGCGGCAAGACAGAGGAACTCACTCTTGCCGAAGCAGCTAAGGGTAAAATAACTCTCAAACTCGACGGCGGAGTGCTTCCCGATAACAATGAATTGGCGGATTTACCCGAATACAGCTACGACGAGACAAAATCGACGGCAAGCTGGACTTTTGACAAGGCTTTGGAAAACGACATCGCTCTTCCTTCTCCTACGAAAGAAGTTAACGGTGCGCAGTTCCCTTTCATCAGATGGAGCGGCGTTAACGAGAATAAGATTGAAAAAGGTCTGGACACGAGCTTAACCGTAACGGCGCTTTACGATACGCAGCTTGTCGAAATCAGCAAACTTGAATTTACGACGAAAGTTGTAGACGAAGTAACCGTGCCTTATCTCGTAATTACGGGTAGATTTATCGGAGCAACCGAAGCTTACCTTTTCCTTTTCGAGGGAAATAAACCCGTAACGTCACTTAACGGACCTACCGTAACAAAACAGGCGGATACCGACGAGTTCAAGCTCGAATTCGATTTAAGAGATTTCGTAAACGCTCAAACTGACGAGCTTGACGAAGCAACGGGAGAACCTACGGGAAATAAAATACCTCTTAATCTTAAAGGTAAATGGATGGATATAAAATTCTGCGCTAAGGTAGGAGAAAGAACCGAAACGCAGGAGATAAATCTCAACAATTACGCTGATGATTTTGTAGATATTACAGATTCACTTGAAGCGAAAGTAGGTGAAAACTGGTGGCAGTTCACTTATAAAACACACACTCCTAAACCCGGAGATATGATTCACGGAACAGACGGCGGTGAATACGTCGGGGACGAAGTACTCTTGAAACTCGTATACCAGGATTGCCCTCCTATGACGACAACTTCCGTAACTATCGAAGAGAGAAACCGCGACGTTGACAATGTAGCTACTCCTACTGCGTATCTTGTAATTTCCGGAAAAGTATTACAGGCTAAAGATAAAACTGAGGCAGAGGCTATTCTTAATGAATTGGTCACTTCTACCGATACCAATAAGTTAAGCATTCAGGCAAATAGTTCATGGGAATACCCCGCAACGACTAAGGCTTTCACCGTCGACGAGCAGCTTAATTATACTTTGACTTTATCATTGGACGCTCTTGTTCACAATAAAAATTATTACGTTCATTTCAGCGGAAATAATTTAAATGCGAAAGCAACGCCCGGTACCGTGACGATAGGTGCGGTGAATTATACCCTTTCAAATAATAAATCTTCTGATTGGACGAACGGTTTAGTATGGATAAAAGTAAACGACACGAGCGTTAAAACAATCGTAGTTAATAATGATGCGGCTACTTTGGTTGAGGAAAACGATAAAGTTTATATGGTTGTAACCGGAACTTATCAGGCTTATACCGAAACTGAACTTAGAGAAGAATTGCTTAAAAAGCCCTGCGACGTTGAACAGGACGGAAATTCTTCTAATAAAGTTGATTTAAAAGAAAAATTAACTATTACCGTAAGCGAAGGTACGTTTGAAGCTAAAATCGAAATAACCGATGTAACTGCTGGAAATTACTGGGTGCACTTCGGCGGAACCGACTGCCGCAACACCGGCAACGGTGGAACAGTTACGGTGGGAACAAAGACGTATACGTTTATACACGATAACAGAGGATCATGGACGGCGCATCTTCTTAGCGTTACCGACAGCGCTGCAACTCCCGAAACTCCCGCTGAATAAGCAATAACAAAAACTCAATAAGTTTATATCCCCCGCTCCGATAAGGAGTGGGGGATATTTTTAATGCATAATAAAAAATGAATTTATTGACGGAAGCCTTATCGTTATTAAATGCTTGAATTATTTCTTTAAGTTTAAGAACCATTTCTTAGCAATTTCATTTTGCTCGTCTTCATTAGCAGTAATTTTTTCTATCTCCGAACAAGGACGAGTATTGCTGTTTAACGCATCACGAATTTCGTTGATTTTCTTCTCGTCATCAACGACTACGTTCTGAAAAAATGAAATTGTTGCCATAGTAATACCTCCTTTGTTGTGTTAAATATCCGATAACTAAGGTTATAAAATTTAAACGTAAAAGTTACAAAACGCGGAATTCATTTTCCGGTAAATTTCCTTGCATTTTATAAAAAGGCAGCGGGGAGGGGTTTTTAATGCAGTTTGTATATATATTTACTGGTAAATAGACTTTTATAGTCATCAGACCTCAAAAATAAAAAAGTCAAAGCACAAAAGTACTTTGATTTTTTGGCTGGGGTGGCAGGATTTTCCGTTTGAGCACGGCGCACGGTTGACGGCAAAAGTCAATTGCCGTCAAGTCTGCGGTAGAGCCCGCAGACTTCCCTCCCCTCAAATCCTGCAAGTTACCCCGCATAATAAAAAAAACCAAAGTACAAGAAGTACTTTGTTCTTTTTGGCTGGGGTGGCAGGATTTGAACCTACGAATGCGGGAATCAAAATCCCGTGCCTTACCGCTTGGCGACACCCCAATGAAAGGCGCATTGCCTAAAATAAAAATGGGGCGGGCGACAAGTTTCGAACTTGCTACCTCCAGAGCCACAATCTGGCGCTCTACCGATTGAGCTAC
>CAJTNY010000040.1 GCA_910577875.1 uncultured Christensenella sp.
CTTTCTAAAAGGTTTGTAGTAAAAAGCTCTCGAACATATCGTTCGAGAGCTTTTGTCCTTGCTTGAAAGTATAACTCTTAATAATTTAGTTTTTTAATTCCCTATGGGAAGTGCGCTTTTTGCGGAGAAGCTTTTTTAAAGCATAGGCGAGAACAGGTTCAGTACCGCGTTCAGTAACGAGCCGATAAAACTCATTTTAAAGTTATCTGCGGTTATTTCGTAAGAAAGCGAAAGAATTTTATCGAAGTCGGCTTTTATGTTTGCGATGCATGGCGATTTATAGAGTACCGCGCCGCATTCGTAGTGGTGCACAAGGCTTCTGTAATCGAGATTGACCGTCCCGACGAATGCGGTTGTGCCGTCTGCAATCATTTGTTTCGCGTGTATGAAACCGGGGGAGTATTCGTAAATCCTTACTCCTGCTTCGAGTAGATAATTATAGTTAGAACGGGACATATTGAACACGATTTTTTTGTCCGGTATGCTCGGCGTTATTATTCGTACGTCAACTCCGCGGTATGCGGCGTTTCTCAATGCGGATACGAGATTGTAATCGGGTATCAGGTATGGCGTGGAAACATAGACGTATTCTTTTGCCGAATTGATTATGTTGATATAGTTGTTCGAACCGACGAGTTCTTTATAGAACGGTTTCGGTCCGTCGCCGAACGGATGAATATAACCTTCGTCTTCGAACCGTTCGTATTCTATATCGAGATACTTTGCGTAGTTGGAAAATTTTTTCGTCGACGCGTCGAACATCTGTAAGAACATTGCTGTGAAGTTTCCGACGGCTGAGCCTTGAATTTTTACCGCGGTGTCTTTCCAGTATCCGAAACGTTTTTTTTTGTTTATATATTCGTCCGCGATATTCATACCGCCCGTATAAGCGCATTTACCGTCGATTACGGTTATCTTTCTGTGGTCGCGGTTATTGTGAATGCCTGAAAGCACGGGTCTGAACGGGTTGAATTTTATGCAGTTTATTCCTTCTTTCCTGAGCTTCTTGTAATAGTTTCCGCTTACGAGTCCCGCGGAGCCTATATCGTCGTACATAAACCGCACTTCCACGCCTTGTCCGGCTTTTCGTTTTAATATTTCGTGAATACCGTCCCACATAATTCCGTGTTCGATTATAAAGTATTCCATAAATATAAACTTTTCCGCTTTTTCGAGCTCGGAGAGCAGGTCCGAGTAAAAATCTTCCCCGCAACGGAAGTAATCCGCTTTATTGTGAACGTGTCCTCTGCTGAAAGAGTTTCTTCTGAGATAATATTCTATCCCGGTATTTTTTTCGAGTTCTACCAATAATTCTTCATTTTCGTCTGGGGAAAGCTCTGAGTATTTCTTGCATCGGCAGGTTATGTCGACCATTTTTTTATACTGTTTCGTAGACATATTCGAATTTGCAAACATACTGTAAATTACAAGTCCGAAGAAAGGCAGTATAAGTATTATAACAAGCCACGGAGTTTTGAACTCTGGCGGTTCCTTTTTTCCTATAATTCCAAGAACTATTATAAGTCCGAGGATATAGCTTGCAATTTGCAGTAAAACGACGTACTGTTCAAATACAAACAGCACTGTAAAGAACACTGCAAGCTGTATTGCCAGTGCAAGAAACGATATGAATATTTTGCTGAACAGTAATTTCAAAAATTTCATCGTAAGTAAAGTTTAGCACTTTATATCCGCCGTTGTCAATAGCGGTTTTGTAAAAATAAAGCGGGGGCGTTTTAGAACGTACTTGCTTTATTAATTGATATATAAGCAATGCGGTAAACTTCTTTTGTAAATTAAGAGTAAACATTTATAGAGGGGATAGTTTATGAAAAGCAGAAGATATTTTTATGAATTTGCAGTAGTTTCAATAATCGTATTATTAATATGCAGCATATTAATTATTCCCAAAAAAAGCGTATATGCGAATACCGGTTTTTTAGAAAATGAAGTAAACGAGCTGAACGATGAAGCAACCGCAGAAGAGATCATTTCTTATAAAGAGGTTTTTAAATATTATTATGAAAAAGTTAAGGATAAATATTATTTTATACCTAACTGTATAGGATTTGAAGATTTTATCGATAGTTATTATTCTCAAGATCAAACAATTGGAGAGTTTTCCGACAGTATTACCGTTGATGAGTTTACTGAAAAATTTGAAAAAGAGCAGGAAGTTTTTGAAGATAATCACAGTCTAATGCCTATGGGCGAAATTATTGAAATATTATCCCCGGATGAAGATTATATTCTTGGACCGAATTTAAATAATAATTTGCCCACGGGTGCAAATGACTTTAATTATATTCCTAATTATGAAGCATTTGATTATTCTTTAATATCAATTGGCATATAGTTTTTGAAGGAGGGTCGAAATCAGCGGCTAAACACGCAGCGTTTATATATCAAACGAGGCAACCTTCTTGTTACGGAGATTATATCCAAACTATTGAAGCTGTTGCCGGAGGAGTTCAGTATGGTTTGCTGGACGATGATAGAATGGTAAGTTTGCCGGTTTATTTGACAAGAGGTATGCTGTCTGCACAGATTAATTTAAATAATAAATATTTGCATCTTAGCATAGAGAAATTTAATGATTCTTGGTTGTGGAATAAAGCATATTGGACGATAAAAATAACTAATTCAAATTATAATGATTTAACCGTATATTATAACTCAAAAATGTGTTATACTGCTGATGCCAAAGATTGGCAAAAGTTGAAAGATATTAATGAAATTACTGTTGGCGCAAGGTCTTCTGTAAATGTAAACATTTATCAGAATTTATCTGCAACTTCTGTAGCGACTTCATTTTTATCAGATGGTTATCGATTCGTTACATACGGAACCGAACTTTCCAAAGTGGATTTTACAATTGTTAATGGAAATAATAAAGTCGCATTATGATGAATAACGAAAAAAACCGCAAGATACCTTTAATGATTTATCCGTGTATTGTCGGATTTTGTCTTTTTCTGACCTCGGCAATCGTCGGTTGTTTCGTTACGCAAAGCGGCGTAAGCTTTATTATCTTGGCTGGATTTGCTGTATTTGCGCTGTTTTCGTTAATACAGGTAAAAATTCTTAATAAAACACAGTCGATACGGGAAACGGTGTTCGTATTCAATTTATTGCTGTTTATAAAGACGGCTGTAATTTTCTGTATGTTTTTGTTTCGCGGAGCGTTCGGAAATATTCATTACGGCAATTTCGTTCACATATTTCACACCTGCCTGCTGTTCGGCTGCGTTTTGTTTTTAATTGCGAATTTTTATTTCGAGAAAATTTGTCTGATTAACGCCGTCTTGAAAAACGGCGGGCGCATTATGCTCAAAGACAGCGTCCCGAAGTTTTTGACGCTTGCGATTAACTTTTATCCGCTGCTTTTTTCCGCATTTGTCTTTGCAACGATAATAATATATATACTTGCGGAAGGGGTTATGGGTCCTGTATGGCTGCTTTCGGCTTTTAGCGTATATTCTCTTTTAAATGCTGTCGGATACGTATTGCTGCTCGGCGAAAACAAACTTTTAACGGATATATTTTTCGTTTTCGTATCGCTCGCTAAATATGCGGTTGCTTTTTCGGTGTTTCTCGTGTTCGTGCCGTCAGCGTCCGTAGCGGAAACGAGGGTATTCTATAAAGCGTATACGGTATTTGAATATATTGATATGTGTATATTGAGTCTGGGTATTGCAACGGACGCGTTTGCCGTGTTTTATATATTCCGAGAATTGAAGAGAAATCTGCGCGGCGGGAACTGAATCGTTTAAAAATTCTTTTAAAAAAACTTAAAAACGATTGACACCCGCTGTTTTTTATGTTAAACTGCCTGTACACCAACGAATGGGGGTGTAATTTTTTTGTACGGAGTTTTCTAAAATGAAAGCATCAACAAGGGCTAAAATAACTTTCGAATGCACCGAATGCAAACGCAGAAATTACGACAGCTATAAGAATAAGCGTAACGACCCCGACAGGCTTACTTTTTCCAAATACTGCCCTTTCTGCAAAAAACACACCGAGCATAAAGAAACCAAGTAATTTCACGGCGGAGCGCGCGTGAAAAGGAGTTATTATGGCGCAGAAAAACGATAACAAAGTTAAAAAACCCAACTTTTTCGTCAGAATGGGCAAGAAGATAAAAGAAACTTTTTCCGAATTGAAAAGAGTTACCTGGCCCACGTTCCCGAAGGTAGTAAAAGCGACCTGCGTGGTTTTGGTCGTTGTTGTTATCTTTACGGTTGTTATTACCGCTATTAACTACGGTTTGCAGGAACTTTTGAACGTAGTAACCAATATCAAAGGTATCGGAGAATAATAAATGGTAGACGTAACTACTACGCCGTGCTGGTATATTCTTCACACATACGCGGGTTACGAGTCGATGGTGAAAGATAACTTAGAACGGCTTATAGAAAACAACAATTTGCAGGAAATGATTTTCGATGTCAAAATTCCGATGGAGCAGACTATCGAAGAGAAAAACGGCAAGCGCAAGGTCGTTGAGCGCAAGCTTCTGCCTTGCTATGTTTTCATTAAAATGATTTATTCCAATCAGCTTTGGTACTGGGTTACCAATACGAGAGGAGTAACGGGTTTTGTCGGTCCTATGGGCAGACCAATTCCTTTAAAGGAAGCCGAAATCCGTAAAATGCGTTTAGAAGAAAGAATCGTCGAAGGCGAGTTTGCCGTCGGCGACAGAATAAGCGTGGATTCGGGTCCTTTGGAAGGATTCGAGGGAACTATTACGGAACTCAACGATTTAGCCCAAAAAGCAAAAATAAATGTACAGATGTTCGGACAGAATACCGACGTGGAAGTCGAGTATATTCAGATAAAGAAACTGGACGCTTAAATTCGATAACGGCGTAAAGTTGCTGCGGCTAGTTTTCAGACGCCGAGCGGTTTTGCGTTATTATAGACTTCACCGTGTTTTTAAAAAACGCGTTAAAGTAACTTGTGGGAGAACACGTTAAATTTTAGAGCACTGGCGCGTTCGATATTACCACACGGAGGAATTATTTATGGCAAAAAAGATAACTGCGGTAGTCAAATTGCAGCTCCCTGCCGGTAAAGCTACTCCTGCGCCCCCCGTAGGTTCTACGCTGGGTCCTCACGGTATCAACATACCCGGCTTTACCAAGGAATTCAACGCTAAGACGGCAAGCCAAGCCGGGCTTATCATCCCTTGCGTTGTAACGATTTATCAGGACAGAAGTTTTACTTTCATACTTAAAACGCCGCCTACGCCCGTTCTTATAAAGAAGGCGTTGGGTCTTGAAACGGCGAGCGCGCGTCCTAACAGGGACAAGGTAGGCAAGCTTACCAAAGCGCAGGTTGAAGAAATAGCTAAGATAAAGATGCCCGACCTTAACTGCGTCGATTTGGATGCGGCTAAGAGTATGATTAAGGGTACCGCCCGTTCGATGGGCGTAACGGTGGAGGAGTAAATTATGAAGTTAGCGAAGAAATACGCGGAAAGCATAAAGTCCTACGACCGTTCCAAATCATATGATTTAGGCGAAGCTGTAAAAATCGTCATCGATACAGCGAAAGCCAAGTTTGACGAAACTATCGAATTGCACGTTCGTCTCGGCGTTGACCCCAGACAGGCTGACCAGCAGGTCCGCGGCGTGCTTGTTCTTCCCAACGGAACAGGTAAACAGAAGAAAGTTTTAGTTATCGCAAAAGGCGACAAGGCCGATGCTGCTACGGCGGCAGGCGCGGATTACGTCGGCGCGGAAGAAACCATTCAGAGAATTCAGAAAGAAAACTGGTTCGACTTTGATGTAATGATTACAACTCCCGATATGATGGGTATAGTAGGTAGAATCGGACGCGTCCTCGGACCTAAGGGCTTAATGCCCAACCCCAAGTCGGGTACCGTTACAATGGACGTTGCGCGTGCGGTTCAGGAAGTCAAAGCGGGTAAAGTAGAATACCGTCTCGATAAGACTGCGATTATTCACTGTCCCATCGGCAAGAAGTCTTTCGGCACCGATAAGCTCGTTGAAAACTTTACGGCGCTTATGGATGCGATAGTAAAGGCTAAGCCTGCGACTTCGAAAGGTCAGTACATCAAGAGCGTTACTTTAACCGCTACTATGGGACCCGGAGTAAAAGTCGTTTATAACAAGGGTTAAAAGTTAAAATAAACCGTTAAAAAAAGTTGACTTTTCAAGTTTAAACGGTTATACTCACAGAGTAAAACAATTCGTTTGCCAAAGACGGCGGGCGTCGCAAGACTTAATTTCCCGCTCAGGTGACAGGATAAAGATTTTTAAAGCCATGTGCTTTACGAGTTTCCTTGCGCCTGTTTGGCGCAAGGAAATTTTAATAGGAGGTAAAAAATTTGTCGGCTAATTTTGAAGCTAAAAAAGTAGTTGTAGAAGAAATTACAAATAAAATCAAAGCGTCCAAATCGGTTGTGCTCGTAGATTACAAAAATCTCACGGTTGCAGAAGTTTCCGAACTCCGTAACAAATGCAGACAAGCAAAGTGCGAATACAAAGTTTATAAGAATACGCTTGTCAGAAAAGCTTTCAATGATTTAGGGCATAACGATTTCGATGCGGACTTAAACGGCCCTACGGCTGTCGCTTTCGGCTTGGATGAAACTTCTGCGGCTAAATTAATGGTTGAAGCGGCTAAAACCTACGACGGAAAAATAGTCGTAAAAAGCGCGTTCGTAGATAACGCTTATGTTGACAAGAACGGCGCGAAAGCACTTGCTTCTATGCCCTCGAGAGAAGAGCTGGTTGCAAAAATGCTCGGTTCTATGCAGGCTCCCGTTGCGAACTTCGCTGGCGTGCTCAACAATCTTTTGTCGGGTATCGTTCGCGTGTTAAACGGAATCGCGCAAAAGCAGTCTTAATTTTCTGCTTGCGCGGGTTAGACAAAAATCAAATGGCGGGCGTTGCCTTGAACAAAAAGCGCGAAAAATAAAAATATAAATTAATTCAGGAGAATAAAAAAATGGCAGATGTAGCTAAATTTATCGAAGAAATCAAATCTATGACAGTATTAGAGCTTAACGAACTCGTAAAGGCTCTTGAAGAAGAATTCGGCGTTTCCGCGGCGGCTCCCGTAGCTGTAGCGGCGGCTCCCGCAGCAGGCGGAGCTCCCGCAGCGGCAGCAGAAGAGAAGACCGAATTCAACGTAGTTCTTAAAGATTGCGGCGCTAAGAAAATCGACGTTATCAAAGTTGTACGCGCATTCACCGGACTCGGACTCGTTGAGGCTAAGGCGGCTGTTGAAAAGGGCGGAGTTCTTAAAGAGAACGTTGCAAAAGAAGAAGCCGACAAAATCGTTGCGGACCTCAAAGCAGCAGGCGCAACCGCGGTTTTGGAATAATTTAAAATTTCAAAAAACCGTATCCGTAAAGGATACGGTTTTTTTTGTATAACGGTGTATTATACTATCAAGTGCAACAGGTGATAAAAAAAGAGTTCGTATAAATCAATGTGTTATAATAGTTTTAGCACAAACAAAAAACACAGGAGAAATATATGAACTACACCCATCTTAGCATAGAAGAGCGCGCTTGTCTACGAAAATATTACGTTGAAGGAAAAAGTTTTAGAGAAATAGCACGGTTGCTTGGCAGGAACGTAAGCACAATCTCACGGGAAATAAACCGCAATTATACTCATCGTTACGCAATAAATACGTATTACCCCCATACGGCACAAAAGAAATATCTACTACGCCGCTCATTCTGTCACAGGGGAATGTTTTGGAATGAAGAAGTAATTGCATACATAAATGAAAAGTTACAGTTAACCTGGTCGCCGGAGCAAATAGCAAGTACGCCTTGTGCATTAAAGCTACCGTCGTTTAAGACGATATATCGCTGGATTTATGAAAAATACTTGGTTAAAGGTAACGTAAATGTATTGCGCAGAAAAGGTAAAACGCGCAAGAGATTAGGTAACGGCGGAAGATTTACCACAGGCAAAAGTATACGAAAGCGAGATAAAAGCGTATATAACCGAAAAGAATTCGGGCATTGGGAAGCAGATACGGTAGTTTCCGGACGAGGTAAAACTAAGGCGTGTTTTGCAACGATTGCAGAAAGAAAGACAAGATATTACATAGCTATTAAGATACCGAACAGAAACAGTGAAACAATGGCTAACGCAATTATTAAAGCATTAAGCAAACTACCCCAAAGCGCCGTTAAAACTATTACTTGCGACAGGGGCAGCGAGTTTGCCGATTGGCGCAGAATTGAAAAAGAGCTTAATTGCGATATGTATTTTGCAGACCCATATTGTGCTTGGTAAAAGGGAACGAATGAGAATCTAAACGGATTACTCCGTGAATTCTATCCCAAAGGCAGGAATTTATCCCGTGTTTCTGAAAATACACTAAAAAAGAATCTGGCGCTTATAAACGCCAGACCGAAAAAGGTTTTGAACTTTAAAAAACCCGTTGATTTATTTAACTTTTTCTTATCTATGTGTTGCTCTTAGTTTGACAATTCACTATAACGAAAACCACGCGATAGTCGCGTGGTTCAAAAGAGGTTAACCGATAAACAAGACAAAAAAACTCCGTTTGATTTAAAATAAAACCGCGACCTGCCAGTTGCAGAAAGAAAAATCAAACGGAGGATAATTATAATGCCAGAGCAAAATAACATCACAAATAGTTTAGCACATACGAAATGGAATTGCAAGTATCACATAGTGTTC
>CAJTNY010000041.1 GCA_910577875.1 uncultured Christensenella sp.
GAACCCCCGGATAGTTGCCCATCAACGGTTTTCAAGACCGCCGCATTCGACCGCTCTGCCATCTCTCCATAAAGTTTATTAAGTTTTATATGCAAAATCAAGTGTAAATAATTTTTTTGAATTTAGCGAAACTTTGAAATCTGTCGTCGGAGCAGGATTTAAAACCTTAGTTCAAACAGCTTTTCTATTCTATCAAAAGGAAGAAGGGTTGTCAATTATTTTTATCTTAAATTTCGGCGCGATATTCAACTGAAGCAACTGTTGCGAGGAAGACGTTTAACGCGCCGGCAGAAATCAAGATTTTGCAAACAGCGTCGCTTGTTGCTCCTGTTGTGAGTACGTCGTCTACAAGTAAAATGTTTTTATTTTTGATTTCTGTGCGGTTTTCAATTTTAAAACAACCTTTTAAATTTTTTTCGCGTTCTCTGCGGTTAAGCTGTTTTTGTTCCTTAGAATCTTTTTGTTTTATTACTGCGTTTTTGATTACAGGTAAATTAAGTTGCTTGGCTAAACTTTGGGCAATTAATTCAGCTTGATTATAACCTCTTGCGCGTACTGCCTTTTCAGTCATAGGAACGTAAACTATACTGTCAATCTGCGGTAATTCTTTAACTTTTTCCGCAATTAAATTTGCAAAATATTCATTTAAATAACTGTTACCGTTTTTAAACCTGGCAATAAGTATTTTACTCCCGTCCTCATAAACGAGAGGGGAGACGGCTTTCTTAAAAACAGGCGCGTTGTCTTTACATTCAAGACATATTACGGGGAATGCCGTTTTTCTTCCGCAGACCGGACAAACATATCCGTTGTTAAAGACTACCGTTTCATAGCAAACGGGACAAAGATTACTTTTAAAAGTTTCTACTCCGCAAATATCGCAGGTGAATTCTCGCGGAAATAGAAATTTTCCCAACAGTTCGCCCAATTTACTCATAAGTATTTTTTTAAATCTATGGCGCGCTCGACGCGTTCCCAGGGTAGTCCCGATTTTCCGAAGTGACCGTAAGCTGATGTTTGGGAGTAAATAGGAGATCTGAGTGTGAGACATTTTATAATGGAATAAGGGCGTAAATCAAATTCTTTTACGATTATATCCGCAATTTCGTTATCCGAAAGTTTACCCGAGCCGAAGGTATTAACAAACACTGAAACAGGTTTGGAAACTCCTATCGCATAAGCTAATTGCAGTTCGATTTCGTCCGCAAGTCCCGCAGCAACGATGTTTTTACAGATATATCTTGCCATATAAGCAGCGGAACGGTCGACTTTTGTAGGGTCTTTGCCCGAAAAAGCGCCGCCTCCGTGCGCACATCTTCCGCCGTATGTATCGACGATAATCTTTCTGCCCGTAAGACCGCTGTCGCCTTCGGGACCGCCGATTTCGAATCTTCCGGTAGGATTGATGAAATACTTAGTATTTTCGTCTAAAAGCTGTTCGGGAATAACGCTTATAACGTATTTGAGTATATCCTCTTTAATTTTACTCTGCATAACGTTTTCATCGTGCTGTGCCGAAACTACTACGGTATCAACTCTTTTAGGCGTCTTTCCGTCGTATTCGATTGTTACCTGTGTTTTACCGTCCGGGCGAAGATAGGGAAGAAGACCCGATTTTCTGGCTTCGGTCAGTCTTAACGCGAGTTTGTGCGAAAGAGCGATAGGCAGAGGCATTAATTCGTCAGTTTCACGGCAGGCGTAACCGAACATCATTCCCTGGTCGCCTGCGCCTAATAAATCTTCTTGCTCGCCGCCGGCTTTGTTTTCAAGCGAACTGTCGACTCCCATGGCGATATCGGGACTCTGGCGGTGAACTGCAACGGTGATGTCGCATTTATCGTAAGAGAACGTGCCGAAGTTATAGCCGATTTCCTTGATTGTTTTCCTTGCTATGGCTTCGTAATCGACTGTTGCGTTTGCGGTTACTTCGCCCATAATCAATAGTCTGTCGTAAGCGGCGCAGCATTCAATCGCGCATCTTGCGTTTGCGTCTTGCGCCAAAATCGCATCGACGACCGCATCTGAAATTCTGTCGCAGAGTTTATCGGGGTGTCCTTCGGTAACGCTTTCGCTTGTAAATAATTTTCTCATAAAATCCTCTTTTGATAAATTAAAACCCCGCACAAACCGAGCGGGGTTAAATTCGTTATAGTCCCATAGTCCTCGGCGTTAGCACCTTGCTCGGCAGGTTGCTGTGTGGTCTAAGAGCCGTTCTCTCGCACACTCTTTATAGGTTTTCTATTATTATACACAACGCTACGATAATTGTCAAACAAATGTTGCAATTACGGTTTAAATAATTTATAATATGTACGATGAATTGTTTACAGTGTCCCGTAAGATGCGGAGCAGATAGACAAATTAATAAAGGCGCGTGCGGGGTAAGAGGTATACGAGTTGCAAAATATTATCTTCACCCGTACGAAGAACCGCCCGTATCGTTTAAGAACGGAAGCGGGTGTATATTTTTCTGCGGTTGTTCTTTAAAATGCGTGTTCTGCCAGAACTATGAGATTTCACGCAATACAAGAGGCAAAGAAATTTCAATTAAAGAACTTGCGGATATATTCAAACAGCTCGAAGAGTGCGGCGCCGAGAATATAAACTTGGTAAACCCGACTCATTACGTTGGCGATTTAAAAAAAGCTTTTGAAATTTACCGTCCTCAAATTCCGGTGGTATATAACACGCATGGTTATGAAACAATAGAAAATCTGAAAGCGGCGGACGAATTCACCGATGTATTTTTAACCGACTTGAAATTTATCGACCCGATCTTATCAAAGCGGTATACGGCGCGTTTCGATTATGCAGATTATGCTTTGACAGCAATCAAGTTTATGTCGGAAAAACCGCTTAAACTGCGCGAAGACGGTAAAATGCTTTCGGGCTGTATAGTCAGACATCTGATATTACCGCTTGCATCTTATGACTCGGTGAATATAGTAAAGTTTGTTTCCGAACTGCCGGAAAACGTATATTTCAGTTTGATGAGCCAGTATACTCCTTTCGGCGATATTAAAAATTTTAATGAATTACAGCGTAAAATAACCAAACGCGAATATGAAAAAGTGCTTTTCGCAGTTGAAGAATACGGCCTTAAAAACGTATTTATTCAGGATATGGAAAGCGCGGCTGAAAAATATATTCCTCGGTGGGATTTTTAAACTATGTTAGTAACCATTGATAATGCGTCGTTCGGCTACGGCGGAAATTTAATATTCGAAAACGTCGCTTTCGCTATTAACGAAGGCGAGCGCATCGGTCTTATCGGCGGCAACGGCGAAGGTAAGACTACTTTAATAAAACTTATTTTAGGCGAACTCGAAGCAGATTCAGGAACCGTTATAAAAAAGAACGGCTTGAAAATCGGCTATCTCGAACAGAACGGCGGATATGCAAGCGGTAACACGGTTTATGCCGAAATGCGTGAGGTTTTTAAAGAAGAACTGAACGCCGTTGAGAAAATTTCTTCTCTTTCCGCGCAACTCTCCAATGCGGTGTTTCCGAGCAAAGAGTACGACGTATTGAGCGCGAAAATCGAAAGCTTGAATAAATTTCTTTCGGCGCGCGATTGTTTCGATGTGGACGTAAAAATAAAAACCGTGCTCAACGGTATGGGCTTTTCGTCGATGTACGAAAGAATTATAGACACTATGTCTGGCGGAGAGAAAACACGGCTTAAACTTGCGCGCTTGCTTTTGGAGAGCCCGGACCTTTTGATTTTGGACGAGCCGACCAACCACCTCGACATATCAACTTTGTTTTGGCTTGAAGAATATTTGCAATCTTTCGGCGGCGGAATATTTGTCGTATCCCACGACAGATTTTTTCTCGATAAAGCAGTGAACCGCATTTTGGAAATCGAAAATAAAAGACTGACTTCGTTCTCCGGAAATTATTCTAAATATAAATTGCTTAAAGAGGAACTGAACGTCCGCCGTTTAAAAGAGTATGAAGCCCAACAGGAAGAAATAGCAAAGATTCAAAATTATATAGATAAAAACATTGTCCGCGCGTCGACGGCAAAATCTGCGCAGAGCAGAGTTAAACAGCTCGAAAAAATGGATATTAAAGAAAAGCCTTTTACTCCTCCCAAACCGCCTGCGTTCAGATTCGAATACGATTTGCAACCTTACGAGCGTGTTTTGGAAATAGACGGGCTTAATTTGGAAAGAGGCGGAAAAAAACTGATTAACGGGGGTAAGCTTTGCGTAAAGCGCGGTGAAAAAATTGCGATCGTCGGCGAAAACGGCGCAGGTAAAACCACGCTTTTGAAAGAAATTTTAAAAGGTAATCCTGCGGTTAAAGTCGGAAGATTCGTAAAGTTTGCATTATATGACCAGGAAACCGCAAATTTGAACGGAGCAAATTCGGTATTGCAGGAGCTGTGGGAAAGACACGTGGGTTTTACACAGACGGAAGTGCGCTCTGTATTGGCTCGGTGCGGACTGTTCGCCGAGGATATGGAAAAGAGCGTTAAATCTCTTTCTGGCGGAGAGAGAGCAAAACTCGCGCTGTGCGTTTTGGAATGTGAACGCGGGAACGTCATTTTAATGGACGAACCCACAAACCATCTCGATTTACCTGCACGCGAAGGACTTGAAAAAGCTTTGAAAAACTTCGACGGAACACTTATTTTTGTGTCGCACGACAGGTATTTTATTTCGGTTTTAGCTGAAAGTATAGTAGAGATAGCTGACGGAAAACTTAATCGTTTTGACGGAAGTTACGAAGTTTTTACCGCCCAGAAGACAAGTGTACGGCAAATTGCGCCGCAACTTGAGCGTAAAGCGGAAAATAACGGAGCATATCGCTCCAAAAAAGATAGAGCGGAGGAAGAAAGGAAAAAACAGCTCGTAAAAAAACTCGAAAACGAAATTTCCGACTTGGAGCGAGAGGAAGAAGAAATAAATAGACTTTTATCCAAACCCGAAATTGTTGCGGACTACCTTAAAGTAAACGAGCTTTTAAAAAAATCGGAAGGAATAAAATTACAGCTTGACGGGCTTTACAGCAAGTATTCAGAAATGATATAATAGGTACGGTATGGAAAACAAAAAAGACGATGAAAAAGTGACCGTAAGGCACACTATAAACGCAGAAGAAACGTTTACTCTTGCAAAAGACGTTTACGATATCCGCAGTCTGATAAAAAACATATACGGCAATCGCGCCGTTATAGCGCGCAGACTTAATATACTTTCGCTTTCGGTAAGCCTTGTATTTACTCTTATTTACGTCGCTTACATAATATTTACGGGGCTTTTAAAAAAACTGAGTTTAGGCTCTGAAATAGCGATGTATTGCCTTTTGGGTATATATGGCGCAATGTTTATAACGTTGTTTATTGTAACTCTCTGCGGACTCGGCGCGAAAGCGAAAAATATTAAGAAATTCAATAAAGTTCTTTCGTATTTCAGGCTTATAGTACGACTTTTGTCCGTAGCGATAACTATCGTCGCGCTTGTGTTTGCGACTATGGGCGGAGAATATTCGGCGAAATTTATCGCGCTCGATATAATTCTTATAATTTTTTCTGTAATATGTCTGGTGTTTCAGCTTATACCTTTGATATGCGGAGGTTTCGGAAAGCTTGCTAGATGGCTTTTGTCGCCGGTAAAAATTAAGTATCGTTTTTCTACTGTCGCACTCGAATGGTACGAACTCGCGGTCGCGTCAGGAGGGGAAAACAAAAAAATCAAACGCGTAGCGAAAAAATATTACGACGAAATAGGTATATGTCTCGATAATTATCTGATTCCCGCGCTCGGGAAAAAATATGTATCGGCTATTAAGCCTGCGCAAATTCTCGGAGTGGTAGACGATGCTCTCGAAGAGGACAGACCGCTTGCCGAAGGAATACTTAAAAACGTGTTTTCTTACGCGACGGAAAGCGGTTACGTGACGTTTGACCCTTGTCGTGATTTGCAGTTCGAGGGAAGTATAGAAGAAGAGGAAAAACCCAAAAAGACGGTTAAATCGCGCTTGTTCGGAATGGGGAAAAAAATAGGTATGTCGCTTCTCGATAAATACATAGAAAAGAGCAGTGAACCGCAAGACGAATAAAAACAAATCCTCTCCCGCTGAAATTTCAGCGGGAGAGGATTTTTAAGTTTAATTTTAAAATTTCAAGCTCTTTTCTATATAGCTTTCAAGCTCGTCGATTTTAACTCTTATCTGCTGCATACTGTCTCTGTCGCGTACCGTAACGGTATCGTCGTTTAACGAATCGAAGTCGACGGTAATGCAGAACGGCGTTCCTATCTCGTCTTGACGGCGGTAACGCTTGCCGATTGAAGCGGTGACGTCGTAAGCCACGGAGAATTTTTTCGCAAGGTCTCTGTAAACCGCATCGGCTTTTTCCACAAGTTCGGGGTTTTTCTGTAACGGAAGAACCGCGGCTTTATAAGGCGCGAGGAAGGGATGAAGTCTTAAAACCGTTCTCACGTCGTTTTTCTCTGCGTCGAGTACTTCTTCGTCGTAAGCGTCCGTAAGGAACGCGAGCACCATTCTTTCCGCGCCGAGCGAGGGTTCGATAACATACGGCACGTATTTTTCGCCTGTCGCAGGATCGGTGTATTCCATATTTTCACCGCTTTCTGCCTGGTGCTGTTTGAGGTCGTAATCGGTTCTGTCTGCAATTCCCCAAAGTTCGCCCCAGCCGAACGCGAAGTTGTATTCGAAGTCCGTAGTTGCTTTCGAATAAAAGCAAAGCTCTTCTTGGCTGTGGTCTCTGAGTTTAAGGTTTTCTTCTTTGAGTCCCAAAGATAAGAGGAAGTTTTTGCAGTAATCTTTCCAGTAAGCGAACCATTCGAGGTCGGTTCCGGGTTTACAGAAGAATTCGAGTTCCATCTGCTCGAACTCGCGGACGCGGAAAATAAAGTTTCCGGGGGTGATTTCGTTTCTGAACGATTTGCCTGTCTGACCGATACCGAACGGTACGCGAAGTCTCGAAGTTCTTGCAACGTTTTTAAAGTTGACGAAAATACCCTGTGCAGTTTCGGGACGAAGATAGACTGTGTTGACAGTGTCTTCGGTTACGCCCTGGAACGTCTTAAACATAAGATTGAATTTTCTTATCGGAGTGAAGTCGCTTTTTCCGCATACGGGACAGTTGATTTTCTTTTCGGAAATAAAGTTTTCCAAAGCTTCGTTATCCATACTTTCGACGCTTATATCCAGATTGTGTTTTTTGCAGTAGTCTTCAACAAGATTATCCGCGCGGTGTCTTGCCTTACAGCTTCTGCAATCCATAAGGGGGTCAGAAAAACCTCCGAGATGTCCAGAAGCTTTCCAGGTACGGGTGTTCATCAATATAGCGCAGTCGAGCCCCGTATTATAGGGAGGTTCCTGAACGAACTTTTTCCACCACGCCTTTTTTACGTTGTTTTTGAATTCTACGCCGAGAGGACCGAAGTCCCATGTATTCGCAAGCCCGCCGTAAATTTCGCTGCCCGGGAAAATAAAGCCTCTGTTTTTGCAAAGCGCTACTAATTTTTCCATCGTCACCGTACGTTTTTTCTCTGCCATACAAACTCCTTTGCGCCGTATTTGGTTTAATACGGACTAAAAATATTTATTGTTATTATTTTATAAAAAAAAGCCGTTCAAGTCAAGTAAAGACAGGGCGCAAAAAATTTAAAAAAGTGCCTGTAAACGATATACTTTACGGCTTGCCGTGTGATATAATAATTTAAAAATATGGTAGGAGGAACTATGCTCTCAGACATTGAAATTGCAGAAAGTTGTAAATTGCAGGATATACGCGAAATAGCGAAAAAACTCAATCTGAACGAGGATAAACTCGAACTTTACGGAAAGTATAAGGCAAAAATCAATTTAAATGAAGTCAATCCCAAAGCCAAGCTAATTCTCGTTACTGCGATAAACCCTACTGCGAGCGGAGAGGGGAAAACCACCGTTTCAATCGGACTTGCAGACGGACTGTCAAAGCTTGGGAAAAAAGTCTGTCTTGCTTTAAGGGAACCTTCGCTCGGGCCCGTATTCGGTATTAAGGGCGGCGCTGCCGGAGGCGGTTATGCGCAGGTTGTGCCTATGGCGGACATAAACCTTCACTTTACGGGCGATTTACACGCGATTACTGCGGCGAACAATCTTTTATGCGCAATGATAGATAACCATATATTCAGAGGTAACGCGCTTAAAATCAAGGAAGTGTATTTCCGCAGATGTATGGATATGAACGACAGGGCTCTCCGCGACATAACGCTCAATTGCGAAGCGGGAAAAATGAAAGGCTGCGAAAGCTATAAGAGAGTGGAGAGTTTCGAAATAACTGCGGCGTCCGAAATTATGGCTATTTTGTGTCTTGCTTTGGATCTTGCCGATTTGAAAAAGCGTATCGGAAATATAGTTATAGGAATCAGCGAAGACGGCGAATACGTCCGCGCCCGCCAACTAAATGCCGATGGCGCTATGGCGACTTTGCTGAAAGACGCTATAAAACCAAATTTGGTACAGACTTTGGAGGGGACTCCCGCTATTGTTCACGGCGGGCCGTTCGCAAATATAGCGCACGGCTGTAATTCGGTCCGCGCGACGTACACGGCTATGACGCTTGCCGATTATGCGGTAACCGAAGCGGGTTTCGGAGCCGATTTGGGTGCCGAGAAATTTCTCGATA
>CAJTNY010000042.1 GCA_910577875.1 uncultured Christensenella sp.
TACGCTTGCAAAACGAAAGTTGGCGCTATCCAAGGTGCGTAGTAGTATCGGGAAGAAAGGCGGTAGTGCGGAACGAATACCTGTAACGGTAGAGCAAGTAAACGCTATACAACCGAAAGGTTTGTCGTCAATCGGAATGGACGGTTTTCTTAAAAGGCATCCGCAAGTAAAACAAGATATATATCAATCGAGTATGCACTTAACGGAAGGTGTGGATTGGACTACGCTTGACGAAGAACTGTACACGTCCAAGTACAGCGAGTGCAAAAGTCTGTACCAAATCTTAACGCACTACAAAGAAATTGTGGGTGGAAGTTGGTAACCAAACAGCAACCAAAAGGAAAGCAAAACGTAACCTAATCAAGCGAGATGGGAAGCAGGCTAAGGTTTTACAGTGCGAACACTGTAAAACATACCGTCGCAAGCGACGTAAAGCGAAGTGGGAAACCCACCTTCGCGTAGTTGCTACGCAACACTAAATAAACAATAGGAGGCAGATAAACATAGGAACACAACCGGTAATATTTGATATAGCATATACGCCTTATAAATTGCCGAAAAACGCAACGGAAAAAGAGATAGCCGACCATAAGAAGCAACGCGCTTTCTACGATATGTCGGGCGCGGACAATATCTACAAGTACATAACGACCGAAGGCAAGATATACGGCGAGGAAGCGAAGAAGTTTACAATGCTCGAATACTTGCAAAAGAGTACAGGCGTATTTAATCAAGACGGTATGCTGAGTAAAGCACAAGTAAAGGAAATGCGAAAGCGAGCGCAAACGGGCGAGAAGAATTTGTGGCACGGCTTTATGTCGTTTAACAAAGAGAACTCGGAAAAGATAGATGATCCCGAAAAGTGTATAGCGCTCATAAAGCAAACCTTCGGGCAGTTTTTTAAGGATGCCGGCTTTAATCCGGACAATATTGACTTGATGTGCGCACTGCATTTAGACCGTCCCGAACACTTGCATATTCATTACGTATTTTGGGAGAAAGAACCGAAGGTAAAGAACCAACGAGCGGCGGGGTATTATTACCGAAAGAAAGGCAAAATACCGCTTGGTGCCATAGACAAAATGACCGAACGATTGAACGCCTATACCATTGACGATGACCTTGCAAATAAGCGTAAAAAGGTGTTAGAAGAATTGACGAGAACAAGCAATGAATACGATGTCGCTCATCTCAACGATATACTACGCCGTTGGCTTAAAGAACTTGCCGACGAACTACCCAAGGACAAGCCGTTATGGTACGGTAGCAAGGAGATGGCTGAGTACCGTCCTAAGATAGATTTGGTAGCAGAGTGGCTCATAGACTTGGACGAGAAAACGCGAGAAGCCGACAGCGAATTTAGAGATGAGTTGCGCAAGAAAGAACAATCATTAAAAGACGTAATGGGCAACTATTACCAACGGCGACTTACAACCGAAAGACTTTTTATGGAGAACATGCCGAACAAGGCAGACGAGGACGGAGTAAAGAGTATTCACACCATAGAAAGGTTAGAGTGGGACTATAGGCGCCGGCTCGGTAATATAGTTCTCAAAAAGGTGCGAGAGATACAGCGACAAACGTTCAAGCGTAATCCACATAGGAAGTACAAGACGAACGATAAAAATTTAAAACGTAATCTTGCAATCTCGGCGCGGAAAGTGCGTGGCATAATGGACGGACTGTTCTGCTCGGTAGCGGAATTATTCTCGCCGGAAACTACGAACTACCGCAACCGCCTACGCGAGATTGAAGAGGAAATGCAAGCGGAGTACGAAAAGACCCGTCCACAGGGATTGACGGAACCCGAGAAATCTAAATGGGATTGGGGTAAGTAAAATCTAAGAATAAACATGAGTCGTATTAACATCATAAAACGCTTGACTCTATTTGAGGAACCGAGTATAATATATTCATCGTATATATACGATGAATATATTTTGCGGAGGCTATTATGGAAAAGAAGGATAGGGCAATTAAGGACAAGCGTTACGAGGACAAGCACAAAGCCGAGAGAAAGGCAAAGTGTATGGTTTGGGGAACGAGCGTACCGAGAGAGAAAGCCGAACAGATAAATGAGTTTTTGAAAAGATGCGGCTACACAAAGATACAGCTAATAGAAGCAGGATATAACGCGCTCATTGAGCAGGCGGCGGAACACAACACCGACCTTGCGAAGATAATGGATGGGTATGACGACTTTTTTCCAAGCGAACTTGAAAAGTTCAAAAATAACAATTAGCGTGGCGAGCTTTGCCGTGGCTAAGTAACGGGTCTTATAAAAAGAAAAGCGGAGAAATCCCGAACTCCAAAATTTATTTTGGAGAATTAAATTGGAAACAACTAGCACAACTAAATTGGCAAGAATGAGAACTATCAATGAAGCTCTTGCGCTCATTAAGCAACAAGATCCCGAAACGGCGGTAACGTACAACTTTATCCGCAAGTTATTGGACGGCGACAGAGTGCGACATTTCCGTTCGGGTTCAAGATACATTCTCAACTTTGACGATTTACTAAACGAACTAAACATGAACTAGGGAGGGGATATGGCAACATTCAGAAAACGAAAATTGAAAATCGGCGTCGTGTACGATATTCAAGTCAAGTTCAAAGAACCGAACACAAATCAAACGATAGTGAAAACTACGGTTTGGCATCCCGAAAACAAAATGACGGATAGACAAGCCGAGCGTGAATGTGCGCTTATTGCGCAAAAGTTTGAAAACGAAATGCGACAGCTCTATACGGGAAGTGTAGCCGATATTCCCGACTACAATATAACTGTCGGGCAAATGGCGGACAAATGGTTGGAGCGCGTACGTAAGGACTTTTCGATAGCGTATTACGAAAGGGGAATAAAAACCGTTGAATGGATAAAACGCTATATCGGCGGATACAAAATCCGCGAGGTTACTCCTTATATCATTCAAAATTTCTACGACAAGTTAGACCGTGAGAAACGAGTGATTTATACAATTACGGCAAAACCTTGCTTGCGTGAAGAACTTGGAAAATTCGGACACACGCGCAAGGAGCTTTCCAAAGCTTACGGTGTAAACGTGGCTTCGCTTGTTTTTACTTTGCAAGGCAAGAATATCGGGATGGAATTCGCGAAGCACCTCGCATCTGTTTTGGGTGTGAAAACCGAAAAGATTTTCAATATTCAAAAGACGGAGCAAGCCTATGCTGTAGAAACGCTTGCAAAGGTGAAACGCGCCACGCGCTGTATTTTTGGCATGGCAAAGCGTCAACGACTTGTGGACGATAACTACGCTTCGGCAGACTACGTTTCGTATGGAAAGAAACCGCAACGCAACATTAAATATCTTGACGATGAACAGGCGAAAGAGCTTTTCCGTGTGTTGATGGATTACGATGACATTCGCGCAAAAACTGCTATACTTGTGGCATTGCTTACAGGATTGCGGCGTGGTGAGATTGCGGGACTCGAATGGAAAGATATCGACTTCGAGCGGCACACGCTGACCGTAAACCGCACAGGATGCTATAGTAAAATTGCCGGAGGAATCTTTACCAAAGAACCGAAAACGGAAGGCTCCATACGTAAAATAACTATCTCGGAAATTTTGGTAGAAATACTCAAAGAATATAAAATTTGGTATGATGAGCAACGCGCGAATTGGGGCGATAGATGGGTGGATTCGGATAGGCTCTTTGTGCAAGAATACGGCAAGCCAATCAATCCCGAAACTATACACTATTGGTTGAAGAAAATGCTTAGTAATTCCAGACTACCTGACATTACGCTACACAGTTTGCGCCATACAAACATTACGCTGCAGATTGCGGCGGGCGTACCGCTTACGACGGTTGCAGGCAGAGCAGGTCATTCGCGCGTAAGTACGACGAGCGATATCTATTCCCATTTCATTAAGACGAGCGATGAGGCGGCGGCTGAGGCTTTGGAAGATATCTTCGTGCCGCGTGTTGCAAAGGGGTGAGAAAATGTATTTGCCGAGATTAAGGCGCATTGACACGATATTAAAGGCTGCAAAACAAGCCGATCCGGATACTGTGATAACGCGTCATTTCATCACAACACTTTTGCGCGAAGGCAAAATAACGCCGCTCAAATACGGGGACGCATGGGTAGTAAATATCGACGAACTGTACGGGTATTTGTGCGGAATGCAGTTTGAAGAAAAGCCTTATGTGCCGCCCTCTAAACGTACCATAAAAAAGAGTGGAGAAATATGGCGAGAGTTTCTCGCCGAAGACCCTGATACGAAAGTGCGTAGGCTCAATTTGCGATTATTTGTGCAAGAGCAAGGGATTTGGTATTTTACTTCTTCGGTAGGGCATTGGCTGATTGATTCCGATGAATTAATGCACAGGCTCAATCCGCGTGGGGTTGATAGTAAGTGCGATATGCCGCGCTTGCGTTGGCATGACGATACGGTGCGCGGATTCAAGAAACAGCATCCGGATTTACCTGTAAACATGACTATGGCAGAGAAGGCGTTTCAATCCGGTAACGTGTTTAAAGTTAAAAACGGCGGTAGGTGGATACTTAATTATGATCAACTTGAAGCTGAAGTTTTTAAGATGGTAGATTACGTTCCAAACAAAGAAGTGTTATAAAAGTTTACAGCGGGCAGAGGAATCTGCCCGCTGTATTTTACTAACTGTTCTCCGGCTGTTATTCTTGCTTTTAATCAATAATCATGCTATAATTCTACTGCCACTTAATTTTCTTTCATTATTAAGTAAGATGCATTAAACACATGGGTTACTAATAGGTGCTTTCTTTGTGATAAACTTATATCAAAAAGGAGGTAGCGTATGCGGTATTTCAAAGTATCAGCGAAATGCGGGCATGTTGGTAGACACTGTTATATAATCAAAGATTTTTATATAGTAGCTAATGACGGTAAAGAGGCGGCTTTCAAAGTCAGACATTTGCCAAGAGTAAAGCATGATAGAAAAGATGCAATACTTTCAGTTGAGGCAATAGCAAAAGACGAATATTTGGAAGGGAAAGCATTGCAAGCAAAGGATATGTATTTCCGGGTTCACAGCTCAACGGAACAAAGACAATGCGGTGCAGTTGATTACGATTTGGTGCTTCCGGAAACAGAAGCTACTAAACATCAAAAATGCAAAAATCCGATTTATTACCATAAACTTGCAAGGATGATTCGCAAAGATATACAACGCCGATTGACAGGAGAATTCTAAATGGATAAGAAGAAAATAGGAATATTTCTAAAAGAATTACGAAAAGAGAAAGGGCTAACACAGGATGAATTTGCTTGCGCGTTCAGTAAGTCTTGTTTTGGAGATGTAGGGCTTGTTTCCAATGCGGCTATAAGCAAATGGGAGCGAGGTGAATCCGTGCCCAATATTGAAGATATTCAACATTTGGCATATTTCTATCATGTTACCATAGATGAAATTCTAAATGGCGAAAGGGTAGTTGATACAAATTTTGATGAAAAATATTTTTTTTCAAATCCTCGTTGGTACATTGACGCTTCGAAGGAAATAAATTTGTGTGAAATCAGAGAAAAGCAAGAGCTTGAGATAGAAACGCGCTTTAAAACGCTTTTAAAGAAGATGATAAGCGTAGGATTGACATTGACGGAAAACGCAGAATTTGATTATCTGTTAGAGAACTTTTATACAGTTTATACAGATGATGAATCAGATGATGCTACTGATTTTATAAAGAACTTAAAATTCCAGATTATCAGAACTGTCGCATTGATGCATAACTCTTTGCTCGATGAAAAGTTTTGGGAGGTATATAAACTATTTGAAAGTCACTTCATGCAAACGGTAAAACGAGATATATGCGATGATATAGAAAATGCGGAAGAAATTTTGCGCAATCGAGTGAGAAATCTTGAAGTTTTTGAAAAGGATATGCTGCTTGCGGTAATACAAGTCGAAAACGTAACAAATAGCTATGGGATACAAGACAGAAAGCAGGCACAATTTACAGGTAAATTGATGAAGTTGTATGAAAAAACATACAACCGTCCTTATGATGAGGAACAATTAACTAAGAACGCAATTAAATTGCTCATTGAGTGTGGCGCAAGATTAAATCCGTTGCTTTTGGGTTATCAACGCGATAAGGTTGTCAAAGTTGATATTTTAGATAGACTCATTGAACTTTATAACAAATTCAAAAAGCCGATAATAATTCCAGTATATGAAGACCAAGTTTATAATTTTTATGAAGTGGATAATACACCTGCAAATCGTAAGGAACGAGGTTTTGATAATACGGATGAGGTATTGGATGAAACGGAGTATTCTGATTTAGAGCGCAGATTATATAACGGTGAGCGCATATTGGAAAAGGTCGTTCCTGAATGGGTTGGCGGTAAGAACGAAGAGGAGATGATAAAATACATGTGGTCGGTAATATGTGATTTGTCCTTAAAAGATTATCTTTCGGCGCGCGATGAAAAATTGACCACTGAACTTATTAGTCAATTGAACAATTTATCTCTGAAAGAAATCAGACAGATCTATTTCAAAAGGGGACAGGAAGCATGAACGCCTATATAAAATCGCTTATGGATGAGCGTGGAATAAATCAGAAAGAGCTTGCCGAAATTCTTGGTATTTCACCTGCGGCAGTAAGCCAATGGAAAGAATGCTCTACGATGAGCGTAGAGACTTTATTTGCATTGTCAAAGCTGTTTCAAGTAACCGTCGATGAGCTTGTTTCCGAAAAACATGCCGCAGAAACTCCTGAACAAAAATGGGATCGAATGTATAATCTTGACGGATATGAGTGGCCCGAACTTGTTGAAGAGGAAGATGAAGAGGCTGCATTGCTGTATTTGGGAAAGCTGAATAACATCAATTCTCGGTTTTATAAATTGCTTTATAAAAAAATGAAAGGTAAAGCAAGCGCGTCGGAATCAGCTGAGTTATCAATAATCGAAAAATATTTTCGACGCGATTGGGGACAAAGTGCCTATTTTTATGATAAGCGGCTTGACCGCCCTACGGAAGAAATTGAGATATGGATTGCCGAGATATTAAACGAAGCCGTAGGGATTGAAAATGAAGGTGCATTTGTGTGGGAACTACAACGTATTTATCAAAATCAAAAAATGATTTCATTCGAGCAAGTTTGCGAAACGCAAGACGATGATTTGATTTATATGTGGTACAGTGCTTTGACACAGGAGAACAAAGATGCTTTTCTTACGAAATGGTATCGTCAGAAAGTCGATAATTCTATTCTCTATGAACTTATAAAGCGTGGCGGTAGAATTATATATGCCGATTCCGATTTGCCGCAAATAAACTTTGATAAAGTAGATTTAGAGAAGTTTGAGGGCGAAAAAAGACCATTAAAAAACTTGGATGAAATAAAGAAAATATTTTGGGATTTATATGGGCGCTATTGGCGGATATCTTATGAGCAGTATCAAGTTATCATAAATAGATCTGCAATAGAAAAAGTTGAGATGGAACACAAATATAAAAAGAAAGCCCCTATTAAATATTGGGAATTTATCAAACAAGGGAGGATATAAGGAAATGAGCAAAGGACGCGGAGTATCGGGTTATACCCATATACAGAAACAGTTGGATGATTATGCAAATCAGCACAATCCAAACAATCATGCATATTGGGACAATTTGGATAATCACGCTAATCAATGTAATCCTAACAATGATGCGTATTGGAGTAGCAGACAGTCTGATGATAACGAGGAAGATGATGATTAAAACAAAATATACACCCCGATATACACCCTGAAAATATTGAGAAATTAGAAAAACAGAGCAAAAACCCGTGATTTTTACCTAAAACCACGGATTTTTTGGTGTGTCCGCCGGGGCTCGAACCCGGACCGAAAGCGTCGGAGGCTTTTATGGTATCCAATTCCACCACGGGCACAAATTGTATTAAGTTTTAGCGTACAACGCCACCGATTTATATGGCAGGGTGTAGATTTGGGTGTAGATTTTTTTACAGTTGTGTGTTTTTCGGGAATAATCGACCGAAAACCACAATATATAGTGGGAATTTCGTAAAATGCCTTTATCGCGTATTAGCGTCGGAGGCTGTCACTCTATCCAGTTGCGCTACGGACACAAAAAACGCGGCAAAGCGAAGTCGCTTTACCGCACTATTGTAGCA
>CAJTNY010000043.1 GCA_910577875.1 uncultured Christensenella sp.
AACGGAAATAAGGTCTACGGCGAATATATAAGTTACAGAAAAGTCGGCGACAGGGCAACCAATATGCCGAGCGCGGTATGGTACGCGAACGGAAATGCAATCAAGGAAAATATAAAGTACAAGTACGATAATTGCGGGAATATATCCGAAGTAAGAGAAAACGGAAAGCTCACGGCAAGATACGCTTACGACGGTTTAAACAGACTCGTAAGAGAGGACAATAAGAAGTTCGGCAAAACTTGGGTATTCGGTTACGACAATAACGGAAACATAACGAGCAAGAGAGAATTTGCGTTTACGCTGAGAGATAGGGAACAGCTCGAAGAACTCGAAAGCACGGAAAAGCTGTACAGTTACGAGAAAGACCGATTAGTAACGTACGACGGAGAAGAATGCGAATACAACGTATGCGGAAGCCCTACGAAGTACAGAGGGAAATCTGCGAGTTGGATGTTCGGCACGCTGATGACGGGCTATAACGGAACAACGTTTACGTACGAAATAACGGGAATAAGACTAAGCAAGAACGAAATAAAATATATCTACGATAAAGACGGACGTCTTATAAAACAAAGCGACGGAATAGAATACGTATACGACAACGGCGGAATAGCAGGAATTAAGTATAACGGAACAGAGCATATCTACCGTAAAAACGTACAAGGCGATATAACGCATATACTGGATAAAAACGGTAATACGGTAGCGGAATACGCATACGACGCCTGGGGAAACTGCACGATAATAAAGGACACGGCGGGAATAGCGGAAGTAAATCCTTTCAGATACCGCGGATATTATTACGATACCGAAACTAATCTTTATTATTTAAAAACCCGATACTACGACCCCGAAGTCGGCAGGTTTATCTCGCAGGACGACGTAAGTTACCTCGACCCTAATAGCATAAACGGACTTAACCTGTATGCTTATTGCGGGAATAACCCCGTGATGGGCTATGACCCCGACGGAACGTGGGACTGGAAGAAGTTTTGGGTAGGCTTAGGGCTTGTATTAACAGCGGTTGCCGCGGTAGCGGTTTCCGTAATGACGTTTGGAGCGGCTACGCCGTTAGCAATGACGGTAGTTGCTTGGGTTACATTAGGCGCGGGAGTATTGACAGGAATAAACGGAATAGCGACAATGGTAGAAGCCGGTACAGGATATAATTTTGTGCGTGACGGAGTATTTCAAGGAAATGAAACGGCGTATAACTGGTATGCAGGTATAACGGAAGGTGTTGCAATTATAGGTACGGCAATATTAGGTGTCTATAATGTTACGGGACGTGCAAAAGCTGCACGAGTTGGTAGAAAATTTCTTGGGAAAGGTTATAAATTAGAAGGTCCAAGCAGATGGGTTTCCGCAGATGGTATGAGACAATTGAGGCTAGATAAATCGATGCATATGTTTAAAGGCGAAAGATTAGGAATACATTTTAATTTAGATACTTTTAAAACAAATTATTGGATAACTGGGCACGCAAAAATTAAAAATACTATACATCAGATGTTTAAATTTTTTAAAACTTGGGTTCGGTAGGAGGAAACGGTATTGTTTAAAAAAGAGTTGTTTGATAATAAAGGGATAATTGTGCAAGTTTTGCCATATGGTAAAAATGTACAGATTGATATGGATAAAAAGGGATGCCAAGAGCTAATTGAAATTTTAAAAGATTTACTAGAAAATCCAGAATGTTCTATTTTAGAATATGATAAAGAAAGTGGATATGGAGTTGCTAGCGGACTTCTCAATAGCCAGTCATTAGGATTAATTTTTAGCCTTAGAGATAAGTAAAATAGGAAATGGAAGAACATATGTTCTTCCATTTGTTTTTTTAAATGCAAAGATAACTCAACAAATGTCAAATATACGCTGGGATTACCGACGCGCTTGACAAGCGGAAATAACGTGGTATACTATGAGTACGATAATAAACGCAGATTAAGGAAAGTAACGTTAAACGGAACGGAAACGAATTTTATTGTCAGTGATAATGATGAAGTAGAAGTAACGATAAGAGACGGTGTTATTTTCAGGACCGTAAAAGATAAAGACGGAAACGTAATAAGAACGGAACTAAACGAAAGCGTACAAACAGAAAGAGTATACGAAGATGGACTGTTAAAGAGTGTAACGGATAATGTAGCTCAAACTACAACAAATTACGAGTATAACCCCGATAGAACGCTTAGTAAAATAAGTAACGGACAAGTAACGGAAGAATACACGTATAACGAGCGTAACGAAATAACAGGTAAAAAAATAACTTCCGGCGAAACAACGCATAACTACAAATACAGTTATAAAGAAAATGCGGCAAGAGAAATAGACTATATAGAAATGCCGTACGGAGTAAGAAGCTATGTATTGCGTGATGTAAACGGCAGGTATACCGGCAGGGAGTTAAAGTCAGGAACCGGAAATAAGGTCTACGGCGAATATATAAGTTACAGAAAAGTCGGCGACAGAGCAACCAATATGCCGAGCGCGGTATGGTACGCGAACGGAAATGCAATCAAGGAAAATATAAAGTATAAGTACGACGCCTGCGGGAATATAACCGAAATCGCAGAGAACGGAAAGCTGACGGCAAGGTATGAATACGACGGCTTAAACAGGCTCGTAAGGGAAGATAACAAAAAGTTCGGCAAAACTTGGGTATATACGTACGATAATTGCGGAAATATAACGTGCAAGAGAGAGTTTGTATTTACGCTGAGAGATAGGGAACAGCTTGAAGAACTCGAAAGCACGGAAAAGCTGTACGGCTACGACGGAGACAGGTTAATATCTTACGACGGAGAAGAATGTAGTTATAATAGTGCGGGAGTGCCTGTAACGTACAGAGGGAAGCCCGTAATATGGAGAAAAGTAACCCAACTGATACATTATAACGGAACAGTATTCGAATACGACGGATTTGGCAGAAGGATAAAGAAAGGAAATATAAGGTACTATTACGATAATGAAGGGAAACTGATAAAACAGAGTAACGGAATACAGTACATATATGATAAAAGCGGAGTAAGCGGGTTCAGGTATGAGAGAGGAGAATATATCTACCGAAAGAACGCGCAGGGCGACATAACGCATATACTTGACTATTGCGAAAATATCGTAGCGGAATACGCGTACGACGCCTGGGGAAACTGCACGATAGTAAAGGACACTGCGGGAGCAATTTGGATAAGAAGCGTAAAGATTTGATTAGCATATGGAGCTTGAATATTTTCAAAAAATAAATTTAAAAACCTTCCTTTTAATCATTGGAAGGTTTTTAAATTTATGAAATAAAACTTAGTTTAATGCCGCAAAAACAGTGAAATTGAAAACGGTTAGATGCAGTGAAATGAAGTTAAATATAATTAGAAATTATTTTGAGAGGAAAAAAATTATGTTTAACAAAAGTCTTGTATTTATTGACGGTAAATGGGAGGAAATTGACAGCAGGGATTTGGCTTTATATAAGTTTGAAAATCCTGATGATTGGACGCTTGCCAAAGACAACCACGCTCCGCACAAATACGAAATAGCTATACAGTGTCTTGCGAGGCAGGAAGAAAAATATTTCAAGGAATGGATAGAACACCATTTACGCATCGGAATAGAACACGTTTTCATATACGATAATAACGACGAGGAAGGTCTTGAAGAGTTCTTGAAAAGCGTTTTATCGGAGCAGGATTTTAACAAGGTGGAAGTAATTCCCTGGCGCGAGCCTATGGCGTTTCAGCAGTTTACCGCTCTTGAAGACTGTGTTGAAAAGAACAAAAACAACGTTAAATGGCTTATGTCAATAGACCTCGACGAGTTTCTCATGCTGGAAAAACCTATGAACGAATTTCTTGACGAGTTCTCTTATGCGTCGCAGGTATTTTTCAGCTGGGAAAGCATAGGCGCGGACGGACAGCTTTATTACGAAAACAAACCGCTTTGCGAACGCTTTAAGAAACGATTCGACTGTAAGGATACAGGACAGGGCAAGGTAATGTTCCGTCCCGACCGTTTATTGCGTTGGGAAATACACGGAGCTAAAATGAAAAAGGGCAAAACGGTAAACGTTCTGCACAAAGAAATAATTGCTCCCGACAGTATGAGCAGAATATTCAAAACGGCCTGGATAAAACATTATTTTACAAAGAGTTTACAGGAATGGCTGGAAAAAATGGAGCGCGGCTGCGCGGATAATCTATATTGCAGAAGATACGATATGTTCTTCGAGATAAACCCGGACTTGAAAGATTATTACGACCCCGATGCAAGAAAGATACAGGCACACAGCATTCCGCCTGAAGGCGAGATTCCGATGCAATAAAAAATCTTATAATTTTTATTTACTTTATCGTAAGGTGTGATATAATAGAGGAAACATAAGCGGAGGCGTATTAAATGAATATTTGGCACGATATAGACGAAAAACGAATTTGTGAGAATAATTTTGAGGCGCTTATTGAAATTCCGAAAGGCTGCAAAGCAAAATACGAATTGGATAAGGAGACGGGTTTTCTTCGCCTTGACAGGGTGTTATATACGTCCACGGTATATCCTGCGAATTACGGGTTCATACCGAGAACGCTTGCGGACGACGGCGACCCTTTGGACGTTCTTGTTTTATGCAACGAAACCATATTCCCTATGACTCTCGTTACGTGCACGCCGATTGGCGTGATAAAGATGGTTGACGGCGGCGAACTCGATGAAAAAATTATTGCGGTTCCTTTGAACGACCCCAATTATAAACATTATTACGATATCAAAGAGCTACCCAATCATTTATTCGAAGAAATGATGCATTTTTTCGAAGTCTATAAAAATCTCGAACACAAAGTTACGGCGGTTAAGGAAATCTGTCATAAGTACGAAGCAATAGAGATAATCAGAAAATGTATTGAGAACTATAAAAATAAATATCCTATTAAATAAATTTGATTGCGGACATACGAAAGGAGTAAATTATGAATTACAGAGAAGAATCGCTAAAAAAACACGCTGAGTGGAGAGGAAAGATAGAAACCGTCTGCCGTGTTCCGACGGACAGCCGCGAAGCTCTTTCACTGGCATATACGCCGGGAGTAGCCGAACCTTGTCTTGCTATCCGCGACGATATTGAAAAAAGTTTTTCGCTTACGCGCAGGTGGAACACGGTTCCCGTAATAACCGACGGAACGGCGGTTCTCGGGCTCGGTGATATAGGCCCCGAAGCGGGAATGCCCGTAATGGAAGGAAAATGCGCGCTGTTTAAAGCTTACGGCGGAGTCGACGCTTATCCTTTGTGTATAAAATCGAAAGATACAGAAGAGATTATCAAAACCATAAAACTTTTGTCTGGTTCTTTCGGCGGAATAAATCTCGAAGATATTTCGGCCCCTCGATGTTTTGAAATAGAATCGCGTCTGAAAGAGGAACTCGATATTCCGGTGTTTCACGATGATCAACACGGAACTGCGATAGTTATGACTGCCGCGCTCATTAACGCGTTAAAACTCGCACATAAAGAAAAGGAGAGTATAAAACTTGTTATAAACGGTGCGGGCGCCGCGGGAATAGCTATTGCGAAATTTCTTTTAAATTTCGGCGTAAACGATATTACGGTATGCGATTTGAAAGGAATTGTCTGCGAGGGCGAAAGCTGGCTCAATGCGGCACAGACAGAAATTGCGAAACTGACGAACAAAGTTCGTTTAAAAGGGACGCTCGGCGACGCGATGAAAGGCGCGGACGTTTTAATAGGAGTTTCCGGACCGCATTGCATTACAAAAGAAATGGTATCGGCTATGGCGGAAAACCCGATTTTATTTACCTGTGCCAATCCCGTGCCCGAAATCGAGCCGCAGGACGCAAAGGCGGCAGGCGCATTCATTGTGGGGACTGGTTCTTCCGCTCATCCTAATCAGATAAACAACGTTCTTGTTTTTCCCGGCTTGTTCCGCGGTGCGTTGGACGTCAGAGCCAATACGGTTAACGCGGAAATGATGTTTGCCGCAGCCAAAGGAATTGCGGACTGCGTTACTGATAATAGACTTTCCGTAGATTATATACTTCCTTATGCTTACGATAAGAGCGCACATGAACGTGTTGCGGAAGCCGTTGCCCGCGCAGCGGTCAAAACGGGAGTTTCCAAACTGAAATAGAACAGCACGCTTCACGCAATTAACTTCTTACGCATATATTATTTTGTAAAACGCTTGATTTTAATAAAAAAATGTTATACAATATTAAAAAAATACATTTATTACAGGAGCGGCGCGATGGCGGAGAAGAAAACTATAGAAACTGCATCGGACAACAAAACTTCGGAGAAGGAAATCAAAAAAGAAACGAAGTCGGTGTCAAAGACAGAAGCTAAAAAAGAAACCAAAGCACCTGCGAAAACTGCGGCTAAACCTGCTAAACCCGCAACAAAAAAAGAAGTCAAAGAAGAAGATAAGGTTTATCATATCGCAAGACGCAAAACAGACCATATGTGGTATGTTAAAGCGGAAGGCTCTCCGAGGGCTTTAAAGAAATTTTTTACTCAGGAAGAAGCTGTTACTTATGCAAAGAACGTTGCGGGTAATAACGAGGGACGTATTGTAATTCATAAGGTCGACGGTTCTTTTAAAAAATTGAAATATTAATCAGAATAATAAAAACGCGCCCGCGGCCATGCCGCGGGCGATTGTTTAAAAACGGTATGCGAAGTTTATAAATTAACTAAAAAGCTTTAGAGGTGTATTATGACGAAAATAGATATTTTTTCAGGCTTTCTCGGCGCAGGTAAAACTACGCTTATAAAAAAGCTCATAAAGGAAGCTTATGCGGGCGAAAACATAGTTTTAATTGAAAATGAGTTCGGCGAAATAGGTGTCGACGGCGGGTTTTTACAGGATGCGGGAGTTAAGATAAACGAGCTCAATTCGGGTTGTATATGCTGTTCGCTTGTCGGCGATTTTGCAAAAGCTCTTGAAAAGGTTTATAACGATTATCACCCCGAACGAATCATTATCGAACCTTCGGGTGTCGGTAAACTTTCCGACATAATCCGCGCGATTGAAAGAGCTAATCTTCCCGACTGCAAAATAAATACTTATACAGCGGTGGTCGATGCATCGAAATGTAAAATGTATATGAAAAACTTCGGCGAATTTTTTAACGACCAGATAGAAACCGCGTCTTGTATAGTGTTCAGTCACTCCGATAAAGCAAGTACAGACAAGTTGGAAACGGCTTATAAGCTTGTGCGTGAACACAATGCCGAAGCTACTATCGTTACGACGTCTTGGAACGAGCTCAGCGGCAAAGAAATTCTTTCTGCTATGGAACATTTGCAAACGCTTGAAAGCGAACTCGGAAAGCTTGCGGAAGAACATGAACATCACCACGAAGACGGTGAGTGCTGTCATCACGGACACGGTCATCACCACGAAGACGGCGAGTGCTGTCATCACGGACACGGTCATCACCACGAAGACGGTGAGCGCTGTCATCACGGACACGGTCATCACCACGAAGACGGTGAGTGCTGTCATCACGGACACGAACATCACCGCGAAGACGGCGAGTGCTGTCATCACGGACACGAACATCACCACGGGGACGGTCACCATCACGCAGAGGACGTGTTTACAAGCTGGGGTGTTGAAACAGGCAAAAAGTTTTCGGAAGCCGAACTTAAAAATGTTTTATCTATGCTGTGCAATGAGAAAAGGTTCGGAACCGTTTTGCGCGCCAAAGGTATAGTTGCCTGTACGGACGGTAGTTGGTTGCATTTCGATTATATTCCGGAAGAGTACGAAGTGCGTAAAGGCTCGGCATCGTATACTGGCAGACTGTGCGTAATCGGAAGCAAAATAAACGAAGAAGAACTTAAAAAATTATTTAACGTTTGATTTGTCCAATAGGAAGACGGGGTACCGTAGAAACGATAAGATACGCCGTTAACGTAAGGTTAAGGTTTGATTTGAGTAAGGACGGTGTATTGCAAAAGCGATTAGGATACGCCGTTAACGTAAGGTTAAGGTTTGATTTGAGTATGGACGGTGTATTGCAAAAGCGATTAAGATACGCCGTTAACGTAAGGTTAAAGTTTGATTTGAATAAGGACGGTGTATTGCAAAAGTGATTAAGATACACCG
>CAJTNY010000044.1 GCA_910577875.1 uncultured Christensenella sp.
ATCTTATTGCCTTTCTTTGTACTTTATCTTTCTTCTCTTTCTTTCCTATGCAGTTGTCAGTCTTCGTACGATTCCTGTCTTTATTAGGCTTCTTTTTCGCCTTCAATACGACAGTCTTCAATTACCCGACGAAAGTCGAGGGCGTTTTTCGGAAGAAAAACATTGCCGTCCAAATCGACAGCTTTTATATATTATCAAACAATATTAGTTTAGTCAAGCATTTTTTTAGTTATTTTATAATTTTTTTAATTTTTTTAAACAACAAAGCGCTTGCGGCGCGATAAATATTTACTAATAAATTTTATATATAATTTCATTTATAAATTCAAGAGAACGTTTCAGTTCTGTAACGTCTCCGTAATCCTCCGAATAAACTTCGATTATAGTGCCGCCGTCAAACCCCGCGTCTTTCAGCCGTTTAAATATTTCCTCGAAATCGTAAATCCCTTTATTCGGTAGGCAAATTCTGCCGTTTTCGTCTACGTCCGACAAATGCACGTGAGAAATCGAGCCCGCCATATCCTGAATATACATCTGATAGGGGTATCCGGAACGCCTGGCTTGTTTTATATCTAAAACCCCACTGAGCTCAGGAATACGGCTTTTAAGTTCACTGAAAATTCCCGGACGGTTATACGTACTCCAAGAAACATTTTCAATACAGAGTCCGACACCGTAACGCGCGCAGAACAAAACCGCTTCGCGTATACAACCGGCGAGCTCGTTTATATCCGGACTGACGCCGCCTTTTAAACTAAGTCCGCCGTGAAAAGTATAACGTTTACAGCCTAAAAGTTGCGCGGAACGCATTATCTGGTCAAGCCAGTAATACCCGTCGCCGCGCGCACGGCGCGCACGGCTGAGAAGCTGGGGTTCGAAATTGCTTGAAAGCGCATGAACAGCGTAAACGTCCAGCCCATCGATTACGGAAGCGAGAGATTTTGAAAATTCGGGACGGTATTCGTAGAAAGTCTGATAAAAAACTTCCGCCGTATCCGCGCCGAAATCCTTGATAATAGCCGCGGCGTCCTCAGTGCTTTTTTTTAAGAACATTGACGCGGTAGAAATTCCTGTTTTCATAATTTTATTATAACGCAATTTTACAAAAAAATCAACCCTGCCGCGATTTTTGCGCGACAGGGAAATTATTAGTTTTGCGCTATGTATTTTGAAAGAGAATAAGTTATATCTTTATCTGCGATTGCCGAAATAGGCGACAGCGGAAACGCAATGCTGGAATTTTCCGTAAATGTTCCGAAATCCGACAAGTTCGTGTTCTGTTCCGAAGCAGACGCGGAACCGGTAAAGCTCTGAACTGCCGAGAGTACCGAAGAAATTTCTTCCGCATTTTTCAAAGCCTCTTTTATCTCTTCTCCGCCGAATGTTTCGAGTACGGGTTTAACTTCCGATAAAATATTCTTTCCGCCTGTTTTCCCTCCGTACAGGAGAAGCGCGAGTATTATTAAAAGTTGCATTATTTAAGCTCCTTGCATATGGTGTTAATAATATTATATGCTTAAAGGTGTAAAATGAACGATTTTAAAAGTTATAAACCCGACAACAACCAAAACACAAACAATGTAACCGATAGCGGAAACAATATAAATTCCACTGTCGAACTCGCAAAAGCCGTTACAAGAGCAATGAACGGCAAATCGGAAGGTCAACTGTTACACACGATAATATCGGAAGCCGAGCGAGGTAAACGTGAAGGCACTTTAACCAACGCCGACCTCGACAATTTCTTCAACGCGTTATCGCCTATGGTAGACGGTATCAAAAGAAAAAAACTAAAAGAAGTTATTACAAGACTGAAAAACATTTAATATGCGCCGAAACAAAAGCAGACAGCCCTTTTAAAAGGGGCTGTCTGCAATTTAATTTTCGGAATTCAACACCGATAAATACCTGTCGCCAGAATCCGGAAAAATCACTGCTATGGTTTTTCCGTAATTTTCTCTACGCCCGGCGAGAATCTTTGCCGCATACAGTGCCGCGCCCGACGAAACACCGACAAAATATCCCTCCGTCTGCACTATTTCTCTGCAAGCAGTAAGAGCTTCTTCGTCGGACACGGCTATAATCTCGTCATAAAGATATACGTCGAGAATTTCAGGAACAAACCCTGCGCCTATTCCCTGTATCCGATGTTCTCCAGCAATACCTTTTGTAAGTACGGGAGATGCCGACGGCTCGACTGCGATTATTTTCGTTGAAGGTTTTCTGTTCTTTAAATATCTGCCGGCACCGGTTAACGTACCGCCTGTTCCGACGCAGGCAACAAAAATATCTACTTCACCGTTCGAATCGTTCCAAATCTCCGGACCCGTAGTCAAGCCGTGAATTTCGGCATTCGCAGGATTAGAGAACTGCCCTAAAATCACTCCGCCGAGTTCTTTTGCAAGACTTTCGGCTTTTGCAACGGCTCCGCTCATTCCTTTTGCCCCTTCGGTCAGAACGATTTCAGCTCCGTAAGTTTTTATAAGCCCGCGCCTTTCCGGACTCATAGTTTCGGGCATCGTCAGTATAACCCTGTACCCTCTCGGAACCCCGATAGCCGCCAGTCCTATGCCCGTATTGCCCGACGTGGGCTCTATAATAACGTCCCCGGGAACGAGTTTACCTGAACGCTCCGCATCGTCAATCATATTCTTTGCAGTCCTGTCTTTGACGGAACCCGCGGGATTAAGATATTCGAGCTTAGCCAAAATCCTCGCATTTAAACCGTAAATTTTTTCATAATGCGTCAGTTCCGCCAAAGGAGTGCCGCCGACAAGCTCAGAAATCGATTTATAGACAGCCATATAATGTTCTCCTTTTAACGTTTCATAAAATATGATATGAAATTATTCGGCTGTTGTCAACGTCATCACGGCTTCGATAAATTTTTCGCACTCGCCGAGACTGTTAAATGCCGATAACGAGGCACGGATAAGTCCTTGTGAATTTAAGGCTTCGTGCATCTTAGGCGCGCAGTGAAGTCCTCCCCGTACACATATTGAAAACTCGTCGGATAATCTGTATGCGGCGATTTCGGATTGCATCGATTCCAAGTTGAGAGCAACTATCCCGTAATGATTAGGCTTCGAATAAACTTTAACTCCTGAGATTTTTAATAAATTTTCGTACAAAAACGAAGTCAATTTTAAAACTTTTTCACTGTTTTTTGTTATATTACGGGTTAAATAAAGCACGCCTTCGCCGAGTGAAACTATTGCAGGATACGAAAGCGTACCGCTTTCGAGTCGGTCAGGATAAAAATCGGGCATATCGAGATTAAAGCTTTCGCTGCCTGTTCCTCCGTAAAGAACAGGCGACGGATTTACGCGTTCCGAAAACAAAAGAGCTCCGCTTCCCTGAATTCCGAGCATACCTTTATGTCCCGCAACGGCAAGTGCGTCGATACCACTCGATTTCATATCTATGCGAACGTGTCCGCAAGCCTGTGCGCCGTCGCAAATCAAAATAACATCGTCCGAAATACCATTTCTAATCTTGGAAATATCAGGCGACGAACCGTTTACGTTGGAAGCGAGAGTAACTATTACCGCGCGTGTTTTAGCTGTCACGAGATTTAAAATTTCCTGCTCACATATTTCCCCTCCGCTCAGCGGAGCATATTTTACGTCTACCCCTTTGCCTTTAAGATATTCCAAAGGTCTTAAAACCGAATTGTGTTCCGCAACGGTAGTTACTACTTCGTCACCAGATTTCAATAAACCCAAAATAGCAATATTCAACGCTTCCGTACAGTTTTTGGTGAATACCGTTCTGTCGTAATTATATCCGCCCAAAAACTCGCAAAGCAATTTTCGACAGTTGTATACCCGCTCCAGACAGGCTAGTGAAAGTTTGTGCCCGCTTCTTCCGGGGTTTGCGCAATACTGCATAGCGGAAGTTGCGGCGGTAATTACGCCGTCGGGCTTAAACCCGCCGGTCGCAGCGTTGTCAAAGTATATCATAATAGACCTCTGTTTCATAGAATAATAATATATTTTATTTTTACGAGGGTTTAAAATATGACAGAGGTGCTGGCAGTATTCCGTTCGCGCTCGCAAGCTATCGACTGCAACGCAAGATTAAGAGCCGCGGGAATTCCCGCCAATCTTATAAATACACCGAGAGAAGCGAACATCGGCTGCGGGTTATCGGTTAAAGTTCCGCAAAATACTTTCGAACGGGTAAAGTTTATTGTAAAAAACGGAAAATATTCCGCTTTTTACGGATTTTACAGATTTCAAACCAATTACGGACGGACAATTTTCGGGCGTATCGGTTGATTTTTTAGCAATTTTATGCTAAAATCCAAAATATGAATATTAAAATACAAAAGATTTTGGACGGGCTAGCATCACTTTATCCCGACGCTCAGCCCGCATTGCATTTTAAATCGCCGTATGAACTGCTTGTTGCAGTCATACTGTCCGCGCAATGTACCGACGAGAGAGTCAATAAAGTTACGGCTGTGCTTTTCGAAAAACACAACACCCCCGAAAAAATGCTTGCGCTATCGCAGGAAGAACTTGAAAAATACATATACTCCTGCGGGTTTTACCGCAACAAAGCCGCCCATATTTTATCGGCTTCGCGGGACATTCTTCATAAGTTCGGCGGAAAAGTCCCTAAGACGCTTGAAGAATTAAAAACACTTGCGGGTGTAGGACAGAAAACAGCCAACGTTGTATACGCCGTCGCATTCGGCGGAGACGCGATTGCAGTAGACACGCATGTGTTCAGAGTTTCAAACAGGCTCGGAATAGCAGTCGGAAATACTCCCGCAAAAGTCGAAGAGGGGCTTTGCGCGGCTCTACCGAAAAGCGAATGGTCGAAAGCTCACCACTATCTGATTTATCACGGCAGACGGGTATGCCATTCGCAAAAACCCGATTGCCCGAACTGCACTTTTAAAGATTACTGCGATTTTTATAATAAAAAATAGTCCTATTTAAATATAAAAAGCGGAAGCAAACAGCTTCCGCTTTTTATATTTACTGTCCTAAATCGGGAGTTTCCACAGTCTGCCCGCCGTAAGTAAATATCGTTTTATATTCTATTGATTTGTATGGCGCTGAGGACATAGTCAGCATCTCCATATTCATACCCGCAAAGACAAGATTTCCGGTTTTGAATTTATATACCATGTTGCTTATTTTAATACCCTCTACGGCTTGAACATATTCCTCAAACTCGGTATTATCTTCTTTTTTTAAGTAACCGCCTATTTCTTCGTTGAATTCGAAGCAATTAAAAAAATCTTTCGACGCTGTAAGATACATAAGCGGAAACATATATGGCGACAAAGCCATAATACTTCCGTTTTGTTTTTGCCAGCCCGTCTCGCTCTTTATGTACCATCCGCTATCGTCAAAATAATAGTCGAACGCAGCCGAATTCATACCCGCCTCTTCCGCATCGCCGTCTGCGGTCATAGCAGAATGCATTAAAGCCTTTCCTCCGTCTATAATACAATCGGTCTTTACGATTGCCGTACCTTCGGAAAATTCTAAAAAGACTTCACTTTCCATTCTGCAATTCCTGAAGGCATCTTCCGCAAGCGCCCTATCCCACTCTTCCGCGGTTATTTTGTCCGATATTATACCGCTACCCGGCCCGCCTTCCTCACCGTCGCACGCCGTTACCGTAAAGCACATTACCCCCACTAAAACAGACGAAGCAAACGCAGTCAAACTTTTTCTCATAAACACTCCTTTTTGATAAACTTTCTATCCTGTTTACTAAACTACATTCATTATAACTCATTTGAGTTAAATTGTCAACCATATTGGGTTATTAAATTAACTCAATTTGGTTATATAATAACTTAAATGAATTAAGGAAAACCGTATGACTATTATCGAAAAAATCGACAAGCTCAGGATAGAACGAGGCTGGTCGGTGAATAATCTTGCAATGGAAGCTATGCTTACGCAATCCACGCTCAATAATTTGTATATGAGAAATACAGAGCCTAAAATTTCCACCCTGCGCGCAATATGCAATGCGTTCGGAATAACGCTTGCCGAATTTTTTATGGACGAGGAATTCACAAAAGAACAAGAGAATAATGAAAAAGAGTTATCAGACAGATTTTCAAAGCTCACGGATACTCAGAAAAAAGCATTTATGTCTATGTTACGTTCAATAACTTGAACAATAAGCCCCGACGCGCGTTGTGCGTCGGGGCTTCAAACTATTAATTTATCAAATAATTAGAGCAATACATATTTATATTATATCGCCCGTACCGTAAATTGTCGATAACAAAAAAACACCCGCTCTGCGGGTGTTTAAATTCTTAATATACGCCTGCCCAGCCGCCCGTGACGGCAAAAGCTATCCAAATAGTTGCCCATATAAGCGTGGCAAAAATAGAAAGAACGAGACCCGCGACGGCAAGTCCGTTGACGGAATTACACTTTTTCATATTTGCCATTCCTATTATACTGAATACCAAACCCAAAAGCGCGGGTATACAGAAAAATAAACCCAACCATAACGATAAAAGTCCGATTACAAACCCAGCAATCCCGAAAGCGTTCACGGTCTTAGGCGGAGTATTCTGATTTACGCCCTGAGGTATATAGCGCGAGTTTACCTGCTTTTGCACGGGAACCCCGCAATGAACGCAAATTACAGCGTTATTATCTATTTCTTTACCGCAATTAGTACAGAACATATTTTCTCTCTCCTTATTCACTACTATTAATATATAATTAATAATTGCCTCAGTCAAGGGTTTTTATAACTTTTTTACGAAAAAAAATTAAAGCACCCGCAAAGCGGATGCTTTTTTAATTTTAAATTCGATTAGCCGAGAATCTTAACAATCGTGCCGGAACCAACCGTTCTGCCGCCTTCACGGATAGCGAAACGAAGTTTTTCTTCAACTGCAACGGGTTTGATAAGCTCAACGCTGATTTCTACGTTATCACCGGGCATAACCATTTCGGTACCTGCGGGAAGTTCAATAGAACCGGTAACGTCGGTAGTTCTGATGAAGAACTGAGGACGATAGTGGTTGAAGAAAGGAGTATGACGTCCACCTTCATCCGCTTTAAGAACGTATACCTGAGCGGTAAACTTGGTAGCAGTCTTAACCGAACCGGGCTTAGCAAGAACCTGACCCTTTTCAATACCTTTTCTGTCGATACCACGAAGAAGCGCGCCTACGTTAAATCCTGCGATTGCTTCGTCTACGCTCTTATGGAACATTTCAAGACCGGTTATGGTCGTGGAAACGGGCTTATCGATAAGACCTACGATTTCAGCGGGGTCGCCTACGTGAGCCGTACCTCTCTCTACTCTACCGGTTGCAACCGTACCGCGTCCGGAAATGGTGAATACGTCTTCAACGGGAAGAAGGAAAGGTTTAACAGTATCTCTCTCAGGGGTAGGGATATAGCTGTCAATGGTATCCATAAGTTTAAGAATGCACTGGCATTCGGGAGCTGCAAGAACTTCTGCGTCGGGTGCGCCGGAAGAAGCCTTTTCAAGCGCCTTCAAAGCCGAACCTCTGATAATGGGGCAATCTTTGAAACCCTGGTTTTCAAGGGTATCGGTGATTTCCATTTCAACGAGTTCGAGAAGTTCGGGGTCGTCCATCTGGTCGCATTTGTTGAGGAATACAACGATATAGGGAACGCCTACCTGACGGGAAAGCAGGATGTGCTCTCTGGTCTGAGGCATAGGACCGTCGGTCGCCGCAACTACAAGAATCGCGCCGTCCATCTGAGCGGCACCCGTAATCATATTCTTAACGTAGTCCGCGTGTCCCGGGCAGTCAACATGTGCATAGTGACGCTTGTCGGTCTGATACTCTACGTGAGCCGTGTTAATTGTAATACCGCGAGCCTTCTCTTCGGGAGCTTTATCGATCTCGTCGTATTTCATTTTTGCTGCCTGACCTTTACACGCCATAACCATAGTGATAGCTGCGGTCAGAGTGGTCTTGCCGTGGTCAACGTGGCCGATTGTGCCGATGTTAACGTGGGGCTTGCTGTTGTCGTACTTAGCCTTTGCCATTTTTGTTTC
>CAJTNY010000045.1 GCA_910577875.1 uncultured Christensenella sp.
GCTATAGGCATCTTAAATGTTGCTAATATTTTATTATACAAGGAACTTTCTTTATTAATTTTTATAGAAAATTGATTTTTAATAGTAGCTATGCATGTATGCGCATCGTCAATTATAATATTATCAATATTTATATTATTTGCTTTACGCATTCCAAAAGCCGATTTCCCATTTACTAGTTCATTCGCATTAATAAGCAAAATATAATTTTTTTGCAAGAAATCCATACTATCCTTATCGGTAGTTACCCTTAACCCTAACTCTGTCGCAGTATTTTTGACCTGTTCTTTCAAGAAATTATCCGGAACAACATAAATGCTATTCCCACCGTTTTCGTTAGATAAAGATTGCAAAATTAATAATGCAACTAATGTTTTCCCAGCTCCAGTATTCATTTTTACGATAATATCTTTTTCTTTTCTGATGCTATTCCACTTTGACAACACATCAGACTGAACATCCCAAAGATACTGAAATTTATAGCCACGTTTCAAAGACATAAACAAATCTTTCGGACTTGTTATATTGCTGGATTTACTGTGCAATTCAACATTAAAATTTAATTTCATATTATTCCCTCCAAATTAACTTCATGACTTTTTTATAATTACTGCTTCCTGCTTTTATTCTCAATTACATTTCTAACAAATCTTCCATAGTACAGCCCAATACTTTTGCTAAACAATATAATGATTCAGCCTGCGCTTTATTTATATCCTTTTTGCGTTGCTCATACATCTGAATGGATCGTAGACCAACGCCAGCCATTTCGGCAAGTTCTCGTTGTGAACAACCGTATGCGGTTCGTATGCGTTTTAAGTTTGTTTCTGGATACGCCTTGCGAATTTTATCATCCATTACTTCCGCAAACTTTTCTTCACTTGCTTCATGCAACATTGGATACAGGCTTAATATTTCATCAAAAGGCACTGCTCTAAATATACTTGCGTACTTACGTGATGACCACCACTGATAATAGCAAGTCGCCCAGCCGCACCAATATTCAGCAGTCCTCTCATATCGCTCTCGTGGCGAAGTATTCAATTCTTTGCCGGTAATTTCATTTACACACTCAACCACAATTTCTATTCCACTTTTACCTGAAATGCAACTTACATCTCCATTCTCGATTTTCTTACACACCGTGCTCGTTGCAAACATTTTTACAAACTCCGCGCCGGCAATTTTGCAATCGTTAATAGCATAGTCAAAAGCGTCGCCAATTTTGTCCATTAAGCTATTAAGTTGTGATTCCGAATACGATCTTATTTTCATAAAAATTATTATATCATACAATGCAATATTAGTCAATATTTTACAAAAAATATATCACCAAAGTGATATTGCATTAAGGTTATGTTTCTAACAATCATTCAACCCAAAAAGGCGGGTTTCCCGCTTTTTACCCTTGAAGTTGGGAAAATATACCAACTTCCTTAACCTGCTTAGGCATCGAAAAATGCCACAATTTTGGGATGTTTTGGTGCATTATTCCGAGGCTGTAAAATAGTTAAAAATTTTTTCTATTAGTGACAGATTCTGTCAACAATAGTATGGTATAATAAGCGCATGGATAAATTGGCGTACCATCTGAATAAAAAGAAAAAACCGGCGAAAACCGAAGGTAAATTTTTATACTACTATTCGTGCAACTCGAAAGGAAAACCGAACTTTCGTATCGGAGACAAAAAGTATATTGAGATAGAAGTTACGGAAAAAGAATGGGAAGCTCTGCGCGAGTTGGATCTATTCGAGTATAACAACGAGCATAAATCGTATCGGCATAACGAGCGGCTTCCGGATGATGATGAGCGGTTGTCGCGTAGCGAGCAGAAAAAGTGGACGGACAAAGATATTCCGTTCTCCACCGTTTCCAACGAACGGATAGACAGACTTCGGGCATTAAGCACCCTAACGCTGCAAGAGCGAAACGTGTATTGCTTATCGGTAGATGACGGATTGTTACAAAGGGACATAGCCGAGGAGCTTGGCGTAACGCAAGGCGCGGTGTCGGCTACTTTTAATCGGGCGCGGCGAAAATTGGACGCTTTCGATTTGAGTGCGGACAATACGCCGGACGATATTGTATGGAAGTTATGGCAAATCTTTATGCGGGATTGGGAGCTCCCCGACTTTCTTGACGTTGAGATTGAATTTGTTATCAGAGGGCTGTTCAACACTCTGTTGCCGTTTATAAATTGGTTTTACAGCATTGGCGAACTGTGTCGTTACATATTGCGCTACTATCTGTTTAACGAAGATAAAATCGGCAACAACATAGAGCAATATCTTGCGAACGCATCACCCAAAGAGCAAAAATATTTCACAAACTATTATTCCGAGCAACCGCTCATTATACAAGGCGTCTACGTTCGATTGTGCATGGAAATAAAGCGCCGCGAAGCAAACAGCTTGACGGACAGTCACAAAGCCGTGAACGGCATTTATACCGCCGTATCGAAGATTGCCAAGCGGTTGGATATTTCCGTAGAGGAGTGCCTTACGCAAAGACTGTACCCTTTCCTTGCGGAAAAACGTAGCAAACGGTTAAAAGCATTTTATAAGTATTACGCTGGCAAAAAATTATCGGTATAAAAAAATTATTTGGAAATTTTTTTTCACCGATATAATATTTTAGGCATTTTCGCGGCTTATAAATAGAAGGGGCAAAAACTTAATATTTATCGAACAGATAATTTAAGGTCGGCTTTCGGACAGAGAGCCGATTTTGTTTTTCTTCAAAATCTAAAAAGGAGGTGAACGAACATAGGATTTTACGGCAACCACGATTATTCTTGGCTATTACCACGTGACAAACACGCAACAATTTCCGTAATCACGTTTAGGCAACAAGATTTGCCCGCACAGGACAATTACCTTGTAGAAGCACAGACGGAACACGCTGTACGCTGGCTGAAACGAAAAACCGGCATATTTCAAACCGAGATTGCCGAAACGATTAAAACGCTGAATGCGCAATACCATCCGCGCGGAAGGAATAAAGTTATGGAGTGTTTGCAATTCGGCGGCAATCACGAGTTTTGGCACGACTTTCCCGACGAGGAAGAAATTGTAGCATACTTCCGGCATTGCTATGACTTTGCCGTAAAGTATATAGGTTTTCTGAAAACAGATAAGAACATTATCTGTGCTTTAACCGTTACCGAGCCGAACAGGCGAAATCTTTTCTTGTACTATTTGCCCGTAACGGACAAATGGAGAGTAAAAGCAATGAGCAACTACAAAAGCGAAAACGGAAACAAACTGCAAAAACGCGATGAGAGCGGAAATCCTATTTATAAAACAAGACGGTTTATAACCGCACCGCTTTTATGCCATTCCGAGTTTTGGAAACAACGCGGCGAAGAAATGTCCTACTCCGTTTTGCAAGAATGCTTTTACCAGGAAATATCCAAGCGTTACGGCGCAAAGCGCGGCGAAAGCACGTCTCTGCTTAAATACACTACTCCCGAGCAGGCAATACGTTTTAATAGATGTAAAAACGACGAGTACGATATTTTCAAGAATCCGAAAGGAATCTGGGTGTAACCTATTGACGCAACGCAAAAAATATGATATAGTATATATACGATAAACATATTTTACGAGGTTCTTATGGTAACACGCAAAGAAAACACTCCTCAACGAATTGCAAACCGCAAATATGAGGAAAAGAACAAAGAGAAAAGAAAAGCGACAAGTGGAAATTTTCAGACGATGATACCGCGTGAGCTTTTTGAGAAAATCAATGCGTTCTTGAAAGAATACGGTCATACCAAAGTTGAGCTAATTCAAGCCGGTTATGAGGAACTGCTTGCGCGGCACGATACCGACTTTGCAAAGCTCAAAGACGGATATGACGACTTTTTCGAGAGCGAATTGAAAAATTAATAATTTTATGCTAATCCGAATATTGCCCGACAAAACGAACAGTTGCGGCGGGCGGTATTAAAAAAATATTTTAAAAGGAGGACAAAGCTATAAATGATGAGAGAACATAGTAATCATATGGCGAGAGAACATCTTAGCCGTTCGACAAAGAGAACATAGTATGTCGTAGCACTAAAACAAGGAGATTTGACAGATCAAGAAATTGATGCAATTATTCAGACAATAAGAACGATGCCCGAAGGGCAAGGCGAACTTGCAAGAACGATATTCAAGGCGGCAGCCGATTCCCTATCACTCAAAAAAGTAGCCACGCTCACCAGGCAAGAACCAACCACTTTATAAAACAAACAACAATCGCAAAACGGGCCGGTTTTGAGGTTTACCGAAAAGGAGATTTCAAAAATGCCCGCATCATTCAAACAAGAATTCAGAATACAAGGCTGCACAGCGCATATCAGAAAGCGTCAGAGCGGCAAGAACACGTTCGTTTACGAAATTCGTTATCGCAGAAACGGTTACAACGTAACCGCGGCGGCAAAAACGCTGGAAGCAGCAAAAGAGAAGTTTCTTGTGAACTTAGCCGCGGCGGAAAAGCTGGGTAGCCAAAAGGACGAAAACAGAATTTCAAACGTGTTTGACGAATTTGCGCAATACTACTTTGAAAAGTTCTATAAGCGCAGAGTCGCGGCGAGCACGTACAAAAACACAATGAACCGTTACATCAATCATATTAAGCCCGCATTCGGAATACTGAAGATCAAGTCAATCACACCGCTTATGTGCCAGAACTTACTCGACGACTTGACCGCGGAGGGCAAATATAAAACCGTGGACGAAATTTATTGCATACTGAACACCATATTCAAAATGGCAATCAAACACGGTCTTATAATGCTTAATCCAGTGGACATAGTATTCCATAAGAAGCACGCGAACGAACATGGTTCGGCGCTGAGTAAAGCCGAAGAGCAATATCTTTTAGAGGAAACAAAAGGCACGCCGTATCAAATTATGTTCGCCGTGGCATTGTACACGGGAATGCGCCCTAACGAATATTACAACGCGAAAATAGACGGTAAATTCATTGTAACGGTAAACAGCAAGCGTAAAAACGGAAAAGTGGAATACAAGAAAATTCCCATCTCCCCTATGCTCGCGCCCTATCTCGAAAACGTGCCGGCGTTAAAATTCTACGTAGCCAACCGATTGCGTGAAAAATTCCACACCATATTCCCCGACCGAAAACTGTACGACCTACGCACGACTTTTTACACAAGATGCTGTGAATGCGGCGTAGCGGACGCGGCGAGGGACGAATTTGTGGGACATTCACACGGCGCACTCGGCAACACCTATATGGATTTGTCGGACGAATACCTACTGAAAGAGGCGCAAAAACTCAATTATTAGACCGAGGGCGGCCCGGATCCTGACCCAAAATATGGGTCATAGCGCCGTTTGGGCAAGATTCAGAGGCGAAAAACGTGAAAATAACCATTCGCAAAGTATAAAAAATACACGCTCACGTGCGTTTTAAGCACAAAAGCGTGTATCCTGTGGTCGAGGTGACGGGACTTGAACCCACGACCTCTTGGTCCCGAACCAAGCGCGCTACCAAACTGCGCTACATCTCGGTATCGCCGACTTTTTCGGTCGGCTTATATATTATATTCGTTTACCCGTGAATTATCAAGAGAATTCATTGCAACTGCAAAAAACTGTCGCAACGTTTGCCCTAACCGCAAAATACGAACGGTTTATTGCGCTTCCTGTTGCGGAACTTTGAACGAAACTTTTTCCACAACAAGCGGCACGCGGCACTTTTCGCAATGCCCGATTGTGCGGCAATCTTCGTGCATGAAACCGATGTTTTCATCGTCTATCAAAATCATCGCGGAAGAACATTCCTCGCATTTATTGGGGTAAACGTAGGCTTTATCTTCGTTTTCTTTCCAGCGAACGGACAGATACATGCCCTGCTTGATTTTTTGCGTTTTCGGACAGAAAAACATGGCGTCGAATGCCACGATTCCTTCTTTCTGTATGGCAGACACCCACTTTTCGCCGCTTGCTTCCACGCTTTCTTTCACTTTTTCTCCGATGTATTTCTCTTCTACGATTTTGCCTTCCGCGTCCAGAAGTTTTTTCACTTCCACCCCGCATAAATCATAGCGGATATTATTCAGAACTTCGGCGGGATTGGAAGAAAAATCGAGCATTGCCGCCTTGCTTTTCTGCGCGGAAAGTTTTACGAAGATTTCCATAATCTTTTCGTGCTCTTTTTTGTCCGTAATGCGCGTAGACACGTCGTGCCACGACGCAAGTTGCGCGCCCGCCCCCACGTTGAAACAATACGTATTGCCGCACTCGGGGCAACGCAAGGTAATCACTTTTACCATGATGTTCTCCCATACATTTATTCGTCTTTCTATTATACTCCCATACGAAAAAAAGGCAAGTAAACCGCCTTCGATTCCACAACTCTTTCCCGAATACTTCACAAAAATACCTCCTTGTCCTCCATTACTCATATTCGATTCTGCCCACAAGATAATCGATAGAACATGCGAAATAATTTGCCAGAATAACCAGATGTTTGCAATCTGGACCGGATTTGAGCGTCAACCACGAAGAAATCGTTTGATTGGGTATTCCCGTTGCGCGTTCCAACTGCCGAGTGTTTACGCCTTTCTCTGCCATAAGATCGGAAAGACGGAACGCAAATCTTTTTGTAACTTCCATGCGCTTCTCCCGATTCTATTTTCCCACGTATGTATGCCGTTGTCTTGCCTGCCCGAAAATGTGGGAACAGAAAAAACTCCCCTATTGTTTTGCAACAAGGGAGTTATGCGCCAATTTGTCAAAAAGTCGCTTGCTCCACTCCGCAAACGACTTTCTTCTTCCTATATTTTTGTCTTGTGCCCTTTTATCCCTATGCCGCAAAAAACACTTTTACCGACTTTTCTTTCCCTGCTCTTTCGCCTTAACCTTTTTCTACTCCCGCACGCAAAAAGCGTTTCTGTCCTTTTCTTCTTCCCCGCATTTCTGCTTGCATTCTTTTATCCCTGCGCGGCAAGAAACGTTTCTACTTCGGCGCGGGAATGCAACGACGGAATCGCCCCTTTTTTCTGTACGGTAAGCGCGCCCATTGCGTTGGCAAACCGAACGGCTTGTTCAAGCGTTTCCCCTTCGGTAAGCGCCACCGCAAGCGCCCCGTTAAAACTGTCGCCCGCCGCAACCGTGTCTACCGCTTTCACTTTGTAACCCGCAATCCGTTCGCAACCCGCGGCGTTCGCAATCAACGCACCGCGACTCCCCAACGTAGCAACAATGTTTTTCACTCCCGACCGCACCAATTTTTTCGCCGCCGCAAGCACTTCTTCGTCGGTGTTCGTGGGTAATCCCGTAAGAATGCTCAGTTCCGTTTCGTTGGGCGTTATGTAATCCACCGCCGCAAGCACTTCGTTTTCCAACTGGAAGGCGGGCGCGGGATTCAATAACACTTTCGCACCGTAACCGTGCGCACGACGGATTATCTCCTTCGTAACGTCCCAACGCATTTCCAGTTGCAAAACAACCATTTCGGTACTTTTAAGAATTGCGTCCGCTTTCTCCAATTCTTCCCACCCGAATGCGTAATTTGCGGACGGAATCACGCAAATTCGGTTTTGCCCCGCCGCATCGATTTGCACCTGCGCAACCGCCGTCGGTTTGTCGCACGAAAAAACATACCGCGACCCAATTCCTTCCTCTCGCAGAATTTTTCGGAACGTGTCGCCGTTTGCATCTCTCCCCAACATTCCCACCATTTCCACGTCGCCGCCCAATCGCGCCGCGGCAACGCAC
>CAJTNY010000046.1 GCA_910577875.1 uncultured Christensenella sp.
ATCCTCCGATTGTGTTAATTTTTTCAGACTGGCAGGTCTTATTTAATTCTACACAATCGGAGTTTTTTTATCAAGATTTATCGGTTAACCTTTTTTGAACCACGCGACTATCGCGTGGTATTCTATACACAACAAAAAAATTGCTCATAAACCTATGAGCAATTTTTTTTAATATGAACTTAACATTTTGTCTATCGCTATTCCGTAACCTCTCGTCGGATCGTTAACAAACACGTGAGTAACCGCTCCGACGAGTTTTCCGTTTTGAACTATCGGACTTCCGCTCATTCCCTGAACTATTCCGCCGGAAATTTCAAGCAATTGTTTATCGTCGATTTTAATTACAAAGTTTCTGTTATCTTTATTATTTTTGTCAGTCTTTACAATCGAAATATCGTATTTTTTTACTTCGTTTCCGTGAACGGTCGTATAAATAAAGGCTTTTCCTATTTTAACATCCTCAATACTGCCCTTCTCTATTTTGACAAGTTTTGAAGTATCGTAAGACGGCGAAACGTTTCCGTAAATCCCGCACGCGCAATTGACAGAAGCATTTCCTATAACCGTTCCGCTTTCAAATGCGCCGCGTAATTCGCCGGGTGTACCCTTGACTCCTTTTTTTACATCATATATAATACAACCATAAACAGTTCCGCCGTTAATTTCAATAAAATTGTTTTTCAAATCGGTTACAGGGTGTCCGAGCGATGCAAACTTATTGTTGACCTTATCAATATATGTTACCGTTCCCACGCCGCTTATACTGTCTTTAACTAGCGTACCTAACCTTTTCGTGCCCGTAGAAAGGTCGACGGCAGGTTCTATATTCATTTTAATGCTCTCACCGCCTCGCGAAACGGTTATAGTATATTTTTTATAATCTTCGTCTAAAATTTTATTAATATCTTTTGTACCTTTAACTTCTATACCGTTGATTTTCTCGATTATATCGCCTGGCTTAATACCACAGTCTCTTGCCGGTGAAAGCATACCGTCGGACGTAATAACGTCGCAAATTCCTATTACCTCAACGGTTGTCGTATTTAAAGTAAATCCTGCCGAAAACCCTCCGAGATACAGAGAATTCGTTTCGGCACTGGCTGTAAGCGGCGAATAAGAAAATACGCAAAGCAATACAGCGAATAATAAAAATAACGTCTTAACAATTTTTTTTCTGAAAAGCATAACAGTATTGTGTGCAAGGCATCATATAATATTCAAAAAAAGCGGCAAACGCCGCTTTTTTAATTTTTAAATTTTCCTATAAGCTCTTCTGCGTGCTTGCGTGCGGATTCCGACGCAATACTTCCTGTAAGGCGTAAAATTTCATCTATTTTCTCATTATCGCTAAGGCGCTTGACTTTTGTAAGCGTTTTTCCGCTCTCTTCAGTTTTGAAAATGAGAAACTGGGCATCACTTGCCGCGCATACCTGCGGTAGATGCGAAACAGCCAAAATTTGGGTTTTTTTCGATATGCTTTTAAATTTTTCGGCGACCGTTCCAGCGGTATATCCGCTGATACCCGTATCGATTTCGTCGAATATGTAAGTAGAAATTCCGTTCAAATCTTTAAGTTGCGCTTTTACGGCAAGCATAAACCTGCTCATCTCGCCGCCGCTTATAACTTTACTTAACGGTTTTAACGGTTCACCTTTGTTAGCCGAGAATGCAAAACTCACCTCGTCGCTTCCGTTTGCGGAATTCAAATTAGCCGTTGATTTATCGAAATCTTTGAAATTAACACAAAATTTCGCATCAGGTATATTTAAAGTATGGAGTTCTTTTTCTACGTTAGAACAAAAATTTTCGGACGCATTTTTTCTCAATTCGGACAATTTTACGCTTAACGAATAAATTTCGTCGTCGCATTTTAAAATTTCCTTTCCGCATTTATCTATTATCGCCGAACTCTCGTAGATAGCGTCGTATTCTGCTTTTGCTTTTTCTTTAAAAGCCAAAACCTCTGCTTCGTCTGTGCCATATTTCTTTTTAATGGTTTTTAAAATATTTAATCTTTCTTCAACTTGTCTTACCTCGTTTTCATCGACAGATAAGTTGTCCGCCATATCGGAAAGCGTTTCCGCAACATCTGAAATTTCGGTATTCAATCCTTCAAGCCGATTGCAAATATTTAAATATTCGTCGCTAAACCCTGAAATTCTGGACATTTCTCTGTTTGCCGTCGTAAGCAAATCTCCGCAGCCGCCGTCGTCGTTGAGAACTGCTTTTGCTGTATTTATAGCCGAAAGAATTCTTTCAACGTTAAGAATTAAATTCTGTCTTGTTTTCAGTTCCTCGAATTCACCGATTTTTATTCCCGCATTTTCGATTTCGTTAATCTGAAATTCAAGCAAATCGAGTTTCCTCGCCCGCTCTTCTTCATTGCCGCCGAGCGAATTGATTTTACCGTATAGCTCTTTCTTTCTTGCAATTAGTTCCGAAAGCCTTGATTTTACAGTTTTTCCGTTTTCTCCGAGAATTCCGTCAATTACCTTTAACTGATTATCTTCGTTTAAAAGAAAAAAATGCTCGCTTTGACCGTGAACGTCGACAAGATGCTGCGTTATATTTTTAAGCATAGAAACGGTAACTCCGTTTCCGTTTATTTTTATAGAACCTTTGCCGTCTGATGAAAGTTTACGCGATATTATTAAGTTTCCGTCCGATTCGATATCGTATTCCTCGAGTTTTTTTAGAGCCTTTGAATTTACGTCAACCGAAAATTCGGCACGGACGAACGCTTCGCGTTCACCGTACCGTATCATTGTTCTGTCAGCTTTACAGCCTAAAATAAAGTTAACAGAGTCGAGAATTACCGATTTACCCGAACCTGTTTCTCCAGACAAAACGTTAAGTCCGTTATCGAACTCTATATCTGCTTCATAAATTAAAGCAACATTTTTAACGAATAATCTGTTTAGCATTGCTTATGTACTCTTTAAGTCTTTCCGCGATGATTTGCGTATTATCATTGCTGTCGACTACAATCAATAAAGTATCGTCGCCAGCGACGCTTCCTATAACTTCCTTAAGTTGGAGAGAATCCACAAACATTCCAGCAGTTGAGCCGTTGCCTCTAAGCGTTTTAATCACAATAAGATTATTTGCAAAATTAATAGTCTGAACGCATTCGCGGAACAACGTTTTCATTTTACCTCTGACCGAATCATCGTCGCTTTCAAGACAAGCGTACTTATACTTTTTCGTAGCGCCTGAAATTTTATACAACTTCAATTCCTTTATATCTCGCGAAATCGTAGCCTGGGTAACGTTGAAATTGAGCTTATTGAGTTCGGAACAAAGCTCTTCCTGCGTATCGATTTCCATCGTTGTTATAATTTCTAAAATTTTCTGTTGTCTTGCGTTCCTATGCATCATTTACTCCATATATTCAGTTTAATTAATAATTTATTAAAGAAATCGTTTTCTCTGCAAACAATAAACTCTGCAAAGTTTTGCGATTTTTTTACGTTGACCGTAACGCTTTCGTCAATTGTATCGACAATTTTACCGTCTAAGATAATATTAAGCGGCATTCTCACATTTAAAGGAAATATTTTAAGCGTGGAATTATCGTTATAAACGACGGGTCTCGAATGAAGCGAATGTGCGCATATCGGCGTCATAATAAATGCGTTTATATCGGGAGTAAGTATCGAACCTCCCGCCGAAAGCGAATAAGCGGTCGAACCCGTCGGCGTACTAACAATTATCCCGTCCGACTGATAATTATCTACCGTTGCCCCGTCTATTTCGGCACGCAATTCAACCGTGTTTGTAAAGTCGTTTCCTCCGGTACTACGCTGTATGACAAGGTCGTTCAATGCAAGATAAGTTTTCCCTTTACATTCCACTTCGAGCATAGTTCTTTTCTGTGTAATAAAATTCCCGCACACCAAGCCGATAGCTTCCCCGACTTTTTCAGATTCGTATTCCGTCAGAAAACCCAAATGCCCGTAATTTATACCCAAAATTTTGACTCCGCGTTTTGCACACTCCGCCGCAACATTCAAAATAGTACCGTCGCCGCCGAGAACGAACAAAACGTCCAGACCGTCAAGGTCGGTAAAACAATTTACAATTATACAATTTATATTTTTTTCTTCAATCGAATTTCTAAGCCGTTCGAGATAAAGTTTGATTTCACTTAAATAATGTTTATTGTAATAAATTCCCGACTTCATTTATAGATATTATAAATCTTTTTATACAAATATGCAATCAAAAAATCAGTTAAATTCATAATTTAACTGATTTTATTAATAATTCTTTATTAATTATGCTTTTTGACCCTTTTTCCAGCAGTATTACGTATTCAAGATTTTTCCCTTTTACAATCGGGGCATTGGTAATTTTAAGCGGAGTTAAACCGCACATCAAAGAAAAATCATAAATCTTAAAAATTATATTTTTATGAATTTCGCTGTCTTTTACAACTCCGTTTTTACCAACCTTTCTGCTTTCGCATTCAAACTGCGGTTTTATTAGAGCTAAAATTTGCGCGCCGTTTTCGAGGACTTCTCCGACGGCTTTCAATATATATGTGAGCGAAATAAAACTCACGTCGATAACGGCTCCGTCCAATTTGTCTTTGAAAAGCGTCTTTTCTAAATACCGCGCGTTAAAATTATCTATCACGACAACATTATCGATTAAAAGCCTGTCATCGAGCTGACTTTCACCGACGTCTATGCAGTATACTTTACTTGCGCCGTGTTTTAAAAGACAATCCGTAAAACCGCCCGTACTTGCGCCTATATCGGCAAAAATTTTTTTCTCAACCGAGTAGCCGAAATCTTTTAAAGCTTTAGCGAGTTTATATCCTCCCGCAGAAACATAGCTTTCTTCCTCTTCTGAGATTTTCAGTTCGTCGCCCTCTTTATAATCGTAAGACGGCTCGGCTTTTTTACCATTTACGCTGACAAGACCTTTATTTATAGCTGTTGTAGCCTTTGTCCTAGAACCGTATCTCTCCGATAAAAATTTATCTAATCTCATTTTTTATATAATCTGTTATTGCTTCGTAACTCAATCCGCGTTCCGCCATCAGCTCTCCCACTCCGCCGTGCGGTATAAATTCATCTCCGTAAGCAAAATTTTTAATTACTTTCCCGCCACTTGCAAAGTAGCTGTTTACCAAAGAACCGAGCCCGCCCGCAAGAACATTATCCTCTACGGTAACAATATATTTTTCTTTCAATCGACTAAGCATATCTTCGTCAAGAGGTTTTACGAATCTAGCGTTTATTACGCTGACTTTTATATTTTGTTCATTCAGAAGCTGTTCGGACGCAAGCGCAAGCGTAACAGCACGTTCGCCGCAGGCAATAATTACGACGTTGCCGTTTGCTTCTGAAAGCATTTCCCATTTCCCGTAAACTATTTCGCTTTGGCGTTTAAAAATTCTTTTCCCCTCGCGAGGATACCTTATCGCCAAAGGCGCGTTAAAACCGACGCTGAATTTCAGCATTGCTTCGAATTCTTTTACGTCTTTCGGTACGGCGATAGTAAGATTCGGTACGGGACTTAAAAACGACAAATCAAAAATTCCCTGATGCGTTTCGCCGTCCGAGCCCGAAATTCCCGCTCTGTCAACACATAGTGTAACGGGTAAATTCTGACTGCATATATCTATTAATATTTCGTCGAAAGAACGTTGCAAGAAAGTCGAATATACAGCATAATACGGTTTTAAACCCTCTGTTGCCATTGACGCGCACAAAATAGTTGCATGTTCTTCACAGATACCGACGTCAATCGAACGTTCGGGATACTTTTCAAAAAAAGCGCCGAGCCCCAAACTCGAAGTCATAGCCGCCGTCACCGCGATTATTTTTTCGTCTTTTTCCGCGAGAGCAGCTAACGTATTCCCGAATATTTCCGAGTATTCATTTGCAACATTGTCGGAACTCGAAACTGAAATCCCGTGCGTTGCTTCCGGATTTTCTTCACAGAACTCGTATCCCTTGCCTTTTTTTGTAACAACGTGCATAATGACGGACTGTGTTTTAAGCATTTCTTTGACTTCTTTCAACTGCTCTATAATCTGTTCAAGGTCGTTACCGTCATATACTCCTTTATATTTAAAACCGAAACGCTCGAAAATTTTAGCGTGTTTATCGCACTTTAATTTTTGAGCGTCGTCCCTGCTTAATAATTCAAGGTATTCATGCATACTGCCGACAGTCGGAGCAATTGACATACCGTTATCATTTAAAATAACCAAAATACGCGTATTTAATAAACGCAGGCTGTTAAAAGCTTCGTAAACAAGACCGTTATTAAACGAGCCGTCTCCTATAACGGCTATTACATTAAAATCTTTTCCTTCTACGTCACGCGCTTTGGCTATGCCGAGCGCAGCGGAAACTGAAGTTCCTGCGTGTCCCGTATTATAACAGTCATATTCGCTTTCTTCCCTTTTCGGAAAACCTGAAAGACCGTTTTTTTTACGTATCGTATCAAAATTTCCGGCTCTGCCGGAAAGCAATTTATGAGTATAGCATTGATGTCCGACGTCGAATATGATTTTATCGTTCGGCAAATCAAACACGTAATGCATAGCTACGGTTAACTCAACCGAACCGAGATTAGACGAAAGATGTCCGCCGTTTTTAAAGACAGTGGAAATAATTTTCTGTCTGACAGTTTCACAAAGTTCGGAAAGCTGAGGCAAAGACATATTTTTTATTTGCTCGCCGCTTATATTTTCAAGCATTATTTTTCCTTTTTAAACAGCGTTGTGAATTTTGCAAAGCCGAAAACAATTTGTTTATTAAATTTAACCGCAAAATGTTTCGTCATTGCTTTGCCGCCTACTGTAAATGCGCCGATAACGGCGCTGACTCCTATAGCGCTTATCAATTGAATCGTTGTGCCGCCGTTTCCGGCTAAAATCGCTCCAAGCACAGCGCCCGCCGCGCCGCTGACGATTCCGCAAATATCGCCTATAACGTCTGCAAACATACTACCGAGTTTAGTAGCGTTATTGCAAAATGTGACAGCCCTTTTTGCGCCCTTAATTTTATTTGACGCCATTGCGTGAAAAGCTTCCGGCTGGCAGGATATTATTGCATTTGCAAGAATATCAAAACCGATATTCAACACTAATAACACAACCAGAACTATTACGCAAACAAAAGCGGGACTGTTTTCGTTAATCGAAATTTCGGTCAGAAAACTGAATATAATCGTCAGTGCAAACGATAAAAACAGTACCGTAAGTCCCCACGATAACCAACCCGGAACACGTTTCTTCTTTTGAATTTTTTTCTTGTTTAATTTTTCCTTTTTGTTTAAACTGTCGCCTTTGTCCATAATCCGATTTATTAAAAATAATACGCACTATCTGTGCGTAAATTAAAAAATATAATATAGTGGTTTATATTAAATAAACTTTGCGGCTTAGGTTCGGTAGGATTTCCCTCAGTCCCACTCCCCGTCGCCGAAGAAGCAGTTTCCTTTTAAGGGACTGAACGCACGAACGCGCGTCACCGAATCGCCACTTAGTCCACACCGTAATCTCTAATATAAAAACAGTCTAGAAGCTTTCCTTGACAATTTCCATTGAGCTTATCTTCTTTTGCAAAGGACAATTTCAAATAGCAATAGGCAACCTCCGTCCGGCCGAACAGACTATGCCGTGAACTATTATCCGCTGTCTTCACTCAAGGC
>CAJTNY010000047.1 GCA_910577875.1 uncultured Christensenella sp.
AACTATCGACATCGGTATAAACCACGTTTTTAAGTTTGTGATAGCCGCCGTAGAACGTTCCCGAAAACGTGCCTACGGGTACAAAATCTTTTCCGGAAAAATCAATATCGGAAGTTAAGTACACTTTCAGGTTTACGGAATAATCTGCCGACTTAGAACAGTTTTTGGCAAACGCAATAAACTCGTCGGCAGAGCCTATCAATAATTCGGTAGAGTCCTTGTTTTCGTCTTGGAGTACATAGCGGAAATTTCTTCCCCTGCCGTAGTTGTGCTCGTCCGAACATATAATTTTGTAAGTGCCCGCAATACTTATTTCAATATAGTCGCCGCCGTCCTTGAACTTCGTCTTGCCGTCGGTTATATAAAATTCAACCGAGCCGCCCTTCAAGTCGCTTTCATTTACCGTTAGATAGGCTATATATTGGGGGTAATCCTCATTGTAATCTTCGTCGTCGTTCTCGATTTCGGTAAATTTATAGCTGCCGGACAAATCGATATTACCGTTTTTATCGAAACAGTAACCGTTGAATTCACCTGCAAGATACCAATCTCCGAAATTCTTTTTCTCAAAAACGAAAGCGGAATGATAGTTTTCGCCGACGTCCGTCAGGGAAAGGCAATACCAACCCGTATCGCTTACGGTAACTTTAGATATTTCGGTGTCCTCGTTATTGTCGTCGTCTATTAATCTGAACGAGCCGTCTACGTTAAGTTCATAAATTCTGTATTTAATCCCATAATCACGTTCGGGTGCAAAAACTTCTGCCGAACGGTATTCAGCCGTCGCCACGTTGTTCTCATAACGCGTAAGCAAGAAAGCAGACTTGCCGTTGATTTGCGTATCACCTTCTTGAGCCGTTACGTTCTCGAATACGGCGTAATACTGTGGAGCATCTTCGATATATACCGAATACTTATAATCGTCGCCACTTCCGTAATTACCGTTTTCGTCAAACAGATATTTGTTCCCGTTTTCTGTCTTTTCGGGTGTAAACAGAATTCTGTAAAAGCCGCTTTCGGTAACTGTATGGGTTTCACCGTTAAAAGATACGGTTGTATTCGCAGAAAGCTCTACAGAAGATATGTAATACAAATCGTAAGCCGTGTGATAGGGGTTATACGATAACTGCAATGGCGTGCCGTCAACACTTACGGAATACGTGTCTGGTTCGTAAAAACGGTAAGAAATATGACTGCCGTTTTCGTAAGTTGTAGTTGGTGAAAACAAGACGTTATAATCGAGAATTTGTGTTTCTTCAACCTTCAAAGGGGCGTTATCCCGCGCATACCAACGCATACCGGAATTGTCCGTAACATAAAAATCAACGGCAGAAGAAAGTGCTACGTTTTTCAATACGTATTCGTTTTCGGCGTATTCCATTTTATTTGCGTTGCGCACGGAATAGTTTTGATTTGAAAAGCAAACATAATAATTTTGCTCTTCCGCAGACGCAAGCATTACGGTTGCACCCGATAGGCTCACCGCAAATAAGCAAAGTGCCGTTACCAAACTTAATTTTCTGATTTTACTGTACATTGTTGACCTCCCCGTTCACCGTATCGGATTGAGCGTTCGCCGGTTTATTTCTGCGCGGCAGCTGTAACTTTTTTCTCGGTTTGAATTTGGTTTTATCCAACCATTTATCAAATATCATTAAAAGCGCGGGCAGAACGAGCATTACGCTGGCTATCGAAATAAGAACTCCGCGCCCCAAGCACGAGCCTAACGTTGCAATCAGCGGATCGCCGACGACTCCACCGATTAAGAAGCCCGCTATTGCAAGAATAGAGCCTGACGTTAATATCGTGGGAAAAGATTGATTGAGCGATTCTATTACCGCCGTCTTTTTGTCCGTCGTCTGTTTCAGCTCCTGATAGCGGTTGGTTATTACGATTGCGTAGTCGATAGTTGCGCCCATCTGTATCGCACTGACTATCAGATATACGAAGAAGAACAGGTTTGTTCCTGCAAACGCGCTGATACTGAAATTGATAAAAATTGCGCCCTGAATGGTTGCGGTAAGCGGTATAGGAGTACCCCACGAACGGAACGTAAACATAAGTATGACGAACACAAAAAGCACCGTTAAAATACTGACTTTCAAATTATCGGTACTGAACGATTTATCCAAATCGTAAGAGCTCATAGAATCGCCGGCAAATATCGCTTGCGGACAAAAGGCTTTTACTTCTTCACGCATATTTTCAATCATAGCGAAAGTCTGCTTACTCTCTATATCGCTATCCAGAATAAACAGAACGCGCGTGTAATTAGTTCCTATAAGCTGTGCTTCGGCGTCGTTAATCGTATCGCGTAACGTTTCGTAGGTATCAAGTAAATCGTCATTGCCGTTTAAAAATGCCGAAATGAAATCGTCATGCCCGAAAGCACAGTCGCAGATATCGAGAATGGAAGCGGTATAAATATCTTTATTTGCTTCAAACAGTGCCACTTCCGAAACACCGTCCTGACTGTCGCTCTGCGAAAAATAAGCATACGCTCGGTAAATGCTCGCGGCGGTTGAGTCGTCCGTACCGAGGAGCAGCGCAAACTGTCTGTAATTAAGTCTGTCGGTAAGATAATGCGTTGTACCGTTGGCGGTAATTTCCACGTTTGAAATTCCTATCGCTTCCTTTACTTCTTCGTGGGTGCTTACGGTATCTATAACGCGCTTTTCCAAATTGTAATCGCCTTTGGGTACGAGAACCGCAAGCTGGTTTGAATAACCGAATACGGCTTCCGTTTCGCGCTGGGCTATCTGCGTTGCCGAAGGGCGGGAAGTATCGATACTTCCCGTCGAATAAACGTACTCCGTCTGAAAGGAAAAATAACCGCATACGATGACTGTGACCAAAAATACCGCAGGAATGACGTAACGAAGTTTGACGTCGAATTTGCCGACAGCCGAAATTTTGGGGACGAAGCTTTTATGTGCGGTTTTATCGATTGCTTTACTGAAATAAAGCGTTATGCACGGCATAAACAAGAAGACGGTAATCATACTGCAAATAATGCTTTTTGCAAGCACGATACCCAAATCGGCGCCAAGCCCCAAAGCCATTGTCGTGAGTGCAAGAAGTCCCGCAATCGTCGTCAAGGACGAACCGGCTATTTCGGGAATAGCCTTTGCAAGTGCCGCAGCCATAGCTTCCTTCGGCGACAGCCCGTTTGCCTTTTCTTCCGAAAATCTATGGCAGAGAATAATGGCATAGTCGATGGCAAGCGCAAGCTGTAAAATTACGCAGACGGAATTGGATATAAACGAAATAGTACCCAACCAATAATTCGTTCCCATATTGAGTAAAGCCGCAACGCCGAACGTAAGAATAAATACGGGTATTTCCCCGAAGCTTTTCGTGGTAAAAGCAAGAACGGCAATAATAATTACAATCGCAAGTATCAGAACGAAATTAACGTCGTGCTGTAACTCTTCGGCATATGTATCTGTCAAAGAAGCCGAAACGAGTAAATCATATCCGTCGAGAAGCTCCAACGTTTTATTATAGGCGGCTACGGATAATTCGTCGTCTGCATCGCCGTCAAACGTAATATTGAAAAGCGCACAGGACTGTTTATAATAATCTTCGGTATTGTGGAAGTCGAAGCTCTTTACACCGTCAAGCTGTTCAATCTCGTCGTGCAAGACAAGCGCGTCCTCAAAAGAGATATTGCGTAGCATAATTTTCGTCGTGCCGAACGTTACAAATTCCTCTTCCATAATATCGAGGGCTTGCTTCGTATCGGTATTCGATGGTAGATACGAAGTTATATCATACTCTATTTTTACTTGTCCCATTCCCCATATGCAATAGGCAATAAGAGCTATAAAAAGAACGACGATATAATTCTTTTTATTTACAATAAAATTCGTTAACTTTTTCATTTTCAACGCTTCCAACTAATAATATAAGTGTATTATTATCTTGACTTTCGTATTATTATATGTTATGCTGTCTAATAAAGCAAGCTGTGTGCTATTACAGAATAACGGGAAAGTATTGCTACTTATACAAAAAAGGAAATTTATATTATTATGGAAAAACAGGAAGATATCAGGATAACCAAAAGTAAACGTGATTTATGTAACGCCTTGGTAGAGCTTATGAAAAGTACGCCCTTCAAAAAAATTACAGTCGGCGATATTTGTTCCACCGCTATGATAAACAAGATGACTTTTTATAAGCATTACGCCGATAAATACGAGCTTTTGAACGACGTTTTTTTGAACATAAAGCAGTCTATTATCGCCCATGCGGAAGCCGCCATCCCTACGCAGAACGTGAATGATACCGCACTTGACTTAACATTTCGCGTGTTGGATGCAGTAATCAACGAGTGCCTCAATCAAAAGCAGTTTTTAATGGATATTTCTCACGACGAAATGGTGCTTACTATGATTTCGACAACGATAGAAAAATCCATTTACGAATTGCTTGCAAGTATCAGCCGTCATCATACCTTCAAATATCGTTTGGATATTCTTACTTCGGCTGTAACCGGCGCGGCGACTTTTTTAATCCGCTATTTGCTCCTTCACGAACAATCTATCGGGAAGGAACAATTTCTTGAAAATACAAAAGCCTTCCTGCGCGACTTGTTTAATTCTAAAATTTTATTTGAATGAATAAAAAATTTTTAATATTGTTGACAGCTTTCGTCAACAATACTGTGTTATCATGGCACTATGAAATACTACTATAACAAGGCACAACCGAATATCGAATACGGAATGTTAAGCAGTCGCTATCTTAACAATCCGAAGCGCAAGCCGAATGCGGACTGTCTTGTTACATACTATTACACTTCCGTATCTGAGCCGCTTGGTGGAACGTATTACCGTAATCGGGACTACTATATCATTCCCGTAAAGGTAACGCCAAAAGTCTATGCCCAGCTGATGAAGCGGGATAAGAAAGAACACAATAACAATCATAAGCACGACAGGCGTTATTTGGATGTGGAAAAATATTACCGTCAGCGCGGTGAAATCGACGAGGATGACAGAGAAACAAATGCTTGGGAATGCATTGCGGACAAGAAAACGCTAAACTTTGAAAACGATATTATAGAAGAATTAGACAAAAAAGCGTTACTCTCTACTTTCTCGAAATCGGATAGACTAATCGTCAAACTATACGAAGCGGGTGTCGGTCAAAAGCATATTGCAAAGAAAATCGGCAAAACACAAAGCTATGTATCAAAGCGATTGGAACGGTTGTTAGACCTAATTGAAGCAGAACGGCTAAACGACGGAAGCCGCACGAAGAAAGAAATCGAATTTGAGCTTGCGTGGAAAAAGTTTATCTACTCTCATAAGATGCCGAAAGATATAGATGTAATCTTTGAAACATTTAACTACCTTATCGGCGAGAGAATGTTGGAAGAATTGCTTATTTACTTCTACTCTTTTCGTGAGTATTATTACTATGCTTACCGCTTGCTTTATCTTTACGAGTACAACCCTGCCGAAGATAATTTAGGATGTATAAACGAACTGCCGCTTATCTTCCGAAAGATATTCTACTACCAAAAGTTGAACGAACAAGCGGACGTATTTATATGGCTCTACTACTGTCTTGTAACGGAAATGGAACGGCGCAAAAAGATAACGCCCGAACCTAATCAAGAAGTCTACGAACAGCTTTTAGACGAGCAAGAAAAAACTGCAAAGCGCGTTAAAATGACAAGCGAACAGTTTATGGAAGAACGCTTTATTCCGAAGGTCGCGCCACTACTTAAAAAGCGAAC
>CAJTNY010000048.1 GCA_910577875.1 uncultured Christensenella sp.
TGACAAAATGAATATCCGCGAAATACCGATAAAACCGAGAGACTAAAACAAGCTTTCGCAACAGAAACTTGCGGATATGCTTGACGTGTCGCGCCAGACCGTATCCCGTTGGGAATCGGGCAAAAGCGTACCGTCGTCAGTACAGCTTTCCAATCTGTGTAAGGCCAGAGGCGAAGAATTGACGAGCTTAAACAGTCTGACTGCCAGGAGCTTATAAACCGTTATTTAGAACTGCGCAAGTTCAGAACGGCAGACAAGATTTATCAGGCATTAAAGGCTATATTCGAGTTTGCCATAGGCGAGGAGCTAACCGCCGCAATACGAAGAACAAAACAGCGTTGCGCTCACTATGGAAGAGGAACGCGAACTTTTAAAGCTCATTGCCGACAGCAAATGCGACGAGGTAATTAAGCACTCCCTCATATTCCTGCTTTATACGGGTATCAGACGTTCCGAACTTGCAAGCGCAATTATCGAGGACGGGTTCGTATCCGTAATTTGCGCAAAAACACGCAAAAACTATAACGAAAAACGGCGGTTAATTCCTATTACGCCTATGCTTGCAAAGTGGATGCACGTCTTACGCATTTTTCGCCGGAGTTTATGTTAAAAGAAGCGCAGAAAGTTGACTATTATATAATCGAAGCGGCATACATTCAAGTTGCACGCAAATTCGGCTGATTTCCGCATAAAAAAAGACCTTTTCTTCGTGAATTTCGGTTAAAAACACACGAAAAAAAGGCTTTTTGGCTGGGGTAGCTGGATTTGAACCAACGAATGACGGAGTCAGAGCGCGCCTAAAAGCTCATTTTTACCCCAAAAACAGTTATTTTCGCGGTTTTTTACCGCAATACGCAAATTACACGCAAGCGTGTGTTTTCTTCCTTGACTTTATAAATTTAAAAAAACCTCTTGACAATCGTCAAGAGAATGAATATAATAATAAATGAACAAGGGCGAAACTGGTACTGGCAGTTAGCCCGAGTTATAACGAATAATAATCGTCCTCAATCGGAACCCGAGGGCGATTATTTTTTTATGGTTATGTAAATTTTGTCCTTTGTCACTCTAAAAGAGTAGATAATGCCACGCTCCAACAAAAGTTGGAGAATGTGCAGGAAGTCAAATTCCATTGCACCACCCCCTCAAAGAAAATAGTCCCCACCATTTTCCCGAGAGACTAACCGCCACAGGTCGCCCTGTTCACCCGCATTTCTGCGGAGTTTAATTTTAACATACAGCCGCACGTTAAGTCAAACTATTTTAACGGCGGGCGCGGCAAGCTGTTTGGAATCAACCGCGAGACTCTCACGGCTTCGAAGTAAGTAGTAACGCGTTGTACTACTTATTCCGGGGACAAGTAGTAATTCGAAAGACTACATCGCGACGTCACTGTGACGACTCGAAGTCAACGCTTGTTAAAACCGCTTTGGCTCGCCCTGCGCAATACCGCTTTATCAGCTTTCAAGCCGCTTTAAGCGGCTTTTCTTTTATGTTTTAAGCTTGCCATTATAACGTTGTGCAAAGCCGTTGCTCTGTCGGCAAGCTTCCGCATACTTCCGCAACCGAACGGGCGCGGTATACCTTTTTATTCTTATTTTAAGTTAGTTATATATTATATGTTAGCGTAGCGGTGCAATTTTGATACCCTTGCGCGGTATTTCCGATACCCCTTAAATCTCAATTTTTCATATGTAAATTGCAAGAAAAAAACCGCTGTCGGTAAACCTTGCAATTTAACCGACGGCAGTCATTTATCTAACGGCTATAAGCGCAGGCTTACCCCTACGCTTTAAATTATTTATTCAGTTCGCCTGCACCTACATTTTCGCCGTTTGTCGGCGGTTCGCCCCGCGGATAACATTTACACCGCACCCCGTTTTCAAGCTGTCCCGTATCGTTACAAAGCCTGCATTCGTATTGCGGTTCTATATCGGCTTCCGTTAAACCTATTTCACGCAAGGCAATAAGTCTTTCAGCTTTTGCACGTGCGGCTCTCTGTTCAAGCTCCGCCGCACGCGCGGAGTTATTGTAAGCGGCAAAAACCGCCGATATACTTATTGACTTGTATGTATCGTCCGCAATTTTAAAGCGTGAATATTCGCGCGCTCTGGTTAAGTTCCGTTCAGCGGCAAGCTCCGCACGGTATCGCTTATCCTTATAATACTGTTCAACGTTATGACCGGTTTTAGGCTGTTGCAGTTCGATAATTGCGGTAGCCGCCTTATTTTCGGCTTTGGCTTTCTTCCCGTGTTCTCGGATAAGCTTCCAGTTAAGCGTATAACGGCTCTTTTTATAAGCGTTTACGCCCTTATCTTCTTTCGGACAATAAATAAGTTCTGCGCGTATTAATACCCAACGTGCGCGGTGTACGGTTCGCTCAGACAGTCGTACAGCTTTCGCAATCTCAGGTATAGAAGCTTCGCAAGCCTTGTCGCGCTTATTGCCGTTATCGCAGTGAGTGAAGATATACCCGTATACTGAACGCTCCGAAGAGTGCAATTTCCTACGTTTATTTTTGCGCACGTCAAATTCTTCTGTCATTATCCATTCCGGAACGCGCATAAATTCTTTGCCGTTGACCTTATCGCGGTCAAAGATATAGCCTTTGGTTTTATCGGTAGAAATAAGCCCTTGCGCCTTGCCTGCACGCAAGGCACGTCCTACGGTAGCGCGGGAACTGCCTGCGCGTTCGCCGAAACGCTTATACGTTCTGTGACAGTCCAAATCATCGCCCGTGAAGCTGTACACGTCGCCCAGAACGTATGCCTGACCGTGCGGAAGCATTGCAAGCAAATCATACGGCAAGCGGATATATTTATTAAGTTGTCTTGCCGCCAATTCCGACATTACGATTTTTCCCTTTATTTAATATCAAGCTTTAACTGTCGGCGGGCTGGGCTATTGCAAAAGATTATGCAAATTGTTACTGCCCCGTCGCAGGTATAATTTATTTTATCTGTTCGCATTGATTTCCGCCTCACAATGACGTCACGACGTCGCGGTGTGGTATTTCAAATTACTACTTGTTCCCGGAATAAGTAGTACAACGCGTTACTACTTACTTCGAAGCCGAAACGCTTTTGTACCAATTATAATGGTCGTCCCAATCGTGGCGGCGGCATTCCGTACACTTTACGCTTTTGTCCTTGCCGAACTTCCAACCAAGCGAGCGGACAGCCTGCGCCCCGTTATATATCTTTTCCGTTTCCTCAACGTCGACGCGTTTTCCGCACTTGTCGCAGGTGCAGATATAATATTTTATAGAATAGCTTCCGACACTCATATTTCACCTCGGTTTTAAAGTGTACTGCCGTGCATCCACGCTGTGCAGTAAATTTTCAGCCGACCGTTCGGTCAAATTTTTATGATTTTTCGCTCTCGTCGGCTCGCGGTCGTCGAATTTGCGCACCGCGCGTTTATACGGCAGGGCTTCGCCCTGACCCCATTATTTTTATACGGACTATCGCCGTGCGCCGCCGTTGTCGCGCCTTACGGCGGCGCACGGCAACAGCCGCTTTTCTTTTTGGCTGTTAAAGGTATATATCACTGCCCGCGCTTTCCGCTTTTGACGGGCTTTTGCTGTACGTCCAACTCTTCGATACTCACTTGACCCTGCAACTGCCCTTTTGCTTTCTCCGCAGGCGGTTCCCGCTTCTCTTCCGTCTGTCCTTGCTTCGGTTCTTCAAACGCTTCCGATAGCGGCGCATTGTCCGCCACGGCAAGTATTTTTTCAAGCTCCTCTACGGCTTTCTGCTTGGCATTTAAAAACTTCTCAGCGTTCGCGTCCGCTTCCCGCTCTGTCAGCTTCTCAGCCCTGTTTCGGAACGGTATTAAAAACAGAAAGTACCACGGGCGGCGGACTTTCGGCGTCAACGCTTTTCTTCTGCGCTCAAACTCGCCTTTTCTCGCTAACCGGTCTATTTCAAGCTCGGATACGCGCTTCTCCTCTGCCGCAAATCTGCCGTAAATTAATTTATAGTCCATTTCGTACAGCTCCATTATTTTGTCCGCCACGCTCTTTTTATGCTCTGTATCGTTTATATTGTCGCTGTTCTCCTTTAACTTTCCGAACGCTTTATACAGCGTCTCGTTTAATTCCTTGATTTCGTCTATAAGCATTTACTTCTTCTCCTTTGGCGGCTTCGGCGCGGCTTTGTCTGGCTTGCGGTATAGTTCCGGCTCGGAAGTGTTATAAAATACCGCCGTGCTTTCCGCTGCGCTCTCCCTGCGGTGATACGGTAAGTAATGAAAGTCTTCGCCCTCGGGCGGCACAAACTCGTTAAAACAGCTCGTTGAATTATAACAGCCGAATATGTTCCCGTCATACTCGTATGACGTTTCGGCGTAGTTCGCGCTCTCGCCGTTTATATAGTCGTCAAAGTCCTGCATACCCGTAAACTCTCGGCAACGCCAGCGCGTTTTGGCTATCCACGTCCCGCCCGCCTTATCAAGCTCCATTTCCTGCACTTCTATAAACCGTTTGCACAGCTCGCGGATATTTAAATCAATGAGCTTACCACGCTGGACGTCAAGATATACGTCTATTCCGTAATGTCGGTGCATTTCATACCAACGGCTTACCCAATCTGGTAATGTCGAACTCTTTCGGCTGTTGTAATATCTCTGTGCTTCTGATATGAATATTCGGCTGTACGGCGGCAAGTTCTGCATTTTCAGCTTGTCGTTCGTTAGCCCTAAATAGTAAGGGTTGACATAATACGGCTCGTAATACTTTTCATAGCCGATTAAAAACTTTACCTCGTAATTGGTATATATCGGCGGCGCGTCTGGAACGGGCAAAGGTTTTACTCTGCTTTCGTTTATCAGCTCTATCCTGTCGCAAGTGAGCTTCAACAGCCTCGCGCTGTCGTTTCGATACGTCTGCCAGCAAAAGAATGTATTTAACGCCGTTTTCCCGACCCCCGGCTTGCCCGTTATTATCGTTATCATTTCTTTTCGCTCTTACTATTACTTTTAATCTTGCTTTTGCCTTTGCGCTTGATTAATGCGCCTATGCCCTTGAACGGCAGACAGATTATCCATACCAAGCCTTTTATTAGCAACACTATTCCCTTGAA
>CAJTNY010000049.1 GCA_910577875.1 uncultured Christensenella sp.
CCTTTAACCCGCGAAAACACCTCAGACAATACTCCCGCCGTTATTCATACCGAAATTACAGAAGGAGATAAAATTAAAATTATTTATATGCCCAAAGGTTTCGGCAGTGAAAATATGTCAAAACTTTATATGCTCAAACCCGCGCAGGGCACGGAAGGAATTATCGACGCAATAGTCGAAACGGTGAAAACCGCGGGTTCGCGACCCTGCCCTCCCGTTTACGTCGGAGTCGGTATAGGCGGAAGTTTCGATTCCTGCGCATACCTTGCGAAAAAAGCCTTAACACGCGACATAGGCCCGCACAACGCGCGCAAAGATATTGCGGAAATCGAAGAAAAAGCATTAAAGCGCATTAACGAGCTCGGCATTGGCTGTCAGGGATTTCACGGCTCTGTAACCGCGCTCGGAGTAAGCTGTGAATGGCTTCCGACGCATATAGCGGGGCTTCCCGTAGCGGTAAACATCCAATGTCACTGCGTCAGATGCGAAAAGGAAACAATATGAAAAAATTAACTCTCCCTTTGAACAAATCCGACGTAAAAGAACTGCGGGCAGGCGACAGCGTACTGATTTCGGGCACGATACTTACGGCGCGGGACTGCGCACATAAAAAAATTTTCGAACTTCTGAATTCGAATAAACAATTGCCTTTCGAAATTAAAGACGCGGTTATTTACTACGCGGGTCCGTGTCCGGCAAAACCCAGTGCAGCATCCGGGAGCTGCGGGCCTACGACGTCGGCAAGAATGGACTCGTTTGCTCCCCGTCTTTTAGACTTAGGTCTGGGCGCAATTATAGGCAAAGGCGAAATGTCCGAAGATGTGCGCGAAGCCGTAAAGAGAAACCGCGCAATATATTTCGCCGCAATAGGCGGAGCAGGCGCGCTTTACGGCAAAGCGATAAAAAAGAGCGATTGCATCGCTTTCCCCGAATTGCTGTCGGAAGCCGTGTACAGACTCGAAGTAGAAAACTTCCCTGCTATAGTGGCATACGATTGTTCCGGCGAAAGCATTTATTGAAATTTCGTTTTAAATAAGTTGACATAACTTTAACTTGTTTATATAATTGATACAAATGTATATAAAAGCTATGACCGAGACAGACGCGTAAAACGTCCTTTTCAGAGAGAAAAACCCGAAAACGGCTGAAAGGTTTTTTAAAGGATATACGCGGTATTCACTCGCGAGCCGAACGTGTGAAAGGTTTTACCGTGTAATATGTTCCGCATACTCTGCGTTAAGAGGCAATCAAGGCGGTTTGATTCCGTGAAATCAGGTGGTACAGCGATTTATTCGCCCTGTGTTTACAGGGCGAATTTTATTTTTTATTAACGGAGATTAATTATGGACGTAAACGAGAAAATCAAAATCATAGAAGAACAAGCCGAAAAAGCCGTAAATTCTGCGGAGAGCTCCAAAAATCTGCTCGAATTGAAAACGCGCTTTTTAGGCAAGGCGGGCGAGATTTCTTCGCTTATGAAAAATATGCGCGACGTTCCTCCCGAAGAGCGTCCTTCTCTCGGAAAGATTTTAAACGCGCTCAGACAGCGCGTCGAAGAGCGGTTCGATATGCTAGAAAGCAAGCTCAAAGAACTCGAACTTAAAAAGAAATACTCGGAGGAAAAAATCGACGTTACCGCGCCCGGGCTTATCAGACCCGACGGGGCATATCACCCGAACACTCTTATAAGAAACGAGCTTATATCGATATTTTCGGGTATGGGTTTCGAAATTTTCGAGGGACCGGAAATCGAAAACGATTACTATAACTTTACCGCGCTGAACACGCCGAAAGACCACCCTGCACGCGATATGCAGGATACGTTCTATCTTGCCGAAGATTTGCTTTTGCGCACACAGACGTCTGCGGGACAAATCAGGGTTATGGAAAACAAAAAGCCACCCATTAAAATTCTTTCACCGGGAAAGGTATACAGAAGCGACGACGACGCGACGCATTCGCCTATGTTCTCGCAGATGGAAGGTCTTGTCGTCGATAAAGGAATTACGCTCTGCGACCTTAAAGGTATGCTCGACGAGTTTGCGAAGAAAATTTTCGGGGAGAGCATTAAAACGAGGCTTCGCCCCTCCTATTTCCCCTTTACAGAACCCTCGGTCGAAGTAGACGTAAGCTGTTTCGAGTGCGGCGGCAAAGGTTGCAGACTCTGCAAAGGAACCGGCTGGATAGAGGTTCTCGGCGCGGGCATGGTTAACAGACGCGTTCTGGAAGGGTGCAATATAGACCCGGACGAATACACGGGTTTTGCGTTCGGTATGGGAATCGAACGAATAGCTATGCTGAAATACGGAATCAACAATATGAAACTCCTTTTCGAGGGAGATACGAGATTTCTCAAACAGTTCAAAGATTAAGGAGATTAGAGTATGAAAGCACCTTTAAGTTGGCTTAAAGATTATGTAGATATAGACATTTCCGCAGAGGAGTTACAAAGCAAACTGTTCAGCTGCGGATTCGAGGTTGAAGAACTCATAGATATAGGCAAGGATATATCGGGAGTCGTCGGCGGCGAAGTAATAGAATGCGAACCCGTCGAAGGCACTCACCTTTCCGTCTGCAAGGTTGATTGCGGCGATAAGGGAATTTTCCAGATATGTTGCGGAGCCGACAACGTCAAAAAGGGCATTAAGGCGCCCTGCGCACTCGTAGGAGCAACCGTTTACGCAACTGCGAAGGACCACGTTACCATTGAAGGCGTTACGACAATTAAAAAGGGTAAGCTCCGCGGAATAGAGTCCGAGGGTATGCTCTGTTCGGGCGCGGAGCTCGGAGTCAACGGCGATATGTTCGACGGCGGGGATTATTGCGGACTGCTGATACTGCCCCACAATTCCAAAAACGGCGCAGACGTAAAGCCTTTGCTGGGACTGGACGATTACATTTTCGATATAGGAGTTACCGCTAACAGACCTGACTGCCAGAGCATTTTCGGAATCGCGCGCGAGGTTGCGGCGGTTCTTGAAAAACCCGTAAAAGAACCCGATTATTCTTTTAATGCGGTTAAGGGTAAGTACGAGCAAATTAAAATAACCGACCTTGCGCCCGAATTGTGCCAGAGATATATAGGGCATTACGTAAAGGACGTAAAAATAAAGCCGTCCCCCCTCTGGCTGAGAAAAAAACTTGCGCTTTGCGGTCTGCGTTCAATCAATAACGTTGTTGATATAACGAATTTCGTACTTCTTGAGATGGGTCAGCCTATGCACGCGTTCGATTTAAGAACGCTTTCCGGCAGAGAAGTTATTATCCGCCGCGCGGAAAACGGCGAAAAGATTGCAACGCTTGACGAAAAAGAGTTCAAGCTTAATCCTGAAAACCTTGTTATTTGCGACAAGGACAAGCCGAGCGCACTTGCCGGCGTTATGGGCGGACTCGACAGCGAAATAAAAACCGACACGAACGAAGTTTTGTTCGAGGCGGCGAAATTCGCGCGCGATAACGTGAGAAAGACCGCAAGGTCGTTGGGACAGCACTCGGATTCCTCGGCACTGTTTGAAAAGGGCGTAAACGAATACACTACCGAAAAGGCAATGTGCCGAGCGCTCAATCTTATCGACACTTTGAAATGCGGCGTTGTAACCGATATGCATATAGACGTTACCACCGAATATTCAAACCTGACGGAAAAGAAAATGACGGTGAGCGTGAGCAAAATCAACGCGCTATTGGGTATAACCGTTCCCGCAGTCATAATGCAGAAAATTCTAAGAAACCTGAATTTCAAAGTTAAGGTTGAAGGCGACGAAATGCATTTAACCGTTCCCCGTTACAGAGAGGACATCGACGGCTATCCCGATATTGCAGAGGAAATAATAAGGTTCTACGGTTACGAGCATATCAAAGGCACTTTCCTTCCCTCCGCTTCCATTACCAACGGCGGATATAACGATGTACAGAAAGCCGAAAACAAGCTTAAAAGTCTGCTTGTCGGAAAGGGCTTATACGAGATTTCAACATATTCTTTCTATTCGCAGAAGGATTTGGATATGCTTCACTTCCCCGAGGATTGCGCGGAAAGAAAGGCTATCAGAATTTTAAATCCTATAAGCGAAGATTTATCCGTTATGCGGACAACTCTTGCGCCGTCTATGATTAATGTTATAGTGCGCAATTTGAGGCGCGGAAATATGGACGGTACGTTATTCGAGCTTGCTAAGATTTATTGTGCTAAAGAATTGCCTATAAATAGCTTCCCGGAAGAAAAACAAAGACTGTGTATCGGTATGTGGGGTATTCATAATTTCTTTTCTTTAAAGGGAATTACCGACAGTGTGGCACGTTCGCTCAATACCGTGTTCTGTTACGAACCCGGCGAAAAGCCCTTCCTGCACCCCGGTAAAACAGCAAAAATTACCTGCGAAGGCATTGAAATCGGTTATATAGGCGTACTCGCCCCCACCGTCGCAATCGAGCTTGCGCTCGACAGAACGGTTATAATCGCCGAGCTCGACTACGAAGAGCTGAAAAAACACGCTAAACCGTTTAAGTATTCCCCTCTTCCCAAATTTGCGGAAATTACCCGCGACCTTGCGCTCGTATGCGATTCCAATATATGCTGCGGAGAAATCGAAAAGGAAATTTATTCGGCTTGCAAGTACGTTTCAAAAGTGTATCTTTTCGACGTGTATGTTGGCGCACAGCTCGGCGCGGGCAAAAAGAGTATGGCGTTCAACTTAACCTTTACTCCGAAGGAAGAACCTATTGAGGAAAAAATAGACGGCTTCGTTAAGAAGATTTTAAATAACTTAAAACATAAGCTTAATATCGAACTCAGATAAATATTAACGGATTGCGGCGGCTCGCTTAACCGAGTCGCC
>CAJTNY010000050.1 GCA_910577875.1 uncultured Christensenella sp.
CCATAGTGATAGCTGCGGTCAGAGTGGTCTTGCCGTGGTCAACGTGGCCGATTGTGCCGATGTTAACGTGGGGCTTGCTGTTGTCGTACTTAGCCTTTGCCATTTTTGTTTCTCCTTATAAATAAATATTATAAAATGATAACTTCCGCCGAAACCGGCGTCGCAGCTATCTATCATTACTTTGCTGCATTTTGTGCGTATCACACACTGCCTATATTATATATTAAAAATTTGTAAAAGACAATTAAAATACGCGTTATTTTTGAAAAATTTTTCCAATCGCTTTAAAGCTTCATAAAGCCATTTAACTATTGTTAGTTCTTCTTTGCTCTTTCGCCGATTACTTTTTCTGCTACAGACTTGGGCACTTCGGCATAATGATCGAACTGCATTGTGAACTGACCTCTGCCCTGCGTTCTCGACCTAAGGTCGGTTGCATAGCCGAACATCTCGGAAAGAGGGACTTCCGCGTCAACCACTTTCGCGCCGGCTCTGTCGTCGGTAGAGATAATCGTGCCGCGGCGGGCGGTTACGTTGCCCATAATATCGCCGAAATAATCGTCGGGGGTAATAACTTCCACCTTCATAATGGGTTCGAGTAAAACGGGGTTAGCCTTTGCCATACCGTCCTTGAAGCCCATAGAGCCTGCAATCTGGAACGCCATTTCGGAAGAGTCTACCTCGTGGTAGCTTCCGTCATATACCTGAATTTTGAAGTCCACTACTTCGTATCCTGCAAGGAAACCGTTTCTTGCCGCGCCCTGAATACCTTTGTCGATTGCAGGGATATATTCCTTGGGAATAGAACCGCCGACCGTCAGATCTTCGAACGTATAACCGGAACCGGGTTCACCGGGAATCATATGAAGTTTACAGTGACCGTACTGGCCTTTACCGCCGGACTGACGCTTGTACATACCTTCGCAGTCAACCGCCTTTCTGATAGTCTCACGGTAAGCAACCTGAGGTGCGCCGACGTTTGCCTCAACCTTGAACTCACGAAGAAGTCTGTCTACGATAATATCAAGGTGCAGCTCGCCCATACCCGCAATAATTGTCTGACCCGTTTCCTGATCGGTGTAAGTCTTAAACGTAGGGTCTTCTTCGGCGAGTTTGATAAGCGCCATAGTCATTTTTTCCTGTCCCGCTTTTGTCTTGGGCTCGATGGAGAGCTGAATAACGGGATCGGAGAACGTCATCTGTTCGAGAATTATAGGGTGTTTTTCATCGCAAAGCGTATCGCCCGTTGTAGTATCCTTTAAACCTACGATTGCGCAGATGTCGCCTGAATAAACCTTGGGAATTTCAGTACGGGTATTAGCGTGCATCTGAACGAGACGTCCTACTCTTTCCTTTTTGCCCTTGGTCGAATTATAACAGTATGAACCGGAATCGAGAACGCCCGAATATGCTCTGAAATATGCAAGACGACCTACGAAAGGATCGGTTGCGATTTTGAACGCCAGTCCCGCGAAAGGTTCGTCGTCGGAGGTTTCTCTTACTTCTTCTGCGCCGGTGTCGGGATTCACACCCGTAACGTGAGCTACGTCTACAGGCGACGGCAGATAGTCGATAACCGCGTCTAAAAGCATCTGAACGCCCTTGTTCTTATACGAAGAACCGCAAAGCACGGGAGTGCATTTCATTCCTATTGTCGCCTTGCGCAGACCTCTGCGAATCTCTTCGGGGGTGAGCTCCATAGTTTCGAGGAACTTTTCCATAAGTTCGTCGTCGCCTTCCGCCGCGGCTTCCATAACCGCAAGGTGAGCTTCCTCGGCTTCCGCAGCCAAATCAGCGGGAATTTCGTCCCTGTGATACTGCTTTCCGTCTTCGGAATCGTATATTTCCGCATTCATTTCGATAAGGTCTACGATACCTTTGAAAGTATCTTCCTTGCCGATGGGAAGTTCGATGGGAACGGGGTTCGCGTTGAGCCTGTCCTTCATCATCTGTACGGCACGTTTGAAGTTTGCGCCGTTTATATCCATTTTGTTTACGTAAGCGATACGCGGAACCTTATACTTGTCAGCCTGACGCCAAACGGTTTCGGACTGGGGTTCAACGCCGCCCTTTGCGCAGAAAGTTGCAACGGCGCCGTCAAGTACGCGGAGCGAACGCTCTACTTCGACCGTGAAGTCAACATGTCCCGGGGTGTCTATGATGTTAATTCTGCATTCGTCTTTCTTTGTAAGACCGCTTCTCGTCCAGTGGCAAGTCGTTGCCGCGGACGTAATAGTGATACCGCGTTCTTGCTCCTGTACCATCCAGTCCATAGTAGCCGAACCGTCGTGGGTTTCGCCTATCTTATGATTTATGCCGGTGTAGTAAAGAATACGTTCGGTAGTCGTGGTCTTACCTGCATCGATATGAGCCATTATACCAATGTTTCTGGTATGCAGTAAGTCATATTCTCTTGCCATAAATATTACCTCTTAAAAACGGAAGTGAGCAAACGCCTTGTTTGCTTCCGCCATTCTATGCGTATCTTCCTTCTTCTTGACAGCGCCGCCCGCATTGTTGTATGCGTCGATAAGTTCAGCCGCAAGCTTGTTCGCCATTTCGCGTTCGCTTCTCTTGCGGGTTGCGATAACCAGCCAACGAATCGCAAGCGTCTGTCTTCTTTCGGGTCTGATTTCGATGGGAACCTGATAGTTCGCACCGCCGACGCGCCTAGCCTTAACTTCAAGTACAGGCATAAGATTGTTCATCGCCTGATTGAAAATTTCCATTGCGTCTTTGCCGAGTTTTTCACTCATTGTATTGAAAGCATCGTATACGATGTTTTGTGCAGTACCCCTCTTGCCGTCGTACATAATCTGGTTGATAAGCTTAGTTACAACCTTACTGCCGTACACGGGATCGGGTAATACGTCCCTCTTGGGGACACCGCCTCTTCTGGGCATAATCTTTAACTCCTTTTTTGTTATTTTTAAGGGTTTACCTTAAATAAGCTAATGCTTGCCCTTTCGGGTAGCATACCTTCTCCATTATATCGATAATGAATACTGCCTACTCTTATCGGTAAGGGTAATATATTCCGAAAGTCAGTAGGATAATTTTTTATTTTTAATTATTTAGGACGTTTTGCGCCGTATCTCGAACGCGCCTGTTTGCGCTTGGAAACGCCTGCCGTATCGAGTGCGCCGCGGACTATATGATAACGGACGCCGGGCAAATCCTTAACTCTTCCGCCTCTGATGAGTACGGACGAGTGCTCCTGCAAGTTGTGACCTTCGCCGGGAATGTAAACGGTACCTTCCTGCTTGTTCGTAAGTCTTACTCTTGCAATCTTTCTTATTGCGGAGTTAGGCTTTTTGGGCGTAGTCGTCGTAACCGAAAGGCACACGCCGCGCTTTTGAGGGCAGTTGTCCAAAATGGGCGATTTGCTCTTGTAAAGCTGTCTTTCTCTGCCGTTTCTGATAAGCTGATTGATTGTAGGCATACTATCCTCCTTGTTTTACTCGACCTCTCGGTCTGTGGAATATATCTTCTTACCGTATACCCTTAAATACGATAAAGGAGAAAACAAACGTGCTTTGCATAATAATCCATAATAAATTACAATGCAAAGCACATTCTACCAAACTTAAAAATGTTTGTCAAATATTTTACAGTAAATTTTATAAAAATCGGAGAGCACGTAAATTTTCGCAGTATAATTGTAAAGAGAATTAATTTCCATAACAACGATATTGCAATCTATTTTTTTATTGCTGTTTTTAACTACGTCGTAACGGAACAGCTCGTAATTATATTTTATCTCGCCGTATTGTGAAACTTCTACGGCGTTGTAATTTTTAGCGTTGGACCCGACCGGGGTCATTTCATAATAATAAAGTTAATTGCCGAGCATAGTCAACGCATTATCTAGAACCCGTTTTATTCCCCTTATTATAAAAGGTATATAAATCTCCGTTCATTGAAACTCTGTAATCGGTTATTTCTCCCCCCAACCGGTTTATCCGCGCTTTCGGGATAAACTTTTCTGAGCGCACCGTTATTGTTTCCGCCGACGGCATATTCGGGTCCGTAAAATTTAATATCACCCGCTTGCAAAATTTCGTAATTCGTCACTCCCGTAACATCGTCTTCGACACCGCGGTAATATTTGACCTTTACATCCTCTTTGCCCGTACTTAAATCGTATTTCTCCGCCGTAAGTTTATACACGACAGACGTAACAGGTTCGTCCTTTACGTAACAGCCGTTAATAAAAGAATAATCTATCTCATAATAACTGTCCAAACCGTCGTTTATTCCCGAATAATCATTTATAGCGAGAATTTATTTTCCGTCCAAAGTAAAATATTTTCTTGTATATGAGGCTCCGTCTGCATTTTCTGCCGTATACATTAAAGTTTGCCGGGAATCTCTTACGGGTATGACGGGCAAACCTGTCAATATTTGCTTTTCGTAGGTAAAGCTATAAACGGTATACGAATGTTTATCTTCCGTACCTTTATCGAATACGTGCATTCCGTAATTATCAAGAGCCGTTCTTACCCTCATTAATATAAAAGCCTTCCGATTACCGTAATTCCCACAGGGAATTTAATAAATCGCAAATAAAAAGGTTTAGGCATGGCGTTAAGCTGTGCCTTTTCTGTACTTTTTTTCGTGGACGAATTAGGCTACTCGTAGCCTAGTGAGATATAGATATGTTTTATATTTCCCGCAAA
>CAJTNY010000051.1 GCA_910577875.1 uncultured Christensenella sp.
ATAGTTCCAGAGTATATTAAAAAAGCAATTTATGCCGTAACAAGGGAAGAAGACTAAATGGGTATAACTGATGAGCAGGGAATTACAGGCAAACAAGGTCTGAATTGGACAGAAATAATCCGCAGCGGCGCGCTCGCAGGGCTTACTCCGTATGAAATATGGGAACTCGAGCTCTGGGAATACAATGCATTTGTGGGAGCATATGAAGAGCGGAGAAAAACCGACACGGCAAACGCCATAATGACGGGTTATTACGCCGCTTATTATAGCAATAATGGCAAAAAAGCCAAAAGCCCGAACGAGCTAATTCGTAAGCTTTATGCGCGAGAGCAATCAAAGGAAGAGGGGCTGTCGGCTATAGAGCGCGTTAAACGGGCGGAACAAAGGAGTTTTGAAAATGTCAACAAACATAATTAATCAATCTCAGACTATAACAAAAACAACTAAAAAAGTTGAAAACGAAATAAAAAACACTGTTCAGAATATTAATATCGATTTAAGCAATATCGATATGAGCGTTGCCATCGACTCGTTTAAAAGATTGCAAGAGGTATCGCAGGCGGCGGATTTCAGTGCGTTTTCCAACAAAATTTTGTCTTTAAAAGCAGTTTTTGCGGATTTTCAAAAATCGGTGCAAGTAACGAACACGTCGATTACTAATTTTGCAAATAGTGCAGATAAGCTATCGGGAAGCAATACGGCAATTATACAAAACATAGAGGTAAACACCGGTGACGTTTCCGCACAGATAAACGACGTTACGTCAAGCTTCGGCAATATGGCTGCAAATATATCGTCGTCGGCAACGTCGGTCGGCAATAGTTTTGTAAAGATAGGCGAAGGCGCGTTAAATTTAGGCACGGGCGTATCGAGTATTTTAGACAGTGTTTCAAAGCTGTTTACAAGCGTAGAAAATTTAGGCGGCGGCTTAAACACCGCGGCAACGGGTATTTCCGCTTTAATTCCGCTTTTGCCTGCGCTTGGCGCGGCAATGCTCGGAATGGCTGAAAATATGTCGGGCTTACTCGTATATGTTCCCGAACTTCTTGTTTTTTCGGGAATTCTCGCTGTGCTTTCGCTTATGGGCGAGGGGCTTGCCGCCGCAGGAACGGGTTTGACGGGAATAGGCGCAGGACTGACCTCTATGACGGAAGGAATGTCGGCTTTGCTTGCGTTTATGCCTGTGTTTATCCAAAGCCTTGCAGGAATAACCGAAAACGTCGGCGGAATAATCATGTTCGTTTTGCTTGCGGCGGCTATTTTGGTAATGGCTGTAGCGCTTGAAACAATGAACGGACAGCTCGAATTGTTCGTTACAAGTATGGAAAAACTTTCGACATTGATGTCTGCGGGGTTTGTTCTTGCGTTCGGCGTGTTCTCGGTTTTGCTTATTGCAATGTCTTTATGTATGGACAAGGCGGCCAAGGGCTTGGACAAAATTACAGCCGCCATGGAGAAACAGATAGGCAAGCTTACGGTTTTAAATCCTTTGCTTGCGGCGCAGGCAATACTCACAAACCCCATTGTGGGCGCAATAACCGTTGCGGCGGCTATTGCCGGCGGTTTGTTGGTGGGCGCGGTTCTGCCTAAAATGGCAACGGGCGGCGTGGTTTCCTCTCCCACAGTAACGCTTGTCGGAGAGGGCAGGTATCCCGAAGCAGTAGTGCCTTTGGGTGACAGCCCGCAGTTTTCGGAAATGAAAACCGATATCGCAAATGCGGTTCTTACGGGCATTTCGGCTATGAACAGGCAGGGTTCGGCACAAGGCTCGTCCTCGGAGGTTGTAATCAACGTGGACGGCTCGCGTCTTGCAAGAATGATAATTCCTCAAATAAACAAAGAACAACGCCGCAAGGGCTATTCTGCGGCTTTAAAGGAGGTTTAATATGCGTACCGATTACGTGTATTTAAAGGTCATATTCGATTGCGGCACAGATACGGAGCGCACGGTAAAATTCGATAAAGACGAGGTAATAGACGGCGAAGTTTATAACCTTTTACCGAGTTCCGTTTCGCCGACGAGCGAACTTATAAAGAGTGCTGACCGTTCTCTTGACGGCACAATGAACGTTGATATAACGGGCGTAAAAATTTCACTTGCGGTTTCTTTCGATTATCTCGAAGATAAGGATTTTCAGTTTATTTCTGATATATTCGATTTGCAGAAGCAGGCGGAAAAATATCCCGACGGTATCACGGTTGAATACTTTGACATAAAAGATTCCGGCGCAAAAAAGAGGATAACCTGTTTTATCGACAGCGTTGACTATATGCCGTTTATTATGGAAGATACCATAGCCTGGCGCGACGTAAAAATTAACCTTGTGGAAATTTAGGAGGGATACTTATGGAAAAGACATACAGTATGCAAAGCCGTATAAGATTTCTTCAAGGCAGGGTGGACGTTAACTACTACAATGACGATACGAGTAATGAGGCTAATTATGTTGAAAAAACCGGCGATTTCGATTATATAAAGCATTATGCAAGGCAAATAGTAAACGGTGGCTTGGCTATGGATAAAAAAATAGCCGTACTCGGCGAGCAGGTCGATTCGGGAATAAACGATGTCTTGGAATATGCAGACGAACCCGAAGAGTTTGAAGTAGTTAAAGAAGAAACCAAAATCAAAGTTATAAACAGACAAGTCAAAAGCTATGCAAATTGCCGATTGAATGAAAGTTGCGTATTGTGCGGTGTAGCCGACTCTGATATAGCTTCCAAAGACACAAACCGTGAGATGTATAAAAAGGAAAATAACAATGAAAAACCTGTTCAAGCAGTTGCTTTGGGTTGGTTCGGTTCGCAAATCAGCGACGGCGAAGGTTTTTACGAAGACGACGATATACCCAAACTTACGATGCAGTACAGCGCGCCACGCGAGATAGACCATATGGTTATATCCGGTTATAACGCCCGCGACGAGTATCCTTTGGAATTTAAGCTTGTTTATTATGAAGAAAACAGCGAAGAGCCTTGCGAAGTTACATATCTTGACAAAAAATTCTTTGAAACCCGAATAACCGAAATAGAGCGCGACGGCAAAGAAAATTTTAAGCGCAGAGATTTTATACTCTATTTCGAACCCGTTATAGCTAAGAGAATGGAATTGCAAATATATCGTTGGAGCGCGGCTTATACCGTGCCCAAAATAAATTACTTCGCAAGCGAACATATAGAATGCTACCTTGGCGATAAGCTTAAATCGATAAGCATAATCGAAGAGAAAACGGGCGATACGGACAAGCTTTCCTACGGCATTAGCAGTAATTCATGCAACTTCGAGTTCTTGAACGAAAATAAGCGGTTTTATTACAACAAGGATTATAACCTGCTCCGCAAAAACAGGCGTGTGTATCCATATATACGCTGCGGCAAAGGCGAGTTTTCCCAGCCTTTGGGAGTATTTTATTCCGACGAGTGGAAGATAGAGGACGGCAATCCTTACGTTTCTTGTAAAGCCTACGACGTTTTATATCCCTTGCAGGACTTAACTATTAATTACGGAATGCAGGAATCCGAAATAGAGCAATCCGACGGAAATAAAATAACCGTTTACGGTCCTTATAAATGCCAGAGCGTAAAAGAAATATTTGACAGAGTTTTTATGCTTATAAACGCAAAACGGCGTGAAGCGGGCATTTTTTCCGATATTGCGTACGACTTACAGCTCGGTGAAATCGGGGATAAAGTAATACCGCTTGTTTTAATCGAGGAAAAATCCGCTTGGGACGTTTTGCAGGATTTGGCGAATTTAACTTGTTCTTATATCTATTGCGACAGAACGGGTAAAGTTATAGTAAGTTGCGATAACTTTACCGCGCCTGAAATTACCCACGACAATGCAAAAATGCTTACAAGCATTAATCCGTCTAATTCATTCTCTTACAGCTTGCCTGTAATTAGCCAGACTGTAGTTAATTCCGTTAATACCGAGTATTACGATTTGATAGAAGAAACGAAAGAGGAAGCAACAAAAGAAACAAGAGTAGAAATTAAAGATTTTGTAATAGACAAAGATTCATTAATAGCAAAAGTTAAGCTTGATAACATTTATAAGAACATAAATACAATTGTTTGTAGAACTGAAAATGAAAACGGTTCACAAAACTTTAATTACGAGGTTCTCAATACTTCTTTTGATTGTTTAACTTTAAAAGTAAATGCACCGTTAAATATTACCAAGTTAAACGTTATATTTAAATATAATAATATTTATTCTTTGGTAAAAAAGAGCAATATCGAACAGGCAGAAACAATAGATAAATTCGGTTTGCGCGAGTTTGTTTATAAAGCCGGTAATCTTTTGCTAAATCCTCAAAATCAAATTTTAAAAAATCTTGTAAGCGATAAAGCAAGTTTAATGCAGTAAGGAAGTCTTTGTTCTTAAAAACGTCAGGTCGCGCTTGATGCCGCATTATCGACTTTATTTAAAAAATATTCAAAACATTCTGCAAAGAATATGCGGGTTCTTCTCA
>CAJTNY010000052.1 GCA_910577875.1 uncultured Christensenella sp.
CTTTGAAAATGCGCTCCCGCGGGTTATTTATATATTTTTTTCTATAATATAAACAAATGTTTGTTTTTTATGTTTAAATTAAAAAAAACGGTTGATTAAATAAGTACAATTGCAGATTTTTTTATTTAAAAGGAGAAACAAATGAGCGAAATAATATTAAACGAGGTAATATCAGAAGAGGATGCGGATTATTTGGTATACAACTTATTGTCTTCAGGTAATAAATCTATTCAAGAAATGGCGTTGGGCTATGAACGGCCGGTTTACGGGGACTTTGATTATTTGAAATTTTTAAGTTTACACGGTTATGCGCCTGAAAACGTAAACTCTTGTAAATTAATACTGTTCGGGGTAACGCGTATGCCTCATTTAGGTTACGATGTGTGCGCAAAAGAAACGGGAGAGAAGATTTATTCGGAAAATACATACTTTGAAAATGGCTTTCAATGCTATCCGATAGATTTAAAACGTATTTACGAAACTACTGGCAGTGCGGATTTTAAACTTATAGCAGACGAAGATTTCGGTGACGAAAGCTTTTTAACCGTGAAGACGTTAGTCGAGGTGAACGGCAAAGAAGCAGCCCGCAAAGCGTTAAAAATCAAGGTAACGAATCCGCCGAAAAAGTTAATTTATTTTGACGGCGAATATTTCGATGATTCGGGTATGAAAGTATATGTAATTTATTCGAATCTGGTTTTCGATTCGATTAAAGATTATACGTTTACGGACAGTGTTCCATTAAAAACCGAACAAACCGATATAACGTTAAGTTATAAAGGTAAGACTTGTGTTCAACCGATTACGGTATTGCCGTATTACGGAAATAAAGCTACTGCTGTAAATTCAAGTAAGAATTATAAATTGCTAAACGGAGACCGCAGTTCGAAAAATTTCAGGCTTCCGAACGGTATAGAGATAAATTATAATTTGATAAATAAATCTATAGCTTATGTTTTTAACGATATTAAAGGTACGGATAATTATATGGGTTTAAGTATTTTCCATATTTACCGTCCAAACAGGGAAAACGAAGGGTTCGGCAAGGGTTTTTCACTTAATATCTGCGAAAAGATTATAAAGGAAAACGAAGATACTTATTACGTTGACGGTGCAGGCGATTGGTATAATATTGAAAACGGCGTTGCCAAAAATCTTATTTATACCGACATAGAACCTGCCTCGCTCAATAAAATTCCGTTGTACGTCGAATACAGAGATAATCATAACGTTAAAAATCCGGATATAGTCAAACCGGTTGAATGGCTTGTTGACGGCAGTTATATCAGAGGTTTCAATAAATTCGGTCAGCTCGTAATGATAAGCGATTATTCAGGCAATTTTTACGAATTTTATCACGATTCTTTCAAAAGAATCGTAAAAATCAACTGTAACGATATACTTGATTCTGTAGATACTTATGAATTGAGGTATAATATTCAGGGCTATTTATCCGAGATTTCACGTCGCGGCGACTTAATTGAATTTACTTATGAAGACGGCCGTTTGACAATGATAAACAATAACGGCGTAAAGCAAACGCTTGAATATTCAGGCGAAATTATTTCCGGTATCGAATCCTCGGACAATTATTTAAGCACTGTAAAATCCGACGGGGAAGCCGATATTATTATTTCGACGCGTTCGAATATCGATAAAATTCCCGACGGAAAAGAAAGCAGTTTTACTTCCGCAATTTCCAAATGGCAGATATTTATCGGACCGATGACTGAAATAAGGGATATCGACGGCAATTCCGAGTTGTATGATATCGATAATAAAGCCAAATTTGTAAAAAGATATTATTGTCTGACTAATTCCTTGGTATCCTATGCGGAACAATATAAAATCGATGATACGTTAGTGCCGAAAATAACGGTGTACACAGCGGATAGAAAAGATTTGTTCAAAAAGACGTTCCGCGCGTTCAGATTTATAATATCCGAAACGACGGAGTATACGGAAACGTCTTATACCGTACAGAATTATCCCGCTGTCGAAATTCATAAGAATTACAGAACTGCGGACGGTACTTATCTCGATTATTACAGGACGTACGTATATTCGGGTAATAATTTATTGTGCGGGTACGATACGGAATATACCGTCAGAAATGCTGATTCGTCTCAATGCTTCCAGCATCATATAGAATTTTCGCACGACGAGAATAACAGAATTACGCAACGTTGCAGTTTTTGCGACGGTGATTTTCAGAGCGAGGGCAAAGCCGTAGAAAAATATATTTACGATGAAAAGAGCAGACCTGTAAAAATTATTTCCTATAACAGTCTCGAACCGCAGAAAGCCTTTATCTCCGAATATGCCTATACCGAACTCGGCAGACTCGAAAGCGAAAAACACGACCCGTTCGTAAACGGTATCGGTTATATTTATTCCGATACGGAAACTTTGCCTTACGGAGTTTCGCTTCCTTCCGGTATTATCAGACAGTTTAACAGGGATGCAAGAAAAAGAGCCGAAGAGGTGGTTTTCTACAATTCAGGAGAGTTGGAAAAGAACTCGATAGATTATACTTGCGACGAAATAACGCGCTTTATGGGCGCAGGCAGCGAAATATGCTATAATTACGACGACGAGCGCAGGCTGTCGAAGGTCGTTATCGACGGCGCCGTACACGAAAAAATATCTTACGACTACAAAGATATTTCTGGTAATTTAAAAGACGTAATGAGTTTAACCGTTGTAAACGCGAATAATGAAAAGGTTAAAGCCGAAACGGATAAAAATTTGACGTACTGTAAAATGTATTACGGCGACACGCTCGAAGCCGAAGCGGTATTCGACGAATACGGCGGATTGACTAAGTTTACGGACGGCGGAACCTCGGAATATACGTATAACGAACTCGGAATGCTCACGGATTATAAGTACAGCGAAGACGAAGTGGAGAAATATTCGGAAAATACGGTATATACTATAAACGGAGCAGTTCTCGGAATAACTCAGAGCGGGAAAGTCGACTTTACGTATAAATACCGTTACGGCGGAGTTATGTCGGAAAAACTCGAAGAAATAACTATATCCGATAAAAGCGTAATTACGCCTGAATACGATAAAACGGGAGTATACACGGGCAGGAAAGTAAAGGTTGACGGCGCGGAGATAATAGCGGAAAAAATAAACTACGGCGAAAAAAATTACAGTCTGCAAACCGAAGCAGGAGTAAGTACGTTAAGACGCAAATCGTATCTGCCGTCGGAGTTCAGGTATACGGAGAATAGTATAACTAAATCAATAGCATACAGCTACGACGAAAGAGGGAACATAACCAAAATCAACGGAGGAATCGGGAAATTAACCGAGTATATTTACGATAAAGCGAACAGGCTGGTTCGTGAGGATAACCAAGTTTTCGACAGAACGTATATATACGATTACGACAAAAACGGAAATATTACGAAAAAGAGCGAATACAAGTATAACGATACGACGCTCGCGCTTGCAACGCAAAACTATAAATACTCAGACGGCAAGCTCGTCCAAATAAATAACGGCGCGTATATTCTGTACGACAAAGCAGGCAACCCGACGCAGTATAACGGCAAACAGCTAAGATGGAAAGGCAAAAAACTGACGGCTTACGGGAATACGTTGTTCGGTTACGACGGACGCGGAAGAAGAATAAGCAAAGAGAATTTGATTTATTACTATGACGGAGCGGGAAGAATGATATACGACGGCGGAATCAGATATTTTTACGACTGTACCGGCGTAGCGGGCTTTAAATTTTTCTTCGATATGTATTATTACGTAAAGGACGTACAAGGCAATATAATAGGCATAGTTGACAAAACAGGTAAGACTGTGGCAGAATATAGCTACGATGCCTGGGGTAACTGCAAAATAATAAAGGATACGGATAACATAGCAACTTACAATCCGTACAGGTACCGCGGATATTACTACGACGAAGAAACGGGATTATACTATCTTAAAACGCGATACTACGACCCGAGAACGGGCAGGTTTTTAAATGCGGACTCCGTGGAATACGCGGACCCCGAAACGCTGAACGGACTGAACCTTTACGCATACTGCGGAAACAATCCTGTAATGAACGTGGACCCGACGGGACATGCGTTTCTGACGGCGATGTTGATAGGCTGTCTGGTAGGAATGATAGTCGGGGGAGCGATAGGCGGAACTGTAAAGGGAGTACAGGCTTATGA
>CAJTNY010000053.1 GCA_910577875.1 uncultured Christensenella sp.
AAATAAAAAAATTTTTCAAGAGCAAGTTGTACGAAATAATCGTTCCGCGCAACATAAGGCTTGCCGAGGCGCCCAGTCACGGCGTGCCGATTTTGTTGCACGACCCCAAGTGCGTCGGCGCGAGGGCATACAAAGCACTTACCGAAGAATTTTTATCTAAACAGAAATAAGAGGTGAAATATGGCAAAAGGTTTAGGAAAAGGGCTTGACGCCCTCTTCGAGGATACCGAAGCGGCATACGGAAACGTTTTCGAGCACCGCAACGCATTCGAATATACCGAGGAAGAGCGTAAAAATGCCGAGGAAATGTCCCTTGACAAGATTTCCGCCAACCCCAACCAGCCGCGCAAGAACTTCGACGAACAGGCGATGAAAGAACTTGCCGACAGTATATTAAAACACGGCGTTATTATGCCTATCGTCGTCAACGACAACGGCGACGGCACGTACATGATAATTGCCGGCGAAAGGCGTTTCCGCGCCTGCAAACTGGCGGGCAGGAACACCATACCAGTTGTTATACGTAAGTATTCGGCTCGTGAAATCAAGGAAATTTCCCTCATCGAAAATTTGCAGAGAGAGGACCTGAACCCGATAGAAGCGGCGACGGCAATGAAGCAGCTCATGCTCGAATACAAACTGACGCAGGACGAACTTGCGGAGAGAATAGGCAAGTCCCGTCCCGCCGTTGCCAATACTTTGAGACTTTTAAATCTCGCTCCCGACGTAATGTCGCTCGTTGCCGAGGGTAAATTGTCCGCGGGACATGCCAGAACGCTGGTGCCTTTGCCTGCCGAAGCGCAGATGCAGTTTGCGGGCGAGGCGGTAAAAGGGCAGTTTTCCGTACGCGAGCTTGAAAAGAAGGTGCGCGCATATAACGTCCCTCCCGAAGTGCTCGAAGAGCGCAAAAAGAAAAAGCGTGCGCTGGCGTCGATTGAGCTTAAGCAGCTTGTGGAGCGCATGCGCTTTACTTTCCGTACGAAGGTCAGTCTTATCGGTTCGGATAAAAAGGGAAGAATCTATATAGATTATTATTCGCGCGACGATTTGGACAGAATTGCAGAGATTTTAGATATTATAGATAAACAGTGATAGTAGAGGCGCAGCGCGGACGAAATCGTCCGCGCTGCGGTTTATATTCGTTAAAAAGCTCTGCGCCGCATTCTCAGTTTCGTTGTTTTGGTCTGTTATTTTTAATTTTCAGTGCTTTGATTTTTCGTTCGTTTTCATAAGTTGCTTGTTTGTTTTCATTATTCTCGTTCGTCATCCCGAGCAACGCGAGGGACCCTTCGCTACGCTCAGGGTGACAGTAGAGGAGAAATGTCATTTCTCTGTCGATTAACAAGACAAAATTAACGCTCAACGAGACGGGATAAATTTACAAGACGAGAATGAAGCCCGGCATGACGAAGTTAATGCCGTATGATTACTCGACACGTCATTCCGACCGACAGCGAGGAATCTATTTCCAAATATAAAAAACCGCCGCGCATTTGTGCGGCGGTTAGTTTTTATTATTAGAGCAAAGCTCTTCCTTGTGCCGTACCCACTACTGTGAATACTTCTATTTCGTCTCCGGTTGCCGCATCGACGTAAACATAATAATCGTTGCCGTCGAACGAGCCGTAGAACTCGTATGCAAGAACTTCGTTGCCGTCAATGGGCATAAGGCAGAGTCTCGAAGTTTCAACGCTGAGATTGGAACTTAAGTTTGCCTTTGCGTCGGCTTTGGAAATCTTAGCGGAGGGAAGCTGTCTTTCGGTGTGATTGAGAACATAGCTCAACGCTTCTATACCGGTTACAATTCCTCTTTCTTCGCAAACCTTAACTTTAACCATATCGGAATAAAGTACTACGCCGTCCTGAGTGCAGGCAAAGTTGAGGTTGCAGGTGGTTCCGTTTTCGCTCGTCCACACTGCCTTCATTCCGTTGTAACCGATTTTAGCAAGGAAATCCTGTGCTATATCGATACATCTTTCCACGGAGAAGTTTTTTGAGCTGCAGTCTTTGTAGCTGTTGAATTCAACCACTTTGCCGCCCTGTTTGGAGAGCTGGGCGCTCATTTCTCCGTCGGGAGTTGTAAGCATTACCGAGTAGCAGCTGAGCTGTTCGGCAACGGTTTCGCCCACGCAGCGAGCGTCGGACACTTTATAGTCTGCAAAATAACGTTTTGCAAGTTCCTCGGCGCGGGTTGCGGAAATTTCTTCGAGTCCCTCAAGGTTCTTCGCGCTTACTTTTTTGATGTTTTCGGCAAAAGGACCGTCGTTGATTTCCTTGGGTGTTTCGATTGTGTTGTTCTGAATTTCGCCGAAGGAAAGGTAGAGGAGGTTTCCGTCTTTGCCGCGCATAGCTTCTATCATATCGTTACCGTTTGCGTTGGCAGTGAGCTCGTTTATGATTTCTTTAAGTTGCAGATTGGTTTTATACATATGCTCGATGGTCGCAATCTGGCTATCGGTAAGTTTTTTGCCGCTTGCGACAGCGTAAAGCATGGACTGAGCGCTGTCCGCCATTTTGTTGACGAAAGAAGTCATGTTCTG
>CAJTNY010000054.1 GCA_910577875.1 uncultured Christensenella sp.
AGGAGGTAATCGTGGCGAGACCCAGCAAGTACGAAACCCACGTGGCGCCGCGATTAGAAGAAATAAAGGACTGGGTTCGGAACGGCGCAACTGACAAAGAAGTCTGGAAAAATTTGGGTATAAGCGAAGATAGTTTTTACGAGTACAAAAAGAGGTTTTCCGAGTTTTCCGAGTCCCTAAAAGAGAATAAAGATTACGTGGACGGACAGGTTGAAAGTTCATTATTAAAAAGGGCGCTTGGATATAATTACGAGGAGATAACAAAAGAGCGAAATGCAAGCGGGGAACTCGTTGTCACTAAAACGGTTAAAAAGCAGGTCGTTCCCGACGTAACCGCTCAGATATTCTGGCTTAAAAACCGTAGGGCAAACAAATGGCGTGAAAAGCCTGAAAACGCTCGTGGAGATAACGAAAGTAAGGAGCAGGACGAAGAGCGTTATGCCGCGGAAACTTTGATAAAAGCGTTAAAGGAAAGAAAGATAGAGGGGCTTGACGATGACGACGAAGTATAACGGAAAAATACTTGACTGTATTGCTCTCGCACTCAGACCGCAAACCAGGCAGCTCACTTTCGAGGGAACGATACGTTCTTCCAAGACGGTAACGGCTATCGAAGCGTTCTTCTGGCGTGTGTATTATTCAACGGCAAAGCGGCATCTCGTGGCTTCGCTGGATTTTGAAACGCTAAACAACAATATTTTGGATGCGGACGGATTCGGGCTTTTGACGAAGTTCAAGAGCTACTGTTCGGAATTAAAGAAAGATAAAATCGGAGCTTACTACATTGAAGTGAATTCCGGTGCTTACGGCGTAAAGAAAATAAGCCTTTGTGCTTACGGAAACAAAGCGAAGTGGAAAAAGGTACTCGGTGGCAGTATTGAGTGTATCTTCATTGACGAGGCGAACATAGCCGACCCGCAGTTCGTAAACGAGTGTTATAGCCGACAGGTGAGTTTCGAACGTCCGTTTACGATTTACACGTTGAACGGCGACGTGCCAACCGCGTCTATATACGAGCATATCAACTGTTCCAGAATCGTCGGAGCTTGTCCGGTAAGCATAAGGGCTGAAATAGAAAAGGCAAGACGAAAAGAAGGGTTTTATTATACGCATTGGAAAATGCAGGATAATCCGATAATGACGGCGGAGAAGCTTGTTGCGGCGTATGCGCTCTATCCTGCGGGCAGTTACTATTATACGATAAAAATACTCGGCGAAAGAGGAACGCCGGGTGTTTTAATCTATATCGATTATATGGATGAAAGCAGGCTTATACAAAAGCTTGATATACAGAAATACCATTCTTTCATAGTCAGTATGGACGTCGGTGCCACTAAGGCGCAGAACAGCATTACTCTAACCGGCTTTCTATACGATTATCGTGGTGCGGCTTTCTTCGATAAAAGCACTTTCAAGCAAGTAGGCTATGCCGAGAAAACCAGAAATCTGATTTCGTATGTGCAAAGATGCAGGAATATCGGCGCTAAGAATATAGAAGCCGTCATAATCGACAGTGCAGAACAGAACTATATCGAGGATTTGAAAGCGGAGTTCAGACGACTCAATCTCCCGCCTGTTATCGGCAGTTACAAGGCGACGATAAAAGAGAGAATTGATATGGGATGCCTTTTGATGTCCCGCGGTAAGTTGCTATTCAACGATACTGAGGAGGGGAGAGATATATTCGGAGCGTTTAAACAGGCTTCCTGGGCGGAGGGAAAAATCGGTAAAGAGCGTAAGGATGAAAACGAGCCCTGGAACGATATCGTCGACAGCGGGGAATACGGTCTTACGAGGCATATGAAGGCGCTGCTGCGTGCGGCAAACGAGGTTAAACTATGAACCTGATACGGGGAATAAAAAATTATTTCGATAATAAGAGGTTGAACAAATTGGAAAGAGATATTTTGGCTCTCAGAGATAAATTGCAGTTTGACCCGCGCTATATGCCGGGAGAGCTTAAACTGGATACTACGGAAGCTTTTACTCGCAGAATAACCGAGTATAAAGTTTGGAGTATGGGGAACGGCACTATATTGCGAAGATTTTACGCGGGAGCGAAGGGCGATTCGACTTACAGTAACTGCCGCAATTATTTCTGGCATAAAGCGCCTGCGTCAACCCGTATGCTGCACAGCGGTATTCCCGGGCTTATCTGTGCGCGAATGGCGGACATTCTGTTCAAGAACGGAGTGGACGTCATCGTAACGGTTTATAAGGACGGCAAAGGAGATTCTCTTAAAGAAGATAAAGTTGCGGAGAGACTTGCAAACGAGTTTGTTGGGGAGCTTATGAAAAAGCTGAACTTACAGACGAATTTGCAGTCGGCGGCGACTAACGAGAGTTGGGGCGGGCATTGTTTTTTCAAGCTCTCTCACGACCTTTCCGTATCCGATTATCCCATACTCGAAACGTATGATATAACGCAGGCGGAAGTGGTAAAAGCCCGCGGCATAACCAAGG
>CAJTNY010000055.1 GCA_910577875.1 uncultured Christensenella sp.
ATAGCTTGCTTCCGTCTTGTCGAGGCTCGAAGCCGCGTTTCTGACTACTTTGAAATTATCGTACCTGAAATCAGTATAAGAAATTCCGTATCCGAAGGGATAAGCAACCGTAGCGTTATAGTCGAATTCACCGGTTTTTTCCGTGCCGAGCACCTTGTCTTCGTAACGGGTCTCCGTATAACGGTATCCCATATATACGCCTTCCTGATACACAATGTCGCGCACAACCGAAGCGTTTTCGCTCATATTCCACTGCGAAGCGTTGTTCGAAGTGTCGATGAGAGTTGCGAAATTCGCGTGCACGGGATTGAGGTAATGCTTGCGCCAGAACGTATCCGCAAGACGCCCCGAAGGGTTGACGTTGCCCGCAAGCAAATCGCCGATAGCGTATGCGCCGACTTCACCGAAGTTACCGACCCACATTACCGCGTCTATGCCGTATTCGTCCTCGAAATCGAGCTGAACCTGATTGGAGAAATTTAGGAGCAAGATAATACTGTCGAACTTGCCATTCGTTTTCTGCTCTTTCAAATTTTTGAGCACGTCTTTCTCACTGGGAGAAAGTTTGAGATAGTTCCCGTCTCCGAAATCGTTTTTATCTCCGCCGTAAATGGTGGAATCGATTCCCTCGCCGCCGCTTCTCGAAAGTACGAATATCGCAGCGTCGGCTTTACTCGTTTTAGCAGGCGTATTTATCTGACTCCACGACGCGTCGCCTATCGTCCACTGGGTTCCGACCGTGCCGCCCGATTTCTTTTTCCCGTAAGTTCCGAGATTGTCCTTATACCACGACCAAAGTTCCTCGTTTACTGAAACTCCCGCCGCTTCCAGTCCTTCTTTAAGAGTTATTATACTGCCGCTGCTTCCGCCCGAACCCGTGCCGGTCACTATGGGGTCTACCGAAGACGTAGAGAAAAGGCTGACGGTTGCGTCTTGTTTGAGGGGAAGCGCATTGCGTTCGTTTTTAAGAAGAGTCGCACCTTCGGCTACTACCGTTTCCGCATAAACTTCGCCGTTAGCCTTTACCTCGGCAACGCTGTTAAACGAAGTTTTGAAATATTCGCTGTCTTTCGAGTCCGCGTCGGGGTCTTTGACTTCTATCTGGGTTACCCCCTTGAAAACGGTATTTACCGCATCGACGTTTTCAAAAAGAATTACTCCGCCGACCATAATTATGCCGAAGAGGAAGGTAAATATTTCAGTGCATATCTTCGACGCAAGATTCAACGTTTTCAATGTTTTCTTATTTAACGTTTTCATGCTTTACCTCCGGAAGTAATCGCTTCTGTTTCAACCTTTGTATTTTCTTCGGGTTTGTTTTGTTTTATGGACATAGCCGCAACCCCCAACCCGAAAATTACTATGTAAAGAATTATGCTTACGAGATAACCGTAATACATCTGAAAAATCAACGACAGAGAAATGCCGCTGTAAAATATCTGCGAAAAATACATATAGCCGAAGCGCATAAACATAAGGAACGACAAAAATTCCATAAGCGTAGCCGCAGCCGGCGCCCAGGGAGAAGTAACCTTAAACAAAGCTAAACCTATCCCCGACAGTATAGCCAGAACGGAAAAGAATATTACTGTCCAATGCATATAACTTTCCCACGAAACCGGCGTGAATGCGGCAACGTAGACTGTAAGTTGCACAAGCGATAACGCCACTACTGCCGCGGTAAAATAAAACCCAAGAGCTTTTGATTTGAAAAAGTTTTTCAATATCTCAAACACCCGCATTTTTCCTCCTATATAATTTTTTACGACGGAAACGGCGTCGACATTCCGCAACCGCATCGTTTTGAATTAAGGGC